>DATFRO010000030.1:0-30961 GCA_035263105.1 Steroidobacteraceae bacterium | reverse complement strand
CGGTGGGCGGCGGGGAGGCGCGAGACTTCGCCCTGGCCCCACACGCCGGTGCGCACCGCGATGCCCGTCGCGCCGACGCGCCGGGCCATGAAGACTTCGAGTGCCGGGTCATCACCCACCACGGCGAGTTCGGCGGGCTTGACGCCGAGGCGGCGCGCGGCGCAGCGCACCGCTTGCACTGAAGGTTTGCCGAGTACCGTTGCGCGTTTACCGGTGACGCTCGCGATCGCGCTGCAGATGACGCGCGAGGAGGCGAGCACCTTGCCTTGTGCGCTCGCGAAGTAGGGCGCGAGCGACCCCGTATAGAGTCGCGCGCCGCCCGCTACGGCGCTGCACGTGACGTCGAGCTCGTCCATCTTGAACTCGCGATACCAGCCGACGAAAACGGCGTCCACCGGCTCGCTCGTAGTGCCACGCACGACTTGCAGGCCCGCTTCCTCCAACGGTCGCCACACGCCTTCGACGCCGAGTGCGCGCACGCGCCGGTAGCCCTGGGCTACGAAGTACTCCGCAGCCACACTGCTCGGAGTGAGGGCGCGGTGCGGCTCGATCTCGATCCCGGCCTCGCGCAACTCGTGGACATATTCCTGCGGGGTGCGCACCGTGCCGTTGGTGAAGATCGCGAAGGGGACCTTCAGGCCGCGCAGTCGTTGCAGCAGTTCGAGTGCTCCGGGAAGCGGACGAATCGCCTTGTTGCTGCGGTCGCCGAGCACCAGCGTGCCGTCGAGATCGAAGACGAACGCGCGTGCGGCCTTCAGGCGCGCCGCGCCGTCGTTACGCCGGCGCGAACGTGCCAGGCCGCCGCCGCCCCGGCGCGCGCGTGTCAGGCCGGCTCCCGGGCACGACGCCGCAGCTCGAGACGATAGTCCGCTTTCTCGACGATGAGCTCCGCGGCATCGTCGCGCTCACTCAACTCGCGGATGAGTTCGAGGAGAGGCCGTGTGTCCGGGTTGTACCGCGACGGCGCAGGTTCGGCCGCGAGCATCGCGTCGACCTGCTCCGCGGGCATCACGGCGCGCAGCAGAAACTCCTCGTCCGGCATCTTCTTGCCGAAGCGGCGCCGCAGTTCCGCGAGCGACGGCGGTGGCGGTTCGGCGGCGAGCTCGCGTGCGCGCGGACGCTCGAGGATCCGGTCCTTGATGTCGGGATCGACGGGTGCGGTGGGACGGCCGAAGCGGCCGAGCACGTAGCGGATCACCTGGTCGGGCACCGTGGCGTAGCGCTCGGCACCGATGACGTTGAAGAGCGCCTGCGTGCACACGATCTGCGGAAACGGCGTGACCATGATCGGGTAACCGAGCTCGGTGCGAACCCGGATGGTCTCCTCGATCACCGCGGGCAAGCGGTCGCGCAGGTTCAGTTCCTCCAGCTGGCGAATCGTCGTGGTGATCGCGCCGCCCGGCAGCTGGTGGCGCAGGAAGGCTGCGTCGTATTCCTGCGGTGTCCCTGACGGCAGCCCTTCGGCCTGCGCGAGCCGCGAGAAATAGTCCGCGACGCGATCGAGCGTTGCGTCATCGACGTCCACCGCGTAACCGAGCTCACGCAGGTTGTTGGTGATGCGACGCGCGCCCGGGAGCGAGGTGCCGTTCGCGAGCGGCCCAGCGGCCACGTGCAGCGCGTCGATGCCGAGTTCGGCGGCGGTCATGTACGTGAGCGGTGCCAGCCCGATCGTGCAATGCGAATGCAATTCGAGAGGCTTGCTGCCGATGCGGGCGCGCACCGCAGGAATGAGGGTGCGCGCACGCTCCGGCGTCAGCAGGCCGGTCGGATCCTTGATGTAGATGCGCGCGACGTCCGGCGATGCGCCGAGCGCGCCCGCGAGGCTCGCGTAGAACTCATCGTCGTGCACCGAGCTGATCGTATACGTGAGGCCGGCGAGCACCTCGCCGCCTTCCTCGCGGATCATGCGCGCGCCGGCGAGGAGCGCCTGCTCATCGTGCATCGGATCGATCAACGCGAAGCGCCCGATGCCATTGGCGACGAGTGTGCGATAGGCGAGCCGCATGAACTCGGCGTCGGAGGTCTCCCACGAGATGAAGCGAAAGCCCGTGGTGATGAACTGCAAGGGCGTGTGCGGCGCCGCGGCGTGCATGCGGCGGAGCAATTCCCACGGGTTTTCCTTGTGGGTGCGCACCGAGATGCCCATGTGCGTGCTCGAGGTGAAATCGATCGCCTGCAGACCGATGCGATCGAGGAGCGGTGCGACCTGGAGCGACTGTGCCGTGTTCAGCCCGGTGGCGCCCCAGAGACTCTGGTTGCCATCGCGGATCGACACGTCGACGAGCTTGATGCCTGGCATCCGATTGACCTCGCCGGCATTCTAGCAAGATCATCCAAGCCGGCATGCGACCTCCGATGCAGGATTCGACCATGAGCGAACAGGCCTTTGCGGTCTTCGACACACCGATCGGCTGGTGCGGCCTCGCCTGGAACGCTCGCGGCCTCGTCGGTGTGCAGCTTCCCGAACGGCGCGAGCTCGACACGCGAGCGCGCCTCGCCAAGCGCTTCCCGGATGCGAGCGAAGCGCCGCCGCCGCCGCAGGTGCGCCATGCGCTCGAGGAGATCGTCGCGCTGCTGCGCGCCGGGCGCGGCGACCTCTCCGCGGTCGCGCTCGACATGGAAGGGGTGCCGCCGTTCCATCGGCGGGTTTACGAGATCGCGCGTGAGATTCCGCCGGGCTCCACGCTCTCCTACGGCGAGATTGCCAAGCGGCTCGGTGCGCCGGGCTCCGCGCGCGCCGTGGGCCAGGCGTTGGGACGCAATCCCTTTGCGCTGATCGTGCCCTGCCACCGTGTCTTGTCTTCCGACGGGCGTCTCGGCGGCTTTTCAGCGAATGGCGGAGTGGCGACGAAATTGCGCCTGCTGTCGATCGAGGGGGCCGCCGCCAGCGCTCAGCAAGCTCTGTTCGAAGGTGACGGCGTCCTCGGCTATGACCCGGACGTGGCACTCAAGCACCTGCGCGAATCCGATCCCACTTTGGCGCGCCTCCTCGACACGGTCGGGCCGTTTCGCCTGCAGCTCGATCGCACGCCGAGCATTTTCACCGCGCTGGCGGAAGCGATCGTCTACCAGCAGCTCAACGGCCGGGCCGCCGCGACGATCTACGCTCGGGTGTGCGCGCTCTTCCCGCGCGCTCACGCCGGTCCGAGCGCGGAACAGATCCTGCGCACCTCGGATGCGCGGCTGCGAGGCGCGGGCCTGTCGCGCTCGAAGCTCCTTTCACTGCGGGATCTCGCCAGCAAGGCGGTCGCGGGGCGCATCCCGAGTCTCGCCGAGGTCCACCGCATGGACGATGAGGCGATCATCGAGCGCTTGACCGAAGTGCGCGGCATCGGTCGCTGGACCGTCGAGATGCTGCTGATCTTCCGCCTGGGCCGCCCCGATGTGTTACCGGTCGACGATTACGGCGTGCGCAAGGGCTTCGCCATCGCGTTCCGCAAGCGCAAGCTCCCGGAGCCGAAGGCGCTGGAGAAATACGGCGCACGCTGGAGCCCGTACCGGACCGTCGCGAGCTGGTACCTGTGGCGCGCGACGGACCTGCGCTTGCCGAGCTAGATGCTGGCGGCAAAGCAGATCAGCACATCGCCACCGCGCCGCGCGCGTTTGCTCGTCGTGATCGAGGCGGGTAGCCTTCCCGCCCATGTTGGCGACGACTCCTCTGCAGCGCGGCCCGATCAGTGTCATCGACTGTAGGTGTACGTCGGGGCCGGGCGACCGGCCGTTCGTCGAAGTCCACGATCGACATACCGTCTCGTTTGTGCGGCGCGGTTCGTTCGGCTATCAGCACCGCGGTCGGGCGTTCGAACTGGTCGCGGGTTCCTTCCTGATCGGCTACCCCGGCGACGAATTCATGTGCACGCACGACCACGCGCACGGAGACGAGTGCCTGTCGTTGCACGTCGACCCCGAGATCGCCGAATCCCTGGCCCGCCGTGACACCTGGCTCGTAGGTGGCGTGCCGCCGCTCTCAGAGCTCATGGTGCTCGGCGAGTTGGCGCAGGCGGCCGCGGAAGGGGAGACGGACGTGGCCCTCGATGAAGCGGCACTGCTGGTGGTGGCCCGCTTCACGGAACTGGTCTCGGGCCGCAACTGTCGTCCGCCTCGCGCCCATGCCCCGGACCGCCGCCGTGCCGTCGAGAGCGCGCTCTGGATCGCCGCGAACGCGCAGGAGCGCGTCGATCTCCAGAGCGCCGCGCAGCAGGTGAACCTGAGCGCGTTTCACTTCCTGCGCCTCTTCACGCGCGTGCTCGGCGTGACACCTCACCAATACCTGGTGCGCTCGAGACTGCGACGCGCGGCGCGACTGCTCGCCGACCAGGAACGCCTCATCAGCGATATCGCGTACGAGGTGGGCTTCGGCGACCTGTCGAATTTCGTGCGCACGTTCCGGCGTGCGGCCGGTGTGTCACCGAGCGCGTTCAGGCAGCTCGCGCAAGGAGAACGCAAGATTCTCCAAGAGCGATTCGCGGCGACGCTCTAACCTGACCTCCGGCATCGAGGAGGTCACCATGTACGATCACATCGGGTTGAAAGTGAAGGATCTCGGCGCGAGCGTGCGCTTCTACGAAGCTGCGCTGGCGACGCTCGGTCACACAGTGAGTTCGCGAGATGCGAGTGTCGCGGGTTTGGGACCGAAGGGCGAGCCGGCCCTGTGGCTGCACGCTGCCGATGGGCAGGCCGGGACGGGTGCACACATCGCCTTCAAGGCCGAGACGCGCGAGGCCGTCGAGCGCTTCCATGCCGTCGGCCTGACAGCTGGTGGACGAGATCACGGCAAGCCCGGTCCGCGGCCCGACTACGGTGAGCGCTATTACGCGGCATTCCTCCTCGACCCGGACGGCAACAACGTCGAAGCCATTTGCCGGCGCTAGCCAGGGCCTTGCCTTACGGTAAGTAATCAATTACCGTAAGGCATGGCTTACGCTAATGCGCTGGCAGCCCTCGCGGATCCGACCCGACGGCAGGTGTTCGAGCACCTACTCGCGGGCCCGCGTGCGGTCGGTGAGATTGCCGAGGAAATGCCCGTCAGCCGACCGGCGGTCTCACAACACCTCAAGGTCCTGAAAGACGCCGGCCTCGTCGCCGATCGCGCCGAGGGCGCGCGTCGGGTCTATTACATCGATCCCCACGGCCTCGGGCCGCTGCGCAAATGGCTGGACCAGTTCTGGGACCAGGCGCTGGCCGCCTTTCAGGCCGAAATCGAGCGGCAGACCGAACGAGACTCCACGCCCGCAAAAGGAAAGCACGATGAACCGCACTCTCACGGTCGCGCCCGTCCGCCGAAGCGTCCGCGTTAACGCGCCGCCCGCGCGCGCGTTTGAAGTGTTCACGGCGGGGATCGGTCGCTGGTGGCCGCTGTCACATTCGATCGGCAAGGTGCCCATGAAAGAGGCCGTGATCGAACCGCGCGCCGGCGGTCGCTGGTATCAGCGCAACCAGGACGGCTCGCAATGCGACGTCGGCAGGGTGCTGGTCTGGGAACCGCCGGGCCGGCTGATTCTCGGCTGGCAGCTGAGTCCGCAGTTCCAGTACGACCCGAACGTGACGACGGAGGTGGAGATCCGCTTTCTGGCCGATGGCGAGCGGGGCACGCTGGTGGAGCTCGAACATCGCAATCTCGAGCGTTACGGCGAGCAGGCCGGAACGCTGCGCGGGGCGGTCGATGCGCCGAACGGCTGGACTGCAATCCTCGACCTTTATGCGGCCGCGGCCGCGCAATAGCTCATCGCAGGAGTGATGTCATGATGAATCTGTACGTGTTTCCGCCTTCGCCGCGCGCCTTCAAGGTGCTCGCGGTCGCCAACCATCTCGGCCTCAACTTCCAGCAGCACATGGTCGACCTTTCCAAGGGCGAGCAGCGCCTCGCTCCGTTCACCGTGCTCAACCCGAACCAGCGCATGCCGGTGCTCGAGGAAGACGGCTATGTGCTGTGGGAGGCGAACGCCATCCTGCAGTATCTCGCGGACAAGAAACCCGAGAGCGGACTGCTGCCCACGGAATCGCGCGCGCGTCTCGATGTCACGCGCTGGCAGTTCTGGGACCTTGCCCACTGGGACTCGGCGTGCGCGATCATGATCTTTGAGCACCTGGTGAAGAAGCTGCTCAAGATCGGCGATCCCGATCCCGCGGAGCTGGCGAAGGGCGCGGAGCGCTTTCATCGCTCCGCCGCGGTGCTCGACGCGCATCTCAAGGGGCGCAAGCACATCGCGGGCGACAGGCTCACGATCGCGGATTTCTCGCTCGGCGCGCCGCTCAACCTCGCGTTGCCGGCGCAGATCCCGTTGACGAAATATCCTGAGATCGTGCGCTGGCACACCGCTCTTTCGGAGCTGCCGGCGTGGCGCCAGTCGCTCGCGTTCCCGAGAGCGGCGGCTTGAAGGGCTAAAGCAAATCTTAACGGCGCTAAAGAGACCCTGTTTGTTCGCTTGAGCGCCCGAGTGCAACCTGCCAGCGTCCCGACGGATCGCGGTGAGCGCGATTCGCGGCGCAGGCAGGAGGCACTCGATGAGCACGCGACAGTATTCGATCTTCGACACCATCATTGCGCGCATCAGCCAGGGCTCGGTGCCCTTCGATGCGGTGTACTGGATTGACCCGCAGGCCGAGCGGACAGCCGAGGCCGCACAGTCGACGGAGGGCGAGCGCATTCGTCGTCTGCAGCAGCACTTCGGACTGAAGGAGTGCGCTACGTGCGATTGAGCGGCGCGGCACTGGGGTCATCGCTGCAGGTCGATGGTCGCGTGAGTTATGTGGTCGCCTCGAAAGAGCGGCCGCGTAACTACGCGGACGACCCGCCGCCGGGTGTCGAGCAGTCCACCGCGCAGTACGAGGACCGGACAGTGACCGTCCGCAACCTTCGGCCTTACGCCGATGTTTTTTCGATCGACCGCGAGGGATTCCAGTTCGCCTCGAGGGCGAGCGGCTTTCGCGACTTCGACGACGCCGCGGCGATCCGCGAGAAGTATTACGCCGAGTCCGCCAACGTCGTGGCCGAGCTCACGGGCGCCTCGCGCGTCCTGGTGTTCGATCACACGCTCCGCGGTCGTACGACCGGTGGGTCGCGTGGCTCCGCGACGACCACGCGCCCACCGGTCCATCGTGTGCACGTCGACTTCACCGCCGCATCCGGTCCACGTCGCGCTCGTGACGTGCTGGGCGAGGGTGCTGACGCGCTCGAGGGGCGACGCTATTCGGTGATCAACCTGTGGCGGCCGATCCGTGGACCGCTCGAGGACTCACCGCTCGCGGTAACGGATGCGCGCAGCGTAGCGTTCGATGATCTCGTCGCCACCGACCTGATCTATCCCGATCGGGTCGGGGAGTTCTACACGGTCAGGTTCAATTCCGCGCACCGCTGGTATTACGCGCCGTGCATGGCGCCGGATGAGGTGCTGCTGCTCAAGTGCTTCGATTCGTCCGAGTCGGGCATCGCACGCTTCGCACCACACACCGCGTTCGCCGACCCGGACGCGCCTGCCGACGCCTTGCCGCGCGAAAGCATCGAGGTTCGCACGCTGGCGTTCTTCGACGCCTGAGCGCGCTCGCGGCCGCTGCGGCGGTTCCCCCAAAGCTGTAACGACACGCCGTGCGCAAGCGCGCTTGAGCTTGCCATCACATTGGTCGAAGATCGGCACTCCCGACAGTGCCGGATCACGTGCTCGACACGACTCAACTGCTGCTGTTCCTCACTGCGACGCTCGCGCTCAATCTCGCGCCGGGCCCAGACGTTCTTTATGTGCTCGCCAACAGCGCGCGCCACGGGGTCCGCGGCGGCGTATTTGCCACGCTCGGCATCACAGCCGGCATCCTGTTTCACACCTGCATCGCGGCCTTTGGCATCGCGGCGCTGCTCCTCGCGCACCGCTGGGCGTTCGACGCGGTGCGGATTGCCGGCGCTCTCTACCTGATCTGGCTCGGCATCGGCGCGTGGCGCAGTTCCGGCACCACGGACTTGCCCGGCGCCACCGCCTCACGGCCGGGCGAGATTTTCCGCAAGGGTCTCATCACGAACGTGTTGAACCCGAAGGTCGCACTCTTCTTCATGGCGTTCCTGCCGCAATTTGCCGCTCCCGCGCGCGGCAGCGTGACCGCGCAGGTGTTGATCTTCGGCGCGCTGTTCATCGTCTCAGGGACGATCGTCAACCTGCTCTATGCGTGGGCGGGTGGGGCGGTGAGTGCAGCGTTGCGGCGGGATCCGCGCTGGCAGCGCCGCCTCAATCGCGTCTGCGGAGGAATTCTCGTCCTGCTCGGCGGGCGCTTGCTGCTGTCGCCGCGCCTCAACTAGAGCGATCGGCTCAGCGCCACTGGTTGCCGCCCTGGTCCTGCACCTGGGCGAACGCATCGCGACGCGACAGTCCGTTGAACGTGGAATCACGCACGAACATCTTGGCGCCCATCGCGGCTTCGAAGGACCCGGACGCGCCCTCGACGTAGCTGTTGTCGATGTGCACGACCGCGTCCTGCACGATGAGCCCGGTGCCCGAGGCAACGATGCGACTGTTGGTCAGGTAGAGCTCGCAACCGGCGCGCGCCGTGACTCCGTCGCCATCGACGTAGATCTTGCGATTGTCGAGATGGATCATGCGCTGGCCTTCGCAGATGATCGGGTCCGTCTTGCGCAGCGCCGGATCCCCACCCGGAACATCGGTGGCGGGCGTCGAGCTGACGATGCTGACGCCCGGACCGCTCACTTTCACCTGTCCATCGGCGCGCTCGACGGTGTAGCCCTTGCCTTCGGCCACGGGCGCCTGGGCGACGGAGCGCATAGTGGATGATTGTGACGGCGCCGGTGTGGGTGCCGGCTCGGGAGGCGCCGATGACGACTCAGAGGCGTCGGCGGACGATGCCTCGTCCTCAGCGGTGTTCGCGGTCTGCGACTCCCCGGGTTCGCTGTGCGCGACCGGACGGGAAATGGGTGCGCTCAGCTGCGACACGGGTGCCGCGGCGAGTTCGCTCAACTTCACCGCCTGCACCTGGCCGGTGCGCTTGTCGCGCAGCGTGAAGACTCCGGTCTGGAAGTCAGTAGCCACGACCTCGATGCTCGGGTTGCGCTCGAGAGCGACGCGAGCCCACGCGAGCTCGGAGAGGCCCGCGGGCTGCTGCGCACTCTTGCCCGCTTGCCCGCAGGCAGCGAACAGCAGCAGCGTCGAACAGAGGAGCGGCAGTCGAAACCGACCGAGCCTGATTGGAGTTTTTGGCTGAGAGCGCATGTGACCTCCGCTCCGCGATACCACCGGCACTATCGTCACCCCGTCGCGAGACAGAGTCCATCTCATTGACGAGTCTAGAGCGGGTTTAGTGCCGCTGTGCGCGTGATTTTCCGTATTCAGGTTGATTTGCGCGGATCGTGAGCGCGCTGATCAGCGCACTGAGCAGTGCCATCGCACTGGCGATTAACATAACGAGTCGAATCGCTGTGACGAACGATGAGCCGACGATCGCGTTCGCGGAGCGTCGCTCGGCCTCGGGGATCGATGGCGGCATTGTCGGAGTTACAAATCCGCCGCGCGCACTCTCCACGACCGCCTTCGTCTCTCTCGACAACGACGAGCTCGCGAGCTGCTCATCGAGCGAGTGGCCGATCGCGCTCAGGGCAATCGTGCCCAGCACGGCGATCATGAGCAGGCTCGCAACCGAGGCGACCGCGTTGTTGATGCCGGAAGCAATCCCTGTCTGATGTGCCGGCACCGCGTTGACCACGGTCGTCGTGAGCGGCGTCACCGTGATCACCATGCCGAAGGCGAGCACCACCATCGGCCACAGGACGGCGGAATAGCGCGAATCGCCGGTGGCGCGCGCCAGCAGCGCGAAGCCGACCGCGACCAGCGCGGGGCCGATGATGAGTGGCCAGCGCGCGCCGAAGTGATCGGCGATCCTGCCGGACCAGCGGGACAACACACCGAGGATCACTGAGAACGGAAGGAAGATCGCGCCCGCCGCAGTGGCGGAGTAGCCGTGTACCTGGATGAGCAGGAACGGCAGGAAGAAGAACGCGCCGCCGAGTGCGCCATAGAGCAGCAGCGTCACCAGGTTGATGCCGCTGAAGCGCAGTGAGCGAAAGAGTGTCAGCGGCATCATCGGCGCGCGACGGACTCGCTCGGCGAGCACGAATGCGGCGAGCACCAGCAGGCCGGCGGTGATCGAGCCGTACACCCATGGATTGCGCCAGCCGAGCACGGCGGCTTCGATGAGGCCGTAGACGAGCACCCCGAGCCCGGCAAAGACCAGCAGAGCGCCGCGCCAGTCGATTCCGGGCACGGCGTCGGGATCGCGACTCTCCGGCAGATGTCGCAACCCGATCCACAGCGCGATCACCGCGAGCAGCGGATTGATCAGGAAGATCGCCCGCCACGAAGTGTGATCCACCAACCATCCGCCCAGCAACGGGCCGAGTCCGGCCGCGAGTGCAGAGGCGCCCGACCAGATACCGATGGCCGCACCGCGCTCCTGCTCCTCGAATGCCGCGCCGATGATCGCGAGCGAACACGGGATCAGGAGTGCGGCTCCGACACCCTGCAAGGCGCGCGAGACGATCAACACCGCCGCAGTGGGCGCAAGGCCGCACGCGAGCGAGGCGGCCGCAAAGATGGCGACCCCGAGCAGGAAGATTCGCCGGCGTCCCAGCTGATCGCCCGCGGCGCCGCCGATCAGGAGCAGCGCGGACATGCAGAGCGTGTAGGCATTCACCACCCACTGCATCGCCGGGAGCGTGGTGCCGAGACTGGTTTGAATGCGTGGCAGCGCGACGTTGACGACGGACTCGTCGACGAACGCCATCGTCGAGGCCAGCACCGCCGCCGTGAGTACCCAGCGTTGCTGACTACGGGCGCAGGCAACCGCGCCATGCGTCGAGCGGATGGCGGCCTCGCTGCAGGGTTGAGATCGGGTAGTGCTCATTCGCTCGAGTGCCGGCCTCCAGAGTATGCCGAGGGTTCCTTCAATGCATCGCGTGCCGAACGACGGGACATGCACGGATCGGGCCCCGGGAACCGATGCGCCCGGCCTTCGGTCAACCCGCACTGAGGACCCGGGCTTGATCCGGTGCGTTTCGGCACAAGATCCGCACCCATCACTGAAGAGGACCCCCAGTCGACATGTCAGGACGCGACCCCCGTTCGTGGATGTGGGCCGAAGCGATGAATCTGCTCGAGCAGGCCGATCGCCTGCACCGGCAGTTCTATCGCTCGGTGGGCCATTCGGGCGAGCAGCCGCGCTGGGAGCCGCCCGTGGACGTCACCGAAACACGCGGCGAGGTCGTGATACTCGTGGCCCTGCCCGGGATCCGGCCGGAACAGATCGACCTGCAACTCGACGATGCCGGTGTGCTGGTGCGCGCCGCGCGGCCATCGAGCGTGTGTGGCCACAACGCCACCGTGCGCCGGCTCGAGATTCCGTATGGCTCCTTCGAGCGGCGCATCGCACTCGCCGACGGGCACTACGAGCTCCTCGAGCAGACGTGTGTCGACGGCATCCTCAAACTCCGACTTCGCAAGCACTGAGGGACTTCAAGCGCCATGAGCGAAACGCAGTCGCCGACTCCCGCCACACCCACCGTCTCGGATGACATGCTGATCATCCTGCCGGTGCGCAACCTCGTGCTGTTCCCCGGTACGGTGCTGCCGATCGGCATGAATCGCGAGCCCTCGATCGCCGCCGCGCAGGAAGCCGTGCGCGCCGAACGCAAGATCGGCGTGCTCCTGCAGCGCGATGCGGACAAGGACGAGGTCGGCGGCGAGGACCTCGTGCGCATCGGGACCGTCGCCACGGTGTTGCGCTACGTGACCGGGCAGGACGGCGCTCATCACCTCGTGTTGCAGGGCGAGCGGCGCTTTCGCGTGCTCGATTTTCAGCCCGGCCTGCCGTATCTCATGGCCCGCGTCGAGTTCCTGACCGACAAGATCCCGGCGACCAGCGAGATCGAAGCGCTGGTGCTCAACCTCAAGCGCCTGGCGGTGGAGGCCATCAATCTCCTGCCGCGCGCGCCGGCCGAGCTCGCCAACGCGGTGCAGAGCATCGAATCGCCGTCCTCGCTGGTCGACCTGGTCTCGAGCTTCCTCGACATCAAGGTCAACGAGCGTCAGCAGCTCCTCGAGACGCTCGATCTCAAGGCGCGCCTCGATCGTGTGACGGATTTCGTCTCGCATCGCATCGAGGTGATGAAACTGCAGCGGCAGATCGAGGAACAGACGCGTGGCGCGATCGATGAGCGCCAGCGCGAGATCCTGCTGCGCGAGCAGATGAAGCAGATACAGAAGGAGCTCGGCGAGGACGCCGGCCTCTCGGAGGAAATGAAGTCGCTCGGCGAAGCCATCGACCAGGCGGGCATGCCGGAGGAAGCGCTGGAGCAGGCGAAGCAGGCGCTCAAGCGCCTGGAGCGCATGTCGGACGCGGGGCCGGAGTACTCGATGCTGCGCGCCTGGCTCGACTGGATGATCCAGTTGCCGTGGTCGAAGCTCGACGAGGAAGCGATCGACATCGCGCGGGCGCGCGAAGTCCTGGACGCAGACCACTACGGTCTCGACAAGATCAAGAAGCGCATCCTCGAGTTCCTCGCGGTCCGCAAGCTCAATCCGCAGGGCCGCAGCCCGATCCTGTGCTTCGTGGGGCCGCCGGGCGTCGGCAAGACCTCGCTCGGCCAGAGCATCGCGCGCTCGCTCGGACTCAAGTTCGTGCGCACCAGCCTCGGCGGGGTGCACGACGAAGCGGAGATTCGCGGTCACCGTCGCACCTATATCGGCGCGCTGCCGGGCAATGTCATCCAGGCGCTACGCAAGGCCGGGACCCGCAACCCGGTGCTGATGCTCGACGAGATCGACAAGGTCGGCGCCGGCATCCACGGCGATCCGTCCTCGGCGCTCCTCGAAGTGCTCGACCCGGAGCAGAACAACACGTTCCGCGACAACTATCTCGGCGTGCCGTTCGATCTGTCGCGCGTGCTCTTCATCGCCACCGCCAACGTGCTCGACACGATTCCCGGGCCGCTGCGCGATCGCATGGAGCTGATCGAGCTCACCGGCTACACGGAAGACGAGAAGGTCGAGATCGCGAAGCGCTACCTGGTGAAGCGCCAGCTCGAGGCCAATGGCCTCAAGGCCGAGCAGGCGTCGATCACTGAGGAGGCGCTGCGCCACATCGTGCGCGAATACACGCGCGAGGCCGGCTGTCGCAACCTGGAACGCGCGATCGGCGCGGTGCTGCGCAACGTCGCGGTGCGCATTGCCGAGGGCACGATCGAGCGGCGTACGGTGGAAGCCGACGAGTTGCGCACGATCCTCGGCGCGCCGCGCTTCGAGAGCGAGACGGCGATGCGCACCAGCGTGCCCGGTGTCGCGACCGGCCTGGCGTGGACGCCGGTCGGCGGCGACATCCTGTTCGTCGAGTCGACGCGGATCCCGGGCAATGGACGGCTGATCCTCACCGGCCAGCTCGGCGATGTCATGCGCGAAAGCGCGCAGGCGGCGCTCTCGCTGGTGAAGTCGCGCTCGGACGCGCTCGGCATCGACGCGCAGCTATATAAGAAGAGTGACCTGCACATCCACGTGCCCGCCGGCGCCATCCCCAAGGACGGGCCGAGCGCGGGCGTGGCGATGTTCACCTCCATCGTCTCGCTCCTCACTGGCAAGACCGTCGCGAGGGATGTCGCCATGACCGGCGAGATCAGCCTGCGCGGCCTGGTGCTCCCGGTGGGCGGCATCAAGGAGAAGGTGATCGCGGCGCACCGCGCCGGGATTCGCACGGTGCTGCTGCCCGCACGCAATCGCAACGACCTTGAAGATGTGCCCGACAGCGTGCGCAAGGCGATCCAGTTCGTGTTCTGCGAGCGCGTCGACGACGCGCTGCGCGCGGCGCTCGGCATCACCACGCCGGTCGCGGAACTGCGTACGGCAGTCTAGATCTCGCCGCGCTTGGCAAACCGGCTGATGTGATCGGCGGCGCGAAACGCCAGCGCCTGGATCGTCATCGTCGGTTGCCCGCGACCTGAGGTCACCAGGCTGCTGCCGTCGCACAGGAACAGGTTCGGCACATCGTGCGTGCGGTGATAGCGATCGATCACCGAGGTCGCGGGATCGTCGCCCATCCGGCAGGTGCCCAGCAGGTGCATCGACGAGGTTTGCTCTGTGACCGGTGCACGTGTCACCTTGAGCGCACCCGCGGCCTCGAGAATCTCCACACCGCGATCCTGCAGGAAGCGCGTGTTGGCGAGGTCGTCCGGATGATCCTTGTAGGTCACGCGGATCGCCGGCAGGTTCCAGTCATCCTTGAGCTCCGGATCCAGCGAAACACTGTTGCTTTCGACCGCGAGCGAAGTCCCGTGCCCGAAGATGGTCATCGAGCGCGTGAACGCCTGCAGGCGGGCTTTGTATTCGCTGCCCCATGACGGGCCTTCCAGCCCCGTGCGCAGCGCCCAGACCAGGGGCTGCGGCCCCATCCGCGCATCGATGCCACCGCCACCATAGAAGCCACGCTTCGGATCGGAGTCATAGAAGTCGTGCACGACGCGCGTCACCTGCACGCTCTTGTGCTCGTTCAACTCGTGCTCGAACACCGCGCCGGCACGCCCGGCGCAGTTGAACATGAGGAACTTGCCGACCACGCCGCTGGAATTGGCAAGGCCGTGGGGAAATGAGGCATTGGCCGACATCAGCAGCAGACGCGGTGTCTCGGCGCCGTTGGCGCTGACGATCACGGCACGCGCCTTCTGGAAGTGCTCGCGCCGCTCGCGATCGAAATACGTGACGCCGGTGGCGCGCCCGCGCTTGTCGGTTTCGATGCGCACGACGTAACTCTCGGCGCGCACTTCGCAGTGACCGGTCTCTTCTGCCTGCGGGATCATCGTGTACAGCGTCGAGCCCTTGGCCTGCACCTCGCAGGCGAAGCCATGACAGAAGCCGCAGTGCACGCAGCCGGGGCGCCCGTTGTAGGGCTGTGAGTTGATGGCGAGGGGCGCAGGAAAAGGATGCAGGCCGAGCTTGCGCGCGCCGCGCTCGAACAACACTCCCGAAGACTTCACCGGCATGGGTGGCATCGGGTAAGGCCTGGTGCGCGGCGGATCGAATGGAGTGGCGTACGCGAGCCCACTGACGCCGACTTCCCACTCGACCCGGGTGTAGCAGGGCTCGAGCTCGGCGTAGCTGATCGGCCAGTCCTGCAGGTCTGCGCCCGGGATCGCGCCGAGCCGGCTGCGCTCGTTGAAGTCGACTTCTCTGAAGCGCCAGTAGTTGGCGGTGAAGTGCACGCTGGTGCCGCCGACGAGTCGCGCATACCAGAGCGGCGGCCTGTCCTTGACGTGGCGGGCCTCGACAGACGGATCATTGCGGAACGTCTGCGGGTTGCGCGTCGCGTCGTTGGTGATCCCGGCCATGAACCAGTACTTGAGCTCGTCATGCTCGAAGTCGGCAGGCGCGAGGCGCGGTCCCTGCTCGAAGACTACGGTGGAGAATTTGCTGCGCGACAGCTCGCGGGCGAGGATGCCGCCCGCGGCGCCGGAACCCACGATGACGAAATCGACTTGCTCGGAGTCGCGGTACCGACGAGCGGTCATGGCTTCCCTTTCATCCGGTGGAAACGGGCGGCGCAGGCTATCACGTTCTCACGGCGACGGGCTGCTCAGCGCGAACACTTCGACCACGAGCAGCATCGCATCACCATCGAAGCGCAGGGAGGCGGCAGGTGCTTCGATGAGCAGCGAGTCCTTCGCGTTCAGCAGCACCGTTTGCTCCTGGCAGCGCACTTGCGTGGCGCCGCTGCCACAGAAGACCACAAGGATCGCAGCCTCAGATGACGCAACCCAGTCCGCAGGCGCTGCGAGTCGCGCGACACGATGCGTGTACCGATCACGACGAGTCATCACGTTGAGATCCGTGATCGCGCCCGACAGCAGGGTTGCGCGCGTCTCAGCCTCTCCCGGGAATGCAAACGGACTCGACCGTATCGTGAGTTCGACCGCGCGTCCGTCGACCGACAGACGCAATCCCGCGCCCTCGATGATCGCCAGCGTGCGATCGATGCCCGCGAAGCGCGAGAACGGACCCTCCGAGGCCACGTGCGCCATGCTGATGCGCCAGTCGAACGAGTCGAGCGACGCGCCGGGCGGGCTGATCGCGATCTCCGCAGTCGTTCCGCCGCCATTCTTCCACGGCATCGACGCATGGTCGGCGCACCTGAGTACGCGCATCGGTCGCATTTCATCCTGCAGTTGATCGGCGGTGTCGAATCATACTGAAATGCGACCTGCACCCGGGGAGGGAGTCCGCATGAAAGCATTGATCGGCCCCGCAGTACTGCTCGGCCTCATGTTCCTGGTCGTCGACTCGTTTGCTGCACCGACGATTCCGGCAACGACTCGCAAGGTCGTGCTCGAGAAGACCGATTCCGCGTATCGCTGGAAAGTCATCGAGGCGCCGGTGCCCGAGGTCGGCGATACCCAGGTGCTGGTGCACGTGCGCGCCGTCGCCCTCAATCGCGGCGATTGGGAACTCCTCGAAGAGAAGGACGATTACACCGGTCGGGTGCCGGTCTCCGATGCCGCCGGCGATGCGGTCGTGGTGGGCAAGGCGGTGAAGGGCATTCGTGTCGGGCAGCGGGTCACGAGCACTTACTTCAGGAACTGGGCGGACGGGCCGCCGGACCGCGAAAAGATGTCCGGCTCGCATGGCTACGAGGTCGACGGCGTCATGGCGGACTACGTGCTGCTCGAAGACGCAGCCGTGGTTCCGGTTGCCGCTGGCCTGAGTTACGAAGAAGCCGCGACGCTGCCGACGGCGGGTCTCACCGCGTGGTCGGCCACGGTCGGTCATCACGATCTGCGCCCGGGAAGCGTTGTGCTCGTGCAGGGCACCGGCGGCGTGTCGATCTTTGCACTGCAGTTTGCCGCCTCCGCCGGCGCGCGCGTGATCGTTACCAGCAGCTCCGACGAGAAGCTGCGCCGCGCGCAGGAGCTCGGCGCGCAGGAGGGCATCAACTACAAGACGACGCCGGACTGGAGCGCTCGGGTGCTCGAGCTCACCAGTGGTCACGGCGCGGATCTCGTCGTCGATGTCGGCGGCAAGGATACGCTTGCGCAGTCGGTCAAGAGCGTCGCGTATCTCGGCACCGTGGCGATCGTCGGCGGGTTGACGGGCTACGGCGGAAACATCCCGGCAGCGGGGCTCCTCAACAAGACGGCGCGCGCGCAGGGCGTGTTCGTCGGTTCACGCGCCGACTTCCTGCGGATGAACGCCTACATCACGCGGCACAAGCTCCATCCGGTGATCGATCGGGTCTTTCCGTTCGAGCAATACCAGGATGCGCTCGCGTACCTGAAGTCGGGCAACTTCGTAGGCAAGGTCGTCCTGCGACTGCAGCTGGACTAGGCGGAGGTGCGGCGCTCCGCGACCGTGGCCGCGCTCTGCCCGAACAGGATCTTGCGCGCCTCCTCCGACATGGGCTGATCGGTGGGCGTGTAGACCTCTTTCGCGCCTTCGTAGGCCCGGATCGTCGCCGGCCGCGCCCTGATGGCATTGAACCAGCGCTCGAGGTGCGGGAAATCCGCGAGATCCTGCCCGTGCGCCTGGTGCGGCACGATCCACGGATAGCTGGCGATGTCCGCAATCGAAAATTGTCCCGCCACGAATTCGCGGTCGGCGAGCCTGCGGTTGAGGACACCGTAGAGCCGATTGGTTTCGCGCGTGTAGCGATCGATCGCGTATGGCAACTTCTCGGGCGCGTAGACGTTGAAGTGACCGTTCTGCCCGGCCATCGGCCCGAGCCCCGCGACCTGCCAGAACAGCCACTGCAATACTTCCGCACGGCCGTGAATCTCTTCGGGGATCAGCCGTCGTGTCTTCTCGGCGAGATAGAGCAGGATCGCGCCTGACTCGAACAGCGATAGTGGAGCGCCGCCGCCGCGCGGCTCAGGGTCCACGATCGCGGGCATGCGATTGTTCGGCGAGATCGCCAGGAACTCGGGCCTGAACTGCTCGCCCTTGCCGATGTTCACCGGGACGATGCGGTGCGGCAGCTGCGTTTCTTCCAGAAACAAACGGATCTTGTGGCCGTTCGGCGTCGGCCAGTAGTAGACGTCGATCATCGTGTCTCCTCAATTCACCGGGCGGGTGGGGGGCTTGTCCTTGTCCTTCACCATGAAGACCAGGAATTTGACCGGCTCGGTCTTGCTGGCGTTCGCCGATACACGATGAATGTCGTCGGGCCCTTCGTAGAACGTATCGCCGGGCTTCAGCGTCACCACCTCGTGCCCGTCCACCTGCATGATGAGCGAGCCCTCCAGCACGTAGACGAAGACATTGGCGTCGTGGCGATGCGGCATCGACGCTCCGCCGGGGAGGTATTCGACCGTCGACATGAGAACCTCCTTGTCCGCGGCGCCGGCGACATCCTTCTTCATGAGCGGCGTGACCTTGGCAGGTTCGGCGGCGCACGCGACGCCGAGCAGCGCGTTGCACAGCCAGGCGGCGAGCGTCGTCGCCAGGAGCGATTGGTACTGAAGCGAAGACTTGCGCGTCATGTCATCTCCTTGCATGGGCTCGAGCATGCGACGATGAGTGGTTCTGCAGAAGGTCCAATCCGCAACGATCCGAGGGGACCACTTCCCTCACGATCGCCGCAATCGCGTCACGCTCAATCGAGGCCGAGAACTTCCACGACCTCGATGGGCTGCCTCTTGCCCTTCACCGGCAGCATCGCGGTGCGGCCCAGCACGAACGCGGGGCTCAGCTGGGCGGAGATTTCGCGCGATACGAGCACGGTGGCCTGGACTTCCTTGGTCAACGACTCGACGCGATTGGCGAGGTTCACCGGGTCGCCGACGACACCATACTCCACGCGATTGTCGGGGCCGATCAGTCCGGCGACGACCGCGCCCGTGTGAATGCCGACGCCGATCTGCAACGCCGGAAGGCCCTGCTGCTGCAACTCGCGGTTCAGTCCGGCGAGCCGGTTCACGATCCCGAGCGCGGCGCGCACCGCACGCTGCGCGTGGTCCTGGTAAGCCTGCGGCGCACCGAACAACGCCATCACTCCATCGCCGACGAACTGCTTGACCACGCCACCTTCGGCCTCGACGGCCGCCACGACCTCGGTGAAGAAGCGATTGAGGAGTTTGAGGAGCGCTGCCGGATCGAGGCCCTCGCTCAGCCCGGTGAAGCCGCGGATGTCCTGGAACAGGATCGTGACATCACGCCGTTCGCCTTCGAGGGGCACGCGGCCGTTCAACACTGCCTCCGCAACATCGTGCGACACGAAGCGGCCGAACGTGTCCTTGAGATGCTCACGCTCCTCGAGGCCGCCGACCATGTCGTTGAACGACTTGGCGAGAAACCCGAGCTCATCGTGACGCTCGATGCTCGAGCGATAGTGCAGGTTGCCGCGGTGTACTTCGCGCATGCCCGAGACCAGCGTCTGCACCGGCGAAATGATGCCGCCGGCGAGCCCGATGCCGATCAGCAGGGCGCCGAGCAGCGCTCCACTGCCGATCAACAGAATTCTCCATTGCAGGGAACGGAGCGGTGCGAGCGCCTTGTCGTAGGAGCCCTGCGCCAGTGCATAGAGCGGCTGCGCCAGGCGCGCGTCGACCGGAAACACCAGGGAGAGAAAGCGCTCGCCCGCGAGCTTCAGAAGCAGCGGCTTGTGCGCCGCCTGCCAATGCAGGAACTCCGTGCGTGCTTCATTGGAGGGCAGGAGCCGGTCGCGGTCCTGCGCGGGCCAGGACGAGGCGAATACGCGGTCCTGGGTGAGGAACGTGATGTCGAGACCGGCGGCCTGCCTGAGTCGCGCCGCGAACGCGTCATCGATCGCCTGGCCGAGCAGCAGGAAGCCGATCACGTCCGGACCGAACACCGGCACGGCGACGAGCTGAAAGAGGACGCCGTTGATTTCGCCGATGGTGCTTGCCGCCTCGCCGCTCTCGAGGGCTTCCTTCACCGGCGAGAAACTCGCGAGCGACGTGCCACCGTGCGAGGCGCCGGGGGAGCTCACGAGCAACAGGCCGTTCTCGTCGGTGATCCACAGGAGCTCGGCGCCGATGCGGCTCTGGTAGCTCAACGCGGCCGACGCGAGCGTTGCCGGATCGTAGTTCGCGTCGAAATGGGTGGCGATGATGCGCTTCAGCGCGAAGTCGCTCGCCAGCAGGATGGAATTGGTCCGCAGCCGCGCGGCCCGCTCGACCAGCAGTCCATCGAAGAGCTGGCCGGTGGTGAGGAGCTCGCGGTTCAGCGTGCGCTGGGCCTCACGGCTCACGACGAATTGCGTGAAGCCGAGCGTCGCAATCAGCACTGCGACGACCAGAGCCGAGAACGCCACGAAGATCTTGGTGCGCAGCCGGCTGCGCGACCACCAGCCTACTGGTCCCATCGAGAGCCCCGCATCGCGGGACGCGACCGATCGTCGGACAGGGAGAGCTGGAAGGTGAGCTCGAGATCACTGCCGGCCACCTGCACGCGCTGCGCGGTGTCTGCGGTCTTCTCGCGGCTCTGCTCATGCCACGCGAGCAGCCTGTAGTTGCCGGGAGGGAGACCGGCAAGCTTGAAGTGTCCTTCCGCATCGGTGACCGCGAAGTGCGGCGTCGGCACGACGAGGATGACCGCGGACATCCAGTCGTGGATGTTGCAGCCGATCTTGACCACGCCGGGCTTGTCGAACAGTACCGGCGGCGCGTTTTCGCCCTTGTAGAGCGGCAGCTCGAAGTTCTTGGTGCGCGAGAAGGAGTACACGTGGTGACTGATCTGGTCGCGATTCGGGAAGCGCACTTCGGTCCCGACCACCACCGGTAGCACGTGCGGCACGAACGTCTTGTTGATCTGGTCCATGGTCGCCGTGGCCGGCGACCGGGCGGCGGCGCTCTCCGGCGCGGCATCGACGAACACGACCGCATCCGCGATGCCTTTGCCATCCGCTCCCACCACGCGACCGGAAACCCCCGCGGCGAGCGCGGCGCTCAGCGGCAGCACCGCGAGTGCCAGCACGATGATGAGGGATCGATGGAAGTCCACGCGATACTTCTTCAGTAGCGGAAGCGATAACTCAGCTGCCACCCGTCCTGCCCGGGCTCGGGAAACGCGCTCGCCGGACGATTGCTGTGCAGCCAGATGTATTCCGCGCCGACTCGGTGCCGCAGGCCCCACTCGTACAGGTAGGCGAGCGTCACCGCATCGCCGCTCTCCGCCGTGGGATTGCCGCCATCGAGATCGTGCACGCGGAAGTCGTCGTAGCGCACGGTCACACGGTGCCCGCGGTAGTGATGCGAGACGAGCGCATAGAAGCCGCGCAGCGAGCTGTCATTCGTGGGCTGCCACACCAGCGCCTTGCCGCGCAGGTATTGCACGACGAAATCGGTGCGTGTCAGCGGATGCAGCGTCGCACCGACGGTGGCGACACGCGTGTGCCACACGCCGTCGTACCCCTGGTCGCCGAGATTGTCGAGGTAGCCGAGCTTCAGTGCCGCGCGCGCCTCGTCACCGAGCGTGAGCCAGGTGTAGACCGCCGGGCGATGATCCTTCTCGTTGAAAATATCCATGCGCGTGCCGTTCGGCAGCGGGAGGTCGGCATTGACGCCACTCACGCCGTCACCGAGCGCCCAGCCGCGCGAGGCGATCAGGCGGCCCATCTGGTCGGCCCCGTAGCCTGCGCCGACCACGATTCCGATGCGCGGCCCCGATTCTCCCTGGTGCCACCATTCGCCTTCGAGGCCCGTGAGGCTGACCTCTTCCCATAACCAACTGTTGAGTGCTGATGCCGAAATCGAATACTCGGGCGTCCATGCGGGACCGGTGTGCTCCAGGGAAAACGGCAGGGTCATGAGCCCGGTCTGCACGCCCCAGCCGTCGGACGGATTGCCCCATTCCTTGCGCACCAGCGCTTCGACCACCCATGGATCGTAGTCGTCGGCGATGTCGGGCTGGATGTTGAACTGGACCTGCGCGCGCAGGCCCCAGGGCAATGCGGCTCCCATTTCGATGGCGAGCTGGCCGAGGGCGAAGCGCGTGACGCGCTCGAAGCCCGCATCCGTATTGCGACCGCCGAAGCGCGTCTTGCCCGGCCCGCTGTCGGTCCAGCTGGGAGCCGCACCGCCGCGGACGACGCGCAAGTCGAGCAGGGCGCGCAACCACACGGGATTCTCGGGTTCAACGTCGTACTGGGCCAGGGCCCGTGGCGCGAGGACGCAACACAGGCAGATGAAGAGCAGGCTGTAAACGGCGGTGGAACCAGCGGACATAGGCGGGAGGGCTGGCGAAAGTGGCAATGGTATAGTCCGACAGCACTCCGTACCACAGGAAGAGCGCTTTGCCTCTCGATCCCGCGACCATCATCGCGCGCAACAGCTTGTTTCGCGGACTTCCGCCGGCAACGATCAACCAGGTCGTGGCGCTCGCGACGCGGCGCAGCTACCCGGAAGAGGCGGTGGTGTTCATGCGTGGCGATCCGGGCGATGCCTTGTACGGTGTCGTGACCGGCAAGGTGCGGATCAGCGCGAGTGCTGCCGGCGGCAAGGAGATCTTTCTCAACGTGATGGAGCCGGGCGACGCGTTCGGCGAAATCGCGTTGCTCGACGGTCAGCAGCGCACCGCGACAGCGACCACGCTCGCGCCTTCGGAGCTCATCGTGATCCGTCGCGAGCAGTTCCAGGGATTGCTCACACGCGAGCCGCGACTCGCGGTGCATCTCATCGAGCTGCTCTGCAGTCGTGTGCGTTACACGGCACAGCAGGCGGAGGACTCGACGCTCCTCGGCGCGCCGGCGCGACTCGCGAAGCGGCTGCTGAGTCTTGCGAGCGTGCACGGGCGCCAGAGCGGCACGGGCGTCAAGCTGACCCTGTCGCAGGAAAACCTCGCGCAGTTCCTCGGTCTCTCGCGCCAGATCGTCAACAAGCACCTGCAGACCTGGAAGCGCAAGAGCTGGGTGACCCTGGGCCGGGGGAGCGTCACCGTGGTGAACGAGCGCGCGCTGCGCAACCTCACGCACGAGGGCTGAACCCCGCGGGGGCCTCGAGGGGCCCGTTCATCTGTCCGGCTGCCCCGTGGCGTTGTGTCAACCAGTTGACAGATCGCCCGTTGGTTTCCCGCCATCATGCGCACGTCAGATGTTCAACACGCGACGCTCGTCGCGTCACGGCGTCGTCCCCGAAAACGAGGCACCGGCAGATGTACAAATGGATCTCAGTGGCTGCGAGCGTCGTAGCCGCAGCGGCCGCGCTGGCGGCCGCCCATGGACTGCAAGCCGCACACGGCGTGAGTGCACCCACCGATGCGGAGAGCTGCGTCGACGCCCCGGCTCCGACGGCCGGCATGCGCCTTGCTTCCGGCCCGGATCGCTACGACGCGCGCAGCTTCATCGTCGCTGAACCGCAGCGCGCCTATCCGCAGCTCGCATACCCGCAGCCGCAGACTCCCGCGACACGCGCAATGCTCGAACTGTCTTTCTGAATCGCGCGTCCACCGAGCCCTCGTCCCGGGGGACCAAGCGCGCGCGCAGCCCGACGAAGCGCGCGAAAAGCAACTCAAACCCGCTTGCACGCCTGATGGTCCCGGTCCTCGCGGGACGCGCGCGCTGACGAACGCGCAGCACTGTGCACAATCTGCACTGAACTCGCGAGCGGACCGCGAGTCGTCATCAAATCGCAACACATCTTTCGCGCGCCGCGCGTGGAACCGAAGCACGCGGCGCCAGATCGTATCGTTTGATTACTAAATCTTCGCGTAAGATTTTTTCCGCGCCTCATCTCGAAGCGTCGACACCACAGGGCAGGACGGGAAGCGTCGGCAGGACCATGAGCGATCGACCGCTGATATTTTTCATCGCGCGCATGGATGCCGGGCACGGTGTGGAGCGGTTCGACTGTCCCTTGTACCCGGCACTCGAATTCGGCTGGAGCTACGCGCCGCTGCGCTTCGCGAGCGACGACCCGGCCGCATTTGCGAACCTGCTGGCGCAGGACTGCGACTCGTGGGCGCGCTTGCAGCTCGAGCTCGAGCCGCGCACCGCGCCAACCGGCTCCGGACTCGTCTGGGCCACCGCAGCGGCGGTCGAACCGCACGCGCTCTCGCCGGCAGATCACTTCGCCGCGCTCGAGCAGGAGCTCGAAGCTGCGGTTCGGTCGGACCAAAACGACGACTGACGGGGCGGATTCGCTCCAGATTCTTCCATCGCCCGGCAAACCCTTTGCCCGCCAGCCCGGGTGAAGTACGCTTCAGCACCGAGCTCCGACGTCAGTTCCAGTCCGCGACGCGGCATCGCGGGCGCACCAACTCAGGCGGCGCTCGCCAACTATCTGAAGGAGAGCAAATGAGCGTACAGGCGCCCGGCGCCGAGCGTCAGGTCTGGATCTTCACCCAGATGCTGCGCATCCGCGCCTTCGAGGAACGCGTCAAGCGGACCTTCACCGAGCACCCGGGCGTGATCCGCGGTCACACCCACCTGGCCGACGGGGCCGAGGCGTCGATCGTGGGAGCGCTCAGTCATTTCAAGAGTGGCGATGCGGCCCTGGCGACCTATCGGTGTCACGGCTACCCGCTGGTGCTGGGGAGCGATCCGAAAGCGATGATGGCCGAGATCTACGGGCGCGCCGACGGCCTGTGCAAGGGACTCGGCGGCTCGATGCATCTCACCGACGTCAAGAAAGGATTCCTCGGCACTTCCGGGATCGTGGGTGCGGGTATTCCGCACGCGGCCGGCGCCGCCTGGGCGGCACAGATCCGCAAGAAGGGCGAGGTCGTGTTCTGCTTCTTCGGCGACGGCGCTTCCAAGCAGGGCGCCTTCTTCGAGACGCTCAACATCGCATCCTTGTGGAAGCTGCCGGCGATCTTCGTGATGGAGAACAACGGCTACAACGTCGTGACCACGACGGCGCAGGAAGACGCGAACGCCGCCAACGGCGAGCCGCTATCCACGAAGGCGAAGGCGTTCTCGATGCCCGGCGTGACAGTCGATGGCACGGACCCGCTCGCGGTGCATGCGACAGTCGGCGCCGCCGTCGAACGCGCGCGCTCCGGTGCCGGGCCGACGCTGGTGGAGTCGAAGGTGTATCGGCTTTCGGCGCACGGCAACATCATCGCGCCGCCCGGGGTGCCGCTGCATTATCCGGAGCACGAAGCGATCGCGGTGTTCGGCAATCGCGCCGAGTACGAGGCCGCCTTACGTGGCGATCCCGTGCCGCGGTTCCGCGGTGTCCTCGTGCAGAGCGGTGCACTGAGCGGTGCCAAGGCCGACGAGCTCGCGGCACAGGTCGCGAAAGAAATGGATGCGGCCGTCGCCTTCGGCGTCAAGAGCCCGTTCCCCAAGCTCGAATCCGCGCTCGACAACGTTTACGCCTAGGCCGGAGTCCACCATGGCAAACCTGCCTTTCATTGCTGCGATCGACGCCGGCATCGACCAGGAGATGAAGCGCGATCCAAGCGTTCTGTACTTCGGTCAGAACATGGCGACGACCGAGAATCACCACTTCCTCGCCACTTACGGGCACGATCGCGTGCGTGTCACGCCGATCTCCGAGACCGCGGAAATCGGCATCGCGATCGGCGCGGCGATGGCGGGCCTGCGCCCTGTGGTCGAGCTCTACATGGCGGAATTCATGCTGGTGGCGATGGACCAGGTCGTGAACGAGGCGCCGCGCTTTCGCTACATGTCGGGCGGACAGGTGAAAGTGCCGCTGGTGCTCAAAGCCGGCTTCGGCTTTGCGTGCGGGTGGGCGGGACAGCACACCGGTTCGCTCACCGCCTTGTTCATGGGCGTGCCGGGGCTGAAAGTGGTGGTGCCCTCGACCGCGGCGGATGCGAAGGGCTTGATGGCCACCGCGATTCGCGACGACAACCCGGTCGTGTTCCTGCACCACTACCTGCTCACGCTCGAGCATGGCGAAGTGCCGGACGGTGAGCACGTGGTGCCGTTCGGAAGAGCGGAGGTTCGCCGCAAAGGCGGCGATGTCACGATCGTCGCCACCGGCTGGATGGTGCCGCGCTCACTCGCGGCGGCGGAAAAGCTCGCCAAGGAAGGGATCGACGCCGAAGTGATCGATCCGCGCACCGTGGCGCCGCTCGATCTCGACACGATTCTCAAGTCGGTCGCGAAGACTGGTCGCCTCGTGCTGGTCGACCAGGCGCCGCGACACGCGACGGTCGCCGGCATCATCGCCGGCGATGTGGCGGAGCAGGGCTTCTCGTCATTGAAGGCGCCGATCGTGCAGGTCGTCGCGCGCGATGCGACTGTGCCCTACAGCGAACCGCTCGAGGCCTACGTGATCCCGGACGAGGAGCGGATCATCGCGGGCGTGCGCAGCGTGCTGAAGGGACGCCGCTAGTCACTGGCGCCAGTCGCCGCCCTCGAGAATCTCCACCAGCCGCGCGAGGAATTGCGACGCGAGACGGCCGTCCGCGACCCGGTGGTCGACGGTCAGCGTCAGCGTCGAGAGCGGACGCACTTCGACAGCGCCGTTGCGCGCGACCACGCAATCGCGCCGACGGCCGACGGCGAGGATCGCCGACTGCGGCGGATTGATGATCGCCGTGAAGCGATCGGGCCCGCCAGATCCCAGGTTCGAGAGGCTGAAGGTCGCGCCGTCGAGCTCTTCGCGCTTGAGGCGTCCCTGCACCGCGCGCGCGACGCACTCCGCGCGCCGCTGCGCGATCTCGGCCAGGCCCAGCTGCTCGACGTGATGCAGCACCGGCACCAGCAGGCCGTTCTGCACGGCGACGACGAGCCCGATATGCGCGCCGTTCGCGGGCTCGAGGCGGGCGTCGGGTGAATCCGGGTTGCCAAGGAACGTGGCGTTCAATGTGGGCAGCTCGAGCAGCGTGCGAGCGATCGCCTGCAGCAGGAAATCGTTGACGGACAGGCGGGTCGAGCCGGGAGCGAGCGCGGCGCTGAGTTGCGCACGCAAATCCTGGAGCGAGGTCCAGTCGACGGAGCGCTCGACGAAGAACTGCGGCACCGTTGCGTTGCTCAAGGTCATCGCGCGCGCCAGCGCGCGGCGCATCGGCGCGAGTCCCGCAGTCGGCGTCGTGCCGGCTGTCGCCCGAGCGTGCGCTGGTGTTTCGAGTGCGAGTCTCACGTCTTCGAGCTGCACGCGGCCGAGCGGGCCGGAGCCCACGATCGAGGCGATGTTGACGCCGTGCTCGGCGGCGAGCTTGCGTGCGACCGGGGAACTGCGGACTCGATCGCCCGCGCGCGGTGCCTCGAATGTGGAGGCCGAAGGCGCGCCGTGCATCGAGGCAGCCAGCGGCGCGCGTTGCGATTCTGCCGTTGGCGCCGTCGCGGTCGCAGCGCCGGCTTCCAAGGGATCGGTGACCTCGAGCCGCGCAATCGGATCGCCGACGCTCGCTTCGCCGCCCACCTGCACCAGGATCTCGGCGAGTCGGCCGCTGGCGGTCGCCTCGATCTCCACCACCGACTTCTCAGTCTCGACTTCGACCAGCGGCTCACCCTGTGTCACGGTGTCACCGACGTTCTTGAGCCAGCGAGTGACGCGGACCGCCTCCATTACGAGGCCGACTTTCGGAATCTCCTGCGTCACGACAGCCAAGGCCTACTCCTGCGTGCCACGACCGAGCAGGTCGCGCACGCCACGCATGATCTTGAGACTGCCCGGGAGCAGGGCGCGCTCGAGTTCCGGGGCGAAGGGAATCGGCGCGAAGGGACAGCCGACACGCATTACCGGTGCATCGAGCTCATCGAACAGCTCCACACCGATCCTCGCTGCAATCTCGGCGCCCACGCCGCCATTGCACACCGCTTCGTGCGCGATCAGCACACGGTGCGTCTTCTTCACCGAGGCGCCAATCGTCGCCATGTCGAGCGGCAGGAGCGTCCGCAGGTCGATGACTTCGACAGAGATGCCGGCGAGCTCCAGCTTCTCTGCTGCACGCAACGCGTCGTGCACCATTGCCGAATACGCGATCAGCGTGACGTCCGTACCGGCGCGCACGATGCGCGCCGTGCCGATCGGCGGCAGTTCGGGGTCAGCGGCCAGCGCTTCTTTCATCGCGTAGAGCCGCTTGTGTTCGATGAAGAGCACGGGATCGCCGAGCCGGATCGAACTCTTGAGCAAGCCATACGCTTCGGCCGGCGAGGAGGGCGCGACGACCACGAGACCGGGCACATGGATGAACCACGCTTCGAGGCTCTGCGAGTGCTGCGCCGCTGCGCCGCCCGCGGCTCCGGCCTGGGTGCGGACGACCAGGGGCACCGCGAGCTGCCCGCCGGACATGTAGCGATACTTCGCAGTCTGGTTCACCAGGCAATCCATCGCGAGCGTCGCAAAGTCGATGAACATGATCTCGAGCACCGGCTTGAGCCCGCACAGCGCCGCGCCGGTCGCGAGGCCCGTGATGGCTGCTTCGCTGATGGGCGTGTTGCGGACGCGCTTCTCGCCGTGTTTTTGCGCGAGCCCCTTGGTGACGCCGAATGCGCCGCCGGCGGCGACATCTTCACCGAGCAGGTACACCGAGCCGTCGCGTGCCAGCTCCTCGTCGAGCGCGCGGCGCAGGATTTCGATGAAGGTCTGTTCCATCGCTCAGCCGGGGATCGCGTTGAGGGCCGGCGAACGGTAGACGCTGTCGAGCACCGTGGCGGGATCGGGTCGTGGCTCGGCGCGCGCACGCTCGACGGCCAGCTGAACCTCCTGCTTCGCCCGTGTCGCTATCGCGTCGAGCTCGGCCTCCTTGGCTCCAAGCTCGATGAGCTGACTTCTCAGCCGCTCGATGGGGCACTTTTGCCGGATCGTGGCGAGTTCCTCCTTGGAACGGTACTGCTGCGCATCGCCGACGTAATGGCCCGCCAGGCGGAAGGTCATGCACTCGAGGAGATAAGGACCCTGCCCCTGGCGCAGCCGCCAGACGGCATCGCGCGCCGTCTCGTACACGGTGGGCAGGTCATTGCCGTCGATCGTCTTCGTCGGTATGGAGTACGGCGCAGCGAAGCTACTCACGTGCGTCACGTTCGAATGCTCTTCACGACTGGTGAATTCGGCATAGCCGTTGTTCTCGCAGACGAACAGCACCGGCAGTTTCCACAGCGCGGCGAGGTTGAGCGTCTCGTGAAAGGCGCCGGCGCCGGTCGCGCCATCGCCAAAGAACACCACGCTGATCTGGCGCACGCCCCGGGCCTGGGCTGCCCAGGCGGCACCAGCCGCAAGCGCCAGGTTCCCTGCGACGACACCGGTTGCGCCCAGCACGCCATTGGCGGCGTCGACCAGGTGCATCGAGCCGCCGCGTCCATGGCACAGGCCACTCTGCCGTCCGAGAATCTCGGCGAAGGTCGCTTGCAGATCGCTGCCCTTGGCGAGCACGTGCCCGTGCCCGCGATGGCTGGTGAACAGCACGTCGTCCCGGGACAGGTGGGCGCAGACGCCCACGGCGACGGCTTCCTGCCCTGTCGACAGGTGTGGAAAGCCGGGAATCTCACCCGCCGCGGCGAGTCGCTGCACATGGCCTTCGAACAGACGTATCCGCCAGAGCGCGTGATACATCCGCTTCCAGTCATCGAGCGTCGGCGAAATCACAGCCATTTTTCCCTCGAGCCGTTCGGCCGTCTCCGTGCGCGACCCTTGGTTAACTTTCATTAATACGCGTCGGCGTGCGGGTTTTCTCCATCGTCGGAGAAATGATAGGTAAGATTCGCGCCCGCGAGCCAGATTTCACCGCCAGTGTAGCCGACCGCCCGCGGTCGGCGGACGCAACTGCCGACGCCATGCCAGGGCCAGACATCACCTCATCCAAGCATCAGCCGGGAACACTCGATGTCGCGGAGGCGCTCGCGCGCGGGCGCGCGTGCTACGAGCGCCGCGAGTGGAACGACGCTTACGAGGCGCTGTCGCTCGCGGATCGATGCGCACGACTCGAAGCCGACGATCTGCACCGCCTCGCGTGGTCGGCGGGACTCACGGCACGCGATGACGAAATGCTGGCGACGCAGGAGCGCGTCTACCAGGCGTGGCTCGATGGCGGCGAGAGCCTGGCGGCGGGACGCGCGGCGTTCTGGCTCGGCTTTCGGCTCCTCGCGCGCGGCGAACCCGCCCGGGCCAGCGGCTGGTTGAGCCGCGCACAACGACTCATCGATGCGCATGCCGAGGACTGCGTCGAGCAGGGTTACCTGTTGTTGCCGGCCGCACAGAAGCTTCTCAATGCGGGCGAATTCGCGGCGGCCGACGACTGCGCCGGGCGCGCTGTGCAGATCGGCGAGCGTTTCGCGGAGTCCGACCTCATCGCCTTCGGGCGCAATCTCCAGGGGCGGACCTGTCTGGTCGCGGGCAAGATCGAGCGCGGACTCGCGTTCCTCGATGAGGCGATGGTAGCGGCGACGTCCGGCGAGCTTTCGCCAGTCGTGACCGGCATCGTCTACTGCTCGTCGATCGCGGCGTGCCATCGCGTGTTCGAGCTCGATCGCGTGCGCGAATGGACCGCGGCGCTGTCGAGCTGGTGCGATGCCAATCCGCAGCTCGGCATGTTCACCGGCTATTGCCTGGTGCACCGGGCGGAAGTGCTGGAGATGAGCGGCTCCTGGCCCCAGGCGGTCGACGAAGCGCGCCGCGCGGTGCAACGCTGCGTGCGTGCCATCGAACGCGATGCGGTCGGACGTGCGCACTACCAGGAGGCGGAGATTCACCGGCTGCGCGGGGAGTTCGAACTCGCCGAAGCGGCATACCGCGAAGCCGGTCGGTCGGGCTTCGAACCGCAGCCCGGTCTCGCACTGTTGCGGCTCGCGCAGGGCGACACGGACAGTGCGGCGACGGCGAGTCGTCGCATGGTCGGTGCGACGCGCGACCGGTTGGCGCGCACACGCTTTCTGCCCGCGCATGTGGAGATCATGCTGGCCGCGGGCGATCCCGATGCCGCACGCGGCGCGAGCGAAGAGCTGCAGGAGACCGCCGCGAATCTCAACACCGACGTGCTGACGGCGATCGCCGCGCGGGCGCGGGGCCTGGTCGAGCTTGCCGCGAACCGTCCGCACGCGGTGCTCGATCCCGTGCGGCGGGCGTTCG
>DATFRO010000029.1:0-7547 GCA_035263105.1 Steroidobacteraceae bacterium | reverse complement strand
TGGCGGGTGATTGCTGGCTCTTCAGGCGTCCGCCGCACAACTCTCTTCCGTAGTGAATGCCGGAGCGGATGGACATTGGGTGACACCTGCTCGACGGCGCCGTACCAGTGTTTGCGGGTGCGACGCTTCAGGTTCTGCGGTGCTGAGCGTGATCCCGGCGCCGGCGACAGGTTTGTCACCCAATGTCCACGCCGTGATGGCATTCACGGGGTTTGTCACCCAGTGGCCACGCAGCGACGGCTCTTCGCTTCAACCAGGAACGCGCTTGATGCGCGCGCCAAGCTGCTGCAGCTTCTCCTCGATGCACTCGTACCCGCGATCGATGTGATAGATGCGCTCGACCTGCGTCGTGCCTTCCGCGACCAGGCCCGCGAGCACGAGGCTCGCCGACGCGCGCAGATCGGTCGCCATGACCGGGGCCGCCGTCAGCTTCTGCACGCCGCGAATGATCGCGGTGTTGCCCTCGAGACGGATCTCTGCGCCCATGCGCCGCATCTCCAGCATGTGCATGAAGCGGTTCTCGAAGATCGTCTCGGTGATCGTGCTCACACCATTCGCGACGGTGTTGAGCGCGGCGAACTGCGCCTGCATGTCCGTCGGGAACGCCGGGTACGGTGCGGTCTTGACGTCGACCGCTCGCGCGCGCTTGCCGCGCATGTCCACTTCGATCCAATTGTCGCCGCTCTCTACACGCGCTCCGGCCTCGCGCAGTTTCGCGAGCACGGCATCGAGATGGTCGGGCCGCGTATTCTTGAGCCGCACATGCCCACCCGTAATCGCGCCGGCCACGAGGTAGGTCCCGGTCTCGATCCGATCCGGCAGGACTTCGTAACTCGTGCCGGTCAGCCGCTCCACGCCCTCGATGGCAATCGTATCCGTGCCCGCACCGCGCACGCGCGCGCCCATCGCGTTGAGGAAGTTCGCGAGGTCCACGACTTCCGGCTCACGCGCCGCGTTCTCGATGATCGTCTCGCCCTCGGCCAGCGTGCCCGCCATCATGAGGTTCTCGGTGCCGGTCACGGTGACGGTCTCGAGCACCAGCCGCGCCCCTTTGAGCCGCTTGGCGCGTGCCTTGATGTACCCATTCTCGATGTGGATGTCAGCGCCCATCGCCTGCAGGCCGGCGACATGAATGTTGACCGGCCGCGCGCCGATGGCGCAGCCGCCAGGGAGCGACACGTCCGCGTGACCGAAGCGTGCGACGAGCGGACCGAGCACCAGGATCGAGGCGCGCATCGTCTTCACGAGCTCGTAAGGCGCGAAGTATTCGCGGATCGTCGTGGGATCGACCTCGATGCGCATGCGTTCGTCGATCGTGACGCTCACACCCATGCGGCCGAGCAATTCGATCGTGGTGGTGACGTCCTGCAGATGCGGGACGTTGGCGACGGTCACAGTGCCGTCGGCGAGGAGCGTCCCCGCGAGGATCGGCAGGGTCGCGTTCTTCGCGCCGGAGATGCGGATCTCGCCTTCGAGCGGGATGCCGCCAGCAATCTGCAGTTTGTCCACTTCGCCGCTCCTGCCTGTCCGCGCTCAGGGCCGTCTGCCAGCCTGGGCCGCGGCCCATTCCTCGGGCGTGTAGGCCTTGATCGACAGCGCGTGAATCTCGCGCCCCATCTTCGCACCGAGCGCAGCATATACGAGTTGATGGCGCGCGATGCTGCGCTTGCCGGCGAATTCCGGCGTCACCACGAGCGCTTCGAAGTGCGTGTCATCGTCGGTGAGGATGTGCACGGTTGCCTGCGGCAAGCCTGCGCGAATCAGGGCGGCGACTTGGTCTGCGGTCATCGGCGATCAGTCCATGCACGAAGTGGCGAGCATATTAGTGGATCGCATTGCGCGTAGAATAGCCGCCATGGCCGCAAAACCTCAGCCCCCGAGTGTCGCCGGTGCACCCTTGAGCGACGCGGCGCTGCTCGAACTCGGCCGACAGGCGCTGAAAACCGAAGCCGCGGCGGTCGAAGCACTCATTCCGCGACTCGATGTAGCCTTCGCGCGCGCCTGTCGCCTGTGCCTGGAGTGCAAGGGCCGGGTCATCGTCACCGGGATGGGCAAGTCGGGCCACGTGGCGGGCAAGATCGCCGCCACCCTGTCGAGCACCGGCACACCGGCGTTCTTTCTGCATCCGGCGGAAGCGAGCCACGGTGACATCGGCGTCATCACGCGCCAGGACGTGGTCCTTGCGCTGTCCAATTCCGGTGAGACCGCCGAGATCATTGCCCTGGTCCCGCACCTGCGCCGGCTCGCAGTGCCGTTCATTTCGCTCACCGGCAATCCCGACTCGACGCTCGCCCGCGCGGCCACCGTCAATATCGATGTGAGCGTTCCGGCGGAGGCGTGCCCGCTCAACCTCGCGCCCACAGCGAGCACCACCGCGACGCTCGCGATGGGCGATGCCCTCGCGGTGGCGCTGCTCAAGCACCGCGGTTTCACCGAGGAAGACTTCGCTCGCTCGCATCCCGGTGGCAGTCTCGGCCGCAGGCTCCTGCTGCATGTCGAAGACGTCATGCGCACCGGCCACGACATCCCGATGGTGCGCGAATCGACGCCGCTCGCTCAGGGACTGGTGGAGATGTCGCGCAAGGGTCTCGGCATGACGGCGATCGTGGACGCGGGGCAACGCCTGCTCGGAATTTTCACGGACGGCGACCTGCGCCGCTCCTTCGATCGGCAGGTCGACATTCACGCTACGCGCATGGATGCAGTCATGACCCGCGGCGGACACAGGATCGCGCCCAAGGCCCTGGCCGCGGAAGCCGTGCATCTCATGGAAGAACATCGCATCACCGCCCTCCCCGTCGTCGATGCCGACGGCGTGCTGGTCGGCGCTCTCAACGTTCACGACCTGCTGCGCGCCGGAGTCATGTGACCGTGGCGGACCCCGCGCTCGGGCGCATCCGCTGGCTGGTGCTGGATGTCGACGGCGTGATGACCGACGGACGCCTGTACTTCGATTCGCACGGCGAGGCGCTCAAGGCGTTTCACGTGCGCGACGGCCTGGGCGTGAAACTCGCGCTGCGCGCCGGCATCGAAATCCTGGTGTTGTCCGGCCGCCGCTCCGAGGCGGTGAGCGTGCGGTGTCGCGAGCTCGGCGTGCGTTTCATCGAACAGGGTTGCGAGGACAAGGTCGCCGCGCTCGACCGCTGGCTGGCACAGGTCGGCGGTACGCGCGAGGAAGCGCTGTGCGTGGTCGATGACAGTTCGGATCTTCCGTTGATGAACGCAGTTGGCGTCGCGGTGGCGGTGGCGGACGCGCATCGCGAGGTGATCGAGGCTGCCGACCGCGTGACGACGCTCGCGGGGGGCCGCGGCGCGGTGCGTGAAGTGTGCGACTGGCTGCTCGCCGCTCGCGAGGCCGCGCGATGATCTGGCGCGTGTTCATCCTGCTCGCGCTGCTCCTGGTCGCCATCGCGAGCCTGCTCACCGGCCGCCACGTCCAGGACGTCGTGAGTCCGACGGCGCCACCCGAGCCGCCGCAGCCCGGCTACTACATGAAGAACGCGCGCATCGTGGAGACCGGCGAAGATGGCCTGCCGATCTACCGGGTCGAAGCCGCGCACATGCAGGAGGATCCGCTCGACAACAGCATGCTCATGGACGATCTGAAACTCGTCTATCACACGGACGCCGATCTCGACTGGACCTTGACTGCGGCGCATGGCTCGGTGCCGCCGGGCTCGCGCATCCTCGACCTCGTCGGCGACGTCGTGATCGTCGGCAAGCCACAGGCCGAGACGCAGAGCGATGCGGTGGTGCGCACGTCGCGTCTCAGCCTCGATACCGAGACCCACATCGCCACGACCCGTGAGCGCGTCGATATCGATTGGGGCGCGCGCCGTCTCACCACCACCGGCCTGACCGCGGACTTGAAGGGTGAACGACTGAAGCTAGAATCGGGCGTGCATGGCCGCTTTGTCCCCTGAACGCCGCCGAACCGGCAGTCTCCTGCGCCGCTACGCGATCGCGACGGCGGCCTTGAGCCTGCTGTGCGTCGCCGGCCCGGGCGAGGGCGCCGGCCCCCAGCGTTCCAACCTTCCCATCAACGTCGATGCGCAATCGTCCGACTTCGATTACGCCAAGAACACGCTGCTGTTCCGCAAGGTCAGGGTGTCACAGGGCGACACGAGCGTCGAAGCCGACGAAGCGACGGCCACCGGCCTGAATTTCGAGAACAGCAAGTGGGAGTTCCACTCCAACGTGAAAATCCAGGTCGAGGGCGGATCGCTCAAGTCCGATGAAGCCTCGGTGACCTTCGCCGACAACCAGATTTCGCGCGCGCTGATCACCGGCTCACCTGCCGAGTTCGAGCAGAAACTCGAGAACAGCGAGGACATCGCGCACGGCCGCGCCGGGTCCATCGAGTACGACTTCACGAGTGAGACCATCCGCATGCTGCAGGATGCTTACCTGACGGATGGCCACAACGACATTCGCGGGCAGACCCTCGTCTACAGCATTCGCGAACAGCGGGTGCTCGCGAATGCATCGGACCAGGGGGATGAGCGGGTCCGCATCACGATCAATCCGCGCAATGTACAAGGCAAACCGGCGACGACGGATCGCCCGCGATGAGCACGCTGCGAGTCGAAGGCCTCGCCAAGAGTTACAAGTCGCGCCAGGTGGTCAGGGATCTCTCGCTCGAGGTGACGAGCGGCGAGGTCGTGGGGCTGCTCGGGCCGAACGGTGCCGGCAAGACCACCGCCTTCTACATGATCGTGGGCCTCGTCGTGTGTGAGCGCGGCCGCATCCATCTCGACGCCGAGGAGCTCACGACGCTGCCGATGCATCGGCGCGCGCAGCTCGGACTGGGCTACCTGCCGCAGGAAGCTTCGGTGTTCCGCAAGCTCTCGGTCGAGGACAACATCCTCGCCATCCTCGAGACGCGTTCGGACCTCGACAACCGCGGGCGCAGCCAGCGACTCGAAGCGCTGCTCGAGGAACTGCACATCGGCCACGTGCGCTCGAGCCTCGGGATCAGCCTGTCCGGCGGCGAGCGACGGCGCGTGGAAATCGCTCGGGCGCTCGCGGCAGAGCCGCGCTTCATGCTGCTCGATGAGCCATTCGCGGGTGTGGACCCGCTTTCGGTGATCGATATTCAGCGCATCATCCGGCACCTGACGAGCCGCAGCATCGGGGTGCTCGTCACCGATCACAACGTGCGGGAAACATTAGGAATTTGTGGGCGCGCATATATTGTAAATCAGGGCACGGTGATCGCTGCGGGATCCCCGGAACAGATCCTTGCCAACCCGCAGGTCCGTGAGGTGTACTTGGGGCAGGACTTCAAGCTCTAACCCTTCAGGACTCGACTCGCTCCCCGATGCTCAAACCGACGCTGCAGCTCAGGCTGGGTCAGCAGCTCACGATGACCCCGCAGCTCCAGCAGGCCATCCGCCTTCTGCAGCTGCCCGCGCTCGACCTGCAGGCTCATATCCGCGAAGCGCTCGAGAGCAACGTGATGCTCGAGTCGCTCGATGAGTCGCCGGAGACCGCGACCGGCACTTTCGAAGGAACTCCGACCGACGCCGCCGCGCAGCCCACGGCTGAAGTGCGCGAGCCGCAGTCCACCGCCGAAGTGGAAATCGCCGACGATGCCTGGGCTGAACAGAGCACCGGGCCTTCCGAGACTCCCTGGAGCGGCGATGTGGACCGTGCCCAGGAATTCTCCGATCAGCGCGGGCAGACCCTGCAGGAACACCTGGCGTGGCAGCTCGAGCTGGCCCGCCTCGAGCCGCGCGACCAGGCGATCGGACGCGCGATCGTCGATGCCATCAATGACGACGGCTACCTGAGGGATGGGCTGGACGAGATCCGCCAGAGCCTGCTGCCGGAGCTCAGCGTCGAGCTGCCCGAGATCGAGCGCGTGCTCGGCCAGGTGCAGAGTCTCGATCCGGCCGGGGTCGGCGCGCGCTCGATCGGCGAGTGCATCACCCTGCAGCTCGCGCAGCTCGACCCGCAGACACCAGGTCTCGATCTCGCGCTGCGCATCGCGGAGCGGCACCTCGACGAGGTGGCTGCACAGCAGTACTCGTTGCTGAAGCGCCAGCTGCGCGTGAGCGACGAGGAGCTGGAGAACGCGCTCGCGCTCGTGCGCTCCTGCCATCCGCGCCCCGGTTCGGCAATTCACGCCGGCACCGCCGAATACGTCGTGCCGGACGTTTTCGTGCGGCGCACCGACAGCGGCTGGTCGGTCGAGATCAATCCGGCGACGCTGCCGCGCATCCGCGTCAACCAGAGCTATGCAGGAATGCTCGGCCGCTCCGCCGATCACGCGAACCTGCGCGCGCAGCTGCAGGAAGCGCGCTGGCTGCTGCGCAGTCTCGAGATCCGCAACGACACGCTGCTCAAGGTCGCACGCTGCATCGTGCAGCGGCAGAGCGCGTTCTTCGACCAGGGCGACGAAGGCATGCAGCCGATGATCCTGCGCGATGTCGCCGAGGCGGTCGAGATGCACGAGTCGACGATCTCGCGCGTCACCACCGCCAAGTACATGCACACGCCGCGCGGCGTGTACGAGTTCCGGCATTTCTTCTCGAGCCACGTCGCGGGCGAGGACGGCACCGAGACCTCCTCGACCGCGATCCGCGCCAAGATCCGCAAGCTCATTGCACAGGAGGACCCGACCAGCCCCTTGAGTGACAGCAAGATCGCCGAGCTTCTATCGCAGGAAGGCATTCCGGTCGCGCGCCGCACGGTCGCAAAGTACCGCGAGGCGATGCAGCTTGCGCCCTCCAATGAGCGCAAGCGGGCGAACGGTGCCCGTTGAACCCAACAACCAGACACAACAGGAGCGTGCCATGCAGCTCAATCTCACCGGTCATCATGTCGACATCACTCCCGCGTTGCGCGGCTATGTCAGCAAGAAACTGGGGCGGATCGTGCGTCACTTCGACTCGCTCATCGACGTGCACTGCATCCTGACCGTTGAGAAGCTGCGCCAGAAGGCCGAGGCGACCGTGTCCGTGAGCGGCGGCAAGATCTACGCGGACGCGGTGGACCAGGACATGTACGCCGCCATCGACCTGCTCGCCGACAAGCTCGACCGGCGCGTGAAGAAGCACAAGGAAAAGCTCACCGATCATCACGCCGAAGAAGCGCAGAAGACGCGACTGTCATAAGAGGTTGCCGCAGCGGCCATGCGCCTGATCATCGTCAGCGGTCTGTCCGGATCCGGCAAGAGCGTGGCGCTGCACATGCTCGAGGACCTGGATTTCTACTGCATCGACAACATTCCCGCGGCGCTGCTCAAGCCATTCATCTCGCACACCGTGCGCAGCCCGGAACCCGCGTACGCACGCATCGCGGTGGGCCTCGATGCGCGCAACCGCCCGGGCGAGATCGCGACCGTGCCGATGCTGGTGCAGGAGCTGAGGCGCGCCGGCATCGCCTGCGAGGTGCTGTTCCTGCATGCCGATGACGACGCGCTGTTGAATCGCTACGGCGAGACGCGCCGCAAGCACCCGCTGAGCAGCGATGGCGTCAGCCTGCGCGAAGCGATCGCGGCGGAGCGGCGCCTGCTCGAGCCGGTCACCGACTCAGCAGACCTG
>DATFRO010000028.1:0-2138 GCA_035263105.1 Steroidobacteraceae bacterium | reverse complement strand
GCAAACGACTGCAACCGCAAGCGACCTGCGGCGATGTCGGGCAGGTACCGCCCCTTCTGCTCCGCCGACCCGTGCCGCACGAGCGCGCCCATCACGTACATCTGCGCGTGACACGCACCGGAATTGGCACCCGATCGATTGATCTCTTCGAGAATGACCGACGCTTCGGTGACCCCCAGTCCTCCTCCGCCGTACTCTTCCGGGATGAGCACCGACAACCAGCCGGCATCCGTCAACGCGCGCACGAACGCCTCGGGATATGCGGCCCGCTCATCGAGCGCTCGCCAGTAGTCGCTGCCAAACGCCGCGCACAGCTCGCGAACCGCGCGCCGGTATTCGTCGAAGTCGGCAGCCCTTGGATTGATTTCGATCGCAGACACCTCACACACCCCTGTACGACAGCCACGGAACCGCGATGATCAGATACACGACGAGGTAGAACGCGCCGAGCAGAAGCCCGAGGCTCCAGAACGCGCGGCGGCTGATGTAGCCGCTCCCGTAGTAAATCGGGTTGTGTCCGGCCGTATAGGTCGTCAACACCCCCATGAGGCCGAGCGGGTACGCCAGCAGAAGTCCCCACTGCTTCGGCGACACGACCGCGATCGTCACCGCGGTCGCGAGGAAGACCGGCAGCATGCTCGCCGCGTGAGCGGTGATGCTCGCGAAGAAGTAGTGGAGAAAGAAGTAGCAGCCGACCACAGCGACGATCGCAGTGGAAGGGCCCAGATGCTCGAGCCAGGGTGCAAGCGATCGCGCCATCCACTGGATGAAGCCGGTGTCCGCGAGCCCTCCCGCCAGCGTCACCAGCGTCGCGAACCAGATGAGCACGTTCCACGCCTGCGCGTACCCAATCACATCGTCCCAGGACACGACGCCGAAGATCACCATGAGCAGCACCACGCCCATGGCCGACACCGCCGGATCGACCACACGGGACGCGCCGATCCACAGCGCGAGCGCCGAGCAGACGAGCACGAGCAACGTCACCTCTCTGCGCGACATCCGCCCCATCATCGCGAGCTGGTCATCGGCCCACGCTTGCGCCTCGGGTGCGTGGCGAATTCCGGGCGGGTAGACGGTGAACACCAGCAGCGGCATGACGGCGAGTAGAGTGAAACCCACGGGCGCGAAGCCGGTGAACCAGTCGAGCCATGAGACGGTGGCGCCGGTGGTCTGCTTGATGATCGAGACCGCGAGCGTGTTCGGTGCGAGCGCGGTGATGAACATGCTGCTCGTCACGAAGCTGGCGGCCATCGCGGTGTAGAGCACATATGCGCCGATGCGGCGGCCCGTGCCGTCCTCAGGACGCGACGAGTAGAGCTCGGGGATCTGACGCACGATCGGAAACACGGTGCCCGCACTGCGGGCGGTCGCGGACGCCGTGACCGGCGCGAGGATGAGATCGGCGAGCGTCACCGCGTAGCCGAGGCCGAGCGTGCGGTGACCGAGCAGGCGAACCAGATGCAGCGCGAGCCGCTTGCCCAGCCCGGTTTCGGCGTAGCCGCGGGTGAAGACATAGCCTGCGAAGATCAACCAGACCGTCGTGTTGCTGAAGCCGCTGAGCGCCCACTGCGCCGACTGCGCCGGCATGTCGCGAACGAGACCGAAGGCCGCCGCGATGCTCACGCCAGCCATGCCGAGGATCGCGGGTGGGATCGGCTCGGTGATGATGCCGGCGATCACCGCGACGAACAGCGCGAAGTACCGCCACGCGTTCGTGGACAGACCCTCTGGAACCGGCGCAAGGGCGATCGCGATGGCGATGGCGAGTGGCACGAGCACCTTCGGCACCGCGCCGGCGGTCGGTCTCATCGAGTGCGTGAATCATATTCGACTAAGATCGCTTCCGACGAAGATGTCCCTCGGACCAGGTTCCCGCGTCGGACCGTATGAAGTTGTGGCTCCGCTCGGGGCAGGCGGAATGGGCGAGGTGTATCGCGCTCGCGATGCCCGACTGAAACGCGACGTCGCATTGAAGATCCTCCCGGAGGCTGTCGGCGACGACCCCGATCGGCTCGCGCGCTTCGAACGCGAGGCCCAGGCGCTCGCGGCGATCAACCATCCCAACATCGCTGCAATCTACGGGCTCGAAGACGCGCGGCACGCAGACGAGTCACATGTCCGCGCGCTGGTGCTGG
>DATFRO010000027.1:0-5536 GCA_035263105.1 Steroidobacteraceae bacterium | reverse complement strand
CGCCCGCTCGCACGATCGTAGATGCGCGTGCTCTGCCCGATGAACACGCCCATCGAGATCACCGAGCCTGCGCCGACGATCACGCCTTCGACGATCTCCGAGCGCGCGCCGATGAAGCAGTTGTCCTCGATGATCGTGGGCGCGGCCTGAAGCGGCTCGAGCACACCCCCGATTCCCACGCCGCCCGACAGGTGCACGTTGCGGCCGATCTGCGCACACGAGCCGACGGTCGCCCAGGTGTCGACCATCGTGCCCGCGTCGACGTACGCGCCGACGTTCACGTAACTCGGCATCAGCACGACATTCGGGGCGATGTAGGCACCTTGGCGCACGATGGCGTGCGGCACAATGCGCGCACCCGCGGCGCCAAAGGCTGCGGCGTCGTGCCCGGCGAACTTCAGCGGCAGCTTGTCGTAGAAACGCGCATAGCCGGCGTCGAACACCTGGTTGTCCTGCACGCGAAAGCGCAGCAGCACCGCTTTCTTCAACCACTGGTTGACCACCCACCGTCCATCGCGTTTCTCTGCGACGCGCACCGCGCCGCTGTCGAGCAGCCGGAACGCTTCATCGAGCGCGGCGCGCAGCGCGGTTGGCGCCGACTCCGGCGCGAGAGAGGCGCGCTGCTCGAAGGCCGCATCGATCGTTGCCTGCAGAGAGGAGAGATCCACCATCAGCGCCGCTCCATGAAGTCGCGCACCCGCTGCGCTGCCGTCACGCAATCGGGGACGCTCGCCACCAGTGACACGCGTACCCGGCCGCGACCGGGATTCGTTCCGTCGGTTGCGCGCGCCATGTAGCTGCCGGGCAGAACCAGGACGTTCTTGCCTGCGTACAGTTCACGCACGAAGGCCTCGTCGTCATCGCCGACATGCGGCCAGAGATAGAAAGCGCCATCGGGCCGGTGGAGGTCGAGCACCGGCTCGAGTACCGGGATCACCTGCGTGAACTTCTCCTGGTACAGCGCACGATTCGTCGCCGCGTGTGCGTCATCGCTCCAGGCGCGCGCACTCGCGAGTTGCACGTGCGTGGCGACGGCCGCGCCGTGATAGGTCCGGTACAACAGGTACTGTTGCAGGATCTGCGCGTCGCCGGCAACGAAACCGGAGCGCAGACCGGGCACGCTCGAGCGCTTCGACAGGCTGTGGAAGACGACGCAGCGTTCGAAGCGGCTGCGGCCTGCGATGCGAGCGGCTTGCAGGAGGCTCGGAGGCGGCGAGGTCTCGTCGAGGTACACGTCGGCATAGCATTCGTCCGCGGCGATCACGAAGCCGTAGCGGTCGGCGAGCTCGAGCGCTTCCGCGAGGTAATCGAGATTCATCACCGCGCCGGTGGGATTTCCCGGTGAGCACAGGAACAAGAGCTGGCAGCGCCGCCACGCCGCGTCGGGCACGGCGCGCAGGTCCGGCAAATAGCGGTTGCCCGCGAGCGCATCGAGGTAGAACGGCTCGGCGCCGGCGAGCAGGGCCGCACCCTCGTAAATCTGGTAGAACGGGTTCGGCATCATCACGAGCGGACGTGTCGCGGGATCGATCACCGCCTGCACGAAGCTGAAAAGCGCCTCGCGCGTGCCGCTCACCGGCAGCAGCATCGTCTGTGGATCGACGCTCCCCGCTGGCAACTTGAAACGTCGCTCGAGCCACTGGGTCGCGGCCTGGCGTAACTCGGGCACGCCCAGCGCGGCCGGGTATTGCCCGAGCGTGCCAAGCGCCGATGTGAGTGCATCGATGAGGAACTGCGGCGGCGTGTGCCGCGGCTCACCGATCCAGAGCGCGATGGGTGACAGCTCCTTGGGCGGCTGAATCCCATTGATCAGCCGGCGCAGGCGTTCGAAGGGGTAGGGGTGGAGCGACGCCAGGCGCGGGTTCATTCGCGTCGGTCCAGCGTCTCCACCAGCTTCTGTTGCAGGCGCGCGCCGGCATCGTCGCTCAGCGGGCGACCGTCCTCGTGGCTGACGTAGAACACGTCCTCGGCGCGCTCGCCGACCGTCATGATGCGGGCGCCGTGGATGTCGACGCGCTCGCCCATGAACACCTTGCCGACTTCCGAGAGCAGCCCCGGACGATCGCCTGCGACCAGCTCGAGGATGGTGCGGTTGTTGCGCTCGTCGCGTGTCAGCACCACCTGCGTCGGCGTTGCGAACATGCGCACCTGGCGCGGTGCGCGGCGCGTGACCGTGGGCGGCGTGTGCGCCGGTTGCAGCAGGCTCTGCAGGAGCGCGCGCTCGATTTCGTGGATGCGCTCCGGGTCGGAAATCGTGCGCCCGTTGTCCTCCAGGACCAGGTACGCCTCGATGCTGTGTCCGTCGGTGGTCGGCGTCACGCGCGCGTTCACGATGTTGAGTCCCATCTGGTCGAGGACTGCGGTGGTGCGCGCGAAGCTGTGCAAGCGGTGCGGCGTGTAGGTGAAGATCGGCGTGCCGCCGCGCTCGATGAGGGCGTTGACGGCGACGAGCGAGGATTCATCCTGCGGATCACGCGCCGCAAGCAGCGCGGTGTGCCAGGCGATTTCCTCGGGCGTATGGCGCAGGAAATACGTGTCCGTGCAGGATTGCCAGACGCGCTCGACCGCGTGTGGATCGACGGAGCGCTGCGCGAGCAGGGTGCGCGCAGCCGCCTGGGTCTCGCGCACCAGCTCGTCCTGGTCGATCGGGCTTTCCAGCCCGCGGCGCAGCGCGCGCTTGGTCCGCTCGTAGAACTCCTCGAACAGCGACGCCTTCCAGGCATTCCACAGCTTGGGGTTGGTGCCGCGGACGTCCGCGACGGTGAGCACGTACAGATAGTCGAGGTGGGCCTGGTCGCCGACGACGCGGGCGAAGTCACGGATCACTTCCGGATCGGAAATGTCCTTCTTCTGTGCGGTCACCGACAGCAGCAGGTGATTGCGCACCAGCCAGGCCACCAGGCGCGCATCGTAGCGGCTCAATCCCTGCTCGAGACAGAACGCCTCGGCGTCCACTGCGCCGAGCTCGGAGTGATCGCCGCCGCGCCCTTTTGCGATGTCATGAAACAGCGCCGCGAAGATCGCCACTTCGGGCTTGGGCAGCGATTGCGCGATCCCACTGAGGGCCGGGAACTCCTGGTCGAACTTCGGCATCGCCAGCCGGCGCAGATTGCGGACGACGAACAGCGTATGCGCATCGACCGTGTACGCGTGAAAGAGGTCGTATTGCATCCGGCCGACAATGCGGCCGAACGCGGGGATGTAGCGTCCGAGCACGCCGTACAGGTTCATGCGGCGCAGCTCGTGCGTGACGCCGGCCGGCGCGCGCAGGATGTCGAGGAACAGCCGGTGATGGCGCGGGTTCTGCCGGAATTCTTCGTCGATCAGCCACAGGTTCCGCCCCACGAGACGGATCGTGGCCGCGCGCACCCCGCGGATCTGCGGGTTCTGCTGGATCAGCGCGAACAGCTCGAGGAGCGCCGACGGATTGCGCGCGAACACATCGTCCGCGGTGACCTCGATGTAATCGTTGCGCGTCTGGAAGCGCGCATTGAGCGGCACCGCCTCGCTCCCCGGGGTGAGGATCGCCTCGCGAAACAGCTGCAGCAGCATTTCGTTGAGCAGGCTCACGTCCATGACGGTGCGGTAGTAGCGCTGCATCAGCTGCTCGACCGCGAGCGTGTAGGTCGCATCCTCGTAGCCGAAGAGCTTGGCGAGGCGGATCTGGTGATCGAAGAGCAGCCGGTCCTCGCGCCGGCCGGTCAGCATGTGCAGCGCGAAGCGCACTTTCCACAGGAACGCCTGCGCGGTCTTGAGCTTGCGCAGCTCGTTGCGGGTGAGGAAGCCGTGCGCGACCAGGCCGTCGAGCGTGTCAGTGCCGAAGTGCCGCTTCGCGACCCAGCCGATGGTGTGGATGTCGCGCAAGCCCCCGGGGCTCGACTTGACGTTCGGCTCGAGGTTGTACGCCGTGTCGTGGAAGCGGTGGTGGCGGGCAATCTGCTCCTTCACCTTGGCTTCGAAGAACTCGTTCGCCGGCCACATCCGGTCGGGCGCGAGCGCATGCTTCATCGCCGCGAAGAGTTGTTCGGGTCCCGCCAGGCGGCGTGCCTCGAGGAGCGTCGTGGCGACACTGATGTCCGCGAGACTCTCGCGCTGGCAGTCATCGATGGTGCGCACGCTGTGACCGACCTCGAGCCCGATGTCCCAGAGGAACGTCAGGAAGCGTTCCAGCCCGCGCTCCCACGCCGTGGATTCGCCCTTCGGCAGCAGTACGCAGACGTCGATGTCGGAACAGGGATGCAACTCGCCGCGGCCGTAACCACCGACGGCAATCAGCGCGAGTTCGTGTGCGCGCTCACCGGCGTGCAGCGACCAGGCGCGAATCAGCAGGCCATCGACCAGCTTGGCGCGATCGCGGACCAGCGCGTCGACCGGCTCGTCGCGGCCGAAGCGCTCGCGCAGCTCCGCGTCGCCGCGCTCGAGCGCGGCGCGAAACGCGGCTACCGAGTTGCCGCCCGCATCGAGGGATTGATTGAGGGATTGCAGGTGCCGCCAGACTGCCGGCGCCGCTTCGCTGATCGCCTCGTTGTCTTCGTAGTCGTCGGTCCCGGGGACTGTGATCATCGCCTGGGCAACTCTGACGATCAGGCGGCGCGATCGCGGCTGCCGAGAGTGAGCACCTCGTGACCGGTGGCGGTCACGAGCACCGTGTGTTCCCACTGCGCCGAAAGGGAATGGTCCTTGGTCACGACCGTCCACCCGTCCGGCAGGAGGCGAACGTGTCGGCGTCCCGCGTTGATCATCGGCTCGATGGTGAAGGTCATGCCTTCCTTGAGCTCGAGGCCCGTGCCGGGCTCGCCGTAATGCAGAACCTGCGGGTCTTCGTGATAGACGCGTCCGATACCGTGGCCGCAGTACTCACGCACCACCGAGAAGTTGCGCGCCTCCGCGAACGTCTGGATCGCATGGCCGATGTCACCGAGATGCGTGCCGGGCCGCACCTGCTCGATGCCACGCCACATCGCCTCGAAGCAGCTCTCGGTGAGGCGTTGCGCCTGCACCGGGGGCTTGCCCACGAAGTACATGCGGCTGGTGTCGCCGTGAAACCCGTCCTTGATGACGGTGACGTCGATGTTGAGGATGTCGCCGCTCTTCAGCACACGATCGCCCGGGATGCCGTGACACACCACGTGGTTCACCGAGGCGCAGATGGTCTTCGGGTAGCCCTTGTAGTTCACGTTCGCCGGGATCGCGCGCTGCTCGTTCACGATGAAATCGTGGCACAGCCGATCGAGCTCCTCCGTCGTTACACCCGGCACCACGTGCTCGCCGATCATGTCGAGGACGTCCGCGGCGAGACGGCCGGCCACGCGCATGCGACCCTGTTCCTCGGGCGTCTTGATCGACACGTTCATTGCGGGTGTAAAGGCTGCTTCACGCATGGCGGGGGCGCACTGGCGCCGGTGAATCTAACGCATTGTTCGTTCAACAAGTTTATGGTATAAAGCGCGCCGTTTTTTGGCAATGCAAACCACACGCGTATCGTCACATGTGGTTGGGTGCCGCAGTAGCGGTTTCCACATGGGATACGCGGAGG
>DATFRO010000026.1:0-10304 GCA_035263105.1 Steroidobacteraceae bacterium | reverse complement strand
GCAAACCGAACGCCGAGCACCGCAACGCCGGCGAGAACGTGCGCCAGCGTGTCCGCATCAACTGGTTGCTGAGGTGCGCATCGAGTTCTGTTTCTGCGCGTCACTGCACTCGGTGAATCCCCGGCACGATGTACTTGCCTTCATACATCCGCCGCTCCGGTTGATACAGCCGCATGATCATGAAGAATCCTTCAGCTGGCGTGGGCAGCCAGTTGGCTTCCTTGTCCTTCCCGGGCGATTCGTGCTGGATGAGGATGGTAAGGCCGCCATCGGGATCGGGCTGCAGCTCCTCCGCCATGTTGCCGATGCCATAGCGGTCGATCGGATTGTTGAAGAAGAAGCCCTCGATGTCGTACATGCTGATGCGCCAGTAGCGTGCCGGCGGCAGCTGGCCCGGCGCGAAATGCAGCACGTAGTGATTCTTGCCGGTCAGCGGTTGCCCGTCGGCGTCGGCTCGCACCATGGGATAGAGCACTTCGCTCTCGAGGTCGCCCCAGACGTAACCGAAGCCGACGCCCGCGCGCTGCAGCCAGTTTTCGACGCTCGTCAGGTCCTGGCCTATCGCCCAGGTGCCGCCCGGCTGTGTCGGACTCAACGCGCGGGCCTTGTGCGCGGCGAGTGTCTGGCCATCGAGCACGGCGCGCTTGAGTCCCATGATGGTCGCTGCGTCGAGCGTCTCGAACTGGAAGCCGTCCTTCAGCGTGATACCGATGGCTTGGAGCTGGCGTGCGAAACCGACCTCGTCGTCACGTACGGTGAGATCCTTCAGCGTCTCGCCCAGCTCCTCGAAGAACATCAGCTCCGGCGGCGCCTTCGTATCGGCGCGGCGGATCGGCCGCAGCGGCTCGCCCGGAGCCAGGGTCGCGCCCGGCCTGCCCCAGTCCTTGAGCGCGACCACCTTGAGACCGGCCTGTAGTCGATGCACGTTCGGCAGATCGGCTTCACCGTAGACGGCGATGTGCGGCGCGAACTGGAAATAGCGGCCGCGAACCGTGATGGTCTTGAGACCGGCGGGAATGGTTCCCTTCCAGCTGACCGGCACGATCGCGTAAGGCGGCGGATGACCGCCATCCTGTTTCTGGCTGATGGTGTGCGTGTCGCTGTGCAGGTCCCAGATGCTGGTCCGGAAGTAGCGATCGCCGAAGTCCGGGTGCTCGATCACCAGGGGACCGTTTTCGAGGTCCGCGACCATGATGGAATACAGCGTCTCGGTGTTCGGCGTCTCGATCAGGCGCGTGTCGGCGTTGAGAAGCTTGCGCGCGTGTCCCCAGACGTCGATGCCATGCGGCAGCGGATCATAAGGTGAGGGTGCCGCGCCCGCGGGCAGAGGCCGCGAGAACATGCGAAACGACTCACCGGCCTTCACCCATTGCGTGCCCCACAGGACCGCCTGCACGCCGAGCGTATAGGCCTCGGTCTCACGCGCCTGATCGTCGGTCAGCCGTGCGAAGGCTTCTGGTGCCTTGACGAACGCAGACGGTGGTGCGGGCGGAGCAGACGTTGCGACGGCCACGCCTGCGGAAAGACACGCGAGCAGCGCGCCTTGGATGAGTCTCGCCTTTGGCTGAGTCACTTCACTTCCTCGACGTCCTGCAGTTGCCAGCTCTTCTCGAAATAGACCTCGGTGGGGCTGTAGAAGCGGAACATCGGAAAGAAGCCGCGTCCGGGCACCGTCCGGATCCAGTTGCATTTGCCCTGCGGCTTCGTCGGGCCGAAGGTGATGTCGACGGAGCCATCCTTGTTCACCAGCGGCTTCGTGTAACTGCTGACGGACGGCAGCGGTTGGCCGTTCTGCAGCTCCGAGCGGCTCAGCGAGTCGTAGACGACGACGGACCAGAACGCCTTCGCCGGAATGTTCGGCAGCACGTGCAGCCGATAGGTCTTCGCGCCATCGAGGTAGTTGCCGGCGCTGTCGCGATAGGTCCAGAGGTACTGCGATCCCTGGCCGACATTCTTCGCCATCATGGCGGGCGAATTTCCGGCGGCCATGTAGTAGAGATTGTTGCGCGCATCGACCTGCGGTACGCCATCGCGCTCGAACGTGTAGGTCATGCCATCGGCAATACCCTGCCACTGGCGGCCCGGATAGAAGGCGACTGCTGGCGGCTCGAAGGTGTTGGCGCGCGCCATCGCACCGCCCACCTGAGCGGCTTGATCGAGCAGTGCCTTCGCCTCCGCATCGGGGTTGAACGGCTTGCCCTTCTCGATGCCGATGGCCTGCATCTGAAAGCGCTCAGAGGGATCGAAGGAAGTCTCCGGTTCTTCGTTTACGAGCATCGCCAGCAGCTCGAAGTAGTGGACGTTGTCGGGGAAGACGGTCTGGATCGACTGCTTCGAGCCGTTGATGAACTCCATCGCCGGCGGTGACGATGCCTGTGCGAGCGGATAGACCTTCGTCTGTTTCATCAGCTTCACGGCATTGGCCGTGCCGCTCTTGTCCTGGAAGCCGCGCATCGCAAACAGCGCCGAATAAGTGGGGGATTTCGACACAAAATATCCGGACGGCACTTCGCCTGCGTAGCCTGGCGGCAGCACCAGGAATTTTCCGCCTGCGCCCTTGTCCGGCCCGAGCGGTCCGATGTCCATGAGATAGCGCTGCAGTCCGTCCTGCAGAAAACCGAGCATGTGAGGTGGCGCCTCCACGACCGTGGGACCGTCCTTTTTCAGATCGAGATGGCCCAAGGCATACACCGTCTCGGTGTTGGCCGTGAGCAGCACGGTCTGCGCGTCCATGAGCTGCTCCCAGATCACGACCTGGTTCGAGTTCCTCGCGCCGAACGCATGCATGCCTTCGCGCGTCGCGACCTGGCTGACCTTCATCATCTGCGTCAGGTAGACATCGACGGCGCGATTGAGCTTGAGCTGCTGGAGCAGCCGCGCGCCGGAATCGCCGACCGGGTAGCCGTTCCTGAACTCGAATTCGCCATAGGGCGTCGAGAGTTGCTCGTCGTCGAGCCAGCCGAAGCGCCCGGCATCGCTGCCGGATTGCGCATGACCAGCCGAGGCGGCTGCGAGGAGCGTGCCGAGCAGCAGCATTCTGAGACAGGCATTGCGTTTCATGATCTCAATTCTCCGTCCACCAATTGCGGGCATCGGGCTCGATCGTTCGCAGCACGCGCGCCTCATTGCGTTCCCACCGCTTCGACGTCCGGCAGCGTCCAGGTCTTGTCGTACAGGGGCTTCTCCGGGCCATACAGGCGGAACATCAGTTCGAACTCGCCGCCGGCGTTGGTGGGAACCCAATTCGACTCCTTGCCGGCCGGCGCCTTCGGGGCGAACCAGACGTCGACCGAGCCGTCCTTGTTCTTCTTGATGCCCGGAGTCAGCGACGAGCGGCTCAACCATTTCGCTTCACGGATGAAGGCGTGTGTCGCGCGATCGTAGACGGTCACGGACCAGTACAGATGGACCGGCGCCTTCGGCGGTACGTGCAGGCGATAGGTGTTGTCGCCGTCGAGGTGCTTGCCGTCCTTGTCCTTCGCCGTGATCAGGTAGAACTGTCCCGCGCCGAGGTGCTTGATGCTGGCGTACGCGAACGTGTACGTGAGCCCGCGGCCGTCAATCGGATAGGCGTTGGGATCGGCGAACGACGTGGACATGCCTTCGATCACCTCGCGATCGGCGGGCAGGGACCAGTGAGCGCCGGTGAAGTAGGGCGGGAATGCCGTATCGTACTTCGCATCGAGCCACGCCCCGGCTTCCTGTACTGCGGCGATCAGCAGCTCTTTGGTTCTTGCATCCGGCGCAAAGGGCTTGCCTTTCTCGATACCGAGCGACTTGAGCGGATCGATCATCGCCTTGTCACGCTCAATCCAGGGCTCGCGCTGCACGAAGCTGTCGAGCGCTTCGAAGAAGCTCAGGTCGTAGGGAATGATGTTGTCGAGCTCGACGCCGACGCCATCGACGAACTTCGTCGGTGGCGGATTCGCGGCCTGCGACAGCGGATAGATCTTCACCTGCTTGCCATAGGCGATCGCCCTGGCGACATCGGCATCGCTGCCGCTCTTGACGTTGGAGCGCAAACCACCGAACCCGACGAAGGTGGCCGACTGCAAGGGGATGTAGCCGGCGGGTACCGTGCCTTTATAGCCCGGCGGCAGGATCAGGTACTTGCCGCCTTTGCCTTTGTCGACGCCGGCAGGACCGACGTCTTCCAGCGCCGTCTGCCATGCATCGTCGACGGTGCCGGTGATGGAGCCTTCTCCCGCAGGTGGAATCTCGATCACCACCGGGCCATCCTGGGTGTTGTAGAGCGGGAAGAAGTAGGTCGTGTCCGGATTGGGCGTGAGTGTCTGGTTCATCCAGTCCGGCAGCCGCGACCAGTACAGCACCTGGTTCCAGTCGGCGTTCACCTTGTGCCGCTGCTCAAAAAAGATCTCGAGATTGACCGCCGGCATGGCCCAGATCACGGCCTCGACGGCGCGGCGTTCGACCATGCGGCGGGCAAGATCCTCGGTGGAAAAATTCTGTGCAGAAACCGAGCCGCCGAAAAATGCCGTCACGACGATCGGGAGCAAGGCGAAAGCGCGGTTCGATCTCATCACGGATTCCTCTTTTGGGAAGTTCTGGGACACGTTCGTTCTCACAACGGGAACTGCAGGTTGAGCCCGAAGAACACCTGGAACTCCGGCACCCCGTCCCCGTGATGAGCGACGGTCCATTGGGGCTCGACGAAAGCGTTGAAAACCGTCGTACCCACCTTCCAGACTTTGCCCGCGCCGGCACCGATCGGGATGTAGTACGTGTCCAGCTCCAAGTCCCAAGTCCAGGTGGCGGAGCTGCGCAGATACCAGCCCTTGGGCAGGTTGTAGATGAAGAACGGCTGCGCCAGCAGGTTGTTCTGATTGCGCCGGTCGTCATCGCCCGCAAAGGAAGCCTGCCAGGTCACCAGTCCGCCGATCATCCCCCAGCTGAGCGGCGCCATCGCCAGCGCCGCGAGCCCCGCCTGCCACTTGCCGGTGCCGGTCTCATCGCGACCTGCGGTCGGAATCGTGAGCTGCGGGCCGAAGCCGAGCTCGAGGTGGCCGCGCTGCAAGAGAAAGACATCGAACAGGTTCAGGTCGCCGATATCGGTGTGATCGCCGCTCGGCGGCAGATCGGGCGTGGTGACGATCGGCAGCGTGGCGCGCAACAGCTGCGGCTTGCCGAAGAGCTTGTGCGGCGTCGCGCCTCGCAGCAGCAGTGCATTGGAATCCGCTCCGTCGAGGCCGTAGTAGCTGTCGATGTACTGGTCCTGGAAGTTGACGGCCAATGTCGGCGTCAGCGGATTGTTGGCCTTGTTCATCTCCTCGTTCGACTGGGCGCACGCCGCAGTCGCATTCGCCAGCGCAGCCACAGCAATGAGGGCAAGTCCCCCGTAACGGGAATGCATGTCGGGTCCTCCTCTTTGCATCGCAAGTTTTCTCCCTGCTCACCTGCCCGGTTCCCGCGAGTCAGCTGGTCCGGACAACGCGTGGTTCAGGATCGTGATGAGCCGCTCCTCCGGAAATGGCTTGCCCAGAAACGCCAGCGCACCCGAAGCAATTGCCTGCTCACGAGCCTTCGCCCCGGGGGAAGCTGCCACGAAGATCATCGGCAGCTCGTGACCGTCTGCGTTGAGCTTCGCCTGCAGATCGAGGCCGCTCATGCCCGGCATCTGCACGTCCGAGATCAGGCAATCGGTCTCGCCGATCCGGCCGGAGCCGAGGAATTCCTCCGCCGTGCCAAACGAATCGACATCGTACCCAAGCGACTTGAGCAGGCTCACGAGGGCGCGCCGAAATGACGCGTCGTCGTCGATCACCGAGATCAGTACACTCACGATGCCACCATGCATCACGGTTCAGGAAAAAGGCATACGACCAAAGTGCTAGCGGTCGTTTGAAGCACCTGTGCCCAGTTGGTCGGCCATGCGCACCAGTTCCGCCACCGAGCGCACCCCGAGCTTGCGGGTGAGGTTGCCGCGGTGAATCTTGACGGTCCTTTCGCTGATGCCCATGGCGGCCGCAATCTGCTTGTTCATCAGTCCCTCTGCCACCAACCCGAGGACCTGTTGCTCGCGCGCACTGAGCGTTTCGTATTTCGCTCGCACCGCCGACAGGACCTTCTCCTCCTGCAGACGAAGGCGATCGCGTTCCAGCGCGAGCCCGACGGCGCTCAACAGATCCTCTTCCCGAAGCGGCTTGGTGAGGAACTCGAGCGCGCCCGCCTTCATCGCCTTGACCGACATCGGCACATCGCTCTGGCCACTGATGAAGACGATCGGAATCTGGATATGCGCCGCAGCCAGCTCCTCCTGCAGATCCAATCCGCTCAGCCCCGGAAGCTGCACGTCGAGGAGCAGGCAGCAGGGGGCGTCAGGCACCTCCTGCGCAAGAAATTCCGGCGCTGAGCTCAGGAGCCTCGCCTCGTACCCGGCCGAGCGCAGCAACCGCCCCAGCGCATCGCGCACCGAGGCATCGTCGTCCACCACGAAAACGAGCATCAGCCGACTCCCCCGGGCAGCAGGATGCGGAATTCCGCGCCGCACGGGATGGCCGGAACCGTCACCAGGCTTCCGCCATGTTCCTCGACGATCGAGCGACAGACGGCGAGCCCCATGCCCATGCCATTCGGTTTGGTGGTGAAGAACGGATCGAACACTCGGTCGGCAATACCCGGATCGATCCCTGCGCCGCTGTCTGCGATGGTGACCTGCACCCCCGCAGCGCCATGCGGCTGCGAACTCACGCGCAGCACGGCCGCGCGCTCGCGCGGAGCTCGCATCGCATCGGCGGCATTGTGGACCAGGTTCAGAATCACTTGTTGCACCTGGCCGGGGTCGACTACCACGGGCGGCAGACGCTGCAGGCTCAGTTCCACGGCGATTTCCAGGCTGTGCAGCTCGTCGCGCAGCAGTGCAATCGTTTCGGTCAACAGGTCGTTGAGGTCGACGAGCACCTGCTGTTGCTCGCGGCGGCTGAAGATGGCGCGGACCGAGCGGATGACCTCCGCTGAACGGTGGCCGTCGGCGGAGATCGCATCGAATGCCTCCCGAGCTTCTTCGCACTCGGGTGGCGTGCGTGCGAGCCAGCGACGTCCGGCGTTGGCGTTGGCCACGATTGCGCCGAGCGGCTGGCGGATCTGATGGTCGATCGCAGCGCTCAGAGCTTCCAGGGTCGCGAGACGGCCTTCACGCTCGCTGCGGCGCGTCGCGGCGGTGAGCGCCAGCTGAGAGTAGAGGCGATTGGTCTCCCACAGCAGCATCAGCAACACGAACACGCCGGACAACATCCCGTAGAGACGCCCGGCGAACCAAAGCAGGCTGAAGCGTGTGGAGGTAAAGGTCACCATCACCAGCTCGATCAGCCACGCCCAGAGCGACACCAGCAGCCACACACTGAGCATCGAGCGCCGGCCGCGCCACAGAAGCCACATCGCCCCGCCCAGCAACGCAAACAGCACCGAGGCAACGATGCGCAGCCGCTGCGGCGACCACGTGAGCGCGTCCGACATCATCGACGGCAGCAGGGAATGCCCCGCGGTGGTCAGCACGGTGAGCCCGATGACCAGGGCCGGCACGCCCGCGACACTCACCACGACGGCTCTGCGCGTGCTCGCACGCGTAGCCGTGTCGTACGCGCCTTCCTTGGACAGCGCGTAACCGATCACCGCGACCGGCAGCCCGGAATGCCAGAAGTAGTAGAGCCAGATCGTCGTGTTGACGCCCGCGCCGAGCAGCCCGGTTTCACTGAAGGCGCCGGGAAAGGTCAGCGCATGCGGAATCATTACGAGCCCGGTAAAGAGATAGCCCGAAGCGAGAACCAGCAGCGCGCGCGAGCGCAGCACCGAAAACTGCGCGAACAGGAGCGAGGCGGTGATCAGGTCGCCAAGGACCAGGACGGTATCGACGACGGGAATGAAACCCTGCATCTGCGGCAGCTGCAGGGTGGCAAACGGAATCGTCGCGAGCGACGCGGCGAGCAGCACGATCGCCACCGCCGCGCACACGCGGATCTGCGTACGACCCGGCGGGAGTGTCGACGGCAGCAACAGCTGGTCTGGAGTCGAGGACACCATCACTTCAGTTCGCCACCTCGGATGCACGGGGCAGGACGATCATTTCACTGGTTGCCGGTTGCGCGGCAGGCTTCTCCTGCTCTTGGCCGGGACGGGCCCTACGTCACCACGAGATAACCGCAACCGGCTCGAAAAGATAATTGGCCCTTGGTGCAAAAGATGGTCGCGATGGATGAGCGGCCCGGTCGTGGCTACGTCATCCGCGCCATTGGCGGCTGCGCACGTTCTGGAATTGCCACGGCTGATCGATGTCGAGCGTTTCCTCGAACAACTCGCCGCGTCCCTGCAGGGGCGTCCAGGTGGTGTACTGCCCCACGAGCCGACCGATGTAGGGCGCCGCGGTCTCCAGGCACTCCTCGAAGTCGAGTTGATCGGGCTCCACGAGACCGCGCCTCGGATTACGGATCGCCCACGCCACCGCCGCGAGGGCGCCCGCCGCCACCTGCAGATTCGTGGCATTGGCGTAAGGAACGTGCCTGCGCGCTTCCTCGATGCTGAGCTGCGAGCCCAGCCAGTACGCGTTGCGGGCATGCCCGGCCATCAGCACGCCGAGTTCGTCCATCCCGGTCACGATGTCTTCGCCCAGTCGCCGCTGGTGCGGTTGCGGCTGCCAGCCGCATCCTTCGAGCTCCAGCACTGAGAGCATCGCATCGTCGCAGGGGTGATAGACGAACATCATCGTGGGTCGATACGTCAGCTTCCCGCCGCTGCGCAGGGACAGGTAGTCGGCGACCGAGAACACCTCGTCGTGCGACATCAGCAGTCCCTGGAAACCGCCGCCCGCAGGTGTCCAGCTGCGCGCGAAAGTGGCCGCGCCCGGCCGATTGAGGAAGAGGCTGCCGGAGTCGCGTCGATGGAACTGCGCGCCCCTGGGCTTGCGTTTTTCCGCCGTGCCGAACGAGAGCTCCGAGGGCTGCATCGACTCGTCGAGAAACCCATCGATCGACCAGGTGTTCACGAACTCGCCCGGTCGCTTCGGCCGGTCGCTCGCTTGCGTGTCGCGCTCGGAAATCTGGATCAACGTGACGCCGAGGTCGCGCGCGAGCGCTGCCCACTCCTCGCGAGACGCGGGACGCGCCGCTTCGTTGCGCAACGTTCGATTGAGATCGAGCAGCGCACGCTTGGCGAAATGTGAAACGAGTCCGGGGTTCGCACCATGATCGACGATCGCGGTCGGAGAGTCGGGTCCCAGTTCGGCCGCGAGTTCCAGCGCGCGATGGCGTGTGAGGTAATTGGTGCGCTGGCGCAGATCCAGCATCGGATTGTCGAAGACGCCGGGCCAGGGCTCGATCGACGTATCGACGTAGAGCGCGCCGCGCTCGGCGGCGACGCGGATCAGGTCCAGGCTCGACACATCCACCGAGAGATTGAGCAGCAGGTCGCCGGCGCGCAGGTGCCTGCCGAGGAGCCGCCGATGGTTGCGTGGCTTCAGGTGCGAGTGAACGAAGGTGGCGCCGTGCTGCTGCGCGACTCCACGCCCGTTCTCATCGGCGGCGATAACGGTCAGGTGCTTTTCGGCGAGGGCGATGTGTTTGCGCAGCAGTGGCAACGTCACCTGTCCGACGCTGCCGCATCCGATCATGACGATGCGCCCGCCAAACTCCAGCGGTGCCGGCGCGCTGTGTGTGGGACTCACAAGCCCATGGTAACCCGGGAACCAAGGCCCACGTCGCCCGCCATGGTAATCAGCTCTGCGGGAAGAACGAGCGTGAGCGCGTCATCAGCACCAGAAGGCCGCGCCCGGGAAGGCGCGGCCCTGTGCCTGGCAATTATGGCGGGCTGATTGTCTCGAGCTTCTTCAGGCGCTCGAGCGCATCCTGCTGTCGCAGCAACCCATAGTTGATGCCGGCTGCACTCAGTGAGGAACCCGTTTGATACGGGTACTGCGTGAAGTCGGAGAAAAACTCCTTGATCTTCCCCTGCACCGGCACGATCAGCCACATGTTGCGCGCCAGGAAGTCGATGGCGCCGCCACCCTCTTCCAGTCCGCGCTCGTACGGATCCATGCGCAGGTTCGCGATCAGGGCCCAGGCTGAAACCTCGCGCGTTCCGGTCGCAATGTTGCCGTGCGAGGTGGCAAAGCTGAGTTTCCAGTCGTTCCAGCGCAACGCATTCAGGTTGCCGCCCTGATCGAAATACATGATCGAATCGCGCGGCCCGGTTTTTTCCTTGCCCTCGAAGTACGGCATGAAGTTGTAGCCGTCGAGGTGGACCTTGAACGTCTTGCCCCCCGCGGCGAAGCCGGCCGTGCTCGCCAGCTTCGCCTT
>DATFRO010000025.1:0-15479 GCA_035263105.1 Steroidobacteraceae bacterium | reverse complement strand
AGTTGCGCGAGCCGGCCGATCTCCTCGTCGCTGAGGCAGGGTTGCGAGCGGCGCTCCTCAGGCACGGGCTCGGCGCGCACGCCGCCGGCGTGAGTGTCGGGCACGTGTTGCATGCCTTTCGCGCTCACCGTGCGCGTCACGATGTGGCCGGTGACCTTGCTGATCACGAACTTGTCCGGCGTCACCTCGCCGCTCACGATGCACGAGCCGAGGCCCCAGCTGCCCTCGAGCGCGATGACGGAGCGATCGCCGCTGACCGGGCTGCGCGTGAACATCACGCCCGAGCAGCGCGAGTGCACCATGCGTTGCACGACCACGGCCATGCCGATGCCGCGCTCGGGCAGGGACAACCTGCGCCGGTAGCTCACCGACTCGAAGCTGTAAAGACTCGCCCAGCACTCGAGCACCGAACGCAGCGCGCTCTCTTCATCGCGAACCCAGAGGAAAGTCTCCTGCAGACCGGCAAAGCTCGCTTCGGCACTGTCCTCGCCGATCGCACTCGAGCGGACCGCCACGGTCACGAGCGGATCGCCGCCGCACAGGTCGCGATAGGCCGAGCGAACCAGCGACTGCAGGGAGCCTGCCATTCGGGCCGACGCGATGGCCTGGCGGGCAGCGCCCGCGGCCTCCGCCAGCGCCTCCAGGTCGTCGGCATCAGCCGCCTCGATGCGGCGCGCGATGTCGCCGTGCGGATCGATCGTGTCGATGAACTCCACGAAGGCGCGCGTGGTGATCACGAAGCCCCCGGGAACCGGAAGCCCGGCGCGCGACAGTTCGCCGAGGCTCGCGCCCTTGCCGCCAACACTGGGGCGATCGCCGAGGCCGATGGCTGCAAAGCCGCTGATGTACGGGCCGCTCATTGCAATTGGTACGCTGCCGAGTAGAGCCATTCCTGCGCCGGGCACTCGATTGTAGTCCGGCAACCGTCTCGCTGCCGCGCGAGGCGGGCGCTGATTTCCTTCCCAGTGGATCGCTGCTTCGCGCTGAGTCGAGTCGCCCGGGGCTGCGGTTCGGCCAAATGCGTCACCGTTTTACAGATGTCTGAGGCCCAATGCTCGAGCTCTACCACGCGGAACCAGTCGCCAACTCGATGAAGGTGCTGCTGTGCCTGAAGGAAAAGCACATCGACTTCGTGAGTCACTATGTCGACCTGCTGCGCTTCGAACAGCACAAACCCGAATTCGTCGCCATCAACCCGAACGGCCAGGTGCCGGTGCTGATCCACGATGGCAAGATGATCACCGAATCGACCGTCATCAATGAGTACCTGGAGGACGTGTTTCCCGAGGTGAAGCTGCGGCCCGACGATCCCGTGGAGCGCGCGCGGATGCGCATCTGGAGCAAGTTCATCGACGAGTATTTCTGCCCGGCGCTCAGCATGATCGGCTGGCACACCATGGTGCGAAAGGTGGCCCAGCGGCTCAAGGGCCCGCAGCTCGAGGAGATCCTCTCGCACATCCCGCTCAAGGAGCAGCGCGACAAGTGGGCGACCGTCGCCGGCAGCTCCTTCACCGAGGAGCAGCTCAACGACTCGCGCCGCCGCATCGGGGTGGCGGTCGAGCGCATGGAGAAGGAGCTCAGCAAGTCGCACTGGCTGGCGGGCTCGATGTACTCGCTCGCGGACGTCAACAGTTACACAATGGTCGCGGGCGTGCCGCGATTCTTCCCGGAATTCATGAAACCGCGCACCAGCGAGTGGCTCGAAGAGATGAGCCAGCGGCCCGCCGTCAAGGCGGCGCTCGCGATGCCGAACAAGGTGCCGGAGTTGTTGCGGTCGTTCGGCGACTGACCAGCCGAGGAGTGGACCCATGATGGAGCTGTATCACTACGAGCCTTCGGCCAACTCGATGAAGCCGATGCTGTGCCTGAAGGAGAAGGGGCTCGAGTTCACCAGTCACTACGTCGACCTGCACAGCTTCGAGCAACACTCGCCGGAGTTCGTGAAGGTGAACCCGAACGGCCAGGTGCCGGCGCTGATTCACAACGGCGTGATCATCACCGAGTCAACCGTGATCAACGAGTACCTCGAGGACGTGTTCCCGCAGGTGCCGCTCAGGCCGCGCGATCCGGCGGCCCGCGCGCAGATGCGCATCTGGAGCAAGTTCGTCGACGAGTATTTCTGTCCGTCGCTCAGCATGCACGGCTGGAACGTGCTGGTGCCCGGGATCGTGGCGCGGCTGCAGAGCGGGGAATTCGACAAGCTCCTCGAGCGCATACCGCTCAAGGAGCAACGCGACAAGTGGAAGACCGCCGCGACGCACGCGTTCACGCCGGAACAGCTCGCCGACTCCAAGCGCAAGGTCGGCGTGTCGATCGAGCGCATGGAGAAGATCCTGGCGAAGTCGCGGTGGCTCGCCGGCGAGGAGTACTCGCTGGCCGACGTGAACAGCTATTCCATGGTCGTTCCGGTGCCACGCTTCTTCCCGGAGTTCATGAACGAAAAGCTGACGCCGCGCGTGCTCGATTGGGTGGCGCGGATGAATGCGCGCCCCGCGGTGAAGGCGGCGCTGGCGATGGCGCGCCAGCCTGCGCCAGTGCGCGCGGCACAGAGTTCCTAAATCCGCATTGGGTAAGCGATCCTGTCGACCGGAGAAGGGAGGACACATGCGAATTTTCAGCGGCATCGCCTTGGCGCTCTTGTGCGGAACGCTGGCACTTTCGTCCGCGGCCAGCGCGGACACCCCGGTGACCAGCAACCCGAAGGGCAAGATCGCGGTCGAGTTCCTCGACATGGTCTTCAACCAGAAGAAAGTGAAGGAGGGATTCGCCAAGTACGTCGGTTCGTACTACAAGCAGCACAATCCCTTCGCTGCGGACGGCGCGCAGCCGGCAATCGACTTTCTCGCGCCGTACCTCGAGAAGAACACCGGGTATCGTTACGACTTCAAGCACGTGTACGTCGACGGAGACATCGTCGTCGTGCACTCGCACGTCAAGCGCGATGACAACGATCGCGGCTCGGCGGTGGTCGACATCTTCCGCCTGGAGAAGGGGAAGGTGGTCGAGCACTGGGACGTGATCCAGCCGATTCCCGAGAAATCGGCCAACAGCAACACGATGTTCTGAAGCCGCGCGGCGACGGGACGCCTATTTCGGCGCCCCCTTGTCCAGCTCCTGCTTGAAGATCGGGTTCCCGAGCAGGTAGCGGATCGCGTCCGCACGCTCGCCGTTGAGCGGCTCGTCCGGGAATGCGGCGAGCATCGCGCGATAATGCTCCTCCGCGCCTTCGCGGAACTCCCGGTGCGTGAAGATATAGAGATCGTTGCGGCGGATCCCGCGCAGGATCCGCTCGCCGCATTCCTCCGGATCCATCCACAACGGTGAGTTCGGCCGCTCGCCGAGGCGCTTCTCGAACTCGGTGAAGCCGCTGTCGCGGAACTTGTCGGGTCGCGTCTTGGCGCTCTCGCGGATGTTGGTCTGCACCGGGCCGGGGCAGAACGCCGACACGCCGATGTTGTCGGGCGCGAGCTCGCCGCGCAGCGACTCGGAGAGTCCCACCAGCGCCGCCTTCGCCATGATGTAGATCGAGCAGTTCGGGATCGGCACCACCGCGGCCATCGAGGAGGTGCTGACGATGTGGCCGCCTTCGCCGTGCGCCAGGATGTGCGGCAGGAAGGTGTGGATGCCGTTGATCACGCCCGTGATCATCACGCCGATGCCCCAGTCCCAGTCGTCGAACTTCGCGAGCTTGATGGGCCCGAGCAGTCCCATGCCCGCGTTGTTGACCAGCAGGTGCACCTTGCCGAAGACGCGCAGCGTGTCCTGCGCCGCGCGCGCGAACGCGGCGCGATCGGTCACGTCGAGCTTGAGCGCCAGTACGTTCGCCTTCTGCCCGGCGTGCGCGAAGTACTCGGCGGCCGCGGCGAGGTGATCCTCGCGCACGTCCGCCATCACCACTTTCATGCCGGCCCTGACCAGCACCTTGCTGAGCCCGAGTCCGATGCCGCTGGCACCGCCGGTGACGAATGCAACTTTGCCTGCTACTGGGTCCATGGTCGCTGCTCTCTAGGGTTGAAATGAATGGTTCAGTGCCAGAGTCGGCGGCTCGCGAGCGCCGCGCCCTCGACGAGCGCGGCGAGCTTGCGGTACACGATCGCGGCATCGACGCGCCCGACGCCGGCGAAGGTCCCGAAGCCGCAATCGGTGCCCGCAATCACGCGCTCGCGACCGACGATGTCCGCGAACTGCTGGATGCGCTGCGCGATGAGCTCGGGATGCTCGACGTAGTTCGACGAGGACATGAGGAGTCCTGGCACGAGCACCTTGTGATCGGGAATGCGCGCATCGCGCCACACCGTCCATTCGTGCGCGTGGCGCGGATTGGCCGCTTCGAACAGGATCGCGGCGGGCTTCGCCTTCAGCACCGTGCCGATGATCTTCTCGAGCGCAATGTCGTGATCGTGCGGCCCTTCGTAGTTGCCCCAGCACACGTGCATGCGCATCGCTTCGGCCGGGATGTTGCGCAGCGCGTGATTGAGGATCTCGACATGGAGCGCCGCGCGCTCGAGGAACTCGGCGTCGCTCAGGTCCTGGAAACCCGTGTGCCGCGCCATGGCGAGGTCCGGGCAATCGAGCTGCAGCACGAAACCCGCGGCGACGATCGCCTCGTATTCACCCTGCATGGCATTCGCGATCGCTTCGACGTAAGTCGCGTGGCTCGGGTAGTAACGATTGGTCTGGAACACGCTGACCACGCCCGGCGAGGCTGCGTCCATGAACGCTTCGCGCGCCCCGTGCGCGCTGACCGCGGCGCGCAGGTTCCTGAGATCCTTGCCGAGCGCTTCGTGTTCCTTGACCGCGATGGGGCCGATGCAGGATTGGCGCTGGAAGGACTGCTTGCCCGCGATCAACGCCATCTTGTCGCGGAACTCCGGGTAGTCCTGCAGGTCGAGTGCGATCTGGCGGTCCGTGTGACCGCCGAATCCCGCGAGCCGCTCCTTGATGTACGTCGCGTATCCGACCTTGGCGGTCTCGCCGTCGCTCACGACGTCGATGCCGGTCGCGACCTGCTTCTTCACCGTCGCGGAGACGGCCGCGGCCATGGTCGCGTCGAATTCAGCGGCGTCGAAAGCTTCGCCCCGGTCGCGCTTGAGCAGCAGGTCCACGACCTTGCTCTCGCGCGGGAGACTCCCGACGTGAGTGGTCAGGATGCGGTCGGTGCTGCGGCGCATGTTCATGGCAGGGGCGTGAAGCAAACATGCGGCGGGAGCTCTTGTAAAGCCCCGCGGCCGCTCCCCGGTGCTCGCCGGCGGCCCTTGCGTCGGCGGGCGTACGCACGCGATTTGTCGCGCGCCGGGATTTCGCTGTGGGTTGAATCCTTGGTCGTTGATGGTTGAGCCTGCTGTACAGGTTTTGCTGCCCCATAACGCAGATGACTCGGAGGAATTTCCCGTGAACGCCGCGCTTGCACACCAGATTGCCAAACAGCTCGAACCGTCTCCCGCCGTGGCGGGTTTTCTGCGGCGCGGCCCGCGCCTGCTGATCGGCGGTGAGTGGGCCGAATCCAAGTCGCGCGACACCATACCGGTGATCGATCCGGCGACCGGGCGGGAGATCGCCCGCGTGGCGGATGCCAACGCCGAGGATGTGAACCGGGCCGTCGCTGCGGCACGCCAGGCGTTCGACAAGGGACCGTGGCCGGAGATGGCGCCGGCGAAGCGCGAAGCGCTGATGTGGCGCCTGGCCGAGCTCATCGACCAGCACGCCGAGGAACTCGCCGAGCTCGAGAGCCTCGACAACGGCAAGACCAAGTTCATGGCGAGCATCATCGACGTGCCGGGGTCCAGCAACTACTTCCGCTACATGGCCGGCTGGGCGACGAAGATCAGTGGCGAGACGATCCGCAATTCGATCGGCGGCGTGCCGGGGGCCAAGTTTGTCACCTACACCACGCGCGAACCCGTGGGCGTGTGCGCGCAGATCGTGCCGTGGAATTTCCCGCTGGCGATGGCGGCGTGGAAGATCGCACCGGCCCTCGCGGCGGGCTGCACCTGTGTGCTCAAGCCTGCCGAGCAGACACCGCTCTCGGCGCTGCGCCTCGGTGAGCTGATCATGGAAGCGGGCGTCCCGCCGGGCGTGGTCAACATCATCACCGGCAACGGCGAAACCACCGGCGCAGCCCTGGTCGCACATCCGGGCGTCGACAAAGTTGCCTTCACCGGTTCGACCTCGGTCGGCAAGATCATCAACAAGTCGGCGACCGACACGCTCAAGCGCGTGTCACTCGAGCTCGGCGGCAAGTCCCCGGTGGTGGTGTTCCCGGACGCGGATGTGGGCGCGGCCATCGGCGGCGCTTCGAACGCGATCTTCTTCAATCACGGCCAGGTGTGTACCGCGGGCTCGCGGCTCTACGCGCACCGCTCGATCTTCGACAAGATGGTCGAGGGCATCAGTGGCGCCGCGAAGTCGATCAGGCTCGGCCCGGGTCTCGACCCGCAGACGCAGATGGGTCCGCTGGTGTCCAAGGAGCAGCAGGATCGCGTACTGGGATATATCGACTCGGGCAGGAAGCAGGGCGCTTCGGTGCTGGTCGGCGGCGGCGCGCCGGCGAACGACGGCTACTATGTCGAGCCGACGATCCTGGTGAACGTGAAGCCGGACATGCGTGTGGTGCGCGAGGAAATCTTCGGGCCGGTGCTGGTGGCGCAGCGCTTCGATGATGTGAACGAGATTGCCGCGCTCGCCAACGACACGGACTTCGGCCTCGCGGCGAGCGTCTGGTCGAAGGATCTCAGCACCGTGCAGCGCATCGTGCCGAAGATCAAAGCGGGGACGGTGTGGGTCAACTGCCACAACTTCATCGACCCCAACATGCCGTTCGGCGGCTTCAAGCAGTCCGGAATCGGGCGCGAGCACGGGCACTACGGTGTCGAGCTGTACACCGAGATCAAGTCCGTGTGCATGGCGGTTTGACGGTGGACGCCTCTCGCCTGGTCCTGGTTTCACTCGCGACGGCTGTTGTTGTCGGCGCTTGCGGCAAGAAGCCTGATCAGTCCGAGGGAACGGAGGCTGCAGCGAAGACACCGGCTGCGGTCGATGCCGCTCGCCTGGAAGCGGCCGACAACGACGCGAGCAACTGGATGTCGCATGGCCGCACCTACGATGAGCAACGCTTCAGTCCCCTGAAGCAGATCGACACGCGCAACGTGCGCGACCTGAAGCTCGCTTGGCACTACGACATCCCGACCGATGCGCGCGGCCAGGAAGCGACACCGCTCGTCATCGATGGCGTCATGTATGTCACGAGCGCATGGAGCAAGGTGTTTGCGCTCGATGCACGCACCGGGGCGCTGCTCTGGCAATACGACCCGGCCGTGCCGCGCGAGACGGGCGTGAACGCCTGCTGCGATGTCGTCAATCGCGGTGTCGCGGCGTGGAAGGGCAAGGTGTACTTCGGCACGCTCGATGGACGTCTCGTCGCACTCGATGCGGCGACGGGCAAGCTCGCCTGGGAGAAGATGACCGTCGATCCGAAGCAGCGCTACACGATCACCGGTGCGCCGCGGATCGTGAAGGGCAAGGTGCTCATCGGCAACGGCGGCGCGGAGCTCGGCGTGCGCGGCTACATCTCGGCGTATGACGCCGAGAGCGGCGAGATGGCGTGGCGTTTCTACACGGTGCCCGGCGATCCGTCGAAACCGTTCGAGGCGCCGATTCTCGAGAAAGCGGCGCAGACCTGGACCGGGCAGTGGTGGAAGCTCGGCGGCGGCGGCACGGTGTGGGACTCGATGGCCTACGATCCCAAGCTCGACCTGCTCTACATCGGCGTCGGCAACGGCTCGCCGTGGAATCGCAAGATCCGCAGCCCCGGCGGCGGCGACAACCTGTTCCTGTCTTCGATCGTGGCGCTGCGTCCCGACACCGGCGAATACGTCTGGCACTTCCAGACGACGCCGGGCGAGACGTGGGACTTCACCGCGACTCAGCACCTGATCCTCGCCACGCTCAAGATCGACGGCCAGGATCGCGACGTCATCATGCAGGCGCCGAAGAACGGATTCTTCTACGTCATCGATCGCAAGGACGGGAAGTTCATTTCGGCGCAGCCGTTCGTGACCGTGAACTGGGCGACCGGCGTCGATCCTGCGACGGGCCGGCCGATCGAGAATCCGCAGTCGCGATACGGGGAGACGGGCAAGCCGTGGCTCTCGATGCCCGGCCCCGGCGGCGCGCACAACTGGCAGCCGATGTCCTTCAGCCCGCTGACGGGCCTGGTGTATCTGCCCGTCACCGAAATGGCGTTCCCGTACATTCCAGATGCGAAGTTCAAGCAGCGCTCGCTCGCCTGGAACGTCGGTATCGATCTGGACGCCGGTAGCATGCCGCAGGACCCGAAGATCATCGCCGATGCGAAGGAACACCTGCGCGGTCACCTCGCGGCGTGGGATCCGGTCGCGCAGAAGGAAGTCTGGAGAGTGCAGTACGACGAGCCGTGGAATGGCGGCGTGCTCTCGACGGCGGGCAACCTCGTGTTCCAGGGCACCGCGATGGGCGATTTCGTCGCGTACCAGGCGGATAACGGCTCGCGCCTGTGGTCGGCGCCAGCGCAGGCGGGCATCGTCGCCGCACCGATCACCTACGAAGTCGGCGGCGTGCAGTATGTCGCGGTCGAGGCGGGGTGGGGCGGTGTGTTCGGGCTGGCGCCCGGAGAAGTGACGCGCGACAAGCACACGCGCACCAACCCACCGCGCGTGCTGGCATTCGCGCTCAACGGCGCGGATTCACTGCCGGACATCGCGGCGCCGCCGCTGAAAGCGCTGAATCCGCCGCCGGATAAAGCCAGTGCGGCCACCATCGCCGCCGGCAAGGCGCTCTACAACACCTACTGCGGCACCTGCCACGGCGACGCGGCGGTGAGCGCGGGGATCCTTCCCGATCTGCGCTATGCCGCGGCTCTGAACGACGACAAGCAGTTCCAGCAGATCGTTCACGACGGCGCGCTGCAGGGCAACGGCATGGTGGCGTTCGGCGCGGAGCTGAGCGCGCAGGATATCGACAAGATCCGTGCGTACCTGATCCGGCGTGCGCACGATGCGATGCCGAAGACGGCGGCGAACTGACACCGTGATCGAGCTGTTCACTTCCGAGACCCCGAACGGCTGGAAAATCTCCATCGCCCTGGAGGAGATGCAGCTGCCGTACACCTGGCGGCACATCCACCTGTCGAAGCGCGAGCAGAAAGAGGAGTGGTACCTCAAGCTGAACCCCAATGGGCGCATCCCGACGATCATCGATCACGACAACGACGACTTCGTGGTGTTCGAGTCGGGCGCGATCCTGATCTATCTCGCCGAGAAGAGCGGGCTCCTCATGCCGCAGGACGTGAAGGGCCGCTCGCTCGTGATCCAGTGGCTCATGTTCCAGATGGCGGGCATCGGCCCGATGATGGGCCAGGCGAACGTGTTCTTCCGCTACGCCCCTGAGAAAATCCCGTACGCGATCGATCGCTACCAGCGCGAATCGCGCCGGCTCCTCGAAGTGCTCGACACGCGCCTCAAGGATCACGAGTACCTCGCGGGCGACTACTCGATCGCCGACATCGCGACCTGGGCGTGGGCGCGCGGCTACGAGTGGAGCGGGCTCACCATCGACGGCCTCGATCACTTGAAGCGCTGGCTCGACCTGGTCGGCGCACGGCCCGCCGTGCAGCGCGGCTTCGCGATTCCGCCGCGCGAAGTGGCCCCAGATCGCACGCAGCAGACCATCGATGCTGCCAGGAACTTTCTGGTCTAGCCGTATGTTGGAGACTCGACCCGGCAGGTCTTTTCGAGAACGCCGTAAATACATCCCTGTAGGCTCCGTGAAAAACGTCCCTGTTTTTCACGGTCTCGAAAAGACCTGCCGGGCCGAATCTCCAACGATCCGCTGACAGACCCGGAGCACCGATGCTGAAGCTGTACCACTGGGAGCCAAACGCGAATTCCGGCAAGCCGATGCTCGCGCTCGCCGAGAAGGGCGTCGAATACGAGAGTCACTACATCGACCTGCTCAAGTTCGACCAGCACCAGCCGGAGTACCTCAAGATCAATCCCGACGGCACCATCCCGACGATGGTGCACGGTGATCTGGTCTTCACCGAGTCGACGCCGATGATGGAGTACGTCGACGAGGCCTTTCCCGGGCCGCAGCTGCGACCGTCCGATCCGAAGGAGCGCTGGCGCATGCGCTGGTGGATGCGCTTCTTCGATTCCTACTTCGCGCCTTCGCTCAGCATGATCGGCTGGTCCATCTTTGTCGGGCCCGCCGTGCGCAAGCGCGATCCGAAGGAGCTCGAGGCTGCGATCCAGCGCATTCCGCTGGAAGCGCGCCGCATCGCCTGGCGCAAGGCGATGTTCAACGAGTTCACCGAAGCGGAGCTCGCCGAGTCGCGCCGCCGCGTGCTCTTCTGCATCGGCGTGCTCGAGCAACATCTCGGCCGCCAGCCGTATATCGCCGGCGAGAGCTATTCGCTCGGGGATGCCAACTGCTTCAACCTGGGCTACGCGCTGCCGCTCTCGCAGCCCGATCACTGCAACGACGCGAAGACGCCGCACATCCTGGAATGGCTGCGCAAGATCTACGAGCGCCCCGCCACCAAGGCGACCTGGGCCAAGGGCCGCACCGAGATGGCCTCACGCGTGAAGTTCCTGGAGCGCAAAAATGCTTGAGCTCCATCACTGGGAACCGAACACGTACTACCTGAAGCCCCTGATCGCGCTCAAGGAGAAGCAGGCTCCGTTCACCAGCCGCTACTTCGACGCGACGCGGTTCGAGCAATTCGCGCCGGGGTTCCCGCGCAACATCGAATCGAGCCTGCACCTCGAGCGCGAAGGGCCGGTACTGGTTCACGACGGGACGATCGTGAGCAGTTCCTTCTTCATGCTCGAGTACATCGCCGATGCACTGCCGGGCACGGATCTCTATCCCGGCAATGCCTACGAGCACTATCGCGCGCGCGCGTTCGGGCAGTTCCTGACGTTGCAGCTCGGGCCCGGAGTGTGTGCGCTTGGGTGCGCGAAATACCTGGCGCCGGTGCTCGGCAAGCGCGACCCGAAGCAGCTCGAGGCGCAGATCGCCGCGATCGAGCCGCTGGAGCGGCGTGCCGCGTGGAGCGCGGTGATCGACGGCACTTACGATGAGGCACGCCTGGCCACGCTCAAGCAGCGGCTCGGCTTTCCGGTCGGGAGGCTGGAGTCGACGCTGGCAAAAGGCCCGTGGCTCAACGGCGCGAGCTACTCGGTCGCCGACATCGAAGCGTTCTCGCTCCTCAACGCGCTGCCGGACCTCGCTCCGGAGATCGTGAACGAGAGGGCGACTCCGCGCATCTCAGAGTTCCTCAATCGCATGCGAGAGCGGCGCGCCGTGCGCGAAGCGCTGGCGCTGAGCAAGACCGGCAAGCCGCAGCAGGCTTTCGTGCCCGGCTCCGAGCCCTCGCGCTGGGGTTGAACATGTCCAAACAGCACCGACGCATTGCCACCGAGGAAGCCTGGGCGATTCCCGAGCAGTTCGACGCGTGGCGTGAGCTCATCAGGAAGAGCACCAGCTACGACCCGGACACATTCCTCGCACGCGCGCAGACCGACGGTGGCGTACTGTCGCGACGGCTCCTCGACGTCGACGAGGAGCGGTTGCGCATCATGGACGAGGCGAGCATCGACGTGCATCTGCTGGCGCTCACCTCGACCGGCGTGCAGGCGCTCGAAACGGAGCTCGCGGTCTCGATCGCCAAGCTGGGCAACGACCGGCTCGCCGAAGCGATCGCGCGCCATCCGACGCGCTACGCAGGACTCGCCACCGTCGCGCCACAGGATCCGAAGCGCGCCGTCACGGAAATGGAGCGCGCGATCCGCAAGCTCAAGCTCAACGGCGTGATGATCAACTCGCACACCAATGGCGAGTATCTCGACGAGCTCAAGTACTGGCCGATCCTGGAGGCCGCCGCCGGGCTCGGCGTGCCGATCTACATCCATCCGCGCTCGCCCTCGCCCGCGATGGCGCAGCCGTATCGCAAGTACCACCTGGAACACGCGATCTGGGGCTACGCGGTCGAAGTCGGGTTGCACGCGGTGCGCCTGATCATGAGCGGCGTGTTCGACAAGTACCCGGCGCTCAAGATCGTGATCGGCCACATGGGCGAGAACATCCCGTACGCGCTCTATCGCATGGACTGGATGTTCACGCGCGCCCCGGTGGCAATGGACCGGCCGAAACTCCAGCTCACGCCGGGCGAATACTTCAGGCGCAACTTCGCGATCACCACCAGCGGCGTGAACTGGCACCCGGCGCTCAGGTTCTGCATCGAAGTGCTCGGCGCCGACAACGTCATGTGGGCGGTCGACTACCCGTACCAGGAGACGCACGAAGCCGTGCGCTTCATGGACGAGGCGCCGATCTCCGACGAAGACAAGGCGAAGATCTACCACCGCAACGCCGAGCGCGTGTTCGGCATCCCGCCGGGCTAGACGTACGCCTTCCCGGGCGTTGCTCTCCCCCGGCCCGACACGATTGATACGCCGGAGGATCACGGGCGACACCGTTCGCGCTGTACGCCCGCGTCCCGCCACTGCAACGAAATCCGAACGGGCCCAGGGAGAGCAACGCCCGGGAAGACGTAGATCATCCGGCATGTCAGGATGCCGGCCACATGCAGACGTTGCGGCTAGCGGCGATCGTCGTCCTGTTCTTCGTCGGACTGGCGCTTCGGCACTGGAAGGTGCTCGATGTCGGGCACGGCCGGCGTCTGCTCACGATCGTCATCTGGATCGGGTTGCCGGCCGTCATTCTTGCAGGTGTGAGCCGGCTGCCGCTGCACTCGCAGCTGCTGTGGTTACCGGCGGCGGCAGTCCTCACGATCCTGATCGGCTGCACCCTGGCTCTCGTGGTGGGGCGCCGGCTGAATCTCGAGCCGAGCGCCTACGGCGCCTTCGTGTGCTGTTTCACGGCGCTCAACATCAGCCTCATCTATCCGTTCGTCTTCGCTGCGCACGGGGCGGAAGGCTTCGCGCAGGTCGCGCTCTTCGATCTCGGCAATGCCACCATGCTGTGCACGTTCGGCTACCTGCTGGCGGCGCGGCTCGGGCGCACGGCCAACAGCTGGTGGCAGGCGTTGCAGCGTCTCGGCTCGTTTCCGCCGCTCTGGGCCCTCACGCTGGCGCTCATCATCAACCTGTTCGCTCTGCCCGTCTCTGCGGTCGCGCTCGACACGCTGCAACTCCTCGGCGGCTGGGTGGTGCTGCTGGTGCCGGTAGCGCTCGGCGTGCTGTTCGATGGCCGCCGTGCGCTCTCCACGCCGGCCCTGACGGCCGTGGGGCTGCACCTGGTGATTGGCCTCACGATGGCGGTCGTCTGCGCGGTCCTGCTCGGCTTGCCCGGACTGACGCGGACCGTCGCGATCATCGGCTGCTCGGCGCCGATCGGATTCACCGTGGTCGTGCTCGCGCAGCGCGAGTCGCTCGATGTGGAGCTGGCTGCGAGCGCCGCATCGCTGTCGGTCCTCATGGGGCTGTTTTACATACCGCTCACGCTCGTGTGGCTGGGCTGAATGTTCCACTCGTCGTGCGTGGCTCGCACACGACACAACGCTGAAATCTAAGGCGCACCGTGCGCTGTCGGTTGACTCGTCGTTCGCTGTAGATCGACTTTTAAGGCTCTAGTCGCGCTGTAATCGGCCGCGAACGCATGGGGTTCGATCTACTGAGTCTGCTTCTGGCTACGCGAGTCATCATCCGTACCATTTAGACCACAACGATCTGGGGGGCACCCGTCTGCGAGGGCGATCGACTATGAAGAAACTCATCCGCCTTGTTCCATCGGCGATCCTGACCACGACCGCTCTGTTGCTCAACGCGCCGGGCGCGCTGGCACAGCAGCAGCAAGCCCAGACATCCTCCGCGGCAGCGGGTGCTCTGGAAGAGATCATCGTCACCGCGCAGTTCCGCGAGGAGAAACTGCAGGAGACGCCGATCGCGATCACCGCGATCACGGCCGAGGACATCACCCAGCGCAACTTCACCGAGGCCTACCAGATTGGGTACACCGTGCCCAACCTGTCATTGCGCCCGGCGCAGGCCGCGTTCGGCAACACGATGAGCGCGTTCATCCGCGGCATCGGCCAGTACGACTTTCTCGCTGAGTTCGAGCCGGGCGTCGCGATCTACTTCGACGACGTGATTCACCCGGTGACGATGGGCTCGATGGTGGACCTGATGGACCTCGAGCGCGTCGAAGTGCTGCGCGGTCCGCAGGGCACACTGTTCGGTCGCGGCGCCATCGGCGGCGCGATTCGCTACGTGAGCAAGAAGCCGCAGGGCGACAACACCGGGCACATCCAGGTGACCTACGGTCAGTTCAATCGCATCGACCTGCGCGGCTCCTATGACTTCGCGCTCTCCGACCACGTGTTCGGCCGCGTCACCGGCGTGTCGAAGCAGGCGGATGGCTACCAGAAGGTGTTCGACTTCCGCTGCATGTACCCGAACCTGGTCGCCGCGATGGGCACGCTTCCCCAGAAGATCTTCAACCGTGACGCGGGCTGCCAGCTCGGCACGCAGGGCGGTACGGACGTGTCGGGTGTGCGCGGACAACTGCGCTTCGCACCCAGCGATGTGTTCGATCTGACCTTCAGTGCGGAATTCGAGGACGACAACTCCGAAGCGCGCGCCGACACGCTGGTGAAGATCGCGCACAACACCACGGGTCCGTTCGTGGGCCAGCTCCCGCCGCCGTTCAATTTCTGGAGCAACAACATGGCGGCGACGCTCGGCGTCCCGTATGACAACCGCTTCATCACCAACAGCCCGCTGGCCACCTTCGCGACCTACTCGGATCCGTCCACCGGCATCGAGTTCAAGCCGGTGACCGCGATCCAGCAGCACACCTACTCGGGCAAGGCTGACTGGCACGGGAGCGAGGCGCTGCGCGTCGAGTTCATCGCGTCTTACAGCGACTTCGACAGCCAGTTCGCCACCGACGCCGACGGTTCGCCGCTCGGCGAGCAGACGGTCGACGGACGCCAGCACTTCAAGGGCACGACCGCAGAGCTGCGCTTCAGCGGCCGCGCGGCGAACTTCATCGATTGGACCGTGGGTGGTTTCTACTACAACGGCGACATGGAGAGCGCACAGCAGGTGTCGATCCCGGCGTTCGTGCCGACCGCGTTCCTGGTCAACGGTCTCAACAAGACCAGCTCGGAGAACAAGTCGGCGTACGCGCACGCGGTCTTCGATGTCACCGACAAGCTCAGCCTCACGGCAGGGCTGCGTTACTCGAAGGACGACAAGGACGAGGACTTCGACAACACGATCGTGGTGACCGCCCTCAACACGTCCGAGAGCCGCACCGACTGGAAGGCGGGCATCGATTACAAGTTCACCGACACGATCATGGCCTACGCGTCAGCCGCGACCGGCTATCGCCCGCAGGCCTTCAATCCGCGGCCGTTCCAGGTCACGCAGTTCGTGAAGGTGGACGGTGAAGAGGCGACTTCCTACGAAGTCGGCATG
>DATFRO010000024.1:0-37966 GCA_035263105.1 Steroidobacteraceae bacterium | reverse complement strand
GGCGCCGGTGAATCTAACGCATTGTTCGTTCAACAAGTTTATGGTATAAAGCGCGCCGTTTTTTGGCAATGCAAACCACACGCGTATCGTCACATGTGGTTGGGTGCCGCAGTAGCGGTTTCCACATGGGATACGCGGAGGCCTAACCCTACAAGGAGCCTTTCATGACCAGCGTGTCCATGCGACAGATGCTGGAAGCGGGTGTTCATTTCGGACATCAGACCCGCTTCTGGAACCCGAAGATGGCCCCCTACATCTTCGGCGAGCGTAACAAGATCCACATCATCAACCTCGAGAAGACCCAGCCGCTCTATGTGGAGGCGGCGAACTTCATCAAGGCGGTCGTCGCGGACGGCGGCAAGGTGCTGTTCGTGGGGACCAAGCGTTCCGCGCGCGAGGCGATGCAGAAAGAAGCGGTCCGCGCCGGCATGCCTTATGTGAACCAGCGCTGGCTGGGCGGCATGCTCACCAACTTCAAGACCATCCGCCAGTCGATCAAGCGCCTGATGGAGCTCGATGAGCTCCAGACCAGCGGCGCGCTGGACAAGCGTGGCAAGAAGGAAGCGCAGTCCCTGCGCCGCGAAATGGAGAAGCTCAACAAGAGCCTGGGCGGCATCAAGGAAATGGGTGCCTTGCCCGATGCCCTGTTCGTCATCGACGTGGGTCATGAAAAAATTGCCGTGCACGAAGCCCAGAAGCTGGGCATCCCGGTGGTGGCGGTCGTCGATACCAACTGCTCGCCGGACGGGATCGACTACGTGATTCCGGGCAACGATGACGCCATGCGCGCCATCCAGCTCTATGCCGCCGGCATCGCCGACGCCGTCGGCGAAGGCAAGCAGGCGATTCCGGAAGTCCCGGCGGGCGAGGACGAATTCGTCGAGCTCGACGAGGAAGGCAACCCGAAGAAGAAGACCGCTCGCCGCAAGCCCGCGCCGCCCCGCAAGAAGGCGGCAATCCGGCGCAAGCCGGTGGCCAAGGTCCTGGAGACCGGGGCACCGGCAGAGGAACCCGCGCCGACCGAAGAGGGAGTGACTGCGGAAGCCGAAACGGATGACGCCGAGGAGCTGTCCGGGACCACAGGCGAGCGCTTCGCCCCGCGCCGGCACGTGCCGGCGCGCCGTAAGCCGGCCGGCAAGCCCGACGCCGGTGGCGGCTCGCCGGCGGGCGGGACGGACTGACAGCGGAGGACTTTCGTCCTTCGCTCACTGGGACTTTCATGGTTGTGCGGCGCTGAGGCCGCACAGCCCACTTGAGGATTCGACGGATGACAATCACCGCTGAAGCAGTCAAGCAACTGCGCGAGCGCACGGGCGCCGGCATGATGGAATGTAAGAAGGCGCTGGTGGAAGCGGGGGGCAATCTCGATGCCGCCGCGGACCTCATGCGTCGCCAGGGGCTGGCGAAGGCGGACAAGAAAGCGGCGCGCGTGGCCGCCGAGGGCATCGTGTTCGCGCAGCTGCGCGATCACAAGCGTCACGCCTCGCTGGTCGAGGTCAACTGCGAGACCGATTTCGTGGCCCGCGAAGGTGATATCCGTCAGTTGGCGACCTTTGCTGCCGGGCTGGCGCTCGAGGAGCGGCCCCGCTCAGTCGAAGACCTGCTGCAGTGCAAGTTGCCCTCCGGGGGCACGCTGGATGAGTTCCGGCGCGGACTCGTGGCAAAGATCGGCGAGAACATCACGGTGCGGCGGTTCGCAGTCATCGAGGCCGAGACCGTCGTCGGCAGCTATGTCCACGGCACCCGCATCGGAACGCTGGTCGCCCTGAAGGGTGGCGATGAGGGGCTGGCCCGGGAGGTTGCGATGCACGTCGCCGCGATGAGCCCGGAGTACATCAGCGCCGCCGACGTTCCTGAGGACATCCTCGCCAAGGAGCGGGAGATCTTTGCTGAACAGGTCAAGGCGGAGGGCAAGCCGCCGGAAATCTCGGCCAGGATCGTCGAAGGCAAGCTCCGCAAGCGGTTGAACGAGATCACCCTGACCGGTCAGCCGTTCGTCAAGGACGACAAGGTGACGGTCGAGGCCCTGCTGAAGAAGGCAGGCGCGCAAGTCACCGCGATCGTGCGGTTCGAAGTCGGGGCCGGCATCGAGAAGAAGCAGGTCGACTTCGCCGCCGAGGTGATGGCGACGGTCCACGGCAAGCATTGATCCGAACCCCGCGCGAGCGGGGTTCTCTATAATCAGGTCCCCGGGGGCGCGAATGGGCCAGAACGACAAGCAGCCACGCTATCGGCGCATCCTGGTCAAGCTGAGCGGGGAGGCATTGCTTGGCAACGCCGACTACGGCGTCGATCCCGCCATGCTCAAGCGCATCGCCACCGAGATTCACGACGTCACCCGCCTCGGCGTTCAGGTTGCCGTTGTCATCGGCGGGGGCAACATCTTCCGCGGTGCCGGCCTGGCGCGGGCTGGAATGGATCGGGTCACCGCCGACCATATGGGAATGCTGGCCACCGTGATGAACGCGCTGGCCATGCAGGACGCCCTCGAGAGCCTCGGTGCCTATGCGCGCGTCATGTCGGCGCTGCGCATCAACGAAGTGTGCGAGGACTACATCCGCCGCCGTGCGATCCGGCACCTGGAGAAGGACCGGGTGGTGATCTTTGCCGCGGGCACGGGTAATCCCTTCTTCACCACTGACACGGCCGCGAGCCTGCGCGCGATCGAGATCAACGCCGAAGTGCTGCTCAAGGCCACCAAGGTCAACGGAGTGTTTTCCGACGATCCGGTCAGGAATCCGGCCGCCAAGCGCTACACTCACCTCACCTTCGACCAGGTGCTGGCGCAGAAGCTCAACGTCATGGACGCGACTGCGATCGTCATGTGCCGGGACAACAACCTGCCGCTGCAGGTCTTCAACCTCAACATAGCGGGCGATTTCATGAAGATCGTCCTGGGTCACGACGTGGGGACCGTCGTCGACAACCAGGCGCGGGAGAGTGCCCATGCTTGAAGACGTCAAGAAAGATGCGACGCAACGCATGGCGAAGTGCGTCGTGGCGTTTCGCAACGATCTCAAGAAGCTGCGCACCGGCCGGGCGCATCCGAGCCTGGTCGAGCACCTGAAGGTCGCCTACTACGGTAACGATGTCCCGCTCATGCAGGTCGCGAGCATCAGCGCCGAAGATGCACGCACCCTCGCCGTCAGCCCGTGGGACAAGTCGATGGTGCCGGTGATCGAGAAGGCGATTCTCAAGTCCGATCTCGGCCTCACGCCCGCCACGGCAGGGCAGGTGATCCGGATTCCGCTGCCGCCCCTGACCGAGGAGCGGCGCCGCGAGCTGACCAAGGTGGTGCGCGCCGAAGCGGAAAACGCCCGCGTGCACGTGCGCAACGTGCGGCGCGATGTGATGAACGAGCTGAAGGAGATGCTCAAGAAAAAAGTCATCTCCCAGGACGATGACCGGCGCGCGCACGAGGAGGTCCAGAAGCTCACGGACAAGCACGTCGCCGAGATCGATCACGTGCTCGCGGACAAAGAGAAGGAATTGATGCAAGTCTGACGCGCCGATGCCCCGATCTTCTCCAGCAGCCGTTACGAGTGCCTTGCCGCGTCACATCGCCATCATCATGGATGGCAACGGGCGCTGGGCGCAGAAGCGTGGCCAGATGCGCCACGCCGGCCACAAGGCGGGACTGGGTCCGGTGCGCATGGCCGTCGAAGCCTGCGCGGAGCTCGGCGTCGAAGTGCTCACGCTGTTCGCGTTCTCAAGTGAGAACTGGCAGCGTCCCATCGAGGAGGTGGGCCGCCTGATGGACCTCTTCATGGAAGCGCTCGAGCGCGAGGCAGCGGAGCTCAACGCGAAGGGCGTGCGCGTGCGCTTCATCGGCGATCGACGTTCCCTTTCCGTGCGCCTGCAGACGCGCCTCAACGAGACCGAGGACCTGACGCGCGCCAATCAGAAGCTCCAGTTACTGATTGCGGTCGGCTACGGCGGGCGCTGGGACATCACCGAGGCGGCGCGCGCTGTCGCACGACGCTGTGCGAGTGGCGCGCTGCAGGCCGACGAGATCGACGAGGCGACACTGCAGGAGGAACTCGCGCTCGGCGGGCTTCAAGACCCGGACCTCTTCATCCGCACCGGCGGCGAGCAGCGCATCAGCAATTTCCTGCTGTGGAATCTCGCCTACACCGAGCTCTACTTCTGCGACACCCTGTGGCCGGACTTCGACCGCGCGGAACTCGACCGGGCGCTGGCGTTCTTTACCGGCCGGCAGCGTCGCTTCGGCCTCACGGACGCGCAGGCGGTCGCGCGCTGATGCAGAGTGGCCTCAAGCAACGCATCCTCACGGCGGTGGTGCTCGGCCTGGCGCTGCTCGCGGTCATCCTGTGGCTGCCGCCCGAGGCCGCACTGGTCGTGTTCGCGTGCGTGGTGCTGGTGGGGGCGTGGGAGTGGTCGACTTTCCCGCGCTTTCCGGCCGCCGCCGCGCGCTGGTTCTACGTGCTCATCGTCGGGCTCGCGATGTTCCTGGTGTGGCGTTTTTCGCAGAACGAGCAGCAACTGCAGACGCTGTTGCTGCTCGCGCTCGGCTGGTGGATCGTCGCCTTTCTCTGGATCAGCCTGGCGCCGGGCTCGCACAACCGCGCGACTGTCGCGGGCAGTGGGCTCCTGGTGCTCGTCCCCGCGTGGGTCGCTATCGCTCATCTTTATCTGCAGCCGGGCGACGGGCTCGCCACGCGCGGACCGCAGCTGGTCCTGTTTCTGCTGCTGCTGGTGTGGGCCGCGGACACCGGCGCGTTCTTCGCGGGCCGCCGCTTCGGTCGCATCAAGCTCGCGCCGCGCGTCAGCCCGAGCAAGACCTGGGAGGGCGTGCTCGGTGGATTGGCCGCCGCCGTCGCCGTTGCAGCGGTGGGCGCGTGGTGGTTTCACTTGCGGCGCGTCGCTTTCCTGTCGCTGTGCCTGGCCGTCGTGCTGATCTCGATCGTCGGTGACCTGACCGAGAGCATGTTCAAGCGCTATGCCGGCGTGAAGGACAGCGGTTCGATCTTCCCCGGACACGGCGGCGTGCTCGATCGTATCGACAGCATCACCGCGGCGGCGCCGACGTTCCTGCTCGGCTTGCGCTGGATGGAGGCGCAGTCGTGAAGGGCGTCGCCATCCTCGGCTCGACCGGGAGCGTGGGCGCGAGCACGCTCGATGTGATCTCGCGACATCGCGAGGCGCTCAAGGTCGTCGCGCTCACGGCGCGGTCGAATGATGCGCGGCTCTTCGAGCAATGCATCGCCCATCGCCCCGAAGTGGTGGCGCTGGAGGACCGGACCGCGGCCACGCGTCTCGCTGAGCGCCTGAAAGCGGCAGGAATTGCTACGCAGGTGTTGCGAGGCGCCGGCGCGCTCGAAGAAGTCGCGCGCCTGCCGCAGGCCGATATGGTGATGGCAGCCATCGTGGGCGCCGCCGGACTCCTGCCGACGCTGGCCGCGGCGCAGGCGGGCAAGCGCCTGCTGCTCGCGAACAAGGAAGCGCTCGTGATGTCGGGGAGCCTGCTGATCGAAGCCGTGCGCGCGAGCGGCGCCGAGCTCATCCCCATCGACAGCGAACACAACGCAATCTTCCAGTGCCTGCCGCACACCTCAGTGGCGGGCAGGAAGCCGGCAGGATTGCGGCGCATCTTGCTCACCGCTTCGGGCGGACCGTTTCTCGGCACGCCGGCCGAGAAGCTCTGCAGCGTCACGCCCGCGGAAGCCTGCGCCCATCCGAACTGGGACATGGGCCGCAAGATCTCGGTCGACTCCGCGACCCTCATGAACAAGGGATTGGAGCTGATCGAAGCGTGTTGGCTCTTCGGCGTGACACCCGATGACGTTCAGGTCGTCGTTCATCCGCAGAGCGTGGTGCACTCGATGGTGGAATACGTCGACGGCTCGGTGCTCGCGCAACTCGGTAACCCGGACATGCGCACACCGATTTCACATGCATTGTCGTGGCCGGAGCGCTGGGAGTCCGGGGTCGAGTCGCTGGACATCGTGGGCCTGGGACGACTGACGTTCCAGGAACCCGACCTGGCGCGCTTTCCGTGCCTGCGCCTCGCGCAACAGGCGGCGCGCGCCGGCGGCACTCTGCCCGCCATCCTGAATGCGGCGAACGAGGCTGCAGTCGAGTCATTTCTCTCCGGGCATCTGAACTTTACGTCCATCCCGGTGGTCATTGAGGGCGTGCTCAACTGCGTGGGAGCGATGCCCGTACGGAACCTCGAGAGCGTTCTGGCAGCTGACCACGCGGCGCGGCAGGCGGCCGCAAAGTTGATTTCGCGCCTGGAAGGCGCTACCCCTGATCCAGTCGCGGGAGCCCTTGCCTGATGCCGGTTGCCATCTCAATCCTCGCCTTCATCGTGGCGATCAGCGTGCTGGTCGCGGTGCACGAGTTCGGTCATTTCTGGGTGGCGAAGCGTCTCGGCTTCAAGGTGCTGAGATTCTCGATCGGTTTCGGCAAGCCCTTGTGGATGCGGACCGCCGGGCCGGATCGCACGGAATATGCCATTGCCGCCATTCCGCTCGGCGGCTACGTGAAACTCCTGGATGAGCGCGAAGGACCGGTCGCGGCGGCGGAACTCGATCGCTCGTTCACGCGCCGCCCGGTGTGGCAGCGCCTGCTGGTGCTGTGCGCGGGGCCGGCCTTCAATTTCCTGTTCGCGGTGTTCGCCTACTGGGTGCTCTTCATGTGGGGCGTGCCGCAATCCCACCCGGTGGTCGGCGATGTCGTCCTTGGATCACATGCTGCGCAAGCAGGGCTGCAGCCGCGCGACCAGATCCTGAGCGTGGGCGGACAGAAGACCGAAGATCCGAAAGCGGTGATCTTTGCGCTGCTGGAAGACCTGCTGGACGACGGTCGCGTGCAGTTGCGCGTGCGCGGCGCCGACGGCAGCGAACGCGACCTGGCGCTGAACGTGCCGGATGCCCGCGAGCGTCACGGGCTCACCGAGCCGGGGGCGCTCCTCAAGGGCATCGGTTTCGATTTCCGCGCGCCGGAAGTGCCGCCGATCGTCGACCGTCCGCTGCCGGATGGTCCCGCGCAGCAGGCTGGCATCAGGTCCGGTGATCGCGTGCTTGCCGTCGACGATCAGGCCGTGCCGACCAGCACCGATTTCGTGAACTACATCCGTCAGCGTCCGGGTGAGCGCGTGATCCTCACCGTGCGCGGCGAGGACGGCGAGCGCAACGTTCCCGTCGTGATCCGCGCCGAGCAGGATGGCAACAGCACCGTGGGGCGGATCGGCGTGGAGTTGCAGCGTGCCGAGCTCGAGCGCCTCGGGCCGCTCGCGGCCTTCAGTCGCGCCGGCGGCGAAACCTGGAGCATGTCGCAGCTCACGGTGAGCATGCTCTGGAACATGGTGATGGGCCGCGTCTCGGTGAAGAACATCAGCGGCCCGATCAACATCGCGGCCTTCGCCGGTGAAACCGCGCGCGTCGGCCTGCGTCCATTCCTCACTTTCCTGGCCATCGTCAGCATCAGCCTCGGCGTGCTGAACCTGCTGCCGATACCGATCCTCGACGGCGGCCAGATGCTGTTCCAGTTGATCGAGCTCGCGAAGGGGAGTCCCCTGTCGGAGCGCGCGCAGGTGTTCGGCCAGCAGGTCGGCATCGCGCTGCTCCTGCTGTTGATGAGCCTAGCGTTTTACAACGACATCACGTCTCGTTTTCTGAACTAGAACCCGGGCAAATGGGCTGCCGCATGACCCGCAAGCTGATTGCGCTGCTGACGCTGTGCCTGCTCGCCGTACGCGTGTACGCGCAGAGCGGCATCGAGGAATTCACCGTCGGCGACATCCGCGTCGAGGGATTGCAGCGCATCTCCGAAGGCACGGTCTACAACTATCTGCCGGTCAACATCGGCGATCACCTCGATCAGCAGCGCCTGCAGGAAGCCTTGCGCGCGCTCTACAAGACCGGCTTTTTCCGCGACGTGGAACTGCGCCGCGACGGCAACACGCTGGTGATCGTGGTCCTCGAGCGCCCCTCGATCGAGAGTTTCGACATCAAGGGCAACAAGGACATCAAGACCGAGGACCTGCAGAAGAGCCTGCGCAACGTCGGGCTCGCGGCCGGCAAGACCTATGACCAGTCGGTGCTGGAAGACGTCAAGCAGTACCTCACCGACCAGTACTTCAGCCGCGGCAAGTATGCGGTGCGCATCGACACCAACGTCGAGGAAGTGCCGGGCAACAAGGTGAAGATCACGGTGAACGTCGCCGAGGGCAAGCGCGCCAAGATCCGCGAGATCACCATCGTCGGCAATTCGAGCTACAAGGACAAGCAGCTGCGCGAGGACTTCGAGCTCAACACGCCCAACTGGCTCTCCTTCTACAAGCAGGACGACCGCTACTCGCGCGAATCGCTCCAGGGCGACCTGGAGAAGCTGCGCTCCTATTACATGGACCGCGGCTACGCGAACTTCCAGATCGAGTCGGCGCAGGTGGCGATCGCACCGGAGAAGGACGACATCTTCATCACGGTGAACGTGCACGAGGGCGACATCTTCAAGATCGGCGAGGTCAAGCTCGCGGGCACGATGGTCGTGCCCGAGGCGCAGCTGCGTCGCCTGGTGCTGGTGCATCCCGGGGACACGTTCTCCAACAAGCTGGTGACACAGTCGCAGCAGCTCATCAGCTACCGGTTGGGTGAACAGGGCTACGCGTTCGCCAAGATCGATCCGGTGCCGACGCCGGACAACGCGAAGAAGGAGGTGTCGCTGACCTTCTTCATCGAACCCGGCAACCGTGTGTACGTGCGGCACATCAACTTCCTGGGGACTTCTTCCATCGACGACGAGGTCCTGAGGCGCGAGATGCGTCAGATGGAGGGCGGCTGGCTGTCTAACGCCGCTGTCGAGCGCTCCAAGGAACGCATCCAGCGTCTGCCCTACGTCGAGAAGGTGGACTACGAGACCACGCCGGTCCCGGGTGCGGCCGACCAGGTGGATGTGGACTTCACGATCAAGGAGGGCTTGCCGGGCCAGTTCGGCGGCGGTGTCGGTTATTCGGAATCACAGGGCCTGATCCTCAACGGCAACTTCACGCACAGCAATTTCATGGGGAGCGGCGAGCGCATCCAGGCGGAAATCAATGCCGGCAAGTTCAGCAAGGTGTACAGCATCTCGCACACCGATCCGTATCGCACGATCGACGGCGTGAGCCGCACCATCACGCTCGCCTATCGCGACATCACGCAGTTCGTCTCGGCCTCTTCGGATTTCGACACCAAGAATCTCACCGCGGGACTCGACTACGCCTACCCGGTCACCGAGTACCAGTCGGTGCACTGGGGGGTTTCCGCGCAGCGCAACGAGATCCTGACCTCGGAGAACGGCAGCGCACAGCAGGCGGTGGACTGGGTGAAGAACAACGGCGATCCCTTCGTGCACAACGAGCCGGATGGCATCGGCGGCGAGATCACGTTCTTCGGCACCAAGTACACCGCGATCGAGCTGATCGGCGGCTGGAGCTACGACACGCGCAACCGCGCGATCTTCGCGGACCACGGTTCCCGTCACGCGCTGTCGTTGTCGATTGCCGCACCGGGAAGCAACGTGCAGTACTGGGTGGCCAACTACGACTACCTGCAGTTCGTGCCGCTGCCGGGACCCTTCACGCTGGCACTGATCGGCGATTTCGCCTATGGCGAGGACATCGGTGACACGACGGCGCTGCCGCCGTACCGGCAGTTCTTCGCGGGCGGCCCGGATTCGGTGCGCGGCTACAAGGAGAGCCGCCTGGGACCGAAGGACAACTTCGGCAACCCCTACGGCGGCAACATGAAGGTCGTCGGCCGGGCCGAGATCCTGTTCCCGGTGCCCGAGAAGTGGAAGACCAGCGCGCGCTTCAGCGCCTTCTTCGACATGGGCAACGTGTTCTCGACCGGCCACGTCAACTTCACCGGCAGGGACGGCGTCACGCCGGTGGATTACAAATTCGCGTATGATCAGTTGAAACAGTCAGCGGGCATCGCCGTGCAATGGCTCGCACCCTTGGGGATCTTCCGTTTCAGCTATGCTTTCCCGCTGAACGCGAGCGACGGCGACGCCATACACTTCAAGGACGAGACGGAAGGGTTCCAGTTTTCGATCGGCCAGGCGTTTTGAGGAAATAATCACAGTGATTCGTACACAACATGGGTGGATGAAGTTTCTGGCGGCGGTGGCGCTGCTGGGCGGCGCGATTCCCGCGGCGCAGGCGCAGCTCAAGATCGGGGTGGTGAGCGTGCCGCAGCTCATCGAAGAGTCGCCGCAGGCGAAGGGCGCGATGCAGGCGTTGCAGGACGAGTTCACGCCGCGTCGCCGCGAGATCGAGAACCAGCAGAAGGAGCTCAAGGCGCGCGAAGACAAGCTGACGCGCGACAGTGCGGTGATGTCGGAGGCGGAGCGCGGCAAGGCGGAGCGCGAACTGCGCGACGGGCAGCGCGAGCTGCAGCGCCGGCAGAACGAATACGTGGAAGATCTCAACGTGCGGCGCAACGAGGAGCTCGGCAAGCTCCAGCGCACCTTGCTCCAGGAAGTCCAGACCTACGCGAAAGCGCAGGGGTTCGACCTGGTGGTGGGCGATGGCGTGCTGTACGCGAAGGACAACATCAACATCACGCCGGCAGTGCTCAGCAATCTGCAGGCGCATGCCAAGACGGCGCCCGCCGCGGCACCCGGGAGCAAGCCGGCGACGACTGGCCCGGCGACAGCGCCGGCGACGCCGCCCGCCGCGACCAAGCCGCCGGAGAAGAAGCCCTGAGCTGAGGAGATCCGGGTGACCGTTGCCAGCAACCGGACGCCTCACCCGAGATTGAGCTGATCATCCATGGCACTTTCGCTGGGCGAGCTGGCGGTGCGATTCGGATGCGAGCTCAAGGGCGATCCGGACGCGCAGGTCGATAGCGTCGCGACGTTGCAGAACGCGACGGATCGGGCGGTCACCTTTCTCGCCAATCCCCGCTACCGCCGGCATCTCGCGCAGACTCGCGCGGGAGCCGTCGTGCTCGAGTCGAGATTCGCGGCTGAATGCCCGGTAGCGGCGCTGATCGCCGCCGACCCGTACGTCACGTATGCACGGATCGCGGCGCTGCTCTTTCCCGAGCCGCAGTTCCCCGCGGGCGTCGATCGCTCGGCGCAGGTCAGCCCGCAGGCGACGATCGCGGCCAGCGCGTCGATCGCGGCGAATGTCGTGATCGAAGCGGGCGTGCGGATCGGCGAGCGGGTGCGGGTCGGTCCGGGCTGTGTGGTCCTCGCCGACAGCAGTATCGACGCCGATACGCGCCTCGTCGCCAACGTGACGTTGTGCCAGGGCGTTCACCTGGGCGCGCGCGTTCTGCTGCACCCCGGCGTCGTGATCGGCGCCGACGGGTTCGGCCTCGCGCCGGAACGCGGCCGCTGGGTCAAGGTGCCGCAGGTCGGCGGCGTGCGCATCGGGAATGATGTCGAGATCGGCGCCAACACCACTGTCGACCGGGGCGCGATCGACGACACCATCATCGAGGACGGTGTCAAGCTCGACAATCAAATCCAGATCGGGCACAACGTGCGCGTTGGCGCACACACGGCCATCGCGGGATGCACGGGCGTCTCCGGCAGCACCAGCATCGGTCGCAATTGCATGATCGGTGGCATGGTCGGCATCGCCGGGCACCTGGAGATCGGGGACGGCGTGTTCATCACGGGGAGGACGCTGGTGTCGCGCTCGATCACGCGACCCGGCACGTACTCGGGTGGCCTGCCGGCCGACGACGTGCGCCGCTGGCGCCGCAACGCGGCGCGCTTCCGCCACCTCGACGAGCTGGCGCGGCGCGTCGAGCAGCTGGGCGGCGGAAAACTGGGCGACTCCGAAACAGAGGGCGAGGATGACTGAGCCGGTCTACATGGATATCAACGCGGTGATGAAGCAGTTGCCGCACCGCTACCCGTTCCTGCTCGTGGATCGTGTTCTCGAATGCACGCCCGGCAAGACGATCCGGGCGCTCAAGAACGTCACGGTGAATGAGCCCTTCTTCACGGGGCATTTCCCGCACCGGCCGGTCATGCCCGGCGTGATGATTCTCGAGGCGCTCGCACAGGCCGCGGGCATCCTCGCGTTCCGCACCGCCGGCATCTATCCGGACGAGGAGTCGCGCTTCTTCTTCGTAGGCATCGACAAGGCGCGCTTCCGCAAGCCCGTAGAGCCCGGCGACCAGCTGATCCTCAAGGCCGAGCTCACACGCTCCTTCAAGGGCATCTGGAAGTTCAACACCGTGGCCGAAGTGCACGGCGAGGAAGTCTGCTCCGCGGAAATGATGGTCGCCCCCGAAGTGCAGGCGACGGGAGACAAGCGCCAGCCATGATCGATCCGCGGGCGGTCATCGATCCCAGGGCCGAGCTCGCTGCGGACGTCGAGGTGGGTGCATTCGCCATCATCGGCGCGGACGTGAGCATCGGCCCGGGATCTCGCATCGGCCCGCATTCGGTCATCAAGGGGCCGACCCGCCTCGGCGCACACAACCAGGTGTTCCAGTTCGCCTCGCTCGGCGATGCACCGCAGGACAAGAAGTACCAGGGTGAGCCGACCCGGCTCGAGATCGGCGATCACAACATGTTCCGCGAGTACTGCACGGTCAATCGCGGCACGACGCAGGGCGGGGGCGTGACGCACATCGGCAGCGACAACTGGTTCATGGCATACACGCACGTCGCTCACGACTGCCATATCGGCGACCACTGCATCCTGGCGAACTTCGCGACGCTCGGTGGACACGTCGAGCTCGGCGACTGGGTGATCATGGCCGGGTTCTCGGGGATCCATCAGTTCTGCAAGGTGGGCGCGCATTGCTTTCTCGCCAACAACACGGCGGTGACGCGCGACGTGCCGCCCTACCTGATGGTGACCGGGCAGCCGGCGCAGCCGCACAGCGTCAACGCGGAAGGACTCAAGCGGCGCGGCTTCACCGCGGACCAGATCCGTAACCTGCGCAGCGCGTACCGCGTGCTCTATCGCTCGGGGCTCAAGCTCGCCGAGGCCACCGAGCAGTTGCAGGCGCTGGTGGCGAGCCAGCCGGAGCTCAAGATCTTTGTCGATTTCCTGGGGCAGACCACGCGCAGCATCGTGAGGTAGCGAGGGTGCCGAGTTCCTCGGGGGGATTGCGCTTCGCGCTGGTGGCGGGTGAAGCGTCGGGGGACCAGCTCGGTGCCGCGCTCATCCGTTCGCTCCGCCAGCGCGACCCGCAAGCGAAATTCTTCGGCGTCGCCGGCCCGAAGATGCAGGCCGAAGGCTGCGAAGCCTGGGCGCCATCGGAAGAGCTCGCGGTCATGGGACTCTTTGAAGTTCTCAGCCACCTGCCACGGTTGTTGCAGCTGCGCGGCGAGCTCAAGCACCGCATGCGAATCGAGCGTCCGGATGTCTTCATCGGCATCGATGCGCCGGAATTCAACCTCGGATTGGCGCGCGGATTGCGCGACGCCGGGTTGCGCACCGTGCAATACGTGAGCCCGCAAGTCTGGGCCTGGCGTCAGGGGCGCGTGCGAGGCATCGGCGCGGCCGTGGACCTGGTGCTGTGTCTGTTGCCCTTCGAGGAACAGTTCTATGCGCAGGCGGGCATTCGCGCCGACTTCGTGGGCCATCCACTCGCTGATGTGATTCCCGAGGAGAACGACCGCAGCGCCGCGCGCCGACAGCTGGCGCTCGCCGATCGACCTACCGTCGCGGTGCTGCCGGGGAGCCGCGTCGGTGAGGTGAGCCGGCTTGGAGAGGATTTCGCCGGCGCGATCCGCTGGCTCGCGGAGCGTCGCCCGGCCTTGCAGTTCGTAGCGCCGATGGCCAATCCCGCGGTGCGCAGCCTCTTCGTGCGCGCGCTCGAGCGCCACGCAGCCGGCGTTGACGTGCGCGTGCTGGACGGGCAGTCGCACAGCGCCCTGGCGGCTGCGGACGTCGTACTGGTCGCATCCGGCACGGCAACGCTGGAGACCTTGCTGACGAAGCGTCCCATGGTGGTGGCTTACCGGCTGGGCGCACTCACGGCCTGGTTGCTGCGCACCTTCAAGTTGATGAAGGCGCCGTACTTCTCCCAGCCCAACCTGCTGGCGGGTGAACGCATCGTCCCGGAACTCTTCCAGGAGCAGGTGACTCCCGAGACACTGGGCAGCGAACTCTTGCGTGAGCTGGACGATCCTGCGGTTCGCGAGCGCCAGGAACACGTATTCGCGGACATTCATCGGCGCCTGAAGCGCAACGCCAGCGATCGCGCGGCACAAGCGATCCTGGGGCTCCTGAGCACGAGACCGGTGGCGGACTCGGCATGAAGCGACGACGACGAATCCAGCAGCGACTGCCGTTCCCGGAGCCGCGGCGGCTCGCGGGAGTCGATGAGGCCGGGCGCGGGCCGCTCGCTGGCCCGGTGGTGGCGGCGGCTGTCATTCTCAACCGGCGACGCCCGATCCGCGGGCTTGCGGATTCGAAGGTCCTGGAGCCGGAGGTTCGCGAGGCGCTCGCGATCAAGATTCGTGCCCGAGCGCTGGCCTGGTCCGTTGCCTGGGCCGACCGGGAAGAAGTCGACACGCTCAACATCCTGCAAGCGACGCTCCTCGCGATGCGCCGCGCCCTGCTGGGCCTGAGGATTGCGCCCGACGAGGTACGGATCGACGGGGATCGGTGTCCGTCGCTCGAAGGCCTCGCGTTTCGGTGCCCCGCGGTGCCGATCGTCCAGGGCGACGCCCTCGTGCCGGCCATCAGCGCCGCGTCCATCCTCGCAAAGACGTTCCGCGACGCGTGGATGCGCTCCTATCATGAGATCTGGCCTCACTACGGTTTCGCCTCGCACAAGGGCTATGCCACGCCCGAGCACCTGGCGGCACTCGATTGCCACGGCGCGTGCCCGCTGCACCGCCGTTCGTTCATGCCTGTGAAGGAAATGACAACGCTCAAGTTTTCCGAATACGCCGCGGATCTGGCCGCAGCGGACGCGCAGGAAGTCGTGTCGCCCGAGGACGCACCGACTACAATCGCGCCCGTCCAGCTGCCGATCCTCGCATGACCCAGTTCGTTCACCTGCGCGTCCATACGGAGTACTCACTGCTCGACAGTGTGGTGCGCGTCCCCGAGCTGATGGCGGCGAGCGCCGCCGCGGGGATGCCGGCGATCGCGCTCACCGACGAGTCGAACCTGTTTGCGATGGTGAAGTTCTACCGCGCGGCGCAGGCGCGCGGGCTCAAACCACTCATCGGCGTCGACCTGCGGCTGCGCGAGAGCACGGAGCGGCAGGAACCGGCGCGCCTGACACTCCTCAGCCAGAATCTCGACGGCTATCGCAATCTCACGCGCCTCCTGACCCGCGCCTATCTCGAGGGTCAGCGCCGCGGCGTGCCGCTGGTCGATCGCGGCTGGCTCACGCCGGCGACGACCGCCGGTCTCATCGCCTTGTCGGGAGCGCAGGACGGCGATATCGGGCGGGCACTCCTCAACAATCGCGCCGACGATGCGCGGCGCTGTCTCGAGCACTGGCTGGAGCTGTTCGGCAATCGCTTCTATGTCGAGGTGCAGCGACTCGGCCGGCCCAACGAGGAAGACTACCTGGACGCGGTGCTGAACCTCGTCGCGAGCTGTCCCACGCCGATCGTCGCCACCAATGACGTGCGTTTCATCACGCGACAGGATTTCGAATCGCACGAGGCAAGGGTCTGCATCCACGAGGGAAGCCTCCTCGGGGACCCGGCTCGCCGGCGTCGCTACAGCGAGCTGCAGTACCTGCGCTCGCCCGCAGAGATGGCGGCGCTGTTCGCGGACCTGCCCGAGGCGCTGGAGAACTCGGTGGAGATCGCGCGCCGCTGCAGTCTCGAGCTCAGGCTCGGCGACTCCAAGCTGCCCGAATACCCGGTGCCACCGGAAACGACCACGGCCGACTTCCTGCGCGCACAAGCGCGCGAGGGCTTGCGCGGGCGGCTCACGTGCGTAACGCAGCCCCGGCAGGGTCCGCCGCGCGAGGAGCGCATCTACGCGCAGCGACTCGCCACCGAGCTCGAGACGATCTGCAGCATGGGCTTTGCGGGCTACTTCCTCATCGTCGCGGATTTCATCCGCTGGGCGCGCGAGAACGGCATTCCCGTCGGTCCGGGTCGCGGCTCCGGCGCCGGCTCGCTGGTCGCCTGGAGCATCGGCATCACCGATCTCGATCCCATCGAGCACGACCTGCTGTTCGAGCGCTTCCTCAATCCGGAGCGCGTCTCGATGCCGGACTTCGACATCGACTTCTGCATGGAAGGGCGCGATCGCGTCATCGACTACGTCGCCGGCAAATACGGGCGCGACCGCGTGTCGCAGATCATCACGTACGGCACCATGGCGGCGAAGGCGGTGGTGCGTGATGTGGGTCGCGTGCAGGGCATGAGCTACGGCTACGTCGACCGCATCGCCAAGCTCATTCCGTTCGAGCTCGGCATCACGCTCGACAAGGCGCTGCAGGACGAGCCGGAGCTGCGACGGCTCTACGAAGCCGAAGAGGACGTGCGTGCGCTCATCGACCTGGCGCGCTCGCTCGAAGGACTGACCCGCAATGCCGGGACGCATGCGGGTGGCGTGGTGATCGCGCCGTCGATGCTCACCGACTTCACGCCGCTCTTCTGTGAAGAGGGCTCGCACAACGTCGTCACGCAGTTCGACAAGGACGACGTCGAGGCGGCGGGCCTGGTCAAGTTCGATTTCCTCGGCTTGCGCACGCTCACCATCATCGACTGGACGGTGAAGGCCATCAACGCGGAGCGCCAGGTGGCCGCCGAAGCGCAGCTCGACATCACGGCGCTGCCGATGGACGACCCGGCGACCTATGCCCTGCTCAAGAGCTGCCGCACCAACGCGGTGTTCCAGCTCGAATCGCGCGGCATGAAGGATCTCATCCGCCGCCTGCAGCCCGATCGTTTCGAGGACATCGTGGCGCTGGTGGCCCTGTTCCGGCCCGGGCCGCTGCAATCCGGCATGGTCGATGACTTCATTGCGCGCAAGCACGGACGTACGGACCAGCCGATCGACTACCTGCACCCGAACCTCAAGCCCGTTCTCGCCGGCACGTACGGCGTGATCCTGTACCAGGAACAGGTGATGCAGATCGCCCAGGTGCTCGCCGGCTACACGCTCGGCGGCGCGGATCTCCTGCGGCGCGCGATGGGCAAGAAGAAGCCCGAGGAAATGGCGAAGCAGCGCTCGGTGTTCACGGACGGCGCGGTACAGCGCGGCGTTCCCGAGCCGCGTGCGCGGCACATCTTCGACCTGATGGAGAAATTCGCCGGCTACGGCTTCAACAAGTCGCACTCGGCGGCCTATGCGCTGCTCTCGTACCAGACCGCGTGGCTCAAGGCGCATTACCCGGCGCAGTTCATGGCAGCGGTGCTGTCCGCCGACATGGACCGCACCGACAAGGTGGTGACGCTGATCGATGAATGCGTGAGTCTCGGGCTGCAGGTCGAGCCACCGGACATCAATTCCTCGCGCTACGCGTTTGCCGTGAGCGGCGCCCACAAGATCCGCTACGGGCTCGGCGCCGTGAAGGGTGTCGGTCAATCCGCGGTCGAAGCGATCATGGCGGAACGCGAGGTGCGCGGGCCTTTCACGGGCATCGAGGATGTGTGCCGCCGGCTCGATCTGAATCGCGTCAACAAGCGGGTCCTCGAGGCGCTCATCCGCTCGGGGTGTCTCGATTCCTTCGGCCATACGCGCAACACGCTGATGAGCCGCCTCGGCGCGGCGATGCAACTCGGGGAGCAGAACACGCGTGCGCAGGCGGTGGGACAGGTCGACCTGTTCGGGCTCGCCGCCGGCGCCGCCTCGGCGCAAGCCGCGGAGCGCGAGGTCGAGTTACCCGAGTGGCCCGAGGCCACGCGGCTCGCGGGCGAACGCGACACGCTCGGGCTCTATCTCACCGGCCATCCGATCGCGCAGTACGAGGCGGAGCTGAGTTTCCTCACCAGCGGCCGCATCGGGGATCTCGCGAGCGGGCGACCCGCGGGCGCGGCCGAAGGCGCACGCTGGCAACCGGGGCGCAATGTGACGATCGCGGGCCTGGTGCTCGAAGTGCGCAAGCGCGCCAATCGCGTGATCCTGGCGCTCGACGATCGCAGTGGTCGCATCGAGGTGATGTTGTTCGAGGAAGTGTTCCAGCAGCATCGCGACATCATCGCCAAGGATGCGATCGTGCTCATCGAGGGACAGCTGCGCTTCGATGAGTTCAGCGAGGGCTGGCGCCTCAACGCAAAGCGGCTGCTCGATATCGACCGGGCGCGCGAGCAGCAGGCGCGGCGCCTCATCCTGCAATGGCCGGCGGGCGCGGACAGCGCGGAGCGCGTGCGACAGCTGATCGACATCCTGAAACCGTTCGTCGGCGGCAGCTGCAGCATCCAGATCACCTACCGGGGGCAGGGCGCGAGCGGCTCGCTCCTGCTGAGCGAACAATGGCTGGTGCGACCGGCTCAGGAGCTCGTCGAGCAGCTCAAGAACTTCGTGGGACCGGAAAATCTGAAAATCATCTACGGCGCACGCGGCACGGGCGACGACGCCAGTATCAGCCGCGGCGCGAACTAGCCTCTTTTCTTGCATCGACCGGGTGGGTCCTTTCGAGACCGTGAAAAACAGGGACGTTTTTCACGGAGCCTGCAGGGATGTATTTACTGCGTTCTCGAAAGGACCCACCCGGTCGGTGCAAGACTCCACAGCTAGCCCGCGCCGTGCAAAGCCTGCGCGCCTTCGCTAGCATGGCGCGCGCATGGACCTGAATTTCCTCGATTTCGAACAGCCGATCGCCGAGCTCGAGGCCAAGATCGACGAGCTCAAGTTCCTCGGCTCCGACACCGAGATCAACATCGGCGAGGAGATCGCGCGCCTCAAGGCCAAGAGCCGCGCGCTCACCACCAGCATCTTCGCCAATCTCACGCCCTGGCAGATCACACAGCTCGCGCGCCACCCGCAGCGGCCGTATGCGCTCGACTATATCGGCCAGGTGTTCACGGATTTCCAGGAGCTGCACGGCGATCGCATGTATGGCGACGACCTCGCGATCGTCGGCGGGCCGGCGCGTCTCGACGGGCAGGTGGTGGTCCTGATCGGCCACCAGAAGGGTCGCGATACCAAGGAGCGCGTGCGTCGCAACTACGGGATGCCGAAGCCCGAGGGCTATCGCAAGGCGCTGCGCCTCATGAAGCTCGCCGAGCGTTTTCGGCTGCCGCTGATCACGCTCATCGATACGCCGGGCGCCTATCCCGGTGTCGGTTCCGAGGAGCGCGGCCAGAGTGAGGCGATCGCACGGAACCTGTTCGAGATGAGCACGCTGGAAGTGCCGATCGTGAGCCTGGTGATCGGCGAGGGCGGTTCGGGGGGCGCGCTGGCGATCGGCGTGTGCGACCGGCTGTTGATGCTGCAGTACTCGATCTACTCCGTGATTTCGCCCGAGGGTTGCGCCTCCATCCTGTGGAAGAGCGCCGACAAGAAAGAGCTGGCGGCCGAAGCCATGGGACTCACCGCCGACCGCCTCAGCAAGTTGAACCTGGTCGATGAAGTGGTGCGTGAGCCACTCGGCGGTGCGCACCGCGATCCGGCTGCGATGGCCGAAACGGTGAAGGACGCACTGCTGCGCAGCCTGAAAGAGCTCGAGAGCGTTCCCGCCGATCGGCTGCTCGAGGCGCGCGATGAGCGGCTCAAGGCGTTCGGCGCGTTCACGGGTAACTGAGGGAGCGGCGGTGTGGGCAGGGCGTTTGGCGCTGCGACTCTGCGAGCTGCGCTCGAATCGCTGGGGGCCGCGGCGCCGGATGCCCGGTACTGCGTCGCGCTGAGCGGCGGAGCGGATTCCACCGCACTGCTCAACTGCCTGGTCGAGCTGCGCCGGCAGGAGCCTGCGTTCGCGCTGCGCGCCATTCACGTCAACCATCACCTGCAATCTGCCGCAGGGAGCTGGGCTGAGCACTGCGCGGCCCTGGGCCGGCAGCTCAGCGTTCCACTATTGGTCCTCGATGCGCAGGTACGTCAGGCGCCAGGCGAGTCGCCGGAGGCGGCCGCTCGCGACGCGCGTTATGGGCTGCTGGCGGAACATCTGTCGCCGGGTGAATTCCTGCTGACCGCTCACCACGCTGAAGACCAGCTGGAGACCTTCCTGCTGCAACTGGCCCGCGGCGCCGGGGTGGCCGGACTGGCATCGATGCCGCGCCACGCGCCACTCGGGCAGGGCATTCACCTGCGCCCGCTCCTCGAATTCAGCCGGGACGCGTTGCGCGACTACCTGACGGCGGTGGGACTCGGCTGGATCGACGATCCGAGCAACGCGGAGTTGCGCTTCGATCGCAATTATCTGCGCCAACGCGTCCTGCCCATCCTGCTGCAGCGCTGGCCCTCGCTGGCTGCGAGCAGTGTGCGCAGCGCCGAGCACCTCGCAAGCGCGCAACGCGTGCTCGACGAGGTGGCGAAGGCCGACTACGCGCCGGCGGCGGAAGGGCGCCGCCTGCAGGCCGCGGTGCTGCGCGGCCTCGAACCCGCACGCTTGCACAACGCGCTGCGCTACTGGATTCGCCAGCAGGCGGCGACGCTTCCGCCGAGCGCCACGCTGGAAGAAATCGCGGAGCAGATGTTCGGCGCGCGCGATGACGCGATTCCACAGGTGACCTGGGGCGACTACGCAGTCCGCCGCTACCGCGATCGGCTCTACCTCGATCGCCGGCTGCCGGCGGCGCCCAGCGAAACCTTGCTGTGGCGCTGGCGCGCGGAGCCCGAGCTGACCTTGCCGGCAGGTCTCGGCACGCTGCGGGCGCGTGCCGCTGGGCGCAAGACCGCCACGTTCCGCAGGCTCCCCGAGGAACTGCGCGTGAACTGGCGCTCGGGCGGGGAGAGGCTGCGCGTCGCGGTCAATCGCCCGCACCGCGAATTGCGCGCGTTGCTCCAGGAATGGGACATCCTGCCGTGGATGCGAGCGTACATTCCCTTGCTCTACGCGGCTGACACGCTCGTCGCCGTTGGCGACCTGGCGATCGCAGCAGAATTTCGTGCTGCGCCGGACGAGCCCGGCACGCTGATCGAATGGCTCGATCATCCGGCGCTCGACTGAATGCGGAGCGCGCCACGCCTCACCTCGAGCGCGCCCGGGGCGGAAGTTTCATTGAGCCGACTCGCCCGTTCTGGTAGCCTGATCGCCCGTCGAAAATCAGCGGCTGACGCGGCGCAGCTGAGCGACGGGATTGATTGATCTCCCCTCGAACGACCGCCCGCGGCCCAGGTTCCATCAACTGGTCCCCCTGAAAGGGACCCTTTTGCGTTTGCGGGTGAGTCTGGCATGACCCGTTTTGTATTCGTAACCGGTGGCGTGGTGTCCTCGCTGGGCAAGGGCATCGCCAGCGCTTCGCTGGGCGCGATCCTGGAGGCCCGGGGCCTCAAGATCGCGATGGTGAAGCTCGATCCGTACATCAACGTCGATCCCGGAACGATGAGCCCGTTCCAGCACGGCGAGGTGTTCGTGACCCAGGACGGCACCGAGACCGACCTGGATCTCGGCCACTACGAGCGTTTCGTGCGTACCACCACCGGGCGCAACAGCAATTTCACCACCGGGCGCATCTACGAGCGCGTCATCGCCAAGGAACGCCGCGGCGACTATCTCGGCGCGACCGTGCAGGTGATTCCGCACATCACCGACGAGATCAAGCGCAGCATCCGCCTCGGCGCCGGGGACGCCGACGTCTGCATGGTGGAAATCGGCGGCACGGTCGGCGACATCGAGTCGCTCCCGTTCCTCGAGGCGATCCGCCAGATGGGTGTGGAACTCGGGCGCAACAACGTCGCCTACATGCACCTGACGCTGATCCCGGTCGTGGGCACTTCCGGTGAGATCAAGACCAAGCCCACGCAGCACTCGGTGAAGGAATTGCGCGGCATCGGTATCCAGCCGGACGTGCTGCTGTGCCGCTGCAAGTCCCCGCTCCCCGAAGAGCATCGTCGCAAGATCGCGTTGTTCACCAACGTCGAGGAGCGCGCGGTGATCTCGGCGGTGGATGCGGACGACATTTACAAGATTCCGCTGCTGCTGCGCGAGCAGGCGCTCGACGACATCATCGTCGACAAGTTGCGGCTCGAGGCGAAACCCGCGGACCTGTCCGAATGGCGCCACGTGGTGAGCACCAAGATGAGCCCGGAGGTGCAGGTCAACGTCGCGATGGTCGGCAAGTACGTGCAGATCCGCGACTCTTACATTTCGCTCAACGAGGCGCTGACACACGCGGGCGTGCGCACCCGCACTCGCGTCAATGTGCATTACGTCGAGGCGACGGACCTCGAAGTGCAGGGCCTGTCGGCGCTCGACGGGATGGACGCGATCCTGGTCCCCGGCGGCTTCGGCGAACGGGGTATCGAAGGCAAGATCCTCGCCGCCGAATACGCGCGCCGCCACGGGATTCCATACCTGGGGATCTGTCTCGGGATGCAGGTCGCCGTGATCGAATTCGCGCGCCACGTGGTCGGACTCGAGGGCGCAAACAGCACCGAATTCAACCGCGCCACGCCGCACCCCGTGATCGCGCTCATCACCGAGTGGCAGGATCGCGAGCACGGCACGCAAAACCGCACTGAGGGATCCGAGAAAGGCGGTACCATGCGCCTCGGTGCGCAGGAGTGCCGGGTGGTGCCGGGTACGCTGGCGCACGCCGTGTATGGGCGCGATGTGATCATGGAACGTCATCGCCATCGCTACGAATTCAACAATCGCTACATGGAGCGCTTGTCGAAAGCGGGCATGAAGTTCTCGGGCCTCTCCGCCGACGGACTGGTGGAGCTGATCGAGCTGCCCGCGCATCCCTGGTTCATCGCCTGCCAGTTCCACCCGGAATTCACTTCCACGCCCCGTGACGGGCACCCGTTGTTCGCCGGGTTCATCCGGGCAGCACGCCAGTACCGCGCGTCACAGCTGCCCGCCGCCGCCAGCGCATGAGACTGCATGACTTCGACGTCGGTCCTGAGAAGCCGCTGTTCCTGATTGCCGGCCCCTGCGTCGTCGAGAGCGAGAGCCTGGTCATCGATACCGCCGGCCGGCTCAAGGAGATCACGCGCCGGCTGGGCATGCCGTTCATCTTCAAGTCCTCCTTCGACAAGGCCAACCGGTCCTCGGGCGCGAGTTTCCGCGGGCCCGGCATGGAGGAGGGCTTGCGTGTGCTCGCGGAGGTCCGCCGGCAGCTCAAGCTTCCCGTGCTGACCGACGTGCACGAGGACACTCCGCTCGCCGAGGTGGCCGAGGTCGTGGATGTGCTGCAGACGCCGGCGTTCCTGTGCCGGCAGACGAATTTCATCCGCAGCGTCGCCTCGCAGGGCAAGCCCGTGAACATCAAGAAGGGCCAGTTCCTGTCGCCCTGGGAAATGAAGAATGTCGTCGACAAGGCGCGCGCGACCGGCAACCAGCAGATCCTGGTGTGCGAACGCGGGTTCTCCTTCGGCTACAACAACCTCGTGTCCGACATGCGGGGACTCGCCGTGATGCGCGAAACGGGTTGCCCGGTGGTGTTCGACGCGACGCACTCGGTCCAGCTGCCGGGTGGCAAGGGATCGGCTTCCGGTGGTCAACGCGAATTCGTGCCAGTGCTGGCCCGTGCTGCAGTGGCGGCCGGAGTGTCGGGCGTTTTCATGGAAACGCATCCCGATCCGGACAAGGCGCTCAGCGACGGCCCGAATGCGTGGCCGCTCCAGCACATGGAAGCGCTGCTGGAAACGCTGGCGCAGATCGATCGCACAGTGAAAGCGCGTCCGTACGCGGAGTCACTCCTATGAGCCGCATTGTGGAGATTCGCGGACGCGAAATCATCGACTCGCGCGGCAACCCTACGGTCGAGGCCGATGTATTTCTGGACAGCGGCGTGATGGGCCGGGCCGCAGTGCCTTCGGGTGCTTCCACGGGTACGCGCGAAGCGGTGGAGCTGCGCGACGGCGATCCGAAGCGCTTCCTCGGCAAGGGCGTGCTCAACGCGGTCGCGAACGTCAATGGCCCGATCCGCCAGGCGCTGCTCAAGCACGACCCGATGGACCAGGAAGGGCTCGACGGGCGCATGATCGAGCTCGACGGCACGGACAACAAGTCGCATCTCGGGGCCAACGCGATCCTGGCGGTGTCGCTCGCCGCGGCGCACGCGGCGGCCAACGATCGCAAGATCCCGCTGTTCCGCCACCTCGCCACCGCGGAGGACTTCGACCTCCCGGTGCCGATGATGAACATCATCAACGGCGGCGCCCATGCCGACAACAGCGTCGACATCCAGGAGTTCATGATCCTGCCGGTGGGCGCGCCCTCGCTCAGCGAAGCGATCCGCTACGGCGCGGAGATCTTCCATACGCTGAAAAAGGTGCTGCACAAGAAGGGGCTCGGCACCGCAGTGGGCGATGAGGGCGGCTTCGCGCCCGATCTGCCCTCCAACGAGGCGGCGCTCGAAACCATCATCGAAGCAGTCCAGCTCGCGGGGTACACGCCCGGCGGCGATGTGCTTCTCGGGCTCGACGTGGCGAGCTCGGAGTTCTTCAGCGAAGGTGTCTATACGCTCGAGTCCGAAGGACGCCAGTTCAGCTCGGCACAGTTCGTCGACTACCTCGCGGATCTCGTCGGGCGGTACCCGATCATCACGGTCGAAGACGGCATGAGCGAAAGCGATTGGCAGGGGTGGGCGTTGCTCACGCAGCGGCTCGGGCGGCGCGTGCAACTGGTGGGCGATGATCTCTTCGTCACCAACACCAGGATCCTCAAGCAGGGCATCGAACAGGGTGTCGCCAACTCGATCCTGATCAAGGTCAACCAGATCGGCACTCTCACCGAGACACTCGCCGCCATCCAGATGGCGACCCGCGCGGGTTACTCATCGGTGATTTCGCACCGCTCCGGCGAGACCGAGGATTGCACCATCGCCGACATAGCGGTGGCGACACCGGCGACCCAGATCAAGACCGGCTCGATGTCGCGCTCGGACCGCGTGGCGAAGTACAACCAGTTGCTGCGCATCGAGGCGGAGCTCGGCGCGCATGCTCGTTACGCCGGGCGCAAGGCGTTCCCGGTCCCCGTTCCCTCATGAGCGCACGCCTGCGCGGGGCGGCCTGATGGCGACGCGCCTCTTCGCCGCCGCGCTGTTGATCGCCGCGCTCGCGCTGCAGTACCGGCTGTGGCTCTCCGACGACGGCGTCCGTGAAGTGCACCGGCTGCAGGATGCCGTGACCGCGCAGAAGCAGCAGAACACCGAGCTCAAGGAACGCAACGAGCAGCTCGCCGCCGAAGTGAAGGACCTCAAGGAAGGTCTCGACGCGGTGGAGGAGCGCGCGCGCAGCGATCTCGGCATGGTCGGCGCCAACGAAAGCTTCTACCAGGTGGTGGCGCCGCCGCCCGCCGATCACAATCCCGCACCCGCTGCCGCGCCAGCCGATTCCGCGACGGTGGCGGCCAAGCCCCACAAGACCCAGCAAGCTGCCGCGCGATGAGCGCACCAGCCGCAGCGCGCACCTGGGCGATCGTCGCGGCCGCCGGGCAGGGTCGGCGCATGGACGCTGGACGGCCCAAGCAATACCTGCCACTCGCCGGCGCGACGGTGCTGGAGCGGGCGATTCGGCCGCTGTGGTCCGATGCGCGCATCGCCGCGGTGATCGTCGTCCTGGCACCCGATGATGAATTCTGGCCGAAACTGCCGATGGCCGAGGCGCCGCGCTTGCGCACGGCGCTCGGTGGGGCCACGCGTCAGCAATCGGTGCTGAACGGCCTCGTGGCGCTGGCCGGCCGCGCCGCGGCCGATGACTGGGTGCTGGTGCACGACGGCGCGCGCCCGTGCCTCGGCGCCGAAGAGCTCGATACGTTGATCGCCGCCGTCGAGCACGACAGCGTCGGCGGTCTTCTGGCCGTGCCGCTCGCCGATACCCTGAAACACGCCGATGCGAGCGGATTGCGCAGCGATGCCACCGTGGATCGCAAAGCGCTCTGGTGCGCGCAGACGCCGCAGATGTTTCGCTATCAACTGCTGCGCACCGCGCTGGAGCAGGCCGTGGCGCAGGGCCTGCAGCTCACCGACGAAGCCGCGGCGGTCGAGGCGCTGGGGCATCGACCCCGGTTGGTGCGCGGCTCGGCGCGCAATCTCAAGATCACGCACCGCGAGGACCTGGTGCTCGCCGAAGCACTGCTGCGGGAGGCAGGGATCAAATGAGTACCAGTACCCGGGTCGGCATGGGCATCGATGTACACGCCTTCGGACCGGGCGATCACCTCATGCTGGCGGGCGTGCGAGTCCCGCACGGCCGCGGTGTGCTGGCCCACTCGGACGGCGACGTCGTCATCCACGCCCTGTGCGATGCGTTGCTCGGCACCGCGGGCCTCGGCGACATCGGTCAGCATTTTCCCGACAGCGATCCGCAGTGGCGCGGCGCGGCCAGCTCCGAATTCCTGCGCCGCGTGGTCGAAATGCTCACCGCGCGCGGCTATGAACCGGTCAACGTCGACATCACGATCGTGGCCCAGCAACCGAAGATCGGGCCGCACCGCGAGGCGATGCGCCATCGGCTCGCTGAGCTCCTGGGCCTGGACGCCGAGGCCGTCAACGTCAAGGCGACGACCACCGAGCAGCTGGGCCTGATCGGCCGGGGTGAGGGCATCGCCGCGCTGGCGGTGGTGCTGGTCGATTCGATCGCGCGCGACGCATGAGCGCTGCGATCCCCGATGATTGGCGCCGCGCGGCGCTCGATCCGCCGCGCGCGTTCGGTGAACCCGTCGCCGAGGGGACCCTGCGGGCCACTCCCGAAGATTTTGCGGTCGACGAGGAGTTGTCCTTCCAGCCCGACGGCGCGGGTGCGCATTGGCTCTTGCACGTCGCCAAGCGCGACGCCAACACCGAATGGGTGGCCGGACAACTCGCGCGGACGGCCGGGGTGCGTGCTGCCGATGTCGGTTTCGCCGGACTCAAGGATCGACATGCGGTGGTGCGCCAGTGGTTCAGCATTCCGCGTACTTCGCTCACCGCGGCGGACTGGCTCGCCGTGCAGCACGGGGAATTCCAGGTGCTCGCGGTGCACGCTCACAGTCGCAAGCTGCGGCGTGGCGCGCTGGCGGCGAATCGCTTTCGCATTCATGTGCGCGACGTGCAAGGGGACCGAGACGTCCTCCAGGAGCGAATCGCACTCATCGGCCAACGTGGCGTTCCCAACTATTTCGGTCCGCAACGTTTCGGTCGCGACGGCGCCAACCTGTCGCGCGTCGTGGACTGGGCAGAGTCGGGACGGCTGTCGCCCGCGCGCAGCGAGCGCAGCTTCACGATCTCCGCTGCGCGGAGCCTGCTCTTCAACGCGGTGCTCGCCGAGCGGGTGACGCAGCAGAACTGGGCGACCCTGTTACCCGGAGACGTGGCCAATCTCGACGGCAGTGCGAGCGTGTTCTCGGTCGCAGTGCTGGACGCTGAGCTCGAAACGCGCTGCGCGGCCTTCGACATTCACCCGACCGGCCCGTTGTGGGGGAGGGGCGAGCTGCGCTCGGGTTCGAGCGTTCGGGAGCTCGAGTGCGGCGTGAGCGAGCGATTCGACGCCGTGACGCGAGCACTTGCAGGCGCGGGTCTCGAGCAGGAGCGGCGCGCGTTGCGTTTGCGCGTGGCGAAGCTGCGCGTAGAGTTCGCGGCGGAGAGTCTGACCATGGCATTCAGCCTCGGCCCGGGCGCGTTCGCGACCACGGTCCTGCGCGAGCTGCTGCGTGTGCCTGGGGAGGTGTGAGGTGCTGGAAGTCATCGATCACGAGACTGTGCGCGAGATCCGGCTGGCACGCCCTCCGGCCAACGCCTTCAACACCGAACTGCTCGAACGGCTCAACAGCGCCCTCACCGAGGCGCGCGACCATTGCCGTGCGCTCGTGCTCTCGGGCCGGGCGGGAATGTTTTCCGCAGGCCTGGATGTGCCGGAGCTCCTCGCCCTCGACGAAGCCGGCATGCTGCGTTTCTGGAAAGCCTTCTTCGACGCGCAGGCACTGCTGGCGGCGGCGCCGGTGCCGATTGTGGCGGCGATCACCGGGCACAGCCCGGCGGGTGGCGCGGTGCTCGCGTTGTACTGCGACTATCGGATCATGGCGAGTGGGCGCTATCGCATCGGCCTCAACGAAGTGCAGGTCGGACTTTTCCCCGGGCCGGTCATCTACGGCGCACTGCGCCGCCTCGTCGGACCGGGCGTCGGTGATCGGCTCATCAGCGGTGGCGTGCTGCTCGGCGCCGACGAAGCGCTCGCGGTGGGGCTCATCGATCGCGTGGTCGAAGAAGCGGCCGTCGTGCCCACGGCGCTCGAATGGGCGCGTCACATGAGCACGCTACCGCCAAAGGCCGTGGCCCGCACCCGTGCGCTGGCGCGCTCCGACCTGATCGGACTGGTCTCGGGTCTCGGCCGTGCCGATTACGAAGCGATGAACGAGGCGTGGTTCAGCGCGGAAACGCAGGCGACGATGCGCGCGCTCGTCGAGCGGTTGCAGAAGAAATCCGGCTAGCGCAGTTCGTCGCAGCGTCAGTTCTTCTTGGGAGTTTCCGGCGGCGTGGCGCAGTTGCAGACCTGGCACCCCTTGTCGAACACGACTTTCCAGGTGCCGTCCGCCTCGCGGCGCCAGATCGAATTGAAGGTGCCGACCTGCTTGCCTTCGGGATTGAGCACCGGGCCGCTGCTATGCGCGAGCGTGCCGGAATCGAGGACCTCGACCTGCTCCGGCTTCCACGAGAAGGGCGCTTTCGGCCCGTCGTAAAGCGGTTTCCAGCCCGCGACCACGGCGACCCGGCCGCGCAACACACCGTTGCCGCCGAAGAACACGGCATCTTCGGCAACGTGCGAGGCGAAGGCCTCGAGATCACGCTCGGCCATCGAACGCGCAAAGGCGGTTTCCGCCGCGCGAACCTGCGCCGCCAGCTCGTCGGGAGACTCGAGCGCGGCGCCGTTGGCGAGCACTGCGGCCAGCACGGCCGCGACGAACCAGGCGAATTTCATGATTGCTCCTCAGCCGGCGCCCGCGACTCTACCGGCATCACTTCCAGCGCAACAGTACATAGATTGCTCCAGTGCCGCCGTCCACCGGCCGCGCGGAACAGAACGCGAGCACGGCGTCGGTCCGCTGCAGCAGCGCGTTGACGGCATTCTTGAGCACCGGTCCGCGGTGCCCGGAGCGCAGGCCCTTGCCATGCACGATGCGTACGCAGCGAGCCTGCACGCGCCACATGCCTTCCAGGAACTCGCGCAATTCCTGCTTGGCCTGTGCCAGGGTGAGTCCGTGCAGGTCGAGCTCGGCTTCGACCCGGTACTGCCCGCGGCGCAGCTTGCGAAGCACCGAATCCTGCACGCCGGCGCGGCGGAAGGTGAGCTCATCGCCGGCCTCGCTGTACAGGTCGCCCTCGCGTTGCTCCAGGCTCTCGCGCAGCACGTCGAGTTCATCGAGGCGCGCAAAGCGCGCGCGTGGCGCGGGTTTCGGTCGTGCCGCAGGACGCGCGCGCTGACGCAGACGCTTGACGTCGCGCACCGCTTCGCGGAACAGGCGCTTGTCCTCGCCGTCGTCGCTCATCGGAGTTGCTGCCTGGCTCGCACCACGATCTACCCCGCGCCGCTGCCCATCCAGTATAGTGACGCGCGGTTTTCCCACGCCAGCCAGGCGCCATTTAGTGAAAATTCTGCTGAGCAACGATGACGGATATCGCGCCGAAGGTATCCGTCACCTGGCCGTGGCGTTGCGAGGTCTCGCGGATCTCACGGTCGTGGCGCCGGAGCGCAACCGGAGCGGTGCCGGCCATTCCCTCACGCTCGAGGTGCCGCTGCGCGTGTTCCAGGTGGAACCGAATGTCTACTACGTGAACGGCACGCCCACCGACTGCGTGCATCTGGCGATCTCGGGACTGTTCGACTACGAGCTCGACATGGTCGTCTCCGGGATCAATGACGGCGCCAACCTGGGCGACGACGTGCTCTATTCGGGCACCGTGGCCGCAGCGATCGAAGGACGCTTTCTCGGTCTGCCGACGATCGCCGTGTCGCTGTGCACGGAACCGGGCAGCGGCCGGCACTTCGAGACCGCAGGCCGCGTGGCGCGCGAGCTCGTGTCGCACCTCACGCGTGCGCCGCTGCACGCTTCGACGATTCTCAACGTCAACGTCCCCGATCGCCCCTACGCCGACCTGGAGGGAATGCAGGCGACGCGCCTCGGTTTCCGCCATCGTTCCAAGCCCATCGTGCGCGCCGAGGATCCGCGTGGTCGGGCGATCTACTGGGTGGGTCCCGCGGGTCCGCACCAGGAAGCAGGTCCCGGTACGGACTTCAACGCGGTGGCGGCGGGGTTTGTATCCGTGACGCCGCTGCAGATCGATCTCACGCGCCACGCCGCCGTCGAAGACCTCAGCGGGTGGCTGCAAGGCATCGATGGTTGATCAGAGGCTCAACGGCATCGGCATGACCTCGGCGCGCACCCGCGAGCGGCTGGTGCAGCGGCTCAAGGACGGCGGGATCCGCAACCCCGTGGTGCTCGACCGGATTCGCAGCGTGCCGCGTCACTTGTTCGTGGACGAGGCCCTCGCCAGCCGCGCCTACGAGGACGTCGCGCTGCCGATCGGATTCGGCCAGACGATCTCGCAGCCATGGATCGTCGCGCGCATGACCGAGGCGTTGCTGGACGGCGGGCCGCTGCGGAAAGTTCTCGAGATCGGCACCGGTTGTGGCTACCAGACCGCGGTGCTCGCTCCGCTGGTCGGCATGATCTTTTCGATCGAGCGCGTGGGTCCGCTTTACGAGCGGGCACGCGAGCGTCTCAAGGTGCTCGGGATCAAGAACGTGCGCCTGCGCCACGGCGATGGCGCGAACGGCTGGCCGCGGCAAGGCAAGTTCGACGGAATCATCGCGGCTGCCGCGCCGCATGCGGTGCCCGCGGCGCTCCTCAAGCAGCTCGCTCCGGGTGGTCGGATGGTGCTTCCGATCGGTTCGGAAGGTGAGCAGGAACTCGTGCGTCTGACGCGCGAGGAAGGCAAGGAAGGGCGCATCAAGCGCGAGCGGTTGGGCGCAGTCGCCTTTGTTCCGCTGATCCAGGGACCTGTGTCCATCGCGTAGCGGGGCGCGATGATCCGCTCATCCGTCCGGGCGGCGCGGCGTTCAAGACTCCTCGCCATTCTTTTTGCGGCAGTTCTGCTCAGCGTTGCGGGCTGCGGCAAGCCCTATCAGAAGCCGGGCTCGCATCACACGTACACCGTGCGCGCCGGCGACACGCTCTACTCGATCGCGTGGCGTCACGGTGTCGATTACCGCGATCTCGCGCGCTGGAACAATCTGCCGGGCGACTATCGCATCTACCCGGGGCAGGTGTTGCGACTGACGGGACCCGCGGGCAAGGCAGGCACGGCGACCCCGCAGCCGCAGTCGAGGCCCGCAACTGCGGCCGGGAAGCCGCCAGCTCCACCTCCACCCGACGACGTCGCGGTCTGGCTCTGGCCGACGGAGGGTCCGATCGCAGCCGTGGCTCACGCGCCCACCGATTCGCAGGGGCTCACGATCTCCGGGCAGGAGGGCCAGACCGTCCGTGCCACCGCGGCGGGCCGCGTCGTCTACACCGGCAGCGGGCTGCGCGGCTTCGGGAACCTGCTCATCATCAAGCACAGCAATGTCTTTCTGAGCGCCTACGGGCACAACCGCGAGCTCAAGGTGAAGGAGGGTGATGAGGTCCAGGCCGGGCAGCCAGTCGCCGAGATGGGCCTCGGTCCCGGCCAGAAGCCGATGCTCTACTTCGAAATTCGCTACAACGGCCGGCCGGTCGATCCACGGTGGTATCTGCCGGCGCGCCCGTAACGGTGCGCGCGTTAGATCGGTTCTAGGTCAACGCGAGGTCAATCATCCTTTTGTGGTCCGGCACTTCCGCTGGATTCCAAGGTTGCGTCTAGACAAGCGCTGTGTTTACCATGTCGCCAAACTAAGACAGCGGCGTTTGGCCAATAGCGATACCGGGAGAAGACACAGGGGCGAAGGGGGAAGTCAGTAGAACAACAAGAACAAGGGAGAATAAGAAGAAGAAAATGCAATTGTTCGAATGTGTCAGCTTCGAATGATTGGTTGGTTGATTGAAGCTTTTGTTCCCTGTGTCTTCTCCCGGTCTCGTTTCAATGACTTCCCCCTGAAGTCCCTCAGTCGGGCGGCGGCGTATCGCCGATGATCAGCGCCGCCGCCACGCGTCGACCTTCCTGCACCAGCACGTTGTACGTGCGGCACGCCGCGCGTGTGTCCATCACTTCGAATCCAACACCAGCGTGCTGCACGGCGCTGCGGATCTCCGCAGCGGGAAAAATCTGACGCTCACCAGTGCCCAGCAGGATGATCTCGGGCTCGAGCGCCAGGACGGCCTGCAGGTGCACGGCGCGCAACTCGCTGATGCGGGTGGGTGGCCACTCGAACACGATGTGTTCAGCCGTGAGCACGGCGCTGCGCCGGATGACATGCTCGCGCACGCGGATCTCGTGCGCTGAACAGGCGCGCACCAGGTTGAGGTCGGGGCTTGACTGGAGAGAGAACTGCACGCGATCGAGCTTAAGCGATCGCGCGATTCTGAGATACTTGCAGCGCCCTTCAGTCGCGGTGCCGCCGTGCAAGAGCTGGTCCTGATCTTCACCGATCTGTTCATCGCCGCCGGCGCGTCATCCCCGCAATCCGTCCCGCCATTGCCGGCGCTGAGCGCACTGCTGGCGCGCGGCAGCGTGCACGAAGAGGCCGACTGGCGTCGCTGGGCCTTGCGGACCTACGCCGGGGTTCAGGTTGAGCGGGTGCCCGTTGCTGCCGTTTCACGCCACGCTCTGTCAGACGACCCGGCGACCGTCGTGCACAACGCGTGGATGGCAACGCCGGTGCACCTCGATGCCGGGCTCACCGACGTGCACATGAGTGAGCACCTCCCGGAGCTCGATCAGGATGAGCAGCGCACGCTGACCGCCGACTTCAATCGCCAGTTTGCCGCGGATGGCTGGCAGCTCGAGTTCCTGAGCGCGAAGGCCGCCTTGCTAAGCACCGCCGCGTCGCTGGAGGCGGACACAGTCGATCCAGCGCGGCTGTTGACGCAAAGCATCGGAGCGGCGCTGCCGAGCGGTCCAGGATCGAGCCAACTGCGGCGCGTGATGACCGAAGTGCAGATGTGGCTGCATGGTCACGCGCTGAACGAGGCGCGCGAGCGCCGGGGTGCGCCGAGCGTGAACTCGCTCTGGATCTGGGGCGGCGGAGTCGAACCTGCAGTGCAGCCCTCGAGGAACTTGCCACATCTCATGAGCGACGATGCCTTCCTGCTGGGCCTGTGGAGGATGTTGCACGCTCGCTCCGTGCCCGCGCCTGCGGCGTCGCTTGCGGCGCTACGAGCCCGCGAGAGTGAAAGCAGTGTTGCCGCGTTGTCCCGCGTCGGCGATTCGCACTCGCCGGCCCAGGCGCTCGAAGCAATCGAGCGCGATTGGACCGCGCCGGCCCTGCAGGCCCTGAAGAACGGTGATGTACAACGCGTGCGCCTGCATGTGAACGATCGGCTGTTCACCACGACCCGGCGCGATCTCCTGCGCTTCTGGCGCGCGCCTCGCAGTTGGCTGGAGCAAGTCGCGTGACCGTGCGCATGATCCGGCGGCGCACCGGGGCGCCCGCCGCCGATTTCGGGCCCGGCCTGCATCCGGTCCTGCGTCGGGTCTATGCGGCTCGCGGCCTCACGCACAGCGATGAACTGGCTCTGAGCCTCGATCGCTTGCTGCCGGTGAGAACCCTGGAAGGGCTCGACGCGGCGGTCACTGTGCTGCTCGAGCATCTCGACACCGGTTCGCGTGTGCTTGTGGTGGGCGACTTCGATGCGGACGGTGCGACGAGCTCGGCGCTCCTGGTCAGGGGCCTCAAGCGGCTCGGCTTCGCCAACGTCGGTTACCTGGTTCCGAACCGTTTCCGCTACGGCTACGGCCTGACGCCGGAGATCGTCGCGCTCGCGGCCGAGCAGGCGCCCGGGCTGATCGTCACCGTCGATAACGGCATCTCGAGCCATGCCGGAGTTCTCGAGGCCCAGCGTCGTCAGATCGACGTGTTGATCACCGATCACCATCTGCCCGGCACCGAGCTGCCCGCGGCGCGCGCGATCGTCAACCCCAACCTCGTGGGTGCGACTTTCGCGAGTCACGCTCTCGCGGGTGTCGGCGTGGCGTTCTACCTGCTGGCGTCGCTGTCGCGCCGGCTGCAGGAGCGGGGCGCCGCAACCGCCAGCGGCTGGAGCCCGGCCGAGCTCCTGGACCTCGTAGCCCTCGGCACGGTCGCCGATCTCGTGCCGCTCGATCAGAACAATCGCATCCTGGTGGCGCAGGGCCTCAAGCGAATTCGCGCCGGTCGCTGTGTCCCCGGCATCACGGCTCTGCTCGAGCAGGCCAAGCGGGAGCCGGATGGAATCGTCGCCCAGGATCTCGGTTTCGCGGTCGCTCCGCGGCTCAATGCCGCCGGACGCCTGGATGACATGAGCCTCGGCATCGAGTGTCTCCTGACCAACGACATCGCGGTGGCGAGGCAGCTTGCCGCGCGCTTGAGCGAACTCAACGACGAGCGCCGCGAGATCGAGCAGCGGATGCAAGCCGAGGCGCTGGAGGCCGTGGCGCGACTGCATCTGGAACGTCAGGGCATCCTGGGCGCGTTGTGCCTCTACGATGAGTCCTGGCACCAGGGAGTCGTGGGACTGGTCGCCTCGCGGGTCAAGGATCGCGTGCATCGTCCCGTGGTCGCGTTCGCGCGCGCTGAGGACGGCACCCTGCGCGGTTCCGCCCGCTCGGTCACCGGGGTTCACATTCGCGATGTGCTCGACGCTGTGGCCGCGCGGTACCCCGGTCTCCTGGACCGCTTTGGCGGACATGCGATGGCCGCCGGACTCACGTTGCGCCACGAACACCTGGATGCGTTCGCTGCCGCTTTCGGCGCCGAGGTGGACCGATGGCTGGACCCGGCCGCGCTCGGGATCATCGACAGCGACGGAGAACTCGCGCCGGAAGAAATGACATTGGCGACGGCGCTCGAACTGCGGGCCGCCGGTCCGTGGGGCCAGGCGTTTCCCGAACCGGCTTTCGATGGCGAGTTCGAACTGCTCGACAGTCGAGCGGTCGGCGATCGCCACCTGAAGCTGCGGGTTCGGCCGGTGTCGAGCGGTGAGAGCTACGAGGCCATGGCCTTTCGCTATCTCGACGGCACCGCGTCGGAGCTGCCGGCCGGCCGCGCGCAGATGGCGTATCGACTCGATGTCAACGAGTACCTCGGAATCCGCCGTCTGCAGCTCGTTGTCGAGCACCTCGCGCGCCTGCCGCACGGCTCGTGATAGCATGCTCAGCCTTTTCCAGCCGCCTCGGAATTCTTATGGAAGTCAATCAGCTGCGTCGTACGCTCAAGGATCTCGAGGAGCGCTCGAACTCGCTACGGGGGTATCTTTGAGTACGACCGCCAGAAGGATCGGCTCGACGAGGTCTCGCGCGAGCTCGAGGACCCCGGCATCTGGAACACACCCGAAAAAGCGCAGGAACTCGGGCGCGAACGCGCGCAGCTCGACGCCCTGATCGGCAGTCTCGACCGGTTGAGCTCCGGGCTGACCGATGCCACGGAGCTGCTGGATCTCGCGGTCGAAGAAAACGACACCGCCACCGTGCAAGGCGTGGAAGCCGACACGGCGCGCCTGGAAAAGGCTGTCCAACAGCTCGAGTTCCGGCGCATGTTCCCCGGCGAGATGGACTCGCACAACGCGTTCCTCGACATCCAGGCGGGTGCGGGGGGCACCGAAGCGCAGGACTGGGCGCAGATGCTGCTCAGGATGTATCTCAAGTGGGGCGATGCGCGCGGCTTTCGCACCGAGGTGATCGATCAGAACCCGGGCGAAGTGGCGGGTATCAAGAGCGCCTCGGTCAGCTTCACCGGCGATTACGCGTACGGCTGGTTGCGCACCGAGACCGGAGTGCATCGACTGGTGCGCAAGTCCCCGTTCGACTCGGGTAATCGCCGCCACACCTCGTTCGCCTCGGTGTTCGTCTCGCCGGAAGTCGATGAGGACATCAATATCGAGATCAACCCTGCTGACCTCAGGGTCGACGTGTACCGCTCGAGCGGCGCCGGTGGTCAGCACGTCAACAAGACGGAGTCCGCCGTACGCATCACCCACGCGCCGACGGGCATCGTGGTCGCCTGTCAGAACGAGCGCAGCCAGCACAAGAACCGTTCGATGGCCATGAAGATGCTGAAGGCCAAGCTCTACGAGCTCGAGGTCAACAAGCGCAATGCCGCCGCTCGCGTGCTCGAGGAATCGAAGTCCGACGTGAGCTGGGGCAACCAGATCCGTTCCTACGTGCTCGATCAATCACGCATCAAGGACCTGCGTACCGGCGTCGAAATCGGCAACACCCAGGCGGTGCTGGACGGCGATCTCGACCCGTTTCTGATCGCGAGCCTCAAGCAGGGGCTGTGAAGCTAGAATGAGTCCCATGAGTCCCCCGAACGACGACGAGAACAAACTGATCGCCGAGCGCCGCGCGAAGCTCCAGCAGCTGCGTCAGCGCGGCATCGCCTATCCGAACGATTTTCGCCGCGACGTGCTCGCCGGCCAGCTGCACACGGCCTTCGACCAGAAGAGCGCCGAGTGGCTGGAGAAGAATCCACACGCCGTGAGCGTCGGCGGACGCATCATGCTCCGGCGCGTGATGGGCAAGGCGAGCTTCGCGCAGATCCAGGACCGTACCGGTGAGATCCAGCTGTTCCTGCAACAGGACGCGCTCGGCGAGGTGTACGAGGCGTTCAAGAGCTGGGACATCGGCGACATCGTGGGTGCACAGGGGACGTTGTTCCGAACGCGCACCGGTGAGCTGTCGGTGAAGGTGAGTCAGCTGCGCCTGCTGGTGAAGTCGTTGCGACCGCTCCCGGACAAGTGGCACGGCATCGCGGACACGGAGCTGCGCTATCGCCAGCGGTACGTCGACCTGACAATGAGCGAGGAGAGCCGCGAGGTGTTTCGCACCCGCACGCGCATCGTGCGTTACCTGCGTGACTTCCTCGACGCGCTCGATTTCCTCGAAGTCGAAACGCCGATGCTGCAGGCCGTGCCCGGCGGCGCCGTGGCACGGCCGTTTGTCACGCACCACAACGCGCTCGACATGCAGATGTACCTGCGCATCGCGCCGGAGCTGTATCTCAAGCGCCTGGTGGTGGGCGGCTTCGAGCGCGTGTACGAGATCAATCGCAACTTTCGCAATGAAGGTCTCTCCACGCAGCACAATCCCGAGTTCACGATGCTGGAGCTCTACTGGGCGTTCGGCGACTACCGCGACGTGATGGACTGGGTGGAAAAGGCATTCCGCGGCCTCGCCGATGCGATCAAGGGCTCGCGCCACATCCAGTACCAGGGACGCGACTACAACATCGAGGCGCCGTTCCGGCGCCTGACGCTCGAGCAGGCATTGCTCGAACACAATCCGGACATCGACCCGATGTCGCTGCGCGAAGAGCATTACCTGCACCGCATCTGCGACAAGCTCGAGATTCCCTACGCGAAGACCGACGGCGCCGGGAAGCTGCAGATGGAGCTGTTCGAGAAGACGGTCGAGGACAAGTTGCTCGATCCGACGTTCGTGCATGCGTATCCGACCGAGGTGTCGCCACTGTCGCGCACCAACGACCAGGATCCGTTCGTGACCGATCGCTTCGAGCTCTTCGTCGCCGGCCGCGAGCTCGCCAACGGCTTCTCGGAACTGAATGATCCCGAGGATCAGGCGGCGCGCTTCCGGGCGCAGGCGGCGCGCAAGGCCGCGGGAGACGAGGAAGCGATGTTCTACGACTCGGACTACATCCGTGCGCTCGAGTACGGGATGCCGCCGGCGGCGGGGCTCGGTGTGGGCATCGATCGGCTGGTGATGTTCTTCACCGATCGCGCCTCGATCCGCGACGTGCTGCTGTTCCCGCACCTGAGGCCGGAATAAGAGCGGCGTGTCCGCGGATCGACCCATCGGCGTGTTCGATTCCGGGATCGGCGGACTCACGGTCCTGCACGCGCTGCGC
>DATFRO010000023.1:0-4243 GCA_035263105.1 Steroidobacteraceae bacterium | reverse complement strand
GGAGCGGGCGGATAGAAGGTCTCGAACGCCTCGGCGAGCGCGCTGTTCTGCTTGCGCACTTCGTCGCTGTGCTCGCGATAGTAGCGATCGACCCGCTGCAGCAGATCACTGAATGCGGGCATCCCATAGCGCGGCTCCTTTGGAAAATAGGTGCCGCCGAAGAAGGGCCGGTGATCGTCGGGCGTGAGGAACATCGTGAGCGGCCAGCCGCCGGCGCGTCGCGCGAGCATCTGGTGCGCCAGCTGGTAGATCTTGTCGAGATCGGGCCGCTCCTCGCGATCCACCTTGATGTTCACGAACAACCGGTTCATGAGCGCGGCCGTGGCCGGGTCTTCGAACGATTCGTGCGCCATCACGTGGCACCAGTGACAGGCGGAATAGCCGATCGACAGCAGGATCGGCTTGTCTTCGCGCTGCGCGCGCTCGAGGGCCTCCTCGCTCCACGGGTACCAGTCCACTGGGTTCGCGGCGTGCTGCTGCAGGTAAGGACTGGTTTCGTGAGCGAGGCGGTTGCGGGCGGAGGTGGACGTCGGCTGCATGGCATCCGCATTCGGATAGAATGCGCGCCACTATACGCGATCCCGTCCGGTCCACCTTAAAACGCGATGCCTTCTCCACCCCTTACTCGCGCGGAGCCTGCTGCCGCAGCGGCCGCGATTCCGGAGCTGCGCCTGAAGCGAGGCGAGGATCGGCGCCTGACAGCCGGGCACTTGTGGGTCTTCAGCAATGAGATCGATACGGACGCGACGCCGCTGACGGCGTTTTCGCCTGGCGATCCCGTGCGCCTGGTGAACGACCGTGACCGTTTTCTCGGCTACGCCTACGTCAATCCACGCTCACTGATCAGCGCGCGCATCGTGGGGCGCGATCCCGAGCATCCGATCAGCAAGTCGCTCCTCGTGCATCGACTGCAGGTCGCGCTCAGCCTGCGTCGGCGCCTCCATGAGCAGCCGTATTACCGGCTGGTGTACGGCGAATCGGACGAACTGCCGGGCCTCGTGATCGACCGTTACGGCGAGATCTGTGTCGCACAGATCGGCACCGCGGGTATGGAACGGCTGAAGGGCGAAATCGTCGCGGCGCTCGAGAAGGTCATTCACCCGGCGGGACTCCTGTGGAAGAACGACAGCGGCGCGCGCGATCTGGAGGGTTTGCCCGAGTACGTGGAAACGGCCTTTGGCGCCGTCCCCGAGCAGGTCGAGGTGGCGGAAAACGGCGTGCGCTTCTCGGTGCCGCTCGCGCACGGACAGAAGACCGGCTGGTTCTACGACCAGGCGGCCAATCGCGCCACGTTCCTCAAGTACGTGCCCGGTGCGCGCGTGCTGGATGTTTTCAGCTACCTGGGCGCGTGGGGCATCGCGGCCGCGCGCCACGGCGCGACCGACGTCACCTGCGTCGAGTCATCGCCCCAGGCGATCGAGTGGATCCAGGCCAATGCGGCGCTCAACGGTGTGAAGCTCGACGTGCGCAAGGGCGATGCATTCGATGTGCTCGAAGCGCTGCACGCCGCGCGCGAGCGCTTCGATGTCGTGGTGCTCGATCCGCCCGCTTTCATCAAGCGTCGCAAGGATGCGCCGAAGGGTCAGGCGGCGTATCGGCGCCTCAATCAGCTCGGCCTGCAACTGCTGTCGCGCGACGGGATGCTGGTATCCTGCTCCTGTTCGTATCACCTGTCGGGCGATGAGTTACTCGGCGCCATCCAGAAAGCGGCGCGGCACGTGAGCCGCTTCGTGCAGGTGCTCGAATCCGGGGGACAGGCGCCCGATCACCCGGTGCATCCCGCGATTCCCGAGACGCGCTATCTCAAAGCATACTTCTGCCGTGCAGTGCAGGACTGAGGCGTAATGATCCCGTACCCCGCGTTCGATCCGGTGGCGTTCTCGATCGGGCCCTTCTTTGGCTACGGACCGATCCAGGTGCACTGGTACGGGATCATGTACCTCATCGGCTTCGTCGCGGCCTGGTGGCTCGCCCGCAAGCGCGCGGCCGCGCCCGGTTCGACGTGGACCCCGAGCGACGTCGACGACCTGATCTTCTTCGCCGCGCTCGGCGTGATCCTGGGCGGGCGGCTCGGCTGGGTGCTGGTCTACGGGCACGACGTGGTGGCCAAGAACCCGCTCGCCATCCTCAAGGTGTGGCAGGGCGGCATGTCGTTTCACGGCGGCCTTGCGGGCGTGCTGATCGCGATTGCAATTTTTGCCAGGCGACGCGGGCGCGCGATCGCCGACGTATTCGATTTCACCGCGCCGCTCCCCGGGCTCGGCCTGTTCGCAGGGCGCATCGGCAATTTCATCAATGGCGAGCTGTGGGGAAAGATCACCGATGTGCCGTGGGGCTTCATGGTCAACGGCGAAGTCCGCCATGCATCCCAGCTCTACGAGGCATTTCTCGAAGGGCTGGTGCTGTTCACCGTGCTGTGGCTGTTCACGGCCAAGCCGCGACCGCGCCTTGCGCCGACGGGATTGTTCCTGGTCCTCTACGGCGTGTTCCGCTTCGTGATCGAATTCGTGCGCATCCCGGACGACAACATGGGCGACCACGGCTATCTCGCGTGGGGCTGGCTCACCACCGGGCAGGTCCTGTCACTCCCGATGATCCTCATCGGCATCGCGATTCTCGTGTGGGCGTTTCGCAAGCGCGAGCCCTCCGGCAACTATCGATGAAGGCCTATCTCGACTTCATGCGCCACGTGCGCCAGCACGGGGTGAGCAAGGCCGATCGCACCGGCACCGGCACCTTGAGCGTCTTCGGCTACCAGATGCGTTTCGACCTGGCGCAGGGCTTCCCGCTGGTAACGACCAAGAAAGTGCACACGCGCTCGGTGATCCACGAGCTGCTCTGGTTTCTGCGCGGCGAGACCAACCTGCGCTACCTGCACGAGCACGGCGTCAGCATCTGGGACGAGTGGGCGGACGAGGCGGGGGAGCTCGGCCCCATCTACGGCAAGCAGTGGCGCGACTGGGTGGCGCCGGATGGGCGGCACATCGACCAGATGGCGCAGGTCGTCGAGCAGCTGCGCAGCAATCCGGATTCGCGGCGCATCATCGTGAGCGCCTGGAACGTCGGCGAGCTCGACCGCATGGCGCTCGCGCCGTGTCACGCGTTCTTCCAGTTCTACGTCGCGCAGGGGAAGCTCTCGGCCCAGGTCTACCAGCGCAGCGCCGACATTTTTCTCGGCGTGCCGTTCAACATCGCCTCTTATGCGCTGCTCACGCACATGCTCGCGCAACAGGCGCATCTCGCGGCCGGCGATCTCATCTGGACCGGCGGCGACTGTCATCTTTACGTCAATCACCTGGAGCAGGCTGACCTGCAGCTGTCGCGCACGCCGCACGCGCTGCCGCAGCTCATCATCAAGCGCCGGGCGCCGACGCTCTTCGACTACGCGTTCGAGGATTTCGAGATCGTGAACTATCAGCACGAGCCCGCGATCAAGGCACCGGTGGCGGTGTGAGATTGGCGAATGGGAAGAAGGTGCCGCTGGTACAGGTGCGGCGTTCGCGTGTGCATGGCAACGGCGTGTTTGCTCTGCGGCGCATCCGCAAGGGCACGCGCGTGATCGAGTATGCGGGCGAGCGCGTGAGCCACCAGGAAGCCGACCGGCGCTACGAGAGCCGCGAGCCCGGCAACAACCACACCTTTCTCTTCATCCTCGACGACCAGATCGTGATCGACGCCGGTGTGAGCGGTAACGAGGCGCGCTTCATCAACCATTCGTGCGAGCCCAACTGCGAGTCCGTGATCGAGGGCGAGAACATCTACATCTACGCGATTCGCACCATCGAGCCCGGCGAGGAGCTGGCGTACGACTACCAGATCCAGCGCGAGCCCGACGACCCACCGAACGTCGAAGAGATTTTCAGCTGCGCCTGCGGCTCTCCGGCCTGTCGCGGCACCATGCTGGTGCCGGAGGAACGAGCACGGCGCAATCGCCGCTTGCGGGGCGGATGAGCGTGCTGCTGCAACCGACGACGGATCGCTGCGCCGGGATCGCCGCGGAGCTCGCTGCGCAAGGCTGGTCGTGTTGCGCGGATTTCCTGTCGCGCGATCTGACGAGTCGGCTGCGCTCCGAAGCCGCACAGCTCGCGCAACACGGTGCGTTTCAGCCGGCGGCAGTGGGGAGCGGTGCTGCGCGCCGCGTCAGGCCCGAGATCCGCGGTGATGACACGTGCTGGCTGCAGGAGTGCTCATCACCGGCCGTCGTTGAGACGCTCGGGCACTTCGAAGCGCTGCGCCTCGGTCT
>DATFRO010000022.1:0-18914 GCA_035263105.1 Steroidobacteraceae bacterium | reverse complement strand
CCACCACCGCCTACGCGCTGCTGCGCCACAGTGGCCTGGAATTGGGCAAGCGCGACTTCGTGGGGGCGTTGTAGAGCCCCGTGAATGCCATCACGGCGTGGCCATTGGGTGACAAACCTGTCGCCGGCGCCGGGGTCACGCCCTTGCGTGAATGCCATCACGGCGTGGCCATTGGGTGACAAACCTGTCGCCGGCGCCGGGGTCACGCTCACTACCGCAGAACTCGAAGCGTCGCACCCGCAAACACTGGTACGGCGCCGTCGAGCAGGTGTCACCCAATGTCCATCCGCTCCGGCATTCACTGTTACAGAGAGTTGTGCGGCGGACGCCTGAAGAGCCAGCAATCACCCGCCAGGTAAGAAGCTAGCGAGCTAGCGCGGGAAGAAGCTAGCTAGCCAGCGCGGTGCGCGTTCAAGTCACTGGCTAAGGCAGGACGGTTGGGGCGTTGGCTGGGTGTGCCCTTGGGCTCCTGTGTGAAATTCCCTCTGTCCGGCCGAAGTGCGCTCAGACCGGCTTCGTTTCAGGTCAGGTAACGGATCGTGGTCTGAGCGCCGCCCGGACTGAGGGTTCGCGTGCGATTTTGAATGTTCTTGCATTCAAAATCGTCACTGCGCATTTCACCCAGCCTCCCCAGGCACACCCAGCCGACGACCTAACCGGACTGCTCTTACGAACTCCCGAGAGCCGCCTTGATATCCGCGGCATGCGCCGTCTTCTGCGCAACGCACAGGTCGATGTGCTCGAGCGTGCGCGCGAGTTCGAGCTCTCCCATGCCGAGCTCGCGACTCCTCGGGCTCAGGAAGTCGGCGAGCTCCTTGCGCTGAGCGGTGTCGCAGAAGCCGCTCGGATACTCGAAGGCCGAGGACTGCGCAAAGCCGGGCAGGCGGTGCAGCACCGAGTCGAAGTTGTCGCGCAGCCAGCGCCAGGCATCGTCCCGCACGACGGGCGAGGCGAACTGGCCGCCGAGCATCAGGAAGCCCTCGATCGTGCGCGTGTTGGCATCGATGGCGAGCGTGCGCACCCTGGCTGCCGTGGCGGGCTGCTCCGCAGAGCCGAGGGCGCCGGCCGCGTGCTGGCGCATCAGCCCGTCCTGCATCGTGCCGATCTGCTTCATGAGCGTGTCCGCGAAGCTTGCATCGTCCCGCGCCGCGACCGACCAGGCGACATCCCGGATGCCGACATCGAGTGCAGCGGGGTTCGTCAGGGACGCGCGAGCCGCGTCGGCGAGTACTGCGCTGACCTCCTTGTCACGCGCGCCCTCGGCCACGATTCTCAGCAGCGAGCGACGCATCAGCTGTTGCTCGACCGGGTCCTTGGCGTAAACGCCGGCACGCGGATCGAAACCGATCTCGCGCAGGCGTGGACCGTAGATGCTGACGAGCTTGCTCTCGAGCTGCGCGCGCTCGCCGCTGTCGAGCACCCGGTCGCCGAGATCGAGCAGCGTGCTCCCCAGGGTCACTGCCACCAGGCGATCCCGATGACGACTGAGCGCGGCGGTCGCACTCAGCACCTTGTCGAGCTTCAGTGTGCCCGCCTGGAACGCGGCATCGACGCTGTCCGCGAGTGCGAGGCCTTCGCCGGGATCGAGCGTCGTGGCCACCGCGAGGAGCTTGTCGATCGCCGCTGGATCCATCGCGAACCGGTAGTAACCCGCGCCCGCGGCATTCGGCATGACGGCCGAGGGATGCGCGCTCGCCGGCAGCTCGAGGGCCGCCGTCGGTCCCGTCATCAGCGTGCAGAGTTTCTGAGGCTTCGCCCCGCCGAGGAGTGAGGCGCAGAACGGAATCTTCCATGCGCCGCCGGGCGGAATCGTCGAGCCGAGCGGCCGATAGCGCGCCTGCGACAACTCGAGTTTGCGGCCGTCGGCCGAGGCGCGCACCGTCACGAGTGGCACGCCGGGCTGCTCGATGAAGGAGCGGAAGGCATCGACCAGCACTGGTTGTCCGGCGACGCGCGCCAGGGCGCCGAAGAAGTCCTGCGCGGTCGCATTGCCATGCGCGTGCGCGAGCAGGTGCTCGTGAATCCCGCGCTGGAACACTTTCTCACCCATGTACGATTCGAACATCGCGAGCACGCCGCCGCCTTTCTGGTAGGTGATCGAATCGAAGGTACTGGCGATGCGTGTGTTGTCGTCGATCGGCTCGCGAACAGGCCGGCCCGCGCGCTGCGAATCGACGCTCATGGCTTCGAGCGCTTCGAGGGTCAGGCCGGTGCGCAGCCCGAGATCCGGACGCCACTGGTCGGCAATCTTGTAGCCGCTCCACTCGGCGAAGGACTCGTTGAGCCAGATATCGTCCCACCATACGGGCGTCACCAGGTCACCTACCCAGTGATGCGCAATTTCGTGCGCGGTGACACCGCCGAAGCTGCGCAGTTGCGGCAGCGGCGCATCCGGCGCGAGGAGAATGAGGGTGTCGCTGAAAAGAATCGCGCCCGCGTTCTCCATGGCGCCGGCCATCTCCGGTGAGGCGATCAGGTCGAGCTTGGGGTAGGGATATGCAATGCCGAAGTACTGTTCGAGGCGGCGCACCAGCTCCGGGGTTTCGCGCAGCGCGAGCGCGAGTTTCGGGCCCTGGCCGCGCGTCGCAACGCCGCGCAACGGGAGCGGCGTCTTGCGGATGTCGTTGGGCGGCACCGGTGGTGCAGTGACCATGTCGAGCGGGCCGACCGCGATCGCGACCAGGTACGTTGGCAACGGCAAGGTCGGCGCGAAGGTGTACTTGACGCGTCCATCCGCCAGCTTTTCGGTGGCGGTGAGCGGCGCATTCGAGACCGCCTCATTGCCCGCGGGGGCGACGATGGAGATCGCGAACGGCGTCTTGAAGCGCGGCTCATCGAAACCCGGGAAGGCACGGCGCGCATCGATCGGCTCCATCTGCGAGAAGACGTAGAAGCCATCGCCTGCCTGGACGCGAAAAAACCCCTCGGCGCCGGTCCGGAAGCCTGCGCTATAGGCTAAATGGATCGTCGCCGCGCCTACCGGGAGGTCTGAGTCGACGTCGAGGCGCGCGACCCCGCTGATCGGATCGACCTGCTCGTAGCGCGCCGGGTACTTGCGGCCGGCCGCTTCCACCACGGCACTCGAAACCGTCAGGCCGCTGCCGTGCAACCAGATGCGCTGGGTCGCCTGGCGGACCTGCACCGCGATATCGGCCTGGCCGGTAAAAGTTTCAGTGCGTGGATCGATGTTCAGGGCGAGCGTGTAACGCTCGGGGCGCACCGTGTCCGGCAGGCGCGCGTGCGGGTAATCGTCGGCGGCGCCCGCTGGTGTCCCGGCGAGAATTCCGATCAGCAGAAGCGAGGGAATGCGAAAATGCATGGCGCGTACCTCTGGGCGGCGATTATGCCTCGCAGCGGTGGTATCGTCAGCGCGACGGAAGGAGTTCGACCATGATTCGCGTGCTCCTGGTGGCTCGCAAAGGTACTGACCTGTACTCGCTGCTCATCAAGAAGCAGGCCGATCTGCATCGCAACGGCCGCGGCACGCTGCAGCGGAGGGGAGCCCGCGAGCGCGGTCGCGCCAAGTGGCACCACGTCAAGTACGACGGCTGGATCTGGCTGGAGAAATGCCGCGCGGGCGTGGTGCTCGCGGAGATTTTTTCACGCGCCGCGGGCGGCGAATCGCAGCTGATGAATTCGCTGGTGGGATTCCTCGACCGTCACTTCCGCGACGAGCTGGCGACGGTCAGCATCCACTACGACTGATCGTTCCGCGCCCGGAGCAGGGCTCACTCCGCGAGCAGCGCGCGCGTGATGCCCGCCATCGCCTCCAGATCCGCGTCGTAGAATTCGGCGCGCAGGTTTCCCGACTTGTCGATGGCGAACACCTGGCCGGAATGCCCCACCGGGTAATTGCCGGTCGCCGGGTTGGTGTCCGCCTTGAAGAACGCGGCCGAGAACTGCGTGGCGATCTCGCGGATGCGTTGCGGGTCGCCGGTGAGCCCGATGAACTCGCCGGAGAAATGCCCCATGAACTCCTTGAGCGCCGCCGCCGAATCGCGCTCCGCGTCGACGCTCACCATGACCACCTTCACGTCCTTGAGCTCGTGCTTGGAGTCCTTGAGGAGCTTGAGCTTCTGCAGCGACAGCGGACACACGTCCGGACAATGGGCGTAGCCGAACAGCAGCAGCGCCGGCTCGCCGTGCAGCGAGCTGAAGCGGAAATTCCGTCCGTCCTGGTCGGTGAGCTCGAAATCCGCGATCGGTTTCGGCGCCGGCATGAGCATCACACGGTCGTACGTCGGCAGGGAGGCTGCACCGTCGGCGAGCAGCGTCGCCGGCGCTGCGCTCGAGACCAGGAGCGACAGGGCCGCCAGCCTCGATCGCGCGCGCCACGAAGCGTCGATCTTCAACATCACGGCCCAACCGGGGTGTTCATGTCGGTCTGCAACTCGGTGGCCGACAGTGCGCGGTTGTAGACGCGCACATCATCGATGCGGCCGTTGAAGTACTGCCCGTAGATCGTGTCACCGCCGATCTGCAACGGATTCGCGGAGACCTCGATGTTCGCCGTGGCGGTCGCCGTCGCGACCTGGGTGCCGTTCACGTAGAGGCGCAGATTCGCCTTGTCATAGGTGACGGCGACGTGCGACCACGTGTTCACCGGCAGTGCGGCGGTCCCGTATATCGGCGCCGAGCGGAACGTTCCGCCACCGCTCGGGCGGCCTGCGTTGGTCGAAGACGCCTCCAGGTAGTAGATGTCCTCGCCTTTGTAGATGATGTCGCGCCACGAGCTGTCGCTGACGATCGGATACACCCAGGCTTCCAGCGTCATTCCTGCGGTCAGGCGCAAGGATGCCGAGTCCGGGATCGTCACGCGGGCGTTGCTGCCATTGAACACCAGGGCAGCTCCGTTCTTGCCGGCCGTGGTCCATGTCGTGTTCGCGGCGGTACCGGCATTCCCCAGTCCCGATGCGTCAGTGACGGCGGTTCCCGTGCCCTCGTTGAACGCATACGCCGCGACCAGCCCGGTCGGTTGAGCCTGGGTCACGGCGGTCGCGACGTTCGAATAGCCGCTGAGATTGTTGGCCGCGTCCCTCGCACGCACGCGATAGCTGTAACTCGTGGTGGCGCTGAGATTCGTATCGAGGAAGGAAGTCGCCGTCGGGGTTGCGATCTGGCCGAAGTTGGAGCAGCCCGCGCCCTGACAGCGTTCCACGAAGTATCCCGTCACACCCACGTCGTCGGTCGCCGCCGTCCAGCTCAGGTTGATCTGGCTGCTGGAGGCTGCGGTGGCCCCGAGGCCTGCCGGAGCCTGCGGCGGCGTCGTGTCGGGCGGCGGGGTGTACGTCACGGTCAGGGAGTCGGTGCCGACATTGTTCGCGGCGTCGCGCGCCGTGACCGTGATGACGTTCGCACCGGATTGCAACGTAACGCCCGGATTGATGCTCCAGTTGTTCATGCCGGTGGCCGTGCCGCTGCCGCCGCGATCGTTCGACCACGTCACCTGCGTCACCGCCACGTTGTCCGCGGCCGTTCCGCCGAGGATCAACGGCGTGGCGCTGACGCTCCAGGTGGCCTGGTTGGTCGGCGCGGTGATCGTGATCGTCGGCGCGGTCGTATCGGGCGGTGCGAGCGTCGTCGCGCTGACGACGTTCGAGTAGCCGCTCAGGTTGTTGGCCGCATCGGTCGCACGTACGCGATAGTTGTAGCCGGTGGAGGGCGTGAGCCCGGTGTTGTTGAACGTCGTACCGGTGGAGGTTCCCACCTGCGCGTAGGTGCAGGAGGTCGTCGGGCACCGCTCGATGAGATAGTTGGTGACGCCGACGTTGTCCGTGGACGCAGTCCAGCTCAGGTTGATCTGCGTGCTCGAGATCACGGACGCGCCCAGGTTGCTCGGGGCGGTCGGGGCGACCGTGTCCGGAGTTGCCTGCGTCGTGGCCGTGACCACGTTCGAGTAGCCGCTCATGTTGCCCGCCGCATCCGTCGCACGCACGCGATAGCTGTAGCCGGTAGCGGCGGTCAGACCCGTGTTGTTGTACGTCGTGACGTTGCTGGTGCCGATCTGCGCGAAGTTCGAGCAGCCCGACGGTGTGCAACGCTCGACGAGGTAGTTGCTGACGCCGACGTTGTCGGTCGATGCGGTCCAGCTGAGATTGATCTGCGTGCTGGAGATCACCGAGGCCGCGAGGCTGCCCGGGACGGTGGGCGCCTGGGTATCCGTGGTCCCGCCACCGCCGCCGATCGGGTTGTTCATGTCGGCCAGCACTTCGCCGGCGGACAAGGCGCGGTTGTAGACGCGCACCTCGTCGATGCGGCCGTTGAAGTACTGCCCATAGATCGTGTCGCCGCCGATCTGCAACGGATTGGCCGAGGTCTCGATGTTCGCCGTCGCCGCGCCCGTCGCGACCTGCGCGCCGTTCACATACAGCACCAGGTTGGCCTTGTCGTACGTGACGGCCACGTGCGACCACGTATTGATCGGAAGCGCGGCCGCGCCGTAGATCGGCGCGGAGCGGAACGTGCCGCCACCGCTCAGCTTGCTGGCGTTGGTGGAGCTGGACTCCAGGTAGTAGTTGTCATCGCCCTTGTAGATCACGTCACGCCACGCATTGTCGACAACGATCGGGTAGACCCACGCTTCCAGCGTCATGCCGGTGGTCAGGCGCAGTGATGGCGAATCGGGAATTGTGACCCGGGCATTGCTGCCGTTGAACACCAGCGCATTGCCGAACTTTCCGGACGTGGTCCAGGTGGTGTTCGCAGCAGTGCCGGCGTTGCCGCCGCTCGAGCTGTCCGCGACCGCGGTGCCGGTCCCCTCGTTGAACGAGTACGCGGCCACCAGGCCCGGGATGATGGGCGAGGGCGCCGCGGTCTCGTCGCCGCCGATCTGTTGCAGGTAGGCGACGAGCTTGGTCAGGTCGGTATCGCTGATCGTCACGCCGTTGTGGGCGCGCACGGCGTCAGCGAGCGTCGCGGCCGAGCCATCGTGCAGGTACGGCGCCGTCGCCCACACATCGCGCAACGTCGGCGTATCGATGCCAGTGAGCGGCCCGCCGAGGCGCTGGCCGCTGCTCGGCTTGATGGTGCCGATGTTGCGCAAGGTCGCCGCACCGCTCTCGGTGAAGGCGGTGCCGCTATGGCACTGCGCGCAGTTCTGATCGCGGAAGATCAGCTTGCCGGCCTGTGCATCCGTGCTCAGCGTGCCGTCGGTGTTGCGCAGCGGGCTGCTCGCGAACGTGCCGAGCGAGGTGACATACGCGGCGAGCGCATCGAGATCGGGCGTGATGCCCGTCTTCGGATCGCCGAGCGGCTGACTGCGGGTGCCCGTATTGAAATCCGTGTTGGCCATCAGGCCCGTGCCGCCCGACAGGTTGCGGATCTGGCCTTCGAAGTCCTGCACCTCGTCGAAGTTGCCGCTCCAGTGCAGGAATCCCTGGCCCTGTGCTCCGGCACGGCCGCGCAGGTTGATGGTGTTGCGCAATCCCTCGCCAAATCCCGTGAGATCCCACACGCGACCGTCGTGCCCGCCGTCGTTGTGGCAGGTTGCACAACTCAGGTAGTTGTCGCGTGCCAGGCGCAGGTCCCGCGCATCGTAGAAGAACTGCTTGCCCTTCAATACCTGTGCCGTCAGCTTCTCGGTCGTCACCGCCTGGAGCGTGGCCAGCGCCGGCACATTGGTCTCGCCGAAGTTGATGAGGCGAGTGAGATCGAACACACCGACGGTGCGATCCATGAAATTGTTGACGTAGAGTTTCAGGCCGTCCGGCGACACCGCCAGCCCCTGCGGGGCGCGTCCCACGTTGAAGCGGAAGATTTCCCAGCGGCCGTAGGCATCGATGACCGCCACTTCGCGGCTGGTCTCGAGCGCCACGAACATGTACACGCCGTACTTGTCGAACGCGATCGCGCTCGCGACGCTGGAATTGTCGTGATCGAGGCGCGCCGCATAGTCCTCGGCATTCGTGCCGAGATCGATGCGCGAAGAGATCGCGCGCACCGTGCTCTGGAAGTTGAGATTGAAACCGTTGCGCAGCATCCCGCGCTTGATGTTGTCCTGCTTCGAAGGCACCCAGGCCGAGGTGCCGTCGGGGGAAATCGTCGGCGCACCGAGGTAGTTGGGCACGCCGCTTCCCTGCGTCTCCGTGTCGGCCTTGTCGCTGTGCTGCAGGACCACGGTGCCAAGCGCCGTCATGCCGGCCGTGGCAACGCGCACGACCTCCGCTCCGTACTGGAGCGCTCCGTTCTGCGTCTGTACGTTCTGGGTTTCCTCGCCGGGCAGGCGCGGCGTGATGAAACGCGACACCAGGAGCTGTGCGCCGTCGCTGCTCACGGCGACGTGTCGCGGGTTGGCGCCGACACTGACCGTGCCCAGCTGTGCGCCGCTCGACGCGTCGAGCTTCAGCACGCGACCGGCAGCTTCGAGCACCACGTACGCGAACCCGCCCGTCGGCGCGAACGCGATGCCGTAGGGCTGAGAGGCAAACGGCAGGCTGAGCGTCTGCGCAACGCTGAGCGTGTCGGGATTGATGATGCTGATGGTGGCCGTGAACTTGTTGGTCACCCACATGCGGCCATCCGGTGCACGCGCGATGCTGCGCGGCGCCGTCCCGACGGCGATCTCGGCGAGTTTCGCATTGGTCACGGCGTCGAATGCGCTGACGGTATCGTTGTCCTGGTTGACGACCCAGATGCGACTGTTGCTCCCGGAGCGCGGCTCGAACGCCATGTTGCTGGAATTGGTGGGCCGGTTCGCTGTGGCCGCGAGATAGATGATCTGCGCCGCAGTCTGCGTCTGTGCCGGGCTGGAGTCGTCGACCGCGGTGACGGTGATGTAATAGATGCCGGGCGCGGCAAACGTGTGCGAGATGGACGGCGAGCTGGAGAATGCCGTCTGCGCAGTTCCATCATCGAAATACCAGCTGTAGCGAACGTTGCTGCCGGTCGCGCTGGCGGTGTAGGTCACCGACGTATTCGCGAGCGACGGCGCCGGCGGCGACAGCGGGTTGAGAGTGAGCGAAGTCGCCGGATTGATGTTCCAGGTGAAACCTGCGTTGGCACTCGTCGTCGGGTCGGAGACCGTGAGCGCGACGCTGAAGCTGCCCGCGGTGGTTGGAGTACCGGTGATGCGCCCGGAACCCGCATTGATGCTGAGGCCGTTCGGCAGCCCGGTCGCGCTGAAGGTCAGCGCCTGGCCTTCGGGGTCGGACGCGCCGATGGTGATGTCCACGGGAACGCCCACCGTGCCCGTGAGCGTGCCCGGATTGGTGATGTTGGGCGGCAGATTGACGGACGTGAGCGGCGCCTGCCGGCACTGCATGCCAAAGTTTTCGAGCCAGTTGCTGGTACGGCCGGCGAGCGCGTAGACCGGGTTGTTCGTACCGCAGTTGTACGGCCCCTGCGCGGTGCCGCCGGTACCACCGACAGTTCCCAGGTACTGGCCGACACCCGTGATCTTGCCCTGCGAGGTGAGGGCGCGGCATTCGAAGTCGAGTTGATCGACGGACGTGCTGGAGCGTCCGCGGTACCCGCTGATCGCATAGTTGGCCGGACAGGTCTTGGTGTAGCTGGCGCCGCTCGCGACGCCCGTCACACCGCGGTTGACCGGCGAGCCGATCCAGTGGCCGCTCTGATCGACCGCAACACATCGCAGCCCGGCTTGATTGACGTGCGTGCCATCGGAAGTGCCGTACACACCCGCCAGCACTTCGTTGCTGTTGCACGCGAGTGAGAAGGGCGAGCCACCCGTGCCTCCCATCACCTGCGTCGCGTCGGGAGTCGGATTGGGGTTGCTCGCCACACCGATACGAACGATCTTGCCCACCGAGGGCACGCCCTGCGCGTTGAGAATGAACAGCAGGTAATAGCCCGGCGGCGTGTCGGTGGCGCGCAGCGGTCCGTTCACATCGAGCACGGCGCCGTTCTGCGTGAAGCCCAGTTCCACGAAGCGTTGATCCATGTTCACGCTGTGGGTCACCGAGCCGGTCTTGATCAGCGTCACGCGGCTGATGTTGGTGCCGCTCGAGTAGCTGAAGGAGAAGCTCTGGCCGACCTCGACGCTCGCGGGGACATCCGTGCCGATGCTCGGCCGCGGCATCGGGTTGCCGGCCGGATCGAGCAGGTACGAGGGCGTGTACATCTCGATGTTCTTGTTGACCAGCGGGCCGGGCGCGCCGCCGCCGATGATCATGACGCGCGCGTCCGGCATGAGCAGGGCGCCGGAGTGGTAGAGGCGCGCGTTGACGCCGGAGGGCCCGACCGTCCACTTGCCGGTGCCGCCGTTGCCGTTCGGATCCCACACCTCGGCGCTGTTGTTCACGTTGGTGAGCGCGTTGTCGACGGCGCTGCCACCGGTCGCGAGCACGCGGCCGTCGGGAAGTATGGTGGCGCTGACCCATTGACGCTGGCTCGACATCGCCTGGGTCGAGGTCACGACCGGCGTGGCGCCGTTGATGTCGATGACCATCGCGGCGCTCGAGGCGCCGCCCATCTGCAGGATGCGGCCGGGCCGGAACATCGCGGCGCTCGAAGTCCAGCTGGTGGCGCCGGGAAGCTGTCCGACCTGCGTGATGGATCCCGTGCCTGACGGCACGACGTAGTACGTCTTGCCGCTGTTGTCGAAACCGAATATCCGCCCGTCGGGCGCGATGAAATTGCGCGGGAAAGTCTCCGCGTAGCTGCTGGTGTTGGCGCCTGACAGCAGCCGGAAGACTCCGTCAGTGCCTCTCACCTCGGGACGATCGCCACCGCTGGTGCCGCCCTGGATGTAGGTTTCGCCGTTGAGGAGCGTGGTCGAGGACGAATACCAGCGCGCGCGATTCATGTTGTTGCCGCGCGCGAGCCCGTTGGTGGAGGGCGTGAACACGTTGCTGTTGTTGTTGCCGCTGTTGGTGGTGGCGCCGCCAACGAAATTGTCGCCGCCCGCGATCAGGACGGTCCCGCTGGTCGGGAGCACCAGCTGCGAACTGCAGAACAGGTCGGTATCGGTCCCGTTGGGCAGGGTCGCGTGGATACCGGTCGATGGATCCCAGACGTCGTAGATCGTGTAGCCGGTCTGCTGTCCTGTTTCGGTGGTTCCGTAACTGAGCACGCGCCCGTCCGGGAGCAGCACCGCGTGAATGCCGATGATCGGCCAGTCGATCGGCGGCGCCCAGGCACCGACACCATTGTCCGCGCGCGCGAGCGAGGCACCCGCGAACGACAGAACTGCGCCAAGCGCAGCGAGCGTGCGATTCAGTCGGGTGTTGCGGTGGGCGTGGTTCGAAATGGAGATAGCACTGCGACCCGCGCGGCGCGCGGCATCGTCACGGAACGGCGACAGCATCGAATCTCCCGCGATTTTTTTCTGTTTATCGTTTTGGGCGTTCTCGGCGCCCTTGATTTGCGATCACGCTATCAAAGAAGCGTTGCGCCGTCGCGTGCAAATTCACGCTTCGGACGACTCGCCGCACACATTACATAAGGAAATCTGTAGCGGCGCGCAGCGATATCCCAGGCCGTGCCGTGCGCGGCGGATAAGCTATTGATTACTGGCGGCAACGCGCTCCAGTTGCGTGGCGCGGCGCGACTCGCCGCGCCTCACTGCCCAGCGCATCGCTGCGATGCCGCAGGCGCACAGCCCGGCGAGCAGGCAGGCCAGCAGGAAAACGCGCGGCGGACTGGCGCTCGCGCCAAGGAATGCCCCCCCGATCAGCGGCGCGCAGATCGCACCCGCGCGACCGACGCCGAGCGCCCAGCCGACGCCAGTGGCGCGCGCACGTGTCGGGTACACGCTCGCCGAAAGTGCATTGAGCGCCGCCTGGCCGCCCACCACGCCGTTGCCGACGATGAGCAGCAGCGCGCCGAGTGGAACAGCGGCGGCCACGCCCGTCGAGAGCAGGAGCAATGCGCCTGCGGCTGCGGCGTAGGTCGTGATGAGCACCGCGAACGGACCCCATAGCCGGATGAGCCACGCGAGCAGGAATCCGCCGATCACGCCACCGATCTGGAAGAGTCCGGCAAAGCGCAACGCGCTCTCCAGCGCCAGCCCGTGCGCCTTCAACAATACCGGCAACCAGCTGGCGAGCAGGAAGAGCAGGCCGAGGTTGAGAAAGAAGATGATCCAGAGCGTGATCGTGGTGGGCGCGAGGCCGTCGGCGAACAGTGCCTGCAGTGAAATGCGACTCGTCTGTTCCGGCAGGCGGAAGCGATGCTCCGGGGAGTAGCGATAGCGCCGCTCGAGACTCTCCAGCAGGCGGCCGATCCTCTCGGGCTCCTTCGCGCGCGCCACCAGGAAGCGGACCGACTCGGGCAGCGCCAGGAGCGGCAGCCACAACACGAGCATCACGACGCCGCCGGTGGCAAAGATCGCACGCCAGCCACCGAACTCGATGAGGAGCGGCGCCAGGAATCCCGAGCATGCGGCACCGAGCGACAGGCCCGCCGCGAGCAACGTCACCGTGGCGACGCGCCGCGACGCCGGCACGTATTCGGCGGCAAGCGCGAGCGCGTTGGGCATGCTCGCGCCCAGCCCGATGCCGGTGATCACGCGCCACGCGAACAACTCGTTGGCGTCGCGCGCGGTTGCGGTGAGAAGTGTCGCAACGGCGACCAGGCCGAAAGAGGCGAGCAGCATCACGCGCCGTCCCGTGTAGTCGCCGAGCGGGCTCACCAGCAGAGCGGAACCGGCGACTCCCATGAGCGCCGCGGTCACGATCCAGCGCAAGTCTCCCGGCGCCACGCGCCAGTCCGCTGCCAGCGTGGGAATCGCCGACGCCATCGATTGCAGGTCGTAGCCATCGAGGAAGGCGACCAGGGCACACAGAATGAGGACGCGCACGTGCATTCGGCCTATGCGTCCGCCATCCATCAGCTCCTCGACATCTATGTGCAATGAATTTGTCCGGTGCGATGAGGGCGCCCGAGTATGCAAGCCACGAGCCCGGTTGGCGAGCATCGTGCCGCGTGGCGGAGGTGCTACCCTCGCAGCCTCAAGGGACGGAGGTCGATCGCGAGTGAACCCGGGAACATCGGCGGACGCTGCGCTCAGCGGGCTCGGGGCGCGCGAGGTGATCGAGCGCGTGCGCAACGGTGACTTGCGCGCCGAAAACTATGTCGCGGCACTCCTCGATCGACAACGGCGCTTCGCGGCGCTCAACGCGCTCACCTGGATCGACGAACCTCGCGCCCTCGAGGACGCCCGCCGGATCGATCGCAAGCGCGCATCGGGGGCTGCACTCGGTGTGCTCGCCGGCCTTCCGGTCGTCATCAAGGACAACATCGCGGTCGCCGGAACCGCGAACTCCGCCGGTACCGCGACGCTGCGCGAGAACATCGCGCGACATACCGCGCCCGTGGTGCAGCGCCTGCTCGAACAGGACGCGATCGTGTTCGCGCGCGCGAACATGCATGAACTCGCCGGTGGCGGCACCTCCAGCAATCCGAGCTTCGGTGTGGTCGCAAATCCATACGACTTGCAGCGGGTGCCCGGAGGCTCGAGCGGCGGCACGGCCGCGGCACTTGCTGCGCGCCTCGTGCCGGCGGGCCTCGGCAGTGATACGGCCGGCTCGGTGCGAATCCCCTCGGCGCTCTGTGGTACCGCGGGCCTGCGACCGACGATCCGGCCGCACAAGCTCTATGCGGACGAAGGCGTCGTGCCGCTCGCCGTCGATCTCGACACGGTCGGGCCGATGGCGCTCAACGTCGCAGACCTTGCGCCGCTCCATCAGGCGATCACCGGCAGCGCGCCGCGCGCAGGTGCGACTGCCAATGCCTTGCGCCTCGGGATCGCGCGCAAGCCGTACTGGGAAGATCTCGATCCTGAGGTCGATCGGGTCGCGCGCGAGGCGCTTGATCGCCTGCAAAGCGCGGGCGTCGTCGTGGTCGAGGTGGATGTGAGCGCCTACTACGCACTCGGTCACGAGATCTACATGACACTGGTCACGCAGGGGATCAAGGAGGACCTGGCGCCGTATCTCGACAAGGTCGGCGCGAGGGTCGGGCAGCACGAAGTGATCGCGCGGATTGCAAGCCGCGACACGCGAACGCTCTTCGAGGAATGTGGCAAGTCGGCGATCGCACCGGCGACGCTCGCCAAGGCGCGCGGGCCATTGCGCGAGAAGATCCTGAAGAGCTACACGGACCTGTTCCGTGCCCACGAGATCAACGCGATCGTCTATCCAACCGCGCCGATCGTTGCACCGCTCATCAATAGAGAGGGTGACACGCGCGATGCTGAGATCGAGCTCAATGGGCGGCGCGTGAACCAGGGGCAGACGCTGTTTCGCAATACGCGCGTGACGGGCGCGCTCGGCGTGCCGGGCCTCAGTCTGCCCGCCGGCCTCACGCGCGATGGCCTTCCCGTCGGCCTGGAACTCGACGGGCTCGCGGGCGAGGACACGGCGCTCATTGCGCTGGGGATCGAGGTCGAGAGCCGCCTGGACCGGCTACCGGCGCCGCCCTCGTTCTGAGTCGTCGCGGCGAATCGTTGGCCTAGAAGAGCCCCACGATCTTGCCGTCGTCGTCGACGTCGATGGCATCGGCGGCCGGCACTTTGGGCAGGCCGGGCATCGTCATCATGTCGCCGCAGATCATCACCACGAACTCCGCGCCGGCGGCGAGGCGGACCTCGCGGATGTTGACCACGTGGCCTGAAGGCGCACCGCGCAGCTTGGGATCGGTCGAAAAGGAGTATTGGGTCTTCGCGACGCACACCGGGTAGTGGCCGTAGCCCGCTTCCTGGAGCTGCTTGATCTGCGTGCGGATCTTGCTGTCCGCCGTGATCTCGGAGGCGTGATACACCTTGGTGGCGATCGCCTTCATCTTGTCCCAGAGCGTCGCCTTCTCGTCGTAGACGTACCTGAAGCCGTTCGCCTGCCCGCACAGGCGCACGATCTCGTGCGCGAGCTCGAGCGCACCCTTGCCGCCTTCGGCGTAGTGCCGGGACAGGATCACTTTCACACCCTGCTTCTTCACGCGCTCGATCAGCAGGCTGGTCTCAGCCTCGGTATCGTCGGCGCGATGGTTGATCGACACGACGCAGGGCAGTCCGTAGATGTCCTGCACGTTGTCGATGTGTCGCTCGAGATTGGCCAGTCCCTTTTCGACCGCGCGCAGGTTCTCCCTGGGCAGGTCCGCCACCTCGACGCCGCCGTGATACTTGATCGCGCGCACCGTGGCGACGATCACCGCCGCCGCGGGCTTGAGCCCGGCCTTGCGGCACTTGATGTCGACGAATTTCTCCGCGCCGAGGTCGGCGCCGAACCCGGCCTCGGTCACCACGTAGTCCGCGAGCTTGAGCGCCGTGCGCGTCGCCATCACGGAATTGCAGCCGTGCGCGATGTTGGCGAACGGTCCGCCGTGGATGAGCGCCGGGTTGTTCTCGAGCGTCTGCACGAGGTTCGGCGCCAGGGCGTCCTTGAGCACCGCTGCCATCGATCCCTGCGCCTTGAGGTCGCGCGCCAGCACCGGTTTCTGATCCCGCGTGAAGCCGATGACGATCTTGCCGAGCCGCTCCTTGAGGTCGGCGACACTGCTCGCGAGACACAGGATCGCCATGACTTCCGAGGCGACGACGATGTCGAAACCGTCCTCGCGCGGATAGCCGTTGGCGGTTCCGCCGAGTGCAACCGTGATCTGGCGCAACGCCCGGTCGTTGACGTCGACCACGCGTCGCCAGGCGACGCGCCTCACGTCGATCCCGAGCGCATTGCCGTGGTGGATATGATTGTCGATCAGGGCCGCCAGCAGGTTGTTGGCGAGTGCGATGGCGGCGAAATCGCCGGTGAAGTGCAGGTTGATGTCTTCCATGGGCACGACCTGCGCATACCCGCCGCCGGCCGCGCCGCCCTTCTGACCGAACACCGGTCCGAGCGCCGGCTCGCGCAGGCAGATGATGGTGCGCTGGCCGATCTGGTTGAGCGCATCCCCCAGGCCGACCGTCGTGGTGGTCTTGCCCTCACCGGCGGGAGTAGGGGACACGGCCGTCACCAGGACGAGGCGCCCGTCGGCCTTGCCTTCGAGCTGCTTCAGGTAGCGCAGGGAGATCTTCGCCTTGTAGCGGCCGAAGGACTCAAGGTGCTCCTCGGGGATTCCCAGGCGCTCGCGCGCGATCTCGGCGATGGGACGCATGCGCGCGTGCTGGGCGATTTCGATGTTGCTCGGCACCCTGGACGGCGTGGTTTCGGGCATGGGCACTCTCGCGAAGCAAAAAATGGCTGTTGAATTACACGCGTGCCCCGCGCGTTTCTCATCCCAGAGAGAAATGATGCGCGGATCCCTGCGCCGACCCGGGGACCGTGCGGGTCGGCACTCGAGGGTTCTTGGGAGCTTCAGCCGAGCCGGTCGGTCAGCCGATGCAGCAGGCGGGTCAGCGCCGAGCGGCTGGCGGCGTCATCGCCACTCAGGTTGCTGTTGCGCAGGGCCTCGATCAATTCTTCGCGCGTGAAAGCGCTGGCCTGCGGCTGGCCGGCGATCCGTTCCGTGGCCTCGGCCACATAGACCTCGGTGAAGGGCCGAGGCGCGCTGGTGGAGGACTCCTCATCCGGCGCCGCCGGCGAGGGTTCCAGCAACGGCTCTGGTTCCTCGGCTTGCGCCGGCTCTGAGATGAGTTCCAGCGCCGGAGGCGCCTCGCTCGATGGCGGCTCCTGCGACACCTCCAGTTCGGGAGTCGTCACGGGGGCGACCGTCTCGGCAGGCGGCGCTGCGCGGATCTCGCGCTGGCGAATCATTTCACGGGCGCGTGTGTGCTCGCGGTCGCTGATCGGCACGACGGCGACCGACGGGAAGTCCGGGCGAACGTACAGTGCGACCTGCCGGGCCGAAATCACGCTGCTGAAGAAGCCGAGCCGGATGCCGTAATAGCGCACCCCGGCGCGCATCAGCGTGACGGTATAAAGAGCGTAGGCCTTGAAAATGGCGAGCTGTGGCAGATCGTCGGGGTCGACGCGCTGGCTGGTCCAGCTGAGCTGGATCACGTAGCGCTGCGCGTTGTGCGCTTCGGTGACGTTGAGCCGCGCGTCGATCTCTGCCGCGAGCGGCGTCGGCGTGCGCAGCAGGCGGAATTCGGACAGGTTCGTGTCGTCGAGCGAGCCGAGCCCGCTACGCGGTGCCGAGGCGACCCAGGCACCCGGGAAGTGCTTTTGAACCACGCTGAGCGCCGCTTCGGCATCTTCGCGGCGATCGAAATAGCCGAGGTGTAGCCGGTAACGCTCGCGCCCATCCTCGACGCGCCGTGAGCGAAACACGGCCAGCCCTTCCAGGCCCCGTGCATCGGGAACCTCGAGGGGCATCGGCACCAGGGACGAGAACAGGTTGATGACGTAGAGGGCGCGCGGATCGTTCGATCGGGAGAACCGGGCTCGATCGCCGGCACTACCCCCCGGGCTGTCGTGGCTGTCGCTCATCGCGCTGCCACTCGAGCCGCACCCACGCCCGGCCATCCCTGGGAACGTGCACCGATTCGGTTGTCCTTTTGGCTCTGCACTCGCAGGGCGAACTATGCTCCACAACAGCCGGAGGCTCAACAGTTTTTGACGTAGCAGATTGGCGACAGAGGCTGCCACCGACCCCCGGTACTTCGACTAGACTCAGCGCCCAAGTCACAAACTTGTCAGCAACGGGAGCCCTCCGCGTGGTCACCGCCGACATCACCAACATGGCGCTGTTCTGCGATTTCGAAAACATCGCCCTCGGCGTGCGCGATGCGAAGTTCGCGCGCTTCGACATCCAGAAAGTGCTCGAACGCCTGCTGCTCAAGGGCAGCATCGTGGTGAAGAAGGCCTATTGCGACTGGGAGCGGTACCGCGAATTCAAGTCGGGCATGCACGAGGCGTCCTTCGAGCTGATCGAGATCCCGCACGTGCGCCAGTCCGGCAAGAACTCCGCCGACATCCGCATGGTGGTCGACGCGCTGGACCTCTGTTACACCAAGTCGCACGTCGACACCTTCGTCATCATCAGCGGCGATTCCGATTTCTCGCCGCTGGTGAGCAAGCTGCGCGAGAACGCCAAGGTGGTGATCGGCGTCGGCGTCAAGAACTCCACTTCGGACCTGCTGATCGCCAACTGCGACGAGTTCATCTACTACGACGACCTGGTACGCGAGAAGGCGCCGCGGCGCGCACCCGCACGCAAGAGTGCCGCGAAGCCAGCAGCCGCCGACGCCCCCGCGTCGAAGGGCGACGAGAAGAAGCAGGAAGCCATCGACCTCATCATCGCGACGCTCGACGCGCTGATCGCCGAGCGGGGCGAGGAGGAGCGCATCTGGGGTTCCATGGTGAAGCAGGCGCTCAAGCGCCGCATGCCGGGATTCAACGAGTCCTATTACGGCTTCGGTGCGTTCAGCGACCTGCTCGAAGAGGCGCGCACGCGCGGCCTGGTCGAGCTCGAGCGCGACGAGAAGTCAGGTGGCTATATCGTGCGGTTGCCTGGGAAGTAGTAGAGCCGTTGCGGCGTGGCCATTGGGTGACAAACCCCGTGAATGCCATCACGGCGTGGACATTGGGTGACAAACCTGTCGCCGGCGCCGGGGTCACGCTCAGTACCGCAGGACTCGAAGCGTCGCACCCGCAAACACTGGTACGGCGCCGTCGAGCAGGTGTCACCCAATGTCCATCCGCTCCGGCCTGCATCGATAGAGTGAGTTATGCGGCGGATGCCTGAAGAGTTAGCGGGCGCGCTAACGCGAAAGCAAAGAGGCTAGCTAGCGCTGTGCGCGCACAAGTCACTGTTTAAAGCAGGACGGTTGGGGAGTTGGCTGGGTGTGCCGGATGACCTCGGTGTCCCGTTCGGATTTGATTGCATTGATGGCAAGACGAGGGACAGCGCGATCGCTCGGATGTCGGTGCCACGGCGTTTCATTCGTGTCGGGACGCCGAGGTCATCCGGGCACACCCAGCCGACGACCTCAGCCGGACTGCTCTTACTCTCCCAGCCGACGACCCGACCGGACTGCTCTACGGGAGGCTGACGGGCAGGGCGGCCTGCCAGCCGGGCTT
>DATFRO010000021.1:0-113019 GCA_035263105.1 Steroidobacteraceae bacterium | reverse complement strand
CCCAGCGAATCATAGTTGCGCGTCGTGATCGAGGAGCCACCGCCGAGCATCTGCCGATACTCGTAAAGCGGGCGATCAAGCGCATCAAAGTAGTACGTGTTCGTGCGAATTGCTGCATTTGAGGTGTCCCTCGGCGTTTCGACCACGTACATCCTCACACGCGAATCGCAGCCGGAGGTACAGACGAAGTAATCGTAGGTCGTGCGAGTTCCGTCGGGCCGCGTCTCCTTTGTTCGGCGTCCGAAGCTGTCGAAGTCAAACGCAGTTTGCAGGCCGTTGGGGTCTGTGATGCTGGTGAGCGTGCCGACCTTGGTATCAAAGGCGAACTGAGTCGTCTCGGACGCCGCGTTCGTGGTCGAGGAAAGAAATCGACCGTCTGTTCCATAGCTCGCGCGTGTCACGCGGCCGGTCATGCCGATTCCGGTCGCCGTCAGCTTGGTGATGTTGCCGACATCCGGATCTGATTCCCCGGCGGCGTCGTCATAAGTGATGTCGGTCGTCACTTGCCACTGCGCGTCACCGGGCTCGATGATCTCCTGCGTCTCGCGACACTTCACACCATCCCAGCTGCGATTCAGTGTGCGCGTGATCTGCGCTCCGCCGGTTTGGTCATGCGTATTGATGAACTGAGTTTGGCCAGGCCTGCCGATACACCAATTCGTTGTGTCATTCAGCAGATTGACCGACGGATTGCTCACCTGCGTTGTGTACTTCGCGCCCGGCTGGAGCCCGTTCGCGCCCGTCGCGTCCTCGACCGTGTCGGTGACGGAGCTGGTCACCGTCCCGCTGGTCGAATCAACGCTGTTGGTGGTGGTCGCAGTGGAAATCGTATTGCCGTTCTTGATCCCACCAACCTCGTGCAGCTCCAGTACTTGCTTCTGTAGATACGGGAAACGCCGCTCTGTAAAGCCGGAACTGTAGGACACCTTGTTCCACGTGTTGGTGGTCTGTCGCATCAGCGTGCCGCTGCTCTGCTTGATCTGCACGAGGCTCGGAGCGCCGATCGCCTGATACTCCGTGGGGTCCTGCAGATAGGTTTCCTCGGCCCGCACTGCGTTTCGACTATCAGTCGTGGTGCGTTTGCTGAAGCCGAGAAAGCCGCGGCCCTGCAAGTGACTACGGGCCTGCTGGTAACTGTAGGTCATCGAGTAGGTGCCGCCGGTGCCGTCCGTCGCGGAGTAACTCGAGACGACGTACATCGGCCCCTGGTACTCGCGCGTGGGATACGCAGCGCCCGACCCCTTGGTATAGGTCGAGCCTCCGGCGGTGAGCGTCGAGTAGTTGAAATCGCAGTACATGCTGAAGCCGTCGGTCACGCGATGCAGAAAGTCAGGGAAGACGCCGTTGTGCCCGCGAAACTTCCACAGGCCCGTGGAATCGCGCCGCGTGAGGTCGGCGAGTCCGTCGCCGTTGAAGTCCGCCGCGCCGACCGTGTTCGTGGATGCGGAGCTCAGGCCGAGGTCGGTCAAGGCTCCAAAGCCGCTTCCAGTCGAACGCGAGACGTGCCAGTCAGCCGGCGAAGTCTTTTGCACGACGATGTCGTCGAGTCCGTCACCGTCATAGTCCATTGCCATGAGAAAGCCGGGCAGCAACCCAGAGACCGACGGGCCCACGATCGTGTTTGAGAAGGATGTGCCTTGTCCCATCACGGCGTAGACCACGGTCGGGCCCACAAAGAGGAAATCCGACAAGCCGTCGCCGTTGAAGTCACCAACCGCGCTGGGCAGCGTCGGCCCTGAGCCGGTGATCTCGCCGCCAACAAAGCTGCTCGTGTTACCGAAGAAACTGCCGACAAAGTCGATCGTGCCGCCACCCGGGTCCGCCAACCGCAACTTGAGAAGGAAGTCCTCGCGTCCGTCGCCGTTGATGTCCACTCGCCGGCGCAGGCTCTTGAGCTTCATCGCGATCATCGTGCTGAAGTTGCCGGTGATCGTTGTGTTGCTGAGTGGATCCGCAGTCCACGCCGTGGTCTCCGAGCCGAACCCGCTTGCTCCGCGCAAGCGCAAGCCCAGATGCGTGCTGTCCATGATCCGAACGAGATCGTCCCGGCCGTCGCCGTCGAAGTCGGCAGCGAGCACCTGGCCACTGAAACCGGTTGCCGCCGTGCCCGTGTTGATGTTGGTAAATCCGGAGCCGGAGGATTGCAGCACGCACCAGGTGGCGGCGCCATTGCATGGAACAAGCACATCCATGAGGTCATCGCCGTTCCATTCGATGCGCTGAGCATTCGCCTGATTCCAATTCGTGATGCCCGTATTGACGGCTGTGGCGTAGCCCGTGTCGGTGCCGAGCATGTAGAACCAGGTTCCACCGCCCGAAGTCGCGCTCGAGGAGTAGACCACGTCGTCTCGCCCATCGCCGTTGATGTCCCCAATCAGCACAGTCGCCAAGTTGGGAGTGGTCACCCCCGCAGAGGACTCGCTTGTAGCCCAGCTCGAAGTTCCGCTGATCCATTGCAGGGTGGTCGCCGACAGACAGTCGCCTGCGCGGCATTCCTGGATCGAACTCAGCCGCGAGCGCCCGCCAGCGCCGCCGCCGTCATAGCTCAGCTCATAAGTTCGAACCGTTGTGGCGCTGCTGATGTCGATGATGTCGATTCGATCGATGCGGTTGAACTCATTGATCTTGCCTTCGATCGAGGTGCCGTTGATTCCAAAGTGATACGCGTAGATCGGGTCTGGACGCGAGACGGTCTCGTAGACGAACGAGACTTTGGTGGTGGGTGAGAAACCCAGGGTCGCGTTGCCGGTATATCGAATCTCCTTCGGCCTGAAGCTCCCGTTCGACGTGTCTTCGTAGTACTCCACGTCGATGTAATTGCCGGTGCGATCCTTGATACGGTTGAGCGCCCACAAGCGCGCAGTCGATGAGTTGACCGTCTCGATGCGCGAGTCGGCGGTGTTGCCGTACTCGTAGATGAGCCCATCCTTGCCACGCACCTCCCACCATGCTGGGCCGTTGCCGGCGCTGCTCTGTGCGGTAACCCGGGAAAAGACCTCCACCTCGGTTTGGTACGTTGAACCAGCCGTGCCGTAGGTGCCGCCGGTGAGCCGCAGCCGGTTGCCGTCGAGGCAATACCCGTCGCTCACGTCCAATGACGGAGCGTTTGCGAATCCATCCTGCGCGATCGTCTTGTTGCAGCGACTGATGGCTGAGAGACCGGTGATGGACCAGCCGACGCCGAAGATTCCGTTGCCAGTGCCGCTGCTGTAGCGCAGCGCGAGCGAGGGAGTCAGTCCGTGGGTGCCCGGAGGCACTGTTAGGGGAATCTCGTATGTGGCGGCGCCGGAGCTTGAAACGGAGTACGTGCCCGAAGTCCTGCCCTGTGGCGGCGAACGCAGCCTGCTGAGGCAACAGAGTCGCGACGGCGGACGTCACGATCAGCAAAGCACGACAAGCTGCCAAGATGGTCCAACGCATTTTGTTCCCCCTGGTTGTGGTTCCCCCCCAGAAGGAATAGCGATAATTGGTGCCCTCGATTCTCACATTGATGGAAAAAAATTCAGGGTCTCGCCTCTCCGAGTCAACTGCAGGTAAAGGTTGACACGCTCTTCACTTCGTCGAAGATCGCACACGCCGATGAGCACACGTTTCCTGATTCTCGGTCTCGACGAGCCGCTGCGCCGCCAGGTTCAGAGCGATCTCAAGATCGCCTACCCGAACGCCGAGGTGGAAATGGCGCCGCTGCCCGAGGACTCCTCACGCAACGCCGAGTTCGCCGCGTACACCGCGCTCTTCATCGGCTACGAGCATGGGCATGAGGACCAGGACGGCAAGCCGATCGGGCCCGATGTGTTGCTGCGCGACTTCAAAGGCTGCGGCGCGCCGCTGCTGATCCTCGCGCGCGGCGGGAACGAGATGACGGCGGTCGATGCGGTGCGCGCCGGCGCGGCCGACTACCTGCCGGTCCGCCTCATCTCACCACCGCTCCTCGCCGCGCGGGTGAAGACGGCGTTGCAGACACAGGGCGCGCCGCCCGTCGAGCGGCGTCGCAGTAGCCAGGTGCGCCGCACGACGGTTCCCGGTGAGCTGCCGAACACGATCTCCGGCTATCACGTGCAGCAGACGCTCGCGCGCTCGGATCGCTCCGCCGTGTACCTCGCACGGAGCGAGGAGCTCGGCTTCAACGTTGCGCTCAAGGTCCTGAGGCGCGCGGCCGACACCAAGGATGCCGCGGGTGATGAGCAGCGCTTCGCGCGCGAGTACAAGATCATCTCGCAGATCCGCCACCGCGCGATCGTCGATGTGTATGACTTCGGCTCGACCGACGGCCTGAGCTACATCGCGACCGAGTATTTTCCCGCCGGCGATCTCAAGACGCGCCTGCAGAACCCGATGTCGATGCCCGAGGCGATCGACTATGCGCGACAGATCGCCGAAGCTTTGCGCGTCATTCACGTCGCGGGCGTCCTGCACCGCGACCTGAAGCCCGCGAATGTGATGCTGCGCACCGACAACTCGCTGGTGCTGATCGACTTCGGCTTGGCGAAGGAACTCACGGGCGACAAGGCGCTGACCGGCGCGGGTGAGATTCGCGGCTCGCCCTACTACATGAGCCCGGAGCAGGCGGAGGGCCGGCCGGTGGATGAGCGCTCCGATCTCTACGCGCTTGGCGTGATCTTCTATGAGCTCCTCACCGGCACGCGCCCGTTCCAGGGCCGCACCGTGTTCGACATTCTCGCGCAGCATCAGCACGCGCCGGTGCCGCAGCTGAGTGGTGCGGTGAGTCGTCAGCAGCCGCTGATCGACCGCCTGCTCGCCAAGAGTCCGGCGCAGCGCTACCAGAGCGCGACCGACTTCCTGACGGCGCTACGCACGACGAATCCGTAGAAAGCTCAACAGACTTCTCCGAGAAAGCGCGATGGGCCTTTCGTGGAAGACTCGACGAATCTGCCGTAGAACACTCGACAGACCCTTACGCGCACACGGGCAAGTGGGCAGCCGGACCCACCCACTTGCCGTGTCCCATCAGTAGTTGCTCGCCACCTGAGTCGCGTGCGCGCGGTGCACGATGGAGAGCTGCGGGCTGCCGACCCTCGCGACGGCATTCGCCACCGCGTTCTTGTAGCAGGCGCTCGCCTTGGTGCGCAGCGCGGCGAACGGACCTACGAAATCATTGCAGACTTCGAGCGCCGCCCATTCGATGCGCCGGTACAGGACCTTGGCGCCCGTAGACTTGGTCAGGTCGAGATCTCCGTAACTCACCGGGATCCGCGCCTCCGCTGCGGCGAAGACATTCGTCGAAACGCTTGCGAGCGACAGTGCGGCGAAAGCTCCGAGCAGCATTGCGCGCACATCATGATTCAACCGAGCTGTGGACATGCCGTTCTCCTCAAAAAAGTGGTCTTGGATGACTCACCATGGCGAGGCATACGGTAGAGATCCCGGTGCTCGGCCAAATCGGGCAGCCTCCCCAATTTGCCGCCGGAAAGCCCCTAACTTGGCGTTCCCGAAGCGGCCCAAAGCGCCGTGAACCACGTCACTGTCGCAATCTGGCAAAACTTTGAACTGCTTCGAATTCCCAACCCCCAAAAGCTGACCTGCGTTCACATCCCCCACGCGGACTATTGTCAAAGATAGCGCCCACTTGCCTTCAGGCATGGCCGCGAAATGCGGCCCGCTGAAGGCTGTGCGGCGCACGTGCAATGGGGACACAAAGATGCAGATTCTGAGACTCGGAAAGTACAAAGGCCTGGTCGCGGTGCTGGCGCTGTTTCTCGTCGGCTCCGCTGCGATGCTGGTCATGAACTACCTGTTCGCGATCCGCGCGGCAGAGAGTCTCACGGCCATTCGCGGCATCAGCGCCCAGCAGCTGCAGCCCCAGGTCATCGCGGCATCCGCCCAGCTCTTGCGCGCCGACCTCGGCAATCGCCGCTACCTCGGCCGCGCGCTCACCGACCTGAAGGTCACGGTGAAGTCCTTCGACGACGCACTCGCCGGTCTCGACCGCAGCGCCACGGCCTCGGCCGGTCGCGTCGGTCCGTTCGAATTCGCGCCGCTCGCTTCGGCGAGCAACCAGCGGAGTCTGCGGGACCTGCGCCAGGTGTGGGGCGAGTATCGCGAGCGCCTGAAGCCGATCAGCGAGTTCAACACCAATCCGTACACGGAGACCGCGGACCGCGGCACGCAGCTGAGCGCGGCGGGCCTGAAGCTCAACACCCAGCTCGATGAAGCGGTGCGCTTCGGCGTCGCCCGCCACGCGGAGATCGCGAAGCTCGTGGCCTACCTCTCGGCCACCGTCGAAGCGGAAACGCAGACGCGCGCCTCCGAGCTCCGCATGTACCTGGTCGCCGGCATGGCTGGCGCCGTGATCCTGTTCGTCACCGCGTTCTTCCTGCTCGGCCAGGCGGCGACACGCGAGCGTTCGATCATCAAGGCCAAGAAGGAAACGGACGACATCCTGCACACCGTCAACCAGGGTCTGTTCCTCCTCGACAAGAATCTCGTCATCGGCTCGGAGCGTTCGGAAGCGCTCGAGCGCATCTTCCATCGCACGGATTTCGACAAGATGAGCTTCGAGCGGCTCTTGCGCGGCATCGTGCCGGACAAGACGCTCGAGACCGCGCTCGAGTACGTGAAGCTGATGTGGGGCGAGCGCGTCAACGAGAAGCTCATCAAGACCATCAACCCGCTGGGCGAAGTCGAGGTGAGCATCGACTCCGGCAACGGCCAGATGGAAACGCAGTTCCTCGAGTTCGACTTCAACCGCGTGCATTCGGATGGCCGCATGTCGCGCCTGCTCGTGACTGTCATCGACGTCACGCGCCGCGTCGAGCTCGCCCGCGAGCTGCAGGAATCGCAGGAAAAGGCGCAGGCGCAGCTGGACCTGTTGCTGCACATCCTGCACGTCGAACCGCGCCAGCTCTCGGGCTTCCTCGAAGAGAGCGAAGTCGCGATGAAGATGGTGAACTCGATCCTGAAAGAGCCGGCGCGCGAGGAATCGGCGTTCCGCGCCAAGCTCGACGGCATTTTCCGCCAGATCCACAGCGTCAAGGGCGAAGCCGCGGCGCTGGGCCTCAAGACGGTCGAGTCGCGCGCGCATGGCTTCGAAGAAGCGCTGCAGGAACTGCGCGGCCGCACGACCCTGAGCGGCAACGACTTCCTGCCCCTCGTCGTCAAGCTCGACGATCTCTTCGGCCACCTCGCGCAAGTGCGCGAGATGGTGAGCCGTCTCGCGGACCTGCGTGTCGCGATGGCGGGCGACAGCGAAGCGGCGCTCCCCGGCGATCGCGACAACGACTTCGGCCCCGAAGGCACGATGGTGCAGCAGTCTCCGTCGCTGGCCGCGCGCGGCGCGGCGAGCGCGAGCGATGGCCTGGAGCAGAGCCTCAAGTCGCTCGCCGAGCGCATCGCCACCGAGCAGGGCAAGCAGGTCAAGGTCGCCTGCGTCGGTCTCGAGCAAGTGCCGAACGACTACCGGCGCGCCATCAAGGACATCTCGATCCAGCTGGTGCGCAACTGCGTGGCGCACGGCATCGAGGCGCCGGCGGAGCGCGCGAGCGCCGGCAAGGCGTCGGCCGGCAGCATTACGATCAAGTTCGAAGGCAAGGGCGCAGAAGGCTTCGAGTTCGTGTGCCAGGACGATGGCCGCGGCCTCGATGCCGAGAAGCTCAAGCAGACCGCGGTCAAGCGCGGATTGATGACGGCCGAGCAGGCGGCGGCGCTCGATGATCGTCGCGCGCTCTCGCTCATCTTCATGGCCGGGTTCTCCACGCAAGACCAGGTGACGCGCGATGCCGGCCGCGGTGTCGGCATGGACATCGTACGCAACCTGATCCAGGAAATGGGAGGCAAGGTAGGCGTCTCGACCACGGTCGGCCGCTTTGCGCGCTTCCGCATCTGGCTGCCCGCTTCCGCGAAGGCCTCGCGGGCGGCCTGAGCTGACCCTTCAATAACAACAGGAGTTGCGGATTGAACGCGGTTGCACCCTTGAAGCTGATGATCGTCGACGACTCGAACATCATGCGTCGCAAGATCGAGCGCTCGCACCAGTGCGCGCGGCTGCAGTTCGTCGGCTCGGCCGGCAACGGCAAGCAGGCGGTCGAGCTCTTCCGCCGCACGGAGCCCGACGTCGTGACGATGGACATCACCATGCCGGAGATGGACGGCATCGAGTGCGTGGAACAGCTGGTCGCGATCAAGCCCGACGTGCTGATCCTCGTGGTCAGCGCGCTCGCCGACAAGGCGACGGCGATCGAGGCGATGAAGCGCGGCGCCAACGGTTTTCTGTGCAAGCCTTTCTCCGACCGGCAGCTCACCGATGCGCTCGATGAGCTGCTGCGAGGTGCGGCAGCGTGAACATGACCAAGGTCGAGCTGGAAACCTTCGTCGAGGGAACGACGCACTATTTCCAGACCGCCGCCAACCAGCCGGCGTCGGTCGGCTCACCCTATTTGGTGAACGAAGGCGCGCCCGGCATCCAGGAATACACCGGCATCATCACGATCGGCGGCAAGCGCAAGGGCATCGTGTACTTCACCGCCTCGCGCCCGATGCTGACCGTCCTCCTCATGCGTCTCGGCGAGACCGACATGACGCACGAGAACATGTGCGATCTCGTCGGCGAGGTCGCCAACCAGATTTCCGGCAACGCGCGCCGCGACTTCGGGAGCGAGTTCATGATCTCGGTGCCGCGCGTCATCTCCGGCACGCCGGATCACGCCGTGACCCCGGCGAACGTCCGTTCCTTCGTGATCCCGATCAACTGGCGCAGTCATTCGGCGCAGCTGGTCGTCTGTCTCGAGTAACTTTCGGAGTCGTATCGTGAAGCCAAGCGCGGCACGCAACCTGCAATCCGGCCCGGTCAATACCATCGCGCCTGCGCCCTCCGGTGCGGGCATCGATGTGCTGGTGCTGACCGAGGACGATTTCTTCCTGCTCGCGGTGCGTCGCGTGGTGACGCTGCCGAACCGCGTGTGGCATGCGACGAGTGAGTCGCAGGCGGCGGACATGCTCCTGCAGACGCCGTGCGCGGTGGCGCTGCTCGACTACGCGCTGGTGCGCAAGGACCTCGAAGCGGTCGCGCGGCGGCTCGCTCAGCAGTTCCCCGACCTCGGTTTCGTCGTCGCAGGCGAGCCGGACGACGAACAGCGCGTCATGCGCTACATCAACTCCGAGGACGTGCAGGGCTTCGTCGTCAAGGCGAAGACCACGGAGCTCCTCGCCTCCGCGCTCGAAATGGGCATCAACCGCCACCTCGAGCTCAAGACCGAGGCTGCCGTTGCAGCGCCCTCGTCGGGCAAGAGCCGCATGCCGCTCCATGCGGGCATCGCGGCCGCGGTGCTCATCGTCGGCGGTGTCGTCGGCTGGCTCGCGATGCGCCACTCCGGCAACTCCTCGGATACGGGGAGCGTCGCGACTGGCACGACCGCTGCCAATCCGACCGTCGAGAAGGCAACCGCGGTCGAAACACAGTTGCAGAAGGCGCGCGAGGCCTTCGAAGCGGGTCGCTACATCGACCCGAAGAACAACAACGCTGCGGATCTGTACCGCGCGGCGCTCGCCATCGACGCCAACAATGCGGAAGCGCGCGACGGCCTGGTGCGCGTGACCGAAGTGATGCTGGCGCGCGCCGAGGCGGCGCTTCTCGACCAGAAGCCGCGTGAAGCGGCGGCCGCGATCAAGATCGCACGCTCGATCACCCCGACGCATCCGCGCATCGCGTTTCTCGACGCGCAGGTGTCGCGCGAGATGGAGCGCTCGGCGGCGCAGCAGCAGGAAAGCGCGCGTGCCGATGCCACCAGCCAGAAGCTCGCGCAGCTGATCAAGCTGGGCAACGACCGGATGAGCCAGGACAAGCTCGTCGACCCGGCGAATGACAGCGCGAAGTTCTATTTCAACAGTGCGCACGACCTCGACAGCGCGAGCCTGCTCGCGCAGCAGAGCTTGCGCTCGCTCGCCAACAAGATGTTGCAGAAGGGCCAGCAGGCCGCGGGGCGCGGCGACGCCGATACGGCCGACCGCTGGCTGGCGCAGGCGCGCGCCCTCGACGTGAACGGCATCGACTTCGCCAAGGCGGAGCGCGACATGAAGACCGGTCAGCGGGCCAAGGCCGCCGATGCGGATCGCCTGCTCGGGCTCGCGCGCGACCGGCTCAACGCCGGCCAGCTGCTAGATCCCGCCAACGACAGCGCGCGCTACTACGTCGCGACTCTCCAGCAGCAGTTCCCGGACTATCCGCAGTTGCCCGCGGTGGTCGACTCGTTCAAGGCGCAGCTCCTCACCGCGGTCGAGGATTCCGCCAAGCGCGACGACGTCGCGCGCGCGCAGCGTATGCTCGATGAGGCGCGCAAGTTCGGCGCGAGCGGCGCGGGACTCGAATCCGCGACTGCGGCCGTCGGCAGCGCGCAGCGCCGGGCCGAGGCGGTGAGCAAGCCGATCGGCGTGCGCGAGGAGATGATCGTCAAGCGCGTGACCCCGGACTATCCGACCTCTGCCGAGCGCAAGAACATCGAGGGTTACGTGGACATGCAGTTCATCGCCACGGCCACCGGTGACGTGAAGGACGTCGTGGTCGTGAACGCGCAGCCGCAGGGCATCTTCGACGATGCCGCGGCCAAGGCCCTCAAGCGCTGGAAGTTCAAGCCGATGATGGTCGACGGCACTCCGCATGACCAGCTGATGGCCATCCGGATGCGCTTCTCGATCCAGAAGTAACTCATCGGGCCGCCAAGCCTGCGCCCGCTCGAACCCGTCAACGCCACTCCCTGCGCCGCCGAGCACCGGCGCGAATCGATCCGCCTCAGGCTTTACGCCGCCGCGCGCCGCGCATCGCGGGTGCCGTGCGCGGATCCTCGGGCCAGGCGTGCTTGGGATAGCGTCCCTTCAGCTCCTTGCGCACTTCCGCGTAGCCATTGGCCCAGAAGCTCGCGAGATCGCGCGTGACCTGCACCGGCCGCTGCGCGGGCGAGAGGAGCTTGAGCACCAGCGGGACCGTGCCACCGCCAATGCGCGGCGTGACGGCGAGCCCGAACACTTCCTGCAAGCGCACCGACAACGACGGCGCTTCATCCTCGTAATCGATCCGGATGCGCGAGCCGCTCGGCACCTGCACGTGCGTGGGCGCGAGTTGCTCGAGCCGACGTTGCAGGTCGCGACCCAGCATCGAGCCGAGGATCGCGGTGAGATCGAGTCGCGCGAGATGGTCGACGCGGCTCAGGCCGTCGAGCCACGGCGCCAGCCAGGTTTCCAGCCCCGCGAGGAGTGCCGCATCGCTGACGTCCGGCCACGCGACGCCGCTCTGCGAAGGCAGCGCGCGCACGAACCGCAGCCGCGCTTGCCAGGCTCGTGTCTCGCGATCCCAGGGCAGCACGGTGAGTGACAAGCGGCGGATGCCCGCGATGAGCGCTTGCGCGACGCGCGTCGGATCGGCGTCGGTGAGCGGCCCGGAATCGACGACGAGCACGCCGAGCCGCCGTTCGACTACCGCCTCCACCGCGCGCTCGCGCTCGTTCCAGTCGATACGCTCCGTGACGGTGAAATGCTCGCTGAGCGCTGTCTCGAGCGCTTTGCGACTCAGCGGAGCTGCCATGAAGATCCGCGCCTCGCGCTCGCGATCGTCGAGCGCGGCGACGACCAGGAATTCCGCTTTCGCCAATGACTGCGCGGTTGTAAAGCGCGCGCCGCGCCCGTTGCTGAGGACGTAGCGGCCCTGCCCTTCATCGCGCCGGCGCGCGATCCGATCCGGATAGGCCCACGCGAGAAGCACGCCGGCAACATCGACGGCAGACACCTCAGCAGCAGCCACGCGAGCGGCAGCAGCGCTGCCAGCAGAGGCAGTTACCTCATCAGCAGTGCGCGCGCCCTTTTTTCGTGCGCCTCGCGAACGCTCGCCCAGCCGTTGCCGAAGTTGCCCAGACACGCGACGCACCCGCTCTAGCGCCGCCTTGTCGAGACGCGCGCCGCCGTGCGATTCACCCCGCAGCGCCTCGAGCCGGCTGCGAATGTCCGCATCTTCCGCGTCCGTCCGCGCAAACACATCGCGCTCACTCAGGAGCGCCGCGAGATCGCACGCCTCGTCCTGCAACCCAAGGTCGCGCGATCGGAGCAGCATGTGCGCAAGGCGCGGATGGACGCGCAGCACGAGCATCTCGCGGCCCGCCGGCGTGATGCGTCCCGCGGAATCGAGCGCGTCGAGGCTCGCGAGCAACTCACGCGCCTGTTCGTAAGGCGCAGCGGGCGGCGGATCCAGCCAACGCAAGGTCTTCGGATCCACCACGTTCCAGGCCGCGAGGTCGAGGGCCAGCGACGCGAGATCGGCCTCGAGTATCTCCGCCGGTGTCTGCGCTTCGAGCGACGCCTGCGTGCCCTCGGTCCACAAGCGCAGGCACAGCCCCGGCCCGAGCCGACCGGCGCGACCGCAGCGCTGCTCCGCCGACGCACGCGAAATCGGCAGCGTCTCGAGCCGGCTCATGCCGCTCGTGGGATCGAACCGCGAACGCCGTACGAGCCCGGAATCGACGACCGAACCGATCCCTTCGATCGTGAGGCTCGTCTCCGCGATGTTGGTCGCGAGCACGATCTTGCGCGTTCCCGGCGCGGCGGGCTTGAGCGCCAAGTCCTGCGCGGCGAAATCGAGCTCGCCCATGAGCGGCAACACGCGAACGCTCGAGTCGTTCAATTGCTCGTCGAGCAGGCTCGCGACGCGCCGGATCTCGGCCGCGCCCGGCAGGAACACCAGGGCATCGCCGCGCTGCTCGTTGAGCGCGCGCTGCGCACCCGACGCTGCAAGCTTGGCGACCGCGAGCGTGTCTTCGCTTCCCAGCCGCGCCGCAGGCCGTCGCGCCGTGCTCGTCAGGTAGTGCACCTCGACAGGGTGGAGCTTACCCGTCGAGCGCACGATCGGCGCATCGTGCAGGAGCGCGGCAACGGCGTCGGCGGCAATCGTGGCTGACATCACCAGGAGCCTGAGCTCCGGCCGCAGCGCCGCCTGCACGTCGAGGCACAGCGCAAGACCCAGGTCGGCCTGCAGGCTCCGTTCGTGAAACTCGTCGAACAGGATCGCGCCCACGCCTTCGAGCGCCGCATCATGCTGAAGCATCGCGGCCAGCACGCCTTCGGTCACGACTTCAATGCGCGTCGTGGGGCCCACGCGGCTTTCGAGCCGCATCCGGTAGCCGACTGTCCCGCCGACAGACTCGCCGAGCGTCTGCGCCATACGCGCTGCCACCGCGCGGGTCGCGAGCCGGCGCGGCTCGAGCATGATGAGGCGCTGGCCGCGCATCCATGGCTCGCCCAGGAGTTCCAGCGGCACTACCGTGCTCTTGCCGGCGCCCGGCGGCGCCTGCAGTACGGCGTTGCGATGCGCCAGCAACGCCTGCCGGAGTGCCGGAAGAATCTCGAATATGGGAAGATCGCGCGACATGAAGGCGGGCCGCCCGCGAGTATGCCCGAGGAGTGCTCCGATGATGAAACACCTGCTGGTGATGATCCTGGCGCTGTCTGCAGCGGCGTGCGATGCCGAGAACGGCAATGACAAGGTCAATGGCTCGATCAACGTCGCGGCCGGGCAAGCGCCAGACAATGCCTCGACGGTGAATGGCGCGATTCACGTCGCCTCGAACGCCGCGGTGAAGCACGCGGAGACGGTCAACGGTTCGATCACGATCGGCGATCAGGCGACCGCGGAATCCGCGGAGACCGTGAATGGCTCGATCACGCTCGGCCCGGGCGCCAAGGTCTCAGGCAATCTCTCATCTGTGAACGGTTCGATGACCTTGCAGAAAGGCGCCGATGTCACCGGCAAGGTTGAGAACGTCAACGGTCGCTTCAATCTCGACGGCGCGCATGTCGGCGGCGGACTTCACACCGTCACCGGCGACATCACGGTTGGCGCCGACTCGAAGGTTGAGGGCGGCATCACCGTCGAGCAGGTGCACGGGTTCAACATCTCCTTCACCAAGGATGTGCCCGTCATCGTCATCGGGCCGGGCGCCACGGTGCAGGGAGCGCTCAAGTTCGGTCGCGAAGTGAAGCTCTACGTGAGCGATCGCGCGACGATCGGCGAAGTGACCGGCGCCACGCCGATCAAGTTCTCCGGCGATCAACCGCCGACCTGAGGATCCTCACCGGTAGTGATCCACCCAGGCGATCTCGATCTGCGGCGTGTCCTTCTTGTACGTGCCGTAGGGCACGTCGATCAGCGCGGGTTGCGTGAGCGGATCGTGACCGAGGTTCCAGCGCTGGTTCTGCACGCCGCGCACTTCGAAGCTCTCGACCGCTGAGAGGTTGAGCCGGAACGCGAGCTTGAGCGGCCAGCCCTGGTCGCGCGGCTTGACGATCGCCTTGCCGATGCCGCTCCCGCTGTAGAGGTCGACGACCAGGCGTGCGCCTTCCCACGTCTGCACGAAGCGTTCGCCGGTTGCGTTGGCGGACTCCGACTGGATGTTGAGCATGTCGACCGGCGCTGGCACGGGCTCGGGCTTGCTCGCGAACCAGTCCTTCGGGTTCCACGACCAGTGGCTGCATCCCGCGAGCATCGGTACCACGGCGAGTGCCAGGAGCCACTTCTTCATGTCGATGCATCTCCCCGCGGCGCGCGCGGACAATCGCGTTGGGACATAGCATGCACGAATTCGCCGCGACGTTCCGCTGTCGCCGCCTTGCGTCAGGCGCGCGCGCTTTCATCGTGAGCCGAGGTTGGTTAGTGTGCGCGCTGTGATCGTTCCCCTCGCTACGCGGGTCCCGGCGCCCGATGCGTGAAGCGGCGCCGCGTATCAGGAGCAGCCCGCCCAATTTCCGCCCGGTGGCGCGCTGGCTGACCGTCGCGACCGTCATCCTGATCCTCTACGGCTCGCTGTTCCCGTTCGAGTTCGACGTGCTCGGCGGGACCGGCTTTTTCGACCTGCTGATGGGCCTGCGCTTCCAGCGCACCTCGCGCGGCGACCTGGTGGCGAACCTGCTGCTGTACGCGCCGCTCGGCCTGTGCCTGCTGCTGTCGTGGCCGGCGCACTGGGGACGACTGACGCGGCTCTTCTGGACGCTGCTGCTCGGCACGATGCTCTCCGTCGGCGTGGAGATGCTGCAGGTCCATGCGCCGTCGCGCGTCTCGAGTCTCACCGACGTGGTGCTCAACGCCGCGGGCACCCTGGGCGGCGGCCTGATCGCGCTCATCTATCTCGAGATCGGCTCGACCATCCGCGTCCCCGGCATCGCGCCCGGCCGGCCCGACCCTGTGCCGCTCGGGATCCTCCTGCTGTGGCTCGGCTTTCGTCTCGCGCCGTTCGTGCCGACGATCGACTGGCAGAAGTACAAGGACGCGCTCAAGCCGCTCTTCGTCGATCCGCAGTTCAGCGCGCTCGACACGTACCGCTACGTCGTCGGCTGGCTGATCGCGGGCTACGCGATCCGCCGGCTGTGGCGGCGCGAGTACGTGCTGCATGCGTTTGCCGTCATCGCCGCCGTCGTGCTGCTCGGACGCATCATGGTGGTCGGCAAGGTGCTCGTGCCCTCGGAGCTGCTGGCGCTGGTTATTTGTATTCCCGCCTCGGCGTTGATGGCGGTGATCCCGGATCGCAGGCGCGCCACGGTGCTCGCGATCCTGCTCGCCGGCGTGATCATCGAGGAAGGACTCAAGCCGTACGTATTTCTCGCCCAGCCGCATTCCTTCAGCTGGGTGCCCTTCATGAACTCACTCAGCGACAGCCTGGAGGTCAACTACTCCGTGCTGCTCGAGAAGTGCTTCTGGTATTTCTCGCTCGTGTGGCTGCTCCTGCGCCGGGGCACTTCGCTGGGAATCGCGACGGGTCTGACGGCGCTGCTGCTCGCAGGCATCGAAGTGACGCAGCTCTGGCTCCCGGAGCGCTCCGCGGAGATCACCGACCCGCTGCTTGCGCTCGCCGCCGGTATTCTTCTCGGCCTCCTCGAGCGCCACGAGACCATCCGCCTGCCGGCCTCGCGCTGACGCGCGCCTGCGAGAATCCCTGAGCCTTACCGACCCGCGAGCGCTGGGCGCAGAGCGCTAGCGTCGTGGCGCCTTGCGCGCGGCCAGCTCATGGATGGCCCGCCAGGTGTAGCGGTAGATTCCTTTGCGGCCGGAGTGCGTGGCGCCGACCATGGCCGCGGCCACCACGCTCGCGCGAATCGGGCGAAACTGCTCACTCTTGCCGAGCATGAGGGGACTGAAGATCGGCAGCACACCCATCATCACCAGCTCCGCAGGCCGCAGTTCGCTGCGCACACCGAGCAGGAGGCTCGGCTGCAGGATGTCGAGCGATGCGAACCCGACCTGGGCTACCGCCGCTTCGGTCTCACCCTTCACACGCAGGTAGAACGTCTTCGCGTCCGGGTCCGCGCCCACGGAGGAATTCAGGACGAAACGTTTGACGCCGGCCTTGAGCGCCGCGCGCGCGAAGGCCAGCGTGTAGTCGAAATCGACCTGGCGGAAGGCCTCCTGTGATCCCGCGGTCTTGATCGTCGTGCCGAGGCAGCAGAAGGCGACGTCCGCGTGCGTGCCGGCGAGCGACTCCTCGAGTTTTTCGAAGCGCACGATGCGATTGGCGACCTTGGGGTGATCGTAGACCAGCGGCCGGCGCGTGACGGCGATGGCGCGCGCGCACTCCCAGGTCCCCGCCAGCGCCTCAAGCAGGCGGCTGCCGACCAAGCCGTTGCCGCCCGCGACGAGGGCGGTCCACCGTGGATCTGCCTGGGGCTTGGGCTGGTTCATTGTTGTTGGTGCCGATTGTAGTGGAAAATGCCCGCACTCCAGCGTTTCCGCGGCCTCGGGGCGGGTCTCTCACTCCATGAAGGAATTCATCCACCGGCGGGTGATCGCGCCGCTCGTGATCCTGCTCATGCAGGGCATCACGCCGGCCAAGATCGCGCTCAGTCTCGCGCTCGGCATCGGCATCGGGATCTTCCCAGTGCTGGGCACGACGATGGTGTTGTGCACGGTGGCCGCCCTGTTCTGGCGGCTCAACCTCATCGCCATCCAGACGGTGCACTTCGCCATGACGCCGCTGCAACTGCTGTTGATCATCCCGTTCGTGCGCCTCGGCGAGCACATCGTTCATGCGCACAGCGAGCCGTTGTCGATGCGCGCCAGCCTCGATGTGTTCGGCAGCGGCGGCGCGCACACCTTCAGCGTCCTGCGCGATGCCATCCTGCACGCGGTGATCGGCTGGGCCGTGCTCGGTCCGCTGATGATCTACCTGCTGTACCTGGTGCTCTCGCCGCTCCTCGTCCGCCTGGCGCAGCGCCTGCGCGGCCCGGCACCGAATAACCTCGACAACCCGGGGTGACCGAGCCGGCCCTGGCCGGGACGAACTCGTCCTGCACCTGAATGTCCAAGTTCATCTCCGTGCCGTGCCGACCCGTCCCCGAGGCTGGGTATACTGACGCGTGTTCTTCATGGCGTGCGCGGGCCCGGTCGGTTCCGGTGGAGGACGGCGCGTGATCCCCTTCAGATCCATCATCCTCATCGCGATGGCCTCAGGCGCCGTGGCGCTCGCGCAGGCGACGACGTTGCAAGCGACGCCGCCCGCGACCACAACACCTTCCGCCAAGCCCGACAAAAACAAGAAGACCGACGCGAAAGCACCGCCCACGCCGGCTGAGGAGACACCGGCCGCACCCGATGCCAGCTCGAATCGGGCCGGGACCTATAAGGCGTTCCGCCAGCAATTCGACAGCCGGCATTTCGCCGAAGCGCTGGTGCCCGCGCGCCAGCTGATCGAGCAGACCGAGCAGGAGTTCGGGCCGAACGGCCCGCAACTCGTCAACCCGCTGATCAATCTCGGCACCACGCAACTGCGCGTCAAGGACTACAGCGGCGCGGAAACCAGTTACAAGCGCGCGGTGAAGATCGTCGAGTCCAACCAGGGCGGCTTCTCGCACGAGATCATCCAGCCGCTCTTCGGGCTCGGCATGACGTACGCGGCGAGCGGCGACTATGCCGCCTCCACCGACGCGTTGAAGCGCGCCGTGGACGTGAGCCGCAAGATCGACGGCCTCTTCAACCCGGCGCAGCTCGAGCTCCTCGACCCGCTGATCGCCGGCTACTCCGCGCTCAACCAGTACGACGATGCGCAACGCGAGCAACAGTACGCGCTGCGGCTCGCCGAGACGACCTACGGCCGGGACGATCCGCGGATCCTGCCCGCGCTCGAGCGCACCGCGAGCTGGCTCGAATCGCAAGGCCGCTTCACGACCGCGCGGCAGATCCATGCGCGCGCACTCGACATCGCCCGCAAAGGCGGCGAGACCGACATGCGGATGATCAGTCCGCTGCGCGGCATCGCGCGCACCTACCGGATGGAATTCCTCTATGGGCCGGAGCGTCCGGAGGGCTCTCCGGAGAATGCCGGTGACATCGGCGGCGTCGCGGGGCCGGTGTCCACTCCCGCGAGCGCCAACGGCGTGAGCACGGCGAGCGTGCTCAACCCGGATGGCGAGAACGCGCTCGAAGCCGCGATGAAGATCTACGATGCGCACCCGGGCGAGGACAACGCGGGGCGCGGGCAGACGCTGATCGAGCTCGGCGACTGGCGCATCACCGCGGGCCAGTGGCGCCAGGCGATGAACACCTACCGCGACGCGTGGAAGGCGTTGAGCGAGCCGGGAGCGCCTGGAACCGCGGCGCTCGACAGTCCGTACCCGGTCATCTATCGCGCGCCATCGATCACCCGGCCTCCGCATGAGGCAGCCGACAAGTACACGCCGCACTACGCCGAGATCGAGTTCACCGTCACGCCCGAGGGCCGCGTGCGCGATGCCAAGCTCGGCGACCACGACTCGAGCGATACCGCCGGCAACTCGGTGCTGAGCGCCATCAAGCGCGCGCGCTATCGGCCGCGCTTCGTCAACGGCGAGCCGGTCGAGACCGTCGGTGTGCGCTACAAGGAAACGATTTACGTCCGCAGCTGATCTGCCGCGGATCTGAAGCAACGCGAGCGAACTAATTCGGCGGCTGCGTCGAAGGCGGCGGTGAGTCGCCGCCGGACGCCGGCGTCTTGTTGTCTGCGCCCGGCGGCGTCTTCGCGTCTCCGGCCGATGGCGGTGTCGGTGTCTCGCCGCCCGTTGTCCGCGTCGGGGGTGTTTCACTGCCGGACGGCGTTGGCGACGACGGTTGATCCGTGGTCGGTTGCGACTCTGCCGGCGGCTTGGGCGCGTCCGTGCTCGGCGCCTGGCCGCCTGCGGCCGGCGTGGTAGTCGCCGCCGGCGCTCGCGCCGGCGCAGGTTGTCCGGGGACCGCCCCTGGCGCCGCGGTTTCCGGCGTCGGATCGACGATGGGCACGGTATCCACTTTCACGCTGTCGCTCGCACCCGCCGCCGCGCCAGCCCCGGCAGCGCCGCCGAGCGCGACCTGCTGCTTCGCCTCGACCAACGGCTCGCCGGCGATGAGGCGCTTCGCGACATCCTGCTCGGGGAACTGCACCAGGAACTTGGCCGCGGCATCGCGCATCGCCGCCTTGGTCGCCGCGATCATCGGCTTGGTGCTCGTCATGCCGCTGCCCGCACCGTTGCTGCCGTAACCGGTGAAGGTCAGCGAATCGGCCAGCGTGCCGTTCGGCGCATAGACGTTCAGCCGATAGCGGATCGTGACCGCAAAGTACTTCGCGCCGGTGTCGCGCGGCGTGATGAAGGAGAACTGCTCGATGCGCGGCTCGAGGATGGCCTTGTACGGTGGGTCCTGCGGCAAGGACTTGATGTCGGTGACCGCCACGGTCTCGCGGAATTCCGCGGCAAAGAGCTTGTCCGCCATGTGCACGTGGTAAGGGCCGAGATCGACCTTCCAGTCCGTGCCCCAGCGTTCCTCGGCGTGCGTGGCCTTCGCGAAATCGTCGCTGTAGTAGATCCCGACCGTGACCGGTATCTGGTCGACGAGCGGCGTGGGCATGTTCGACTCGGTCGCGATGTTCACGCCACCGCAGCCGCTGAATCCCGCGGCGACCAGCAGGAGGAGCGCGAGTCCTCCCAACGCTTTCTTTGTGTGCATCAGCTTTCCATGCCGACGAAGGTGCCGCCGTTCCTCTCGCACACCTGGCGCATCAGCGCGCTGTAGCGCGTGTTGCCGAATTGCGGCGCGCGCGGCGGCATCGGGAAGCCGATGGCGTGAATGCGCACGCGGCGCTCGCCGCTCTCGCTGTGATTGGCGCGATCGATCTGGTCGAGCACGGCCTGGATCGACTCGCCGGGGAAGTCGTCGCCGAAGTAATAGACGCTCACTTTCTTGTCCGGGGCCCAGAACGTGCGCACGGCCGCAAGCAACCCTTCGACCGGGTTCGAGTTGCTGAACGAGGTCCAGGTCTTGAAGCGGTCCATGATCGCCTTGCGCCGCGCGGGCGTGTCCGCGATCCACTGGCCGCGATAGCCATCGAACATGTAAGCGCCTTCGTCGTCCATCACCTGGATGCCCTTGACGTGCGGGTAGATGTCGAGGATTTCCTCCATCATCTTGCGCGCCTGGTCCCAGTGATTCTCTTGCATGCTGCCCGACGTGTCGACCACGAAGATTATGTACTCACTGTCGACGGGGATGCCGCCGATGGCGGAATTCTTCGGGCGGTGGTAGCCGGCCTTGAGGAGCCGTTCCATCTCGTCGGTCAGCTTTTGGTACGCGGATACGAGCTGTCCCTCCTCGGTATTCTCGATCTCCGATTCCTTCTGGCTGCTCTGGTACTGGCCCTTGACGGTGCTCAGGTCGCCCTGCAGTTTCGCGAGCTTGCTCTTCTCGAGTGACAGCTGCTCGATGCGGCCCTTCAGGTCGCGGTTGAGGATGTCGGTCTCGCCGCGGATCTCGTAGAGCTCGGCTTGCAACTTCGCCACCTGGCCGTGCATGTCGGTGCGCACTTTCTCCAGCACGATCGGCTGGCCGGTCTCGGTGAGCACCAGGATCAGGATCATCGCGCCGAAGCCGCAGCAGATGCAGTCGAGGAACGACATGCTGAAGACTTCGGTGGTGTGGCGCTTGAGCTTCATGGCCAGTCCTTCGCCGGCATCATGAAGACACCGCCGGTCTCACGCGCCAGGCGCCAGAAGCGCGCGGGCGCCGGCAGATCGCCTTCCATCGGCATCAGGATGGTGCTCACGGGCACGTGCGGCGGCAGCGCCCCCAGCGACTGATCGAAGAGCTTCGCGCGCTGCTCGACTTCCACCGCCTTGCGGATCGCGGGCGCGGTCGCGCCCTGCGTCGGGAGCCCATCGGTGATCAGCAGGATCTGGTCGGGCAGTGGATCGAGCGTCTTTGCGGCGTTGAACGCATTGATGAGACTCGTGCCGTCGTGCGGCGGCGTGTGCCTGAGCTTTGCCACCGCGGCGTTGAGCGGACGCGGGTCGGTCGCCTTGAGCCACTTGCCGTCGCTCCCCTCGATCATCGAGTGCGCTTCGGTGTTGAACGCGTACACCTGGAATTCGCTGTCGGGCGGAATCTGCGTCGTCAGCCAGTCGACGGTCGAGACCGCGCGCTGCCACTTCGGCGCGAGCATCTTCTGGATGTCCGGGAGGTTGCGCATGCGCAGGATGTTGACCAGCGTCTCATCGAGCATGCTCGCCGACATGTCGATGAGGATGAGCACGTGCTTGCCGGTGACCGTGATGCCGGTGAGGTATTGCCGGTTGCCGGTGCCTTTGAAGGCGCGCACGTTCTGCCCGGCTTCGGCGACGTCCTTCGAGCCCGCTTCCAGGCGCCGGTTGCCCTCTTCCAGCGCGCGGATGTCGGACTTGAGCTGGTTGATGTGCTCCTGCTTCGAGAGCGTGTCGCCGGTGTAGGTCGAGAGCTCGACGCGCGTCTTCTCCAGCTCCTCGAGGATCTGCGCGATGCGCCCGGAGGCCTTGCTCGACTGGCTGGTGGTCACCTGCGTCGTGTTGCGCAACACGACCAGGTTCTTGTAGCCCTCGAGCACCTGCTCCTCGAGCTTGTTGACCTCGCCCTTGAGGTCGTCGTCCTGGTGCACGCGGGTGACGCCCGCAGTCGCGCTGATGATCACGTACACGAGCACGACCGCGCCGAAACCGCAGCAGATGCAGTCGAGGAACGACATCGTGAACACTTCGGTGTGGCGGCGATTGCGCGGCATGGCTCAGCCCGAAGTGATCAGCTCGAGTGTCACGCCCGGGCGGCCGAGCCGCAGGCGATCGCCGGCGCGCAGCGTCGCGCGGCCGAAGACCCGCTCGTCGTTGAGCCAGGTGCCGTAGCGGCTGTGATCGACGACCACGGCGCCGCTCGGCAGGCGCAACACCGAACAATGCAGGCGTGACACACCGGCCGCGGCGCCGACCACGCTGAGCGCCGGGCCGCGATCGCGCGGCGGGGCGAGACCGATGTGCAACGGTTCGGGACCGAGTGCCACGGCCTGCCCCCGATACAAAAGGTGCGAAGGCGCGGCCACGACATCCGCCGGGCGCGCATCCTGCAGGCTCTTCCACGGCAGGCGCGTGATCCCCGCATCGAGACGCGGCGTCGCGCATAGCAGTTGCACGGTGTCATCGCCCGTCGCCTCGCCGTCGAGCGCGGCGGCGGCAATCACGGCGGCGCCCGGGGAGCTGCGCACCACGTTGCAGTCGTTGAATTCGGCAAAGCGTTGCGCGAGCCCGGGCAACAGTGCGGCGCGGTCGCCGAGCACGATGGTGGTCGCGTGGCCCGGCGTGCGCAGCCGATGCACGCGCATCAGGAGCTCCGTGTAGAGACCGTCGGCCTCGAGCGCGAATTGCTCGCGCGTGAGCCGCACCGAATGCGTCTCGCCCTCGAACGGCAGCTCGATCTCGATCGCATCGCTCGTCTGCAGCTGCTCGAGCCAGCCGGGCAACGCGTCGAACAACTGCTGCTCGACGGCGGCGCGATGCAGCGGATCGAAGCGGGTGCGCGCCACGAACTCGCGGCCGACCATGCTCAACCACGTGTCGGTGAATGCGAGCCAGCCCGCATTGCGCGCGAGCTCGGAGCGCTCACGGCGTGCGCGCTCGCCGACGGCGACTGCGGTGATCACCGTGTGGTGCAAATGGACATCGACGTAGAGCAGCCGGCCGCTATCGGGCGCAGTGCTGGCCAGCGCGACGGCCGTGTCGACGAACCCGGCCACCGGCACACGCGCTTCCCGCGCGATCCCGAGGAGGAGCGCCAGCTGTTGCGGGCGCAACGTCGCCGGCACCGCGAAGCGCACGGCCTGCGGCGGCTCGGCAAGGTCGCGCCAGATGTGCGCGAGGTGCAGGTACGCGAGATCCGCATGCGAGCGTCCGGCGGCGGCGCGCACCAGGAGCGGCCGCTCGTCGAGCTCGTTCCAGAAGCGATTGTTGATGTTGAGCGGCTCGATGCGCGCGGCGTGCAGCGCCGGTTCGCCCACCACGGTGGGCTCGCGATCGAGCAACGCGTAGCCGGGACTCGATTGCCGCACGACACCATCGACGGCGACGAGCACGCCGGCGTCGTTGATCTCGATGGCACCCCTGCTCACGGTGATCGTGCTCGGCTGGTTCGGCTTCAGGACGCGCGCATGTGCCGCAGCAGATGCTGGTCCAGGTAGCTCGAGGTATCGAGCACCATGCGTTCCTGTGCGAGCTGCAGCTGGTGCAGGAAGAACATCACGATGATGCTCGAGGTGAGCGCGGTGAACGTGGCGTTGAAGGTGATGCCGAGCGCTTCGGTGACGCCACTGATGTTCCCGGACACCGCCTGGTGCGCCTGCTGGAGCGCCGCGCCGATACCGCGCACCGTGCCGACGAACCCGATGGCGGGAATCGCCCACACCGTGTAGCGCACCATCGAGAGCTCGGAGTCGAGACGCTCGGCCTCGGACTCGCACACCGCGCGGCCCGCCTCGGCGGCGTCATGGATGTTGTCGGTCGAGCCGAAGCGCTCGAGCGATGCCACGATCGCGCGCGGCAGGAGCAGCTCCTGGGTCTTGGGATCGAGCGCTTCCATCTGTCGCGCGTACTCGCGCGTGTCCTTCGGCAGGATGCGCATGCCCGGCGGGATGTTGAGCAGTCCCGATGCCAGGAGCTTGCGCTGTGCGCGATTGTCGACCATGCGATGACCCAGCAGGATCAGCGACCAGATCATCAGGATGATGCACACCTCGGGCTCGTACTCGTGCACCACGATGTAGATCGAGCGCTCCGGCACGTAGTTGGCCTGGACGCGCATCTTCGCGAACTGCTCGGCCATGATGGCGTCGCCGCGCGGGCGGATGTGCACCACGTAGAGCGCATGCACCAGGATCGCGGTGATGATCAACGCGAAGGTGCTGAAGAGGAACTCGCTCTGCTGAGAGCTGCGTGGCGTCGCGCGCGCAGCCGGGGCTGGCGCGGAGGCTTCAGATGTCGATCGGGAATGTTGCACTGTTGTCTGCCGATGTTTTCTGGGTTGGAACGAAGATGGTAGGAGCCTGCGACTTGTCGATGTCGTCGCCCTTGTCGGCCTGCTCGCCGTTGGCTGGCGCTTTGCCGGCCTCGCCTTTGTCAGCACCCGCGGCAGGCGCTTTCGCAGTGGAGGCCTTGGTCGAATCAGCAGCGGGCTTGGTGGAGTCCGCCGCGGGCTTTGACGCCGGCGTCTTCTTTGCGGCCGGCGGTGCTTCCTTCGCAGCCGGTGCTCCTTCCTCCGGCGTCGCGGGCTTGGGCGCATCCTGTGACACCAGCGCACCAACCGGTGCGAGCGCCAGGAGCGCGAGCGTGATCCACGCCGCCGGGTAACGGCGCGGTGTTCGTGTGGAGTCTCTGATGGGCGTGTTCATTCAGCGTACCTCGCAATCCGGAAGCCGATGTGTTGCGCCTTGCCGTCCGCGTGTTCGCGCCACGCCAGGCGCAGCTCCGCCACATTGGCGCTGCGCCAGCTCGAACCGCGCACGACGTGCTGGGGCCCCGAGTCGGGTCCCAGCGGGTCGGTCGTCATCGGTGACCCTTCCGGATACACAGTGTAGAAATCATGGACCCATTCGGTCACGTTCCCGCCGATGTCGTACAGCCCGAGCGGGCTTGCCGGAAACTTGCCCACCGGGGCCGTGGTCACGAATCCGTCCTCATAGTTCTCTACGGCGGTAGCGTTGACTGCGAGCGCCCGTTTGTCGGCAAAGTTCCCTGAATTCTCCGGGACCGGGAGCGAGGCGCCCCAGGGATAGCGCCGGGTGGCCTGTCCGTTCTCGTAGCGCGCGGCCCATTCCCACTCCGCTTCGGTCGGCAAGCGGTATCCGGTGGTGACCGGCTTCGCCAACACGTACGTATCCCCCTGCTGTGTGTACGCAGGCGGGAGTCCATCCTGCCCGCTCAGCCAATTGCAGTAGGCCGCGGCATCATTCCAGGTCACGTTGACGACCGGGTGATCATCCTGGTCGAGCGAGCGGTCGCGCACCACGCCCGACAAATGCTCGGGCTGGAATTGGCGGAACTCGGCGTTCGTCACTTCGTATACGCCCACATAGAACTGCCGCTGCAACACCACTTCGTGCTCGACTTCGTTGGTGCGCCGGCCCGGCTCGCGGCGTGAACTGCCCATCACGTAATGGCCCGTCGGTATGCGGCGCAGCTGCCCGCCCGTGTGCGTGCGGATCACCGGCGGAATGCGCGCCTGGCGCACCTGCTCGGGCGTGAGCAGGCGGTATTCGAGCACGCGCGTGAGGCCCGGCTGCGGCACGACCTTGGTCGCAAACGGCTGGTAGCCCTCGCGACGGATCTCGATCGAGAGCTCGGTCGAGGGCAGCCCGATCGTCTGGTTGGCCGGCCCGCGCGGCTGGCCGTCGACGAAGAGCTGCGCATCCGCGGGATCGCCGCGAATCGTGACGTCGCCGAGAATCGGCTTGAGGGTCATCTCGACCGCCGACCGCTCTCCCGGCTTCGAGGGCACGGCGCGCCGCCCGTCTTCATAGCCCGAGTGACTCACGACCACTTCGTACTGCACACCCGGCGCGAGACTCACGTCGAGCGGCGTGCGGCCGCGGTAACGGCCGCCGATATTGACGTCGGCCTGCGAGGGCGTGGAGCGCACCAGCAAAACGCCATCCGGCAGGCCCAGCTTCACCGGGCCGATCTTCTGCGGCGCGTCCGCCTTCACCTGGATCGAGCTCTCCCAGCGCCGAAAGCCCGCAGCCGTGAGGGTGAGCGAGTAGCTGCCGGCATCGATCGGCACTGTCAGGGGCGTCACGCCGAGGTCCTTGCCATCCAGTGCGACGGCCGCGCCCGCGGGTTCGGACTCGATCGTCACCGGACTGAACGCAGGCTTGAGCTTTGCGTTGACACGCTGTTTCTCGCCGAGACCCTTCACTTCCACGGCCGCGGCGAAGTCCTCGTAGCGCGGCGCGCTGATGCGAAATTCCCGTTTGCCGGCGGTCACCGGGTAGTCGCCCGGCACGGGCCCGACGGGCTTGCCGTCGATGCTGAGCGTGCCCGCCACACCATTCGTGTCGATGTGGATCTGCCCGGGGAGCTTGGCGAGGCGGATCTTCAGTTGCTCGCCCTTGTCGCCCTTGAAGTGCACGGGGAGCTGCGCGGTTTCGTAGCCCGCGCGCGTTGCGACCACGCTGTAGTTGCCCGGGCGCATGAGCACGCGATCGCCGGCGCGGAAGTCGAACGTCGTGCCGCGGAAGTCGAGCTTCGCGTCGGGCGGGTCGATGACAAGGATCAGGGGCTTCGCCGTCACCAGGTAGAAGAGCGCGAGGAACAGCACCGTGAGGCCGGCGGTGAGGCCGATGCGCTGGGGCGTCGCACTGCGCCGCACCTGCTGGCGCGGCGCGAGCACGGGCTTGAACGCCACGCGGCGGATCGCCTGCGAGTCGGGCGCGAGCTCGACCTCTTCCTCCTGCTCGGACGGATCGACGATCGGCGGCTGCGTCTGGTTGCCTTCCTGGTGGATCACCTCGAGGTTGACGGTGCCGGCGCGCGCCGCGCACAGGATCTGCGCATCGCCGAGGCGGATCACATCGCCATGCAGGAGCGGCGTGCGTTCGCGCAGCGCGCGGCCGTTGAGCAGCACGGGGATGCCCGAGTCCGCCACGGCTTCGATGTATGGGGTCTGCTCGTCGAAGCCGATGTAGGCGGCGGTCACGCCTGGCGGCACGCCGGGAACGGCAAGACTCGCGCCCTCGCCGCCGAGGGCAAGGGGCAGATCGTTGGCCGAGATGGCGCGTTCGCCGAGGGGCTCACGCAGACGCAGGGCAAGACTCAAATGCGGTCCTCGCAGCGCACGATGAGGGGCGGGAGTGCCTTCCCGGGTATCACTGTAATCTCGCGGCGGACATCGCGATACCCGACCCGGGTTCCCATCACCGTGTAAGTGCCCGGCTGCAGGTCGATCTCACGGTGGTCGAACATGCCGAGCTGACCGACGCGGTGAATCACCACCTGCGTCTGGTTATCCGATTCCAGCGCGATGCGCACCGGCGCCTCGAACTGGGCGAGGCTCGCGGTCACCGTCGTCACCTGCTGGCGCAGCAGCGGGCCCTGCGGATCGACCTTGTTCGCCGCCGCCACCAAGGCCTTGGTTTGCTCGCGCACCGAGGCCGAGAGGAGCCGCTCCGGCTGCTTGATGACCGCATCGAGCTGCTGGGCCATTTCCGCGCGCGGAGCGGCACGGGCACGGCCCGCGAGCGCGAACTCGAGACCCGGATCGAGCTTCAGGGCCGCATCGTATTGGGCCACGGCGAGATCCCAGCGCTCGATGTGCTCGAACTTTTCTCCCTGCTCGCGACGCTGCGCGATGGTGAGCGTGGTCTGCTGCTGCGCGACCTGGTTCAAGGCATCGGTCACTTCCGGTGCGTTCGGGCGAATGCCCTTGGCACGCTCGAACGCCGCGCGTGCCGCGTCGAGCTTGCCCGCCGAAAGTTGTGCCAGCCCCTGCGACATCGCGGCCGCGAACTGGTCGCCGGAGATGCGCGCACGCACGCGTGCGGCGCCATCGCGCGCCGCTGTCGTGTCGGGATCGAGCTTGAGGGCTTCTTCGAACTGCTGCACAGCGAGCGGCAGCTGGCCGGTGCGCTCCGCGCTCGCCGCATTAGCCAGCAATGCGTTCACCTGGTCGAGCGTGCCCGCGCGCTTGAGGCCCCTGGTCGCAGCGGCGTTCGCGGGATCGATCTTGAGTGCGAGCGTGAAGGCTGCTTGTGCGGCGGCCGACTGGCCGGCGACGAGGGCGGCTTCGCCTTTTTCGATCTGCGTGCGCAGCGTCGGCTCGGCGAGCGCGTCGGCCTTGCGCAGCTCTTCGAGGCCGGCGGTGTACGCGTCCTTTGATTCCTTGAACTCGCGCACGGAGTAGTGCTTGCGCGCCTCTTCGCCGTGGTGGGTCGCAGCGGCAAAGGGCTGCGGCGCCCACTCTTTCACGGCGCGCTTGTCGAGCGACTCGTAGAGCGAGTCGTACTGGTCGCGCACCTGCTCGGCCTCCTGCATCTGCTCGGCGAGCGTGCGCAGGTCCGGTTCGACGGGCTCTGCAGGCTTGGGCGCGGGCGCAGTCTTCGCGGTGGTGGGTGCAGTGCTCGTGGCCGCCGGCCGCTGCACGAACCTCGGCAGCACGACCAGCACCGTGAGGGCGAGCAGCACGAGCAGCGCGAACGCGGCGCCGATCAACCAGCGGCGCTGCGGACCCGCCGCCGCCTTCGTACGCTCGCCTTGCGCGGCCGGACGCAGGATCGGACGCACGATGGTCACGACCGGCGCCGCATCCGAGCCGGCCGCCGCGCGGCTCGGGCTCGCGACGCTGTCGTTTGCACCCTTCACCAGCTCACGCAGTTGCTGTGCGAGCTGCGCGAGATCGCTGGGACGTTCGGCCGGTGACTTCGCCAGCAGCCGCAGGGTCAGGTCGAGGAGCGGCTGCGGCGCGGGCTGCGCCGGCTTGAGCGGCGCTACCGCTTCGGAGAGCACGCGCTCGCGGCTGAAATTCGGATAGAACGGCGGGTAGCCGCTCAACAACTCATAGAGCACGGCACCCAGGCCGTACGCATCGTCGGCGGCCGTCGCCGGCTCGCCGGCCAGCTGTTGCGGGCTGGCGCTGTAGCGCGACAGCGCGCCGTGCGGCGCGTTCGCGCCCTCGAGCGCCGCGTTGCCGAAATCGATGAGGGCCACCGATCCATCCGGTCGCTGCACGATGTTGCCGGGCTTGATGTCGCGATGGACGCGTCCCGCCTGGTGAAGCCTCGCGAGGGCGTCCGCGGCTCCCGCCACCGCGGAAGCGATGACGCGCCAGGAGCCCGCGCGCAGTGCGGAGACATCGGTGCCGGGAACGTAGTCGCGAACCAGGTAGAGCTGCTCGCCATCGCGCTCGATGCTGCGCGCGGCGCCGATGCTGGCGGGATCGAGCTGTTCGGCCGACGCGAGCTCGGCGTTCGCGCTCGCGAGCGCAGCGGGAGCCACCTGCGGCAGCAGGCGGATGACCACTTCGCGATCGAGCTGGGAATCGTGTGCGCGCCAGGTCTCACCCAGCGGGCCGGCGCTGAGTCGCTCGCGCAAACTGTACCGCCCGGACAGTTGCTGCCCGCTGTTCAAACCCGGCATATGAAGCTCAACGCGGTGTCGTAGTGGTCGGGCTACCCGCGGCGATCGTCGTGTTGGTCGCGCCGCCAGTTTCCTCGATATACATCTGCTTGAGCATCTCGCGCCACTCGCGATACTGGTCCTCGGCCGTGCCGGTCAGCTTGAGGGTGCGACCTTCCACTTCGACCACCTGTGGCGCGACTTCCGTCTGGAACGAGGTCGCGAGTTCCTTGATCGCCGCAGTGTGAATCTTTGCATCCGCGTTCTTCTTCAGGCCGCTCATGATCCCGGCGATGCCGCCGAGGGTGCCGGCCGTGCGCACCGCACTCTCAACGCGCCGGCAGTTGTAGTCCGAGCCCGGGCACTGCGAAGACACCAGGATGCTGCCGAGCACGGCGGCGGCACCCATGATCATGCGCGTGCGCGCCTGTGACTTCAGTTTCTCTTCCTTGTTGATCTCGTCATAGCTGTAGCGGCGCCAGTTGCCGTACGGCTCACTCAAGTGATCGTAGAAGTTGCCGTAGTAGTCGCTCACGGTGTCGATCAGCGCGCCGTCGCGCTCGCGGACCTTCTGCACGCGCTCGAACACCGGGTCGCCATCCGCGGGCAGGCGCTTGAGCGTGTAGCGGCCTTCCTTGTCCTGCACCACGTAGTCCGAATAGGCGTTCGGGGCCAGGTCCTGCGCGAAGCGCATCTCGGTCACGCGCCGAACCATGCGCCGGTCGGGCTCGGGGATCGTGTTGCGGAACGCGAGCATGTCGTTCGCGATCGTCGAGTAGATGTTCTGGAACGGATCGCGGGCCTTGAGCGCCGCATCGCTCAGATAGGAGCCGAGGTCCGCTTCCTGTTCGTATTTCTTTTCCGTGTACCAGGTGCGGCCGGTCGAATCGCGCACGGTGATGAGGAGCTCGAGCTCCTTGCCGGTGGACTTCACGATCTTGCCGGTGACCAGCACATCGACGAACTCGGCGGTCGCAGGGATCACGCGCACTGCGCCCCACTGCGCCGTGGTCTCGAGCGTGTTCCGGAGCAGCATCGACATGTAGCGCGCCTCGGCGCGGCGCACGTCGGGATAGATGCCCTCTTTCTCCTGGGCCGTCGGGTCGGTCTCCACCTCGGGTGGAATGCCCGGATCGAAGATGCGTACGCCGACATCGAGCAGCTCGTCGGCCGGAATTTCCTCTTTCGCCTGCACCGCGTGCACCTTGGGCAGGGGCCGCGTTTCCTCGACGACGCATCCCGACAGCGCGGCGAGGAGCAGCAGTGCGAAGGAAACGGCTGCCGCCCGGCCGAATCCGCAATGCGTGAACCTGAGAGCCGTCATGATTCCTTGATCCTCGACCTCAACTAGTGCGCGTTCTTCTTGTACTCGATGTATTCCTTCCAGAGCTTGTCTCTGAGCTCCGGATCCGTTTCCTTCTCCGCCGCTTCGCGAATCTGGCGTGCGATCGTGTCATCGTCACTGCCATCCGGGATGTTCTTGGGCGTGGAGTTCGGGCCGCCGCCGCCTTTGCCGCCGCCGCCGCCGGTGCCACCACCGCCACCGTGCCCGCCCTTCTCCGAAGAATTCGTGCCGCCCGGAGAACCGGATGCGCCACCCGCGCCCGGCGTGCCGCCGGCGCCCGTAGAACCTGCGCCCGTGGAGCGCAGGTCACCGTCATTGCCACCGGGCCGCCCCGCGCCGCCGCCGCCTTCGCTGACCGGCGAGCTGCCGTTGCTGCCACTCGAGTCCCCGGAAGCGCCGTGCGAGTTCGCCGCCTCGGCATCGCGCTCCTTGGCAATCCGCTCGCGCTCCTTGCGGATCTTCTCGTCGAAGTCGCCGAGGGAGGCGTCCATCGCCGCATTCGCAGCGGCCGTGCGTTCCGCATCGGTCTGTGCGCCGCCACCGCCCGGCATGTTGGGGCCCTGTCCCGGACCACCGTTCTGGCCCTCCACGCCGCCCGCTCCGGCATTACCGGCGCCACTCATCGCGCCACCGGCGCCGGCCGATGCGGTTCTCACGCCCGCCTGACCACCGCCCGCAGCACCTGCACCCTGTTGGCCACCGGCGCCTGCGGCGCCCGCGCCCTGTTGTCCTCCGGCTCCTGAGGCTCCGGCACCCTGCTGTCCACCAGCGCCTCCGGCACCACCCGCACCTGCGCCCTGCTGGCCGCCGGCTCCAGCGGACTGCGCTGACGCACCGCTCCCTTGCTGGCCGCCGCCGCCTTGCTGACCGCCCATGCTTCCTGACGGGCCACCGGCGCCACCGCTCGTTCCGGACTGGCCGTCCGTGCCTTGCTGACCACCGGAGCCCTGAGCACCGGCTTGGCCGCCCGCGGACCCTGAGGTGCCGCCCGAAGAGCTGTCGCCAGAGGGCCAGCTGTTACTGCCCGCCTGGCCGCCCGCGGCGCCGGAACTGCTGCCGCCGCCATTGCTGGACGTCGTCGAGGACTGAGATCCACCGCCCTCGGACCCGCCGCCAGCGCTGCCGTCGGAGCTGCCGCCACTCGAGTCATTGGGGCTCGGCCAGCTCTGCGGTCCTGCCGTGCCTGCTGATCCGCCGCCCGGGGAATCACTACCGCCGCCCTCGCTCCCACCGGCACTGCCATTCGAGCTGCCGTTGGGGGAGTCATTGGGGCTCGGCCAGCTCGGCGGTCCCGCCGTACCAGCCGATCCACCCGAAGAACCTGAGGAACCCGAATCGCCGCCCGAGGATCCGCCGGACTGACCGCCTGACGATCCGCCGGAGGACCCAGTCTGCCCGCCTGACGAGCCCGATGAGCCACCCGAAGAGCCCGAAGACCCACCCGAGGAACCCGACGAACCGCCTGAGGATCCACCCGAGGATCCGGATGATCCGCCTGAGGACCCGCCGGAAGATCCGCCGGACGAGCCACCGCCCTGGGTCTGCATGCCGGTGCAGGCAGCGAGCAGGGCTGCGATGACGAAGAGGGCGATGAGGCGATTTCGCATATCAGGGTCTCACTGGGCGGAGGACGCCGCGAGGTCATCGCCTCGCAGGAAAGAGCGCAGCTGGTCGGCCATGCGATTGCAGGCGGTGCCCTGCACACGCGCGATGAACGGCAACGGGATGATGGCGCCCACCAGCGCGGACGTGCCTGTCACATTCGTGCTCACGGTGCCAGCCGAGCGGGTTTCCTTCAGGTCCCACACAGTAGCAACGTAATCGGATTCCTTTTCCCACCAGCCGAAGCCGATACAGCCGGCGCCGCCGGGCCCGGCACCGCAGGCGATACTGCCGCCGCCATCGGTCTTGCGCGTCTCACCGTCGAACCACACGACATAACGGACACCGGTTTCGGCGAGCCGTTCCGCGACGCGCGGCTTGTTGAGGAGGCTGGTCAGCCCCTCGGGTCGCGTCGGTGCGGTCGAGGGCTCGAACCAGGGGAACAGCGCGTCGACAAACTTGTGATTGTCGTCGACACGGAACGATGACTTGCCACGCGAGAGATCCGAGGCGACGCAGTCGGTGAAATCTTCCTCGGTGCCGGTGCCTTCGACGTGCGGCTTCGCAAGCAGCACGACGCCTTCGTCCTTGCTGATCTGGGTCGCGAATTCGCGGCTTTCCACGACCTGCGCACGCATGCAACCCGCGAGGCTCAACGCCAGGAACGCCGCAACCGGAACGACGCGCGGGAGGCCGTCGAAGGAAGAAAAATTCGGACGCTCTGTGCAGCTCATGGAGCCCCCGAGCCGAACACGCACGGATTGAAGGAAAAGCTTCGCCGCGCTGGTTGGGCCGGTTTTGCAGCCAGTATACGTGAAGCTTCGTCGATCGTAGACCCGTGAATGCATCACGGGTTCCGAAGCCCACGTTTTGTCACTTTCAGATCAGGTCGAGCTGACCACCGGCGGCTGCCCGCGAGCGGAAATGGCAGGTCGAAAGCTGAAGCGCGCGGCCGCGATCGAGGCCCAAACGGCGGCTGCACACTGCAAATCGCCGGCCGATGAGCTCCGCGTAGGCGCCTTGTCCCTTCATCCGCGAGCCGAAGCGCGGATCGTTATCCTTCCCGTCCCGCATGGCGCGAATCAGCGACATAACGTGATCGGCGCGCTCGGGCAGGTGATTCGCCAGCCACTCACGGAACAGGTCCTTCACTTCGTAAGGCAAGCGCAACATGACATAGCCTGCCGTCCGGGCGCCGGCCTGGGCACAGGCCTCGAGGATGGCTTCGATCTCGTGATCGTTGACGGCGGGAATGATCGGCGCGACGAACACGCCGACCGGAATCCCGGCGTCGTTCAGCTTTCTCACGGCGCCGAGTCTTGCGAGCGGCGCCGGCGCTCGCGGCTCGAGGCCGCGCTTCAGCGCCGGGTCGAGCGTGGTGATGCTGACGAAGACCGAGACGAGTGCATCGCGCGCCATGTCGGCGAGGATGTCGATGTCGCGTTCCACGAGTGCGGACTTGGTGACGATCGTCAGCGGATGACGAAATCGTTGCAGCACCTCGAGCACGGAGCGCGTCACCCTGAGCTTGCGCTCGGCCGGCTGATACGGATCGGTGTTCGCGCCGAGATTGATCGGCTTGCAGACGTAACCGGGCTTGGTGAGCTCGTCTTCCAGCAACTGCGCCGCGCGCGACTTGTAGAAGATCTTGGTTTCGAAATCGAGCCCGGGCGAGAGATTCATGTATGCGTGCGCCGGACGGGCGTAGCAGTTGTGGCTGATGACGCCGTTGGCGATGAAGTCGCCGGTTCCAGTGGTGATGTCGAACAGTTGACGCTCATCCAATCCTTCGACCGCCACGACGTCGAGTTCGGCGCGTGACTTGACCGCCTGCCCTGTTACACAACGCTTGCGAGCGATGGCCGGATTGCACGACTGCATGAAGCGCAGGTGAGCGCGCAGTCCGCCCCGGACGCGGACGTAATACATCGGACGCGACAAACGTGCGCGTGTCATCTCCACGACGGCGTCGAATCCCAGGCGGGACAGAGCAATCGTTGTCGTCTCGATCATTCTGGTATCGGCATTTGCGATCCTCAGAATCCCATCGCCGAATGAGCCTTCCGCGTCGTAGATTCCGGCTGCAAAACCTTGCGTCCATTCGTCATCAGTTCGGTCCGGCCACTGGATCAACGACTGAATCGCTTCCACCGAGGCTCGCGCACTGGTTCGGATGGCCTCGATCCTGCGACGATTCGGACGCTCGGCCTGGAAGAGGAAGACGTCAGTTCCGATGCCGAACTCTGCCAGGTAGCGGCGTGTTCTCTCCAGCGGCTCGCCGTCGATCATGGCCAGTCGAAACCGATACTGGTCGCCGTGCGAGCGTCCAGGCCCCTGGTAGTGATAGGCCCCGATGCGGCCATCACCACGGATCACACCGCACAGATATCCGCGACGGTACGCCGCGCTCTCGGTGCAGGAGGATGTTCGAACGAGACCAAAACCCATGAGTGAGTTGTTGCGAGTCAGGTAGGGTCTTTGTCCTCCACCCCCCTGCGCGACGAACTTCCACCCGCGCTCGGTCAGAAAACGATGGTCCGCACTGGCAATCACTTCCGTGCCATCGGCCAGGCACACTCGATGAGCCGGTTTGCGAGTGCTCCAGTGAGCCAGAACCGTGGTCTTTACGTAGCGCCGATAGTGGCCACGCTTCTCAGTGCCGTATATCTCGTCGCCGAGTCGAATGTCCGCAATGGCCTTGGTGGTGCCATCGCCCATCAGTATCTGTGTCTCACCCCCTAGACAGTACACACAGCCGTGTTCGCAACCCCTGTACGGGTTGATCGATTGCTCGAACGCGATGTCGGGTGAGTTGTTGCGCGTGATGACGTGCTTCGCGTGCTCGGGAGTGAGTGTCGTCTCGAGCGGCGGCAATTCGTCTGCGAGTTCCTGCGGCCAGCCGTCGTCGACCGCCTCAGTGCGGCGGGATTCAAAGCGCCCCTCGGGATTGGAGCCGGCACCGCGCCCCTTGCGGATTCCTGGATCGATCGGCATGGGAAGGCATCCTGTACGGATATACAGGAGTATACGCCACTCTTCTATACGTGGCGCAAGCGCTCAGGGCTGTGACGGGGGCGCGGAGCCAGGGAATCGATCCACGGTGCGCAAGCTCGGGAACCAGCGCGACCAGAGGCCGGCGACGCACAGCGTCGCGATGCCGCCGATCACCACCGCGGGCCGCAAGCCGAACCACACCGCAGTCACACCCGATTCGAACTCGCCGAGCTCGTTGGAAGCGCCGATGAAGACAGCGTTCACCGCGCTCACCCGGCCGCGAATGGCATCCGGCGTTTCCAGTTGCACCAGCACGTGGCGGATGTAGACGCTCACCATGTCGCCCGCGCCGAGCAGGAACAGCGCCGCCATCGAGACCGCGAAATATTCCGAGACGCCGAGCACGATGGTCGCGATACCGAACAGCACCACGCCGCCGAACATCCAGCGCCCCACGTCGCGCGACACCGGGGCCATCACGAGCAGCAGTCCTGTGAGCGCCGCACCGAGTCCGGGCGCCGTGCGCAGGAAGCCGAGACCGGTCGGCCCGACGTGCAGGACGTCACTCGCCAGCGCGGGCAGAAGTGCGGTCGCGCCTCCGAAGAGGACCGCGAAGAGGTCGAGCGAGATTGCGCCGAGGACCACCGGGCGCGAGCGTACGAAGCGCAGTCCCTCGAGCACCGTGTGCCAGGTCGTCGGCTCTGCCGACCGCACGACGCGCGGCACTTTCACCATGACCATCAGCACGACGGAGACGGTCAGGATGACCGCGACCGTGCTGTACACGACATGCGGTCCGTAGATGTAGAGCAGGCCGCCGATGGTGGGGCCCGCGATCGTCGCGACCTGGAACGTCGAGGAGTTGAGCGCGACCGCGTTCCCGAACCGTTCGATGGGCACCAGGTTGGGCGTGATCGCCGAGGACGTCGGCATGCTGAAAGCGCGCGCGATACCGAACAACACCAGCACCGCGAACACCGGCCAGACGACCTCAAGACCGCTGAAGGTGAACGCGAGCAACAGCAGTGCGCACAGCACCTCGATCGCGAAACAGCCGGCGAGAATCAGCCGCCGGTCGTATCGGTCCGCCACTTGCCCCGCGATCAGGATGAGCGCGAGGAACGGCATGAACTGCGCGAGGCCGATCAGGCCGAGATCGAGTGGATCGTGCGTGATCGCGTAGACCTGCCAGCCAACCGCGACGCTCTGCATCTGCACGGCGAGCGTGGACAGGAATCGGGCGGAGAGAAAACGCGCGAAGCTGGGGTAGCTCAAAGCGCCCAGCGCGTGCCGGCCGGCCGTGCTCATGAACCCCGGGAAGTGCCTGCGATCGTCATTTTGTGATTGTCGCAGATCGGCGCATGCACTACTTTACGGCCCGGCGCGAGCCACAAGGGCAATAGCCGCGCCCCCGGACCGAGGCCAGCGATTTCATGAGCGATGCCGCCGCACCTATCGTCGTGCGCCATTTCCGCCAGATCGTGCTCTGGCCGCTGCAGCTCATGCCGCTGAAGCCGGGCGTGCAGGTGCAACGGCATTGGGAAGCGCTCGAGACGCTCACCGACGGGTGTGCCTGGCGCGAAGTGCGCGATGAATATTCGAGCGACCCGCTCGAGTTCCAGGAGCGGCACTACAAGGAGTTCGTGACGTTCCTGCCGTACGTGCAGCGCTTCCTCTATGGCTCGAGCGCGGGACAGGAAGCCTCGCAACGCCACGGCGAACCGAGCATCCGGGTGTTCCGTCGCCCCGACATCGCGCGCGTGCGCGTCACGTATGACGACGGCGGGTCGGTCATCTTCGATGTCGCGCACACCGACCTGTATTTCTTCCTCGATGCCGACATCGCGATGCTGGCCTTCGAGATACACGCCAACGACATCAGCCTCGATCGGGCGCAGGACACGCTGTTCCGCTTCGGTCGCGCCTACCCCGCGTTCTGGGAGCGCAACGGCCACGGCGGCAATTGCCCGCGGCGCGTCGAATGGCTGGACGAGGCGGGCCAGGTGCTCGCGACCTCCGACTACGAGCTCAAGCAGAAGTATCTCGGCCACGTCGGCCGCTACCGCGCACCGGCGATCGCGGCGCACTGGGAATTCCTGCTGCGCCCGGCGGTGCTGGAGTTCCCGGGACAGACGGGACCGCTGCGCTACCGGCAGCTCGAGTACTACCGGATGCCGCTGATGGCGTACCTGTCCTTCGACGATCCGAGCGACCTGTCACGCGCGGACTTCGTGCGCCTCGGGATGCTGACGCGGCCCGGCGGGCGCGATTCCCTGCCCTATTCGGCCAAGTCACTCGAAAGCTTTGAAGCGGAGTATTGCGACGATCGCTTCTGGGGACGGGCTGGCGACCTCTTCTCCGGCGACACGCGCCTCATCTGCACAGGGCAGCTGCTCGCGGTCGTCGGCCGGCAGGACGATTACTTCTTCACCGGCCGCGAAACCGGCCTCTTCGGCCAGTTCCGGCACCAGTACTTCCTGCTGTTCCTGATCGCGCACTTTCACCGCGCGGCGCTCCTCTCGATGTCGGACGAGCTGGCGGTGGCGATGAACCGGCTCGAAGTCGGCGACCTCGAGTCGGTGCGCCAGTTCAAGCGCGCCATCCGCTCCTCGATGGAGATCTTCCTGCGCTTCACGCATCGCTACTGGTTCCACCAGCTGTCGAACCAGAACATCGCGCGCAGCATCTTCGACCGCCTGCGCCAGCAGCTCGGCACCGAGACGCTCTACGAGGAAGTGGGTGCCGAAGTCGAAGACATGAACGAATACCTCGACACCGACAGCGTGCGCCGCCAGGCCAACACCATCCTGCGCCTCACGGTGGTGACTATCTTCGGCCTCATCGGCACGGTGGCGACCGGCTTCCTCGGGATGAACCTGATCGCCGAAGCGAACCGCCCGCTGGGGTGGCGCATCCTGTTCTTCGTCGTGATCCTGCTCGCGACCAGCGCAATCACCATGTACACGATCGTGAAGTCGAAGCGCCTCGCCGACTTCCTCGACACCTTGTCCGACGAGCGTGTCGGCTGGCGCGAGAAGTGGCGCTCGCTCGTCAAGACCTGGACGGGTCCTCCGGCAAGCTAGCCTGTTCCCGGTGGGCCCGGGAATGCAGGTGCGGGTGTGGCACATGGAGCCACTCGCGCCACACAGCCATCAGCACGGCGAGAATCACCGGCCCCACGAAGAGCCCGACCAGCCCGAACGCGGTGATCCCGCCCAGCACGCCGAACATCACCAGCAGGAAGGGAATCTTGGTGGCGTTGCTGATCACGAGCGGCCGGATGAGGTTGTCGATCCAGCTCACCGCCAGGGCGCCCCACGCGAGCAGCCCCACGCCAGCGCCGGTGCGATCCGTCATCAGCAGCCACAACCCCGCGCTCAGCCACACGAGCGGCGCGCCGAACGGGATGAGGGCCACGATCACGGTGATCGCGCCGAGGAGCGCCGGCGCCTTGAGCCCCGCCACCCAGTAGCCGAGGCCCGCGAGAATGCCCTGCGCGAGCGCGGCGAGCACGATGCCGTAGACGACCGCGCCGGTCGTGTCGCCGATCGCCTTCAGGTAGTCGTGAATGCGATCGCCGATGATCCGCTCCAGCACCGCACGCACCTGCTGCGCCAGCTGTTCGCCGTTGCGGTACACGAAAAAGGCCGTGAGGAGCGAGAAGAAGATCTTGGCGAGATTGCGGCCCACGCCGCCGATGAGCGTGCGGATCTCGCCGAGCGACTGGTCGGCCCAGAGGCCGATCTCGGTGCGCAACGCCTGCGGATCACGGCCCAGCCGATCGATGATGTCCTGCAGCCACTCGCCGAACCAGGGCACGTTGTGGATCGAGGGCGGCAGTTGCGGATGCTTCGCCAGGAACGCGATCAGCACGTCGTAGGCGCCCTTCACTTCGTGCCGCATGAGCGAGGTGAGCCAGACGATCGGGACCACGAAGGCGATCGTGAGGAGGAGCGTCATCGTCAGCGCCGACAGGGTGACGCGCGAGCGCATCGCGCGGCGCAGCTTCAGGTACAAGGGCCAGGTGACGAACGCCAGGATCATGGCCCAGATGACCGGGACCAGGAACGGCCGCAACACGACGTAGCTCAAGAGCAGCAGGCCGCCGATCAGGAGCGAGACGATCGTGCGCTTCAGCCAGGGCGCGGCTTGCAGTTCCTCGAGCATGGTTCAGCTCTTGCGGCCCAGCAGCCGCTCGAGCGAGCGGTCGTGAAGGCCGGAGAGGACCAGCTGGGCGGTGATCGCGCCGATCAGCGCCGTCAGCATGTCCCACTGGGTGTCCCAGACATCGCCCTGCGTGCCGAGGAACGCCTCGGCGGTGCCGCCGCCGAGGACCGCGGCGAGCCACTCGATGAACTCGTAGCAGGCGCTGATCGCGAGGCAGATCGCGGAGACGATGAAAAACAACCACCCGCCTCTCTGGAGCGGGGTCTGGCGCAACAGGATCTCGCGCGCCGCGATCGCCGGCACGAACCCTTGCGCGAAGTGGCCGATGCGATCGTAGGGATTGCGCGACAGGTCGAGCACATCCTGCAGCCAGAAGCCGAAGGGCACCTGCGCGTACGTGTAGTGCCCACCCACCATGAGAATCAGGCAGTGGATCGCGATCAGGACGTAGAGCAGGCGGGTGAGCGGAAAACGCCGGGCGGTGAAGATGAGCACCGGCACGACCAGCAGGATCGGGAAGATCTCCAGCCACCAGGTGATCCGGTCGGCCGGGTGCACGGCGGAGAGCGCCAGCGCGATCGCGACCAGGACCAGCAGTACCAGCGGCAGCGAATCGCGCGACGCGGGGACCGCCGTCGCGTTCATGGTGCGCTTCGCAGCATTATTGTCGTGTCTCCCTGGGGAAGCCGGGCCGCGGCGCGTGTCCTGCGAGCAGCGCGCCGCGGAATCGACCGGCGGTGCTCAGTGCGGCGGCCGCGCGACGTCGGGCTCGCCGCGGCTGGTCCTGCGTCGTCGAGTCGTCTTCTTCTTCCGGCTCCTGCCTGCGGTGCGCTTCTTGCGCTTCGTGGTGCGTTTCTTCGCCCGTTTCTTTCGCTTCGCCATCGCGCGTACCTCTCCTGTCCGTTGGTTCGTCCCTCGACCTCCTGCGCAGCCCGATCGGCATCAATTCCGTTCAGCACGGCGCGCAGCGCATGTTACATGAGTGCGTCGCCAGCGAGGCGCGCAGGAATTGCGACGCTCGCACGGTTGCTGCGATTGCAGCCACCCTGCCGGCACCCTAGTATCGCGAACCACTCCAGTGGCCACCGCGCAGCATGGGATGCCTGCCGAGTCCGCACTCACCCCGGATGAGATCCTGACTCGCGCCGCGGAGCTCGGGCCGCGGGATCGCGCGGCCTACATCCGCAAGGCCTGCGGTGCCGACACCGCGCTGTTCCAGACCGTGCTCGATCGCATCTCGGCGGCCTGGCTCCGTGAGCTCGACGAGGAGCCGACGTTCGACGGCGAGATCCCCGCCGAACCCGTTACCACGCACGTCCCCGGCGAGCGCATCGGCCCGTACGAGATCCTGCGCGTGCTCGGCCGCGGCGGCATGGGCGAGGTCTACCTCTGCCGGCGCGCCGACGAGCAATACCAGAAGCAGGTGGCCATCAAGCTGGTGAGCCGCGGGACTCTCTCGCGCCAGGTGCAGACGCGCCTGCGCACCGAGCGGCAGATCCTCGCGACGCTCGATCATCCGAACATTGCGCGGCTCCTCGATGGCGGCACCACGCCCGAGGGCGTGCCCTACCTGGTGCTCGAATACATCGAAGGCGAGCCGATCGACACGTACTGCGACAACCACAAGCTCGGAATCACCGCGCGCCTCGCCTTGTTCCGCGTGGTCTGCTCGGCCGTGCAGGCCGCGCATCGCAACCTGATCGTCCATCGCGACCTCAAGCCGAGCAACATCCTGGTCACCGCGGAGGGCGCGCCCAAGCTCCTCGACTTCGGCATCGCCAAGCTCCTCGACGTGCGCCAGACCTCGCACACCATCGCGATGACGCAGGCGGACATTCGCATCATGACGCCGGACCACGCGAGCCCGGAGCAGATCCGCGGCGAGCTGGTGACCACCGCGAGCGATGTGTACGTGCTCGGCGTATTGCTGTACGAGCTGCTCTGCGGCCAGCGGCCGTTCCACGTCGCGGGCCTGCGCTTTCACGAGATCGAGCGCCTCATCTGCGAACAGGATCCGCCGCCACCGAGCCACGCCTGGACCACGATGCACACCGGGCGCAAGGAACTCGAGCGCATTGCCGAGCAGCGCGGCAGCACGCCGCAGCGCCTGCGCCGCCAGCTGAGCGGCGATCTCGACAACATCGTGATGATGGCGATGCGCAAGGAACCGGAGCGCCGCTACGGTTCGGTCGAGCGGCTGTCGGCGGATATCGAGCTGTACCTGCGCGCCATGCCGGTGGTCGCGCGCCGCGACACCTGGAGCTATCGCGCACGCAAGTTCGTCACGCGCCACACGCTCGGCGTCACGCTCTCGGTCCTGTTCGTGCTGATGCTCGCGGCGTTTGCCGCCAGCATGTATGTGCAGGCCGAGCGCCTGCGCGATGAGCGCGACCGCACGCGCGCGCAGTTCGAGCGCGCCGAGGCCGAGCGCAACCGTGCCGAGCGCGTCTCGGGATTCCTCGTGGACCTCTTCCGCCGCTCCGACCCGTGGGAATCCGGCGGCGAGAATGCGACGGCGCTGGAGCTGCTGGAGCGCGGCGCGCAGCGCATCGAGACCGAGCTCGCCAACGACCCGGACACGCAGGCGAATCTCCTGGATGCGATCGGGCGCGTCTATCTCGCGCGCGGCGAGACCGACAAGGCGCTGCCGCTCCTCGACCGTGCGCTGCGGCTGCGCCGCGAGCTGTTCGGCTCCGAGCACGTGATCACCGCGAGCAGCATGCAGAGCGTCGGCGTGGCGCGCCGTTACAAGGGCGAGTTCGACCAGTCACGCGCGCTGCTGGAAGACGCGCTGCGCATCCAGACGCAGAAGCTCGGCGAGAACAACGAGGCGGTCGCGGTGACGCTGGATGAGCTCGCGCGCTGGTATCGCGACGTCTGGGAGCTCGACACGGCGGAAAAGACTTTTCGGCGCAGCCTCGCCGCGTTCACTGCGGTCGACGGCCCCCAGAGCTCGCAGGTCGCGAATGTCACCAACGAGCTCGCCACGCTGATGCTCTACAAGGGCGAGCCGGTCGCCGCCGAACAGCTGTATCGGCAGGTGCTGGCGAGCGACCGCACGCGACTGCGCGCCGATCATCCACGCCTCGCGACCGAGACCACGAACCTCGCCATCGCGCTGCAGATGCAGGGCAAGCTCGAGGAAGCGGAGCCGCTGTTCAAGCAGTCGATCGAGAGCCTGGAGCGCGTGCTGGGGCGCGAGCATTTCGACACCACCAGCGCGCTCAGCAACTACGGCTGGTTCCTGCAGGTGAAGGGCGACATGGACGGCGCGGAGAAAGTGCTGCGCGATGTGCTCGCGCTCGATCAGAAGGTGCAGGGCCGCACGCATCCGTACGTGGGTCACGACATGTCGAACCTCGCGGACCTGCTCTACGAGCGCGGGCAGTTCGAGGAGGCCGAGCGCCTGTATCGGCAGGCGATCGACATCTACAAGGCGACGCTGCCCGAGAACCACCAGTACGTCGCCGGCGCGCTGACCGGGCTCGCGCGTATCTTCGCCGAGCAAGGCGACAGCTTCCGGGTCGAGGCGCTCACCGAGCGTGCCGTCGCCATCTGGCGCAAGCAGTTCCCGGACGATTACTGGCAGGTCGAGCGCAGCCGCGCCGTCGTCGGCAGGAGCCTGGTGCAGCAGGGCAAGTACACCGAGGCCGAGCCGATCCTGCTCAAGAGCTACGCGGCGCTCGAGAAGCAGCGCGGCGTGAACGATTCGAGCACCCGCCAGGTGGGCGGCTGGCTGGTGCAGCTCTACGAGAAGTGGGGCAAGACGGAGCAGGCGGCGCGCTATCGGGCCGCGCAGGCCGGCCCTCCGCCCGGCACCGCTGCGAATTAGGGGCTACGCGCCGAGGAACATCCGGTAGGCCGGGTTCGCAGTCTCGTCCGTGTACGGGTAGTGCAGTTCGTTGATGTGATCGAGGAACTGCGCGCGCTCGGCAGGCGGTACCTGGATTCCCGCGAGCACGCGCCCGTAGTCCGAGCCGTGATTGCGATAGTGGAACAGGCTGATGTTCCAGTTGCTGCCGATGGCGCGCAGGAACTTGAGGAGCGCCCCCGGCCGCTCCGGGAACTCGAAGCGGTACAGCACTTCGTTGGCGATGCCGCGCGCATGGCCGCCGACCATGAACCGCACATGCAACTTCGCCATCTCGTTGTCGGTCATGTCGTTGACCGCAAAACCACCCGCCGCCACTGCCCGCATCACGGCTTCCTTCTCTTCCTTCCCCTGCGACAATGAGAAGCCGACGAAGATCTGCGCGCGCTCGCTGCTTTCGTAGCGGTAGTTGAACTCCGTGACGCTGCGCGGCCCGAGCAGCTCGCAGAACTTGAGGAAGCTCCCCGGCTGCTCGGGAATCTCGACCGCCATCAGCGCCTCGCGCTGACCGCCGAGGTCCGAGCGCTCCGCCACGTGGCGCAGGCGGTCGAAGTTCATGTTGGCGCCGCTGTTCACGGCGACCAGCGTCTCGTCGGTGAGATTCTCGCGCGCGACGTAGCGCTTGATGCCCGCCACCGCGAGCGCGCCCGCGGGCTCCACGATCGCGCGCGTGTCCTCGAAGATGTCCTGGATCGCGGCGCACACCTGGTCCGTGTTGACGAGGAGGACCTCATCCACGTGCTCGCGGGCCAGGCGGAAGGTTTCCTCGCCCACGCGCCGCACCGCGACGCCGTCGGCGAAGATGCCGACGCGATCGAGCGTGACGCGCTGGCGCTGCTTCAATGACTCGTGCATCGCCGCCGCGTCCTCGGGCTCGACGCCGATGATCTTCACGCGCGGGTAGAGATACTTCGCGTACGCGCCGATGCCGGCGATCAGGCCTCCGCCACCCACCGGCACGAAGATCGCGTGAATGTCGCCTGGGCGCTGGCGCAGGATCTCCATGCCGATGGTGCCCTGCCCGGCGATCACGTCCGGATCATCGAACGGATGGATGAACACGAGGTTGCGCTCGCGTTCGAGCGCGAGCGAACGCTCGTACGCCTGGTCGTAGTCATCGCCATGCAGGACGACTTCGGCGCCGAGATCCATCACCGCCTGCACCTTGATGTGCGGCGTGGTCTGCGGCATCACGATCACCGCCGGGATGCCGCGTTTGCGCGCGGCGAGCGCCACGCCCTGCGCGTGGTTGCCGGCGGATGCACAAACCACGCCGCGCTGTGCCGCGGTCTGCGAGAGGTTGGCGATGCGGTTGTAGGCGCCACGCAGCTTGAAGGAGAAGATCGGCTGCAGATCCTCGCGCTTGAACAGCACGCGATTGCGCAAGCGCCGCGACAGGCGTTCAGCCGGCTCGAGCGGCGACTCGATCGCGACGTCGTAGACCCGCGCCTTGAGAATCTTCTCGATGTAGTTGTTGTCCATGCCGTCCCGCGACACCTCGCCCTGCGGTTAAGTTAGCAAGAATCGCCTTTGGGCTACAGCGCGCCGCTCCCTTACACTGCGCGCTGCCAGATGGATCGTCTCCTCGCCCGCCGCCTGATCTTTGCCTCCGCCGCGATCGGATCGCTCGGCACGTTCGCGATGCACGCGATCCTGCCCGCGCTCCCGGACATCCGCGCGCAGTTCGCGACCTCGGTCAGCACCGCCCAGCTCCTCGTCACCCTCTCGATGCTGGCCATTGCCTCGGGCAACGTGATGGTGGCGCCGCTCTCGGACCGGTTCGGACGCCGCCCGATCATCTTTGCCGGGCTCTCGCTCTTCATCGCCGGGAGCCTCGCCGGCATGCTCGCCAACAGCATCGCGCTCCTGATTGGTGCACGCATCCTGCAGGCCTTCGGGAGCGGGGCAGCCATGGCGGTGGCGCGCGCGACGCTCATGGATGCGTTCGGCCCGGAGCGTGCGGCGAGCGGCATCGCCTACACCGCGACCGCGATCCTCGTGGTGCCGATGGTGGCGCCCACCATCGGTGGATTCGCGGTGGAGCTCGCCGGCTGGCGCCTGGTCTTTGCGCTGTGCATCGTGCTTGGCACCGCGGTGCTGATCTTCACCAAGCTGCGCATCAAGGAAACGCACCGGGCGAGCGCTGCGACACGCCGCGGTCCGCACACGCTCGAGAGCTACCGCGAGCTCCTGCTCACCGGCCGCTACCGCGCGTATGCGTTGTTCGGGTCGCTCCTGTTCGCCGCCGTGTACACGTTCATCGCCGGCGCGCCGCATGTCGCGATCGACGTGCTGCACATGTCTCCGTCGCGCTACGGCCTGCTCTTCATGCTGCCTGCCGGCGCCTCGTTCGCGGGCTTTTTCACCGCCGCGCGCCTGTCACGGCGCATGGGGGCGCTGCGCATGATGCGCGCCGGCTCGATCCTGTCGCTGACGGGCGGCCTGTTGCTCACGATGTTCGCGCTGCTTCACATCTGGCACCCCGCCGCGCTCTTTCTTCCCGCGATGCTGGTGTGCTTCGCCAACGCGATCTCCGCGCCGAACGCCACCTCGAGCGCAATCGGCGTGCGCCCCGACATCGCGGGCGCCGCTTCCGGGCTCACGGGTTTCCTGCAGCTGATCGTTTCGGCGTCCGCCGTGCAGCTCGTGGCCGCTATCTCCAATCCCAGCCCCTACCCGCTGGCGTTCACCGTGCTCGGCTGCAACCTGCTCGCACTGCTGGTCTTCATGCTGGTGCAGCGGCGGAGCGTCCAGGAGATCGCGGCGATCGTCGTGCCGCAGTCGGCGCAGGCGGCGCCCGGCGAGTCTCCGCACGCGGAACCGCTGCGCACGCGGCCGCCCGCCGATGCGCAGGATCGGCAGGGTCAACTGTTCTGAGCCGGGGAGCTCGAGCGCAGGGGCGCTTTCAGCTCGATTTCACCGCGAAGCGGAACTGCGTCTTGCCGACGATCAGCAGGTCGCCATCCTCGAGCGCGTGACGGCGACTGACGCGACGATCGTTGACGTACACGCCGTTGGTGCTGCCGAGATCCTCGACCACCGTGGAAGTGCCGGCGATCACGATGCGCGCGTGGTGGCGGCTTATGTACTTGGTGTCGATCTGGATGTCGTTGTCGTCGGTGCGGCCGATCGCGGTGGTCTTCTTGTTGATGACGTGCACGATCTCGGCCTCACCGTCGATGCGCACCAGCAGGCGCGTGAGCGACTCGGAGGCCGGTTCGACGGGCTCGCGCACCGGGACCTCGCGCACCGGCGCGACCACCGGCTCGGCGGGGAGCGACGGCGGCGGCGCTTCGATGCTGAGGCGGCGGATGTCGCGCTGGATGTTGCCGATGATCTCGCTGCTCGCCTTGAGCTCGCCTTCCAGTCGGGCAACCGCGGAATCGCGGGTGGCGAGCGTGTCCTGCAGATGCCGGATCTGCGTGCGCTGCTCTTCCAGTGTGCGCTGAGCGATCGAGCCCTGGTCGGCCCTCTGCCGCAGTTGTGACTCGAGCCGCAACATGGAGTCTTCCGCCGCGCGCAGGTCGCCTTCGAGGCGCGCGATGCTCTCCGCTTTCTCGCGCAGCTCCTTCTCGAGCGCGCCAAGCGTCTCCGCCTGGTCGTCGACGGTCTTCTGCAGCGTGCCGATGCGCTCCGCGCGCGTCGCGACTTCCGCGCTCTTCACCCGCAGGTCGGTCTCCATCTGCGCGAGGCGCGCTTCCTTCTCGCCGATCGCCGCGGCGATGGTCGACCACTTCTCTTTCCACGTGTCGAGTTCGCGCACGTGCTGCTCGGCGAGCTCGTTCTGCATGCGTCCGCGGCTCTCGATATCGGCGATGGTGCGCGTGCGTGCCGCCGCTTCCGCCTCGAAGCCGGCGCCGCGCTTCTGCTCGGCCTGCAAGGCCGCGGTCAGGGCTGCGATCTCGGTGGCGCGCTCGGCGAGCTGTGCGCGCAGGGCATCGGCCGCGGCCTTCAGCGCATGCTGTTCCTGCTCGCGCTCGCGCGCCTGCGCAGCGGCGTCGCGCAGATCGTCGAGTCCCTTCGCGATGCGCGCATCGCGTTCGGCGAGGTCGGTTTGCAGGCGCACGATCTCCGCGGCATGCGCTTTCACGCGCCGCTCGAGGTCGGCGATCACGCCGCCCGAATCGTGCGTCGCCGCACGCAGGCGGCCGAGCTCCGCGGCGCGCTCGTTGAGCGCGGAATCGCGCGTGGCGATTTCGGCCTTCAATTCCACGATGACCGCATCGCGCTCGCGCAGCTGCACCTGCACGGCGCCGACTTCGCCCGCCTGGCGCGCGACATCCGCCTGCAGTTCCGTCGCGTGCGCCTGTTGGCGCTCGATCTCCTGCTCGCGGACAAAGAGCTCGCCATCGTAGAAATTGCGGCGGGTTTCCAGGCTCTGCAACGCTTCCAGGCAGCTTTCGACCTGCTGCTGATTGGCGCGCACCGTCTCATCGATCTTGGCGGCCTGCTGTGCCTGGACCTGGAGCGCCTGCGCCAGTTCGAGGCGCGCTTCTTCTTTCGCGCGCAACGAGTCGTCGAGCGACTGGATGTGTTGCTCGCGAGAGGTGATGGTCTCGTGCAGCCCGCGCGCTTCGCCCTGCAGTTGCTCGATCTTGCCGCGCAGGTGCGCAAGCGTTTCGTCGCGGCCCGAGACCACGCCCTCGAGCTCCGTCATCTGCGTGTTGCGCGCGGCGATCTCGGTGTCCAGGAACGCGAGGCGCGCATCGCGCGCTCGCAGCGTGTCAGCGAGCGTCACCTTTTCCAGTTCGAGCCCATCGCGCTGCTGCTCGAGCAGGCGGATCTGCTCCGCACGTGCCGCGAGGTCGCTCTTGAAGAGCGCGATCGTTGCGCCGCGTGCGTCGAGATCGGCGCCGAGCCCGCGGCGCGCCTCCTCGAGATCGGTCAGGCGGCTCAGGAGATCCGCCTTCTCCTTTTCCAGCGCGCGCGCCTGGCGCTCGGCGTTGTGCTGCGCTTCGGCGGCTTCCTGGCGCTGGCGTTCGGCGTGGCTCAGGGCCGTGGCGCGCGATTCGATCTCCCGTTCCAGGCGCGACAGCGCCTGCTCGCGTTCGCGCAGCCGGCGCTCGGCCGCATCGCGCTCGCGCTCGGCACGCGTCAGGAGCTGTTCGAGATTCGCGGTGTGTTCGGACTTGGCGTGAAGATTCGCTTCGAGCGTGCGGATCGTGTCGAAGATGGCGCCGGGCGCGCTGCCGGGCGCCGCGGCGGGCCCAGCGGTCACCCAGGTATCCGTACTGCTCAGCCCTTCTTCCGCGCGTTGCGCAGCTTCCATGGCTGCGACGTCCAGCGCAGGCAGCTGGTCCGTGCTGTCGGTATCGTGTTCCTTGTCCTGACTTCGATCTGCTCGTGTGCTCATCGTCGATGAGCCCCCTTCTGATGCCGAGGGTCTTTTCGTACGGGCCGAACTCCGCCAGGGTCGGCCCGCCCTCCCGCCAGTGGGTCGCATCCACCCGCGAAAGGCAAGAGCAGACTAAACATAAGGACGGGGGCGAGGCAAATCCGTGCTGTCGATCGCCGTGCAGGCGTCGGCCCGCTCGAGCCCGGTCAGCGAGCGTCGAGGAACTCGCGCAGCCTCTGCGCCACGATCTGGCCGGCCGCGCCGAACAGGTCGGCGCCGCGCTGCTCGACCTCCACGCTCCGTGCTCCGCGCAGCACCTGACGCACGCGCCCACCCTCCGCGGCCTCGTCCCTGGCGCACAGCACCAATGTGGGGAGCTTCACCAGCGCCAGCCGTTCGGCCGGACGGTACTCGCGCACTGCGGCGGTGATCCACTCGGCGGCCGGACCGTTGTGCAGGAGCTCCGCCACGCCCTCATGCAATGCCGCCGCCTGCCCATCGGCGCCGGCGGCAGCCGACGGAACGATCACCAGGTGCCGCACGATCTGTGGCACGGCGAGCGCCAGCTCCGCGGCGATCAGGCCACCGGATCCGCAGCCGAGCACATCGAGCTGGCGAAAATGCATGCTGCTCGCGAAGTCGCCGAGCGCCGCGGCGTAGTCCGCGATCGCGGGCTGGCGCTCCGGCGCATCCGACTCCCCGCAGCCCGGAAGATCCGGCGCGTACACCGAGCGATCGTGCGCGATCACCGGCAGCCAGCGGGCAAACACGCGGCTCGACGCGCGCTCCGGGTGCACGCACAGGAGCGTCGTGCGCTCATCGAACCCGCCACTGCCCGGGAACGCGGTGCGCACGTTGAGCTGGCCGAAGCGGCAATCGAAATACGCGCGCCGTACGCGCACGTGGCTGTCGCTGGTGCGTTCGCGCGAGCGCGACGATTCGCTCTTTTTCATGGGCCGATCCACACGCTCAACATCGAGATCGATCCGAGGACCACCTGGTCGTTGAAGAAGGACAGCGGCTCATCCTCGCTGCGCACTGCCAGTGTGTAGAGCAGCGGCAGGTAATGCTCGGGCGTCGGGATCGCTGCCGTCGATGCCGGATGCAGCGTCTTGTAATCGATGAGCGACTCATCCTCGTGCGCCGCGATCCGCGAGCGGAGCACGTCGTTGAATTCCACCGCCCAGTCGTAGCCGGAGCTGCGCCCCCGGTCCATCACCGCGAGATTGTGCACGGCGTTGCCACTGCCGACGATGAGGATGCCCTCATCACGGAGCGGGGCGAGCTCGCGCCCGAGCAGGTAATGGAAGGCGGCCGGCTCACTGGTGTCGAGACTCAGCTGGATCACCGGGACGTTGGCCTCGGGGTACATCAGGCGCAGCACCGCCCAGCTGCCGTGATCGAGGCCGCGCGCATGGTCCGCGCGGACCTGCGCGCCTTGCACCAGGCGCACCACGCGGCTCGCGAGTTCCGGCGCACCGGGGGCCGGATACTGGATGTCGTAGAGCGCACGTGGAAAACCATAGAAGTCGTGAATCGTCACCGGCGCGCGCGCCGCGGTCACATGGACGTCGCGCGTTTCCCAGTGCGCAGAGACGCACAGGATCGCGCTGGGCATGGGCACGCGCTCGCCGAGCTCGCGCCAGGCGCGGCTGAACGCATTGTCCTCGATTGCGTTCAGCGGCGTGCCATGGCCGACGAACAGCGCGGGCATTCTGCCGCCGGATGCCGCGGCGCTCGATGTCTCGTTCACGCGCGGATGATCGGTCACGCCCGCGACTCAAGCAACCCGCGCCGTGCGACTGGCACATGGATTGCTTGTATCCCCGGTCATGAGTTCACAGGACGCACGCTTCTGGACCCGCTTCATGATCCTCGCCGTGGTGCTGCACGCCGTCATCCTCGGCTTCTTCGTGACCGCACGCATCATCGGTCACCGCAGCGACCAACGGATATTGAAGGATGACCCCGCTCGCCTCGCGGCCGTTGCCGAGCGCACCGCGCCGTTCGCTCGCCTCGCGATCAGTGGAATGCCTACGCCGCCGTCGGAAGGCTCCTCCACCGTGGCGGTGGCGGCCCGTCCGGCGAGCACCACCCTGAACGGGAGCGACGTCTACCAGTCGACCTGCGTCGCGTGCCACGGCTCGGGGCTGGCGGGCGCGCCGAAGTTCGGTGACCCGAACGCCTGGAGCCGGCGGATCGCGAAGGGCAAGGGCGTGCTGTACGCGCACGCCCTCAGCGGTTTCCAGGGAACGAGGGGCGTCATGCCGCCGCGCGGCGGGCGTCCCGATCTCTCGGATCAGTCGGTGAAGAACGCGGTCGACTACATGACGAAGGCGGTCTTGTAAGAGCGACCGTCAGCTGCAGCGCTTCTCGATCACGCTCCAGTTCAAGTTGTGGAGCACCGTCTCGACGAACTCCTCGCGACCCTTCACGCCGAAGTCCTTGAGATAGGCGTGCTCCCAGCAGTCAAGCAGGATCACCGGTTGCAGGTTCGCCGGCAGGCCGAAGTGATGCTCGTCGATCCAGAACGTGAGCAGTCGGTTGGTCGCCACCTCGCGCGCGCTCATCACCCAGCCGATGCCGCGCGTGCTGGCGACCGCGAGGAACCGGTCGCGCCAGCCCTTCGTGCCGCCGTAGCTGATGTCCATTGCCTCGGCCAGCACGCCCGAGGTTCGCATCGCCGAGCCCGGCCCGCCGAGCGTCTCGAAGAACAGCTCGTGCAGCTTCATGCCGTTGAACTCGAACGCGAGGCGATGCTCGGCGTCCTTGCCGCCCTCATGTTCGATTTCCTTGAGCAGCCGGTTCGTGTTCTCGACGTAGCCCTTGTAGAGCGTCAGGTGATCCTGCAGCGCCTCGCTGGAAATGCCCTCGACGCGCGAGAAATTGAACTCACGGACCTTGTAGGTCACCGACGTGTCACGTTGTACCGCTGCTCTCTGCTGCATGATTGCTCTCCTTGCGCTTCAAGATCCGGCGAGTCCTTGCCTTCGTTCAGACGAGGGTCGTCTCCGATTCACTTTCCGCCGCCGCGAGCGCGGCGGATTCCGTTGTCCGTGGCACACGTCGCCGTCGACGCGCGCGTCGCCACGCCCGCGCGCTCGAGGTAATGGCGGGCGCCGCCGACGGACTCAGGAATTCCGTCAACGGGCCCCAACTACTGATCTGACAACTCACCGCCTTGATCGTCACCAGGATCGGCGTCGCGAGCAGCAGGCCCGCGATGCCCCAGATCCAGCCCCACACCCACAGGCCGAGGAACACGATCAGCGGGCTGAGCGCGAGGCGCCGGCCGAGGGCGAGCGGCTGCACCAGCTGTCCCTCGATGGTGGCGGCCGTGAGGTAGGACAGCGCCACTCCGACCGCGGGCGTCAGCGTGTCGTGCGTGATGATCGCAACGATCGTGATGACGGTGAGTGTCGTTGCTGAACCGGCGTATGGAATGAAGTTCAGCACCGCCGCCATCACGCCCCAGAGCACCGGGGTGGGCAGCTCGAACGCGTAGGCAATGCCCGTCGTCACAAGTCCGAGGCCGACGTTGATGAGTGCGATGGTGCCGAGAAAGCGCGACAGCTCGCGCCGCGCGCTCTCCACGACGATCACGCCGTGGCGCGCCGAGCCGGTGCGTCGTCGTCCGGTCGCTACGCGAGCGAGCAGCGGCGGCCCGGAGGCGAGGAGAAAGAAGGTCAGGAAAAAGACGCCGACCACCGGCAACACCACGGCGGGCGCCTTGCGCAGCAGCCCCTGGTAGTCGCCCGTGTTGTTGGGCGTCGACGCCGTTGTCGCCCCGGTCACGCGTTCCGCCTGCGCCGCGACCCTATCGATGCGCGTCGCGACCTGCTGGAGCGGTCGCAGCTTTTTCTCGACGTCGGTGAGCACGCTCGGCGCGCGCTCGAACCAGGCGCGCGCCGGGTCCTTGATGAATTGCACCAGCGTGGCGAGCGCCGCAACGACCATGAGCATCACCAGCGCCGCCGCGATGCCATTGCGCAGGCCCATGCGGCGCAAACGCTCGACAGCAGGCGAGAGAATCACGGCGAAGAACAAGGCCAGCCCGATCGGCATCGTCACTTCGCGCCCCAGGTGCAACGCCGCGATCACTGCAATCACGGCAAGAACGATCAGTGCGACCTTGCCCGCATTGCGTTGTCGTGGAGCGGAAAACGTCCGGTCGATCTCTTGCATCGAACCCTCCCGCACCGGCTCGTGAGACGCGGGCGCCACGCGCTGGCTACCCCATAACGTCGAAGCCGGCGGGGCCCTCTTCGACCCCGCCGGCTCGAGTTTCGACATCGTCTTTGTGAGTTGCTGTCGCGATCAGGGCTTCGGCTTGAGCTGCAGGTCGTTCTTCACGTCCTTCACGCCCTTCACCGAACGCGCCACTTCACCGGCGCGGTCCTTGGCCTCCTGCGAGTCGACGAAGCCACCGAGCTCCACGATGCCGGAACTGGTGTCGACGTTGATCTGGTGGGCCTTGGTCGTCTTGTCCTCGATCAGCGCCGTCTTCACCTTCGCGGTGATGGTCGCATCGTCCACGACCTGCCCCGCGGAGCGATCCGCATCGGCATTGGCCATCGCGACCGACTTGACCTCGAGGTTGTTGCGCACTTCCTTCACGCCTTTCACCGACTGCGCCGCCTTGCTCGCCGCGCTCTTCTCCGCCTGCGTGCCGACGAAGCCGTTGAGCTGCACCACGCCGCGGTACGAGTCGACGTTGACTTCGCCCGCCTTGACGAGGTCGTTGTCGACGAGCGCGGCCTTGACCTTGCCGGTCAGGGTGGCGTCATCGACGGTCTCGCCGGCGCTGCGTTGTGTCGGTGTCGACGAGCACGCCACGATCAACAGGGCGCTGATCAGCGCCGTTGCCGTACTGAGAGTGAATGATCGTCTCATCACAAGTCTCCTGGTCGTTACTGAACCTGTTGGTAAGCGTCAATACACACTGCGGCAGTTTCGGCGACTAGTTCAGCGCATGGCGCATGGCCACGTCCGTAGGACTGAGCCGCAAGCAGGGACGGAGGTCGGCTGACATCCGTCCCGGCTGCGTTCACGCGCTATTGCTGCGGGGGCTGCCCGCTGTTGTCAGGCGGCGGCGTCTGGTCGGACGGCGGCGTTGCCTGGTCGGCGGGCGGCGGAGATTCCTGTGCCGGCGGCGGTGTCTCGGGCTGCGAGCTCGGCGCGGGGGTTTCCGGCGGAGTCGCCTCCGGGCGCTTGCAGCCTGCCAGCGCGAAGAGCGACAGCAGGGCTGCGATCATGAGGTATTTGGTCTTCATCGGTTCGCTCCTCTTGGGATTGAGTACGGGAGAATCAGCTCGGTGTGTCGCGTGATCGATCGCACCTGGTGATCGATCACGCGTTGCGGGAAATCAACGCGCCGCGTCGCGCCGCGCTTCGGCCTGCGACTTGGCCTGCTCGAGCGCCGTGTCCGCACGCTCCTTGCAGGCATCACGCGCCGCGCCACTCTGTGACTCGCACTTCTGGATGGCGACCTTGTGATCGCCCTCCGCCTGCGCGACCGCGACGTCATAGGCGGCGCTCGCTTCTTTCTTCGCAGCATCCTGCTCTTCGTTGCGCACGTCCTTGCCGGCCTCTGCGTCCTGCTTGGCCTGGTCGGTGCGCGCTTCCGCGACTTTTTCGTTGGCCTGCTGTTCAGCCTGCTGAACATCCTGCTGCGTATGTGCAGGGCTCTCGGCGCGCTTGCAGCCCGCCAGCGCGAACACCGATAGCAGCGCCGCCATTGCCAGATTCACGATCGTCAGATTCACAGATGTGGTCTTCATCAATACCTTCCCGGCACACAGCCTCACGGCGCGCGTCACTTGCGGCGCGCGAACCGAATAGCGAGGTGCAAGGCGTATGCCACGGGCTGGATGGCGTTGTGCACTGCGCAGCGCGACGGCTCCCGCACGGTGCGCAAAGGCACAGGAAACAGCGGATTGGGGCGCTCTTGTCAGACAAACACCGACACGCGCGTTGCAATTATTCCTAGGCTGGGATCAGTGAGCGCCGCTCCAGCCCCGGGATGCAATACGTTACAAAGCTTCCCCAGGGCCGATGCAGAAATTGCATTCGCTCGCGGTCCGACGAATCGACATTAGGGGAAGCAATGGACACCGTAACTGACACCGCGGCACTGGACACCACCGTGCCTGCGCCGGCGAAGGGCCCGGGTTTGATGCACGAAAAAGGACTTGGCAACGTGCTGGGAACCTCGCCCGCGATCCGCTCGATGTTCGAGCTCATTCAGCGTGGCGCTCCCACCGAAGCGACGGTGCTGTTGCTCGGTGAGAGCGGCACCGGCAAGGAGCTGGTCGCCGAGACCATTCACCAGCTGAGCGAGCGTCGCAACGGTCCGCTGATCGCGATCAACTGCGCCTCGATCCCGACCACGCTGATCGAAGCGGAGCTGTTCGGCTACGAGAAAGGCAGCTTCACCGGCGCGTCGCGCTCGCATTCCGGCGTGTTCGAGCGCGCCGACCGCGGCACGCTGTTCCTCGACGAGATCACCGAGATGCCGCTCGAAATGCAGACGCGCCTGTTGCGCGTGCTCGAGACCGGGCGCTTCTACCACGTCGGTGGCACGCAGGAAATCCGCACCGACTTCCGTGTCATCGCGGCCACCAACCGCGACATTCCCGACGCGCTGCGCGATCGGCGCCTGCGCGAAGACGTGCTGTACCGCCTCGCGGTGTTCCCGATCCGCGTGCCGGCGCTGCGCGATCGCGCCGCCGACACGGAGCTGCTCGCCGATCACTTCCTCGCCGAGCTCAACTCCCGCGCCGGCTCGAACAAGCGCTTCTCCGACAGTTCCTGCGGCGTGTTATGTCAGCACCAATGGCCGGGCAACGTGCGCGAGCTGCGCAACGCCGTGGAGCGCGCCTTCATCATGGCGGACAGCGAGCTGGAGCTTGCGCCCACGATACTTCCGCGACTAGATTCGGCACAGAGTGACGACCCGCGGCAGGCCGTGGTGCTGCCGATGGGGTCGCGCCTCGACGAGGCGGAGCGCTCGCTCATCGAAGCGACCCTGGATCACTTCGATGGCAACAAGCGGCGCGCGGCGGAGGTGCTGGGGTGCAGCCTGAAGACGCTGTACAACAAGCTCAACCGCTACGCCCGCGAGGCTTCGTGGGCGCAGGCGCAATGAGGACCACCTGAAATGGGAAGTCCATGGCACGAGTTCTGATCGCCGACGACCATGCGGTAGTTCGCGCCGGTCTCAAGCAGTTTCTGGTCGAAGACCGCGCCATCAGCGCGATCGGCGAAGCTGCAACCGGGCGCGAGACGCTCGATCGCCTGCGCGCCGAGAACTGGGACCTGGTGATCCTCGACATCGGCATGCCCGATCGCAGCGGCATCGACATCCTGCAGCAGATCCGCTCGGTGCACGACCGCACCCGCGTGCTGGTGCTCAGCGGCTACCCTGAACGGCAGTACGCGCTCAACGTGCTGCGCGCCGGCGCGAGCGGCTTCATCGAGAAGGGCACCGCGCCCGAGGAGCTGCTGCGCGCGGTGCGCGCAGTCCTGCAGGGCCGGCGCTACGTGAGCTCGACGCTCGCTGAACAGCTGGTGGGCGAGCTCGACGGCGAGGCCGACAAGCCGCTGCACGCGCGCCTCTCTGAACGTGAATTCCAGGTGTTCTGCAAGCTCGCGGCCGGGCGCGCGGTCTCGGAGATCGCGACGGAGCTGTGCCTGAGCGTCAAGACGGTGAGCACGTACCGCAGCCGCATCCTGCAGAAGATGAGTTTCGAGACCAATGCCGATCTCACTTCGTATGCATTACGCAACCAGCTCATCAACTGAGGGAGCCCGAAAGCGCCGATTCGTTCATGTGCCGGTGTCGAAGGGAGATTTGTAGGAGCAGCGTCAGCGAAGTCTGATACCGGGACTCGGGCGTTGCGGGGAGAATGCGACGTGCAAGCAGCAGAGTATTTCCGTGAGTGGCAGTGAAATGGACATCCTGCGAATCCTGATCGTCGAGGATTCACCGATCGTGGCGGAGCGCCTCAGGGAGTCGTTGTGCGAGTTGCGCGCGATCCGCATCATCGACACGATCGATCGCGAGACCAAGGCAATCGAGGCGATTGAGCTGGGCGGAATCGACGTCGTGGTGCTCGATCTGCGCTTGAATCGCGGCACCGGCTTCGGCGTGCTGCGCGCGCTCAGCAAGCTCGAAGAGCGTCCGATCGTGATCATCTTCACCAACTACGATCTGCCGGAATACCGCCGCCAGGCGCTCGCCCTGGGCGCGGATTACTTCCTCGACAAGGCGCGCGATTTCGAGCGCCTGCCGCAGCTGATCGACACGTTGCGCGGCGGCCCGCCGCGCCAGCGTCACTCGCCGGAGCTCGTGCCCGCCTGAGGCGCGGAGCCCGCGCGGCTGCGCACGCCGACGATCTGTGCCGGCAGCGGCTGCGCCGCGGCCTCCTGCACGTTGGCGAGCGGAATCGACACGCGCACCCGGGTTCCGCCAGCCTCGCGCCGCGCGATTTCGCAGCGGCCGCCGAGCGCGTTCACGCGATGGCGCATGCCGGCAAGCCCGTGGCGCGGCGTCGCATCATCGCGCAGCAGCAGGCCGCGGCCGTTGTCGTCGATGGTGAGCACGAACTCTCCATCCTCCACCTTGACCTCGAGCTCCGCCTCGCTCGCCTCCGAGTGACGCAGGATGTTGGTGAAGGATTCCTGCGCCACGCGGAACAGCGCGATGGCCGCGTCATTGCTGAACTGCGGCTCCTCCTCGGGCAGGCGGCAGGTGCACTTGATGTTGTTGCGCCCGCAGGTCTCGTCGAACTGCCAGCGCAACGCGGCGTACAGGCCCATGTTGTCGAGCAGCGTCGGACGGAGCGACTCGACCACGCGACGCTTGAGATCGACGCCGCGATCCAGCGAGTCCTGGATGCGGCTCCAGCGCACCTCCAGGTCCGGATCGAGGCTCCTGAGGCGCGCGTGCAGCCACGCCACGTCCATCTTGGTCGCAACCAGCAGGCTCCCCAGCGCATCGTGCAGCTCGCGCGCCAGCGACTGCTTCTCGCGCTCGGTGACCTCCTGCAGGTGATTGGAGAGCGACACCAGCTCGCGTGTGCGCGCATCCACCATGCGCTTGAGGTACTCGGCTTCGCGGCTGCGCCGGTTGAGATCGCGCAGCAGGAACGAGCCGAGCGCAACGATCAGCAGTACGTTGAGGAGCGTTGCGCCCGCCATGCTCCAGCGCGTGGTGCGCAGGTCCCTCTGCCACTGTGCGAGTGAGGTCACGAACTGCTCGGACTCCAGTGTCTCGAGCTCCGTGACCCGGCCGCGCAACTGGTCCATGACCTGCTTGCCGGTGCCCTGCAGGACCGGCGCCGCGCCGGTCCTGCGCCACTGCACGTAGTGGCGCAACGCGACGGTGAGAACCTCGAAACGTTGCCGGGTGAGAGCGCCGAGCTCGATCACCGGGTTGAGCGGCACGCCTTCGCGCTGGTAGCTCTCGGCGAGTTGCACCAGCACCTCGTGGATGCGCGGCGCCGCGCTCAACAGCGGCTCGAGGTACTCGGGCTGTTCGGTCAGGAGGAAGCCGCGCTGGCCGGTCTCGGCATCGACCACCAGCTGCATGAAGCGCGACAGGAGCTTCTGCCGTTCCTGGATCTGCAGCACGCGCACGCTCACTTCGTTGAGGCGCGAGTAGCGCTGCTCGAACAACAGGTACAGGCCCGCGAGCAGCGCCGCGAGCAGCAGCACCGGCAGCCACACCTTGAAGATGTCGCGCCAGATCATGCGCGGGAAATCTCGCGGATACGCATTGTGAGCATCGTCCTACAGGGACTGTCGTGGACTGCCGACGGCATGGCGGGTGTGCCTTGTCGCATCGTACCAATCAAGTCAATCGAACGTCGATGCGGGGAAAACCATGCTGTATTACGCACTCGTGTTCCTGATCGTGGCGCTGATCGCGGCCTTCCTCGGCTTCGGCGGCATCGCGGCCGGCGCGGCGGGATTCGCCAAGATCCTGTTCGTGCTGTTCCTCATCGGCGCGGTCGTGACCTTCGTCATGAGCGTGGCACGACGCACGTAGCTTCGACTTCACGCGTTGTCGCTTTCCCGCCTGGTGCCGGCGGATCTAGGGCAACTGGAAGCCCCGAGGAATTTGCCGACAAGGATGCGCAGGACGCGGACACGGCGCTGGTCACGGCCAGAAGAGCTGACCAGGTGCCGGGCGGGAAAAGCGGCTCCTCTGGGCGGCCTTGCCGGCGAACGCCGGCAGCGCCGCCGTATCGGTCCATGACGGGAGGGAACCCCCATGCATCCAGCTGAGCGGACTCGAAACCAGCCCCAGGACGAACCCGGCGGGAGCGATCAGCCGTTCCTCAGCGACATCAAGGAAATCCGCCGGCGGGCGCGCGAGCACATCCAGTCCGGCGCCGTCACGCCCAGCTACGATGCCAACCGCGACACGGTGCTGCGCCTGTTGAACGAGGCGCTCGCGACCGAGCTCGTCTGCATCCTGCGTTACCGGCGCCACTACTTCATGGCGGACGGCGTGCTGGCCGAAGCCATCAAGCAGGAATTCCTGGTGCACGCCCAGGAAGAGCAGGCGCACGCCGACCAGATCGCCGAGCGCATCGTGCAGCTCGGTGGCGCGCCGGATTTCAACCCGGACGGGCTCGCGATGCGCAGTGCCGCCGAATACCGCGAGGGCAAGTCCCTGGTCGACATGATCGAGGAGGACCTCGTCGCCGAGCGCGTCGCGATCGAGTCCTATCGCGAGATGATCCAGTTCGTCGGCATCCACGATCCGACCACGCGGCGCATGCTCGAGTCGGTGCTCGCCAAGGAAGAGGAGCACGCCGAGGAATTGCGCAGCATGCTCGAAGACGTGGCGGCCGTCCTCCACGCCGATACGCCGCGGAAGAACGGCGACGAATAGCCGCAGCACCTGATCTCTCTTTGCTTGCGCGTGGCTCGAGACGTGGTTGGAGCCCAGCGCGACCGGCAGACGCGGGCGGATCGGTCCGCAACCCACCCGACGCTGCGCTTCGGCCACGTTGCGAGTCGCCTCTGTCCCTGACAGGCAACGCTGCTGCGGCTTTCGCGGGCTTGTGTCCACCGGGCCGCTCTGGGCCCCATGGTGCAAGCGACTGCAATCGACATGCCAGTGTCGAATGCCGCGCGCAGCTCACGATCTGAGTGCGAGCAAGACCGTGCGAGCCGGCGCTGCGTTTCAGCACGCAGGCTCCATTGCAATTAGTTCCGGCGACGGGGGCAAAGCTTGCGCGTAATGGCGCGCCAGCGCTCGTGCGAGCGGCGCCGGCGCACTGGCACACGTATTGCAGATCTTCAGGTGATGGAAACAGCGACCAGGGAGAGCAGCGAAATGAAAAAGGCGGCGTCAATCTCGGCTTTCATCGTGCTCGCGTTGCAGTCCGGCGGTGCGCTCCAGGGCGCAGGGGGCACGCACGAACCAACGCCACGCGCACAGTCCGCGGATCTGACCGCGACTCAGCAACCGGCTTACTGCGAGCGCATCGTGCGCAACGACATCACCGCCGCGGTGCTGCGCCAGGATGATCCGCGACTGTTCGACGATCCGCACCTGCTGTTGCAGGGCGGGACGGGAATGTCGGTAGCCGATTTCTGATTTCATCGCGAGGTGATCCATGGCAATCATCATCTGGCTCGTGGTCGGTGGTCTGGTGGGCTGGCTCGCCAGCCTCTTCATGCGCACCGACGCTCAGCAGGGCATCTTCCTCAACATCGTGGTCGGCATCGTGGGCGCGGTGCTCGGCGGGTGGCTCCTGGCACCGCTCTTCGGCACCGGCACCATCAACCAGGGCGACTTCTCCTTCAGCGGGCTGCTGATCTCGCTCCTCGGCGCGATCATCCTGCTCGCCATCGTCAACCTGATCCGGCGCGGCAGAGCGCGCTAGTCATCCGGAGGTTGCGCCGCGGCCGACGCGGGCACCTCCAGCGTGGCGGTCACCGGCAGATGATCGGACGCGAGGCGTGAGTCGCGCGAGCGATGCGCGCGCACGCTGAGGAGGCTCGCACGCGGGCTGGCCCAGATCCGGTCGAGCGCGAACAGCGGTAACAGCGACGGGAACGAGCGCGGCGCGGGCGGGCGGCCGAAGAGCGCATGCAGCCAGCGCAGCGGCTTGCCGAGTGGCAGCCACTCATTGATATCGCCGAGCAGCACGACCGGAGAACGCTGCGCGACGTCGCCCACGATCTCGAGGATCTTGCGCATCTGGTGGCGGCGTTCGCCGGGCGTGAGCCCGAGATGCGTGACGATGAAGCGCGCCGGGCGGCCGTGCACATCCAGTTCCACGTCGAGTGCGCCGCGCGGCTCGCGCCACGAGAAGCTCAGATCGTGCCGCCGCACGGAGCGCACCGGGTGGCGCGTCAGCAGCGCATTTCCGTAGTGGCCGCGGTGGCGCAGGATGCGCAAGCCCGCCACCGCACGCATGGCGCAGGCCGAGGCGAGGAAGTCGAGCTGCATGGAGGTCGGCGCCGGGCCCGGCGTGTTGTCGACTTCCTGCAGGCCGATGGCATCGCAATCGAGCTCGGCGATCACCGAGGCGATGCGGCTCGGGTCGCAACGCCCGTCGGCGCCCACGCAGCGATGAATGTTGTAAGTCGCGACTTGCACGCGGTGAGTGGCGGCGGCGCTCCGCGGGTACGGCGCCGGCTCACTGTCTCGCGGGCGCGCTTTCATGGGATTGGGCCGTCATCAGCCAGCGGCGGACCGCGAGCGTCGCCACCACGAACACCACCACCACCAGCACGATCAGCCACACGTTGATCTGCCGCGGATCGCGCAGCGCCGCCTCGAGCTGGTGACCGAAGACGGTGGCCGCGAGCGTTCCAGGCAGGATGCCGATGGCGGTCCCCAGCATGAAGTCCTTGAGGCTCATGCGGATCGCGCCGGCGACGACTCCTTCCACCACGAACGGCGCAATTGGCACCAGGCGTAGCGCAGTCATTGCGATCAGGCCGCGCTGACGCAACTGCTCGATCATGTGATTGAGCTTCGGTCCCGCGAGCCGGCGCACCGTGCCGCGATCGAGCCGCAGACCCGCGACGTACGACAGCAGCGCAGCCAACAGGATGCCGCACATCGCGTAGGTGAAGCCGAGCCAGGGACCAAAGGCCAGGACGCCGAACAACGTGATCAGCGGGCGCGGAAACAATGTCACGCAGGCCGGCGTATACGCGGACACGACGATCAGCGCAGCCCACGGGTTGTGCGCGAAGCGATCGGCCCAGCCGGTAATGCGATCCGCCGTCACCAGGCCGGCCATCGGCGTGTAGCGCCACAGCGCCCCGAGCGCCGCAAGCACCAGTGCCGCGATGGCGACTTTGCCCCACAGACTGCGACGGCGCTTCGCGGCGCGGGGACCGAACTCCGCTTCCAGCTTCTCGAGCGCGACCGGCTGTTCCGGGTCGACCAGGCTCGCGAGGTTCAGGACGGCATCCGAGACCGCCTCGATGTCGAGTCGCTTGAGTGCGCGCGCGGGCGTGCCGAGCTCTTCGATCGCGGCGCTGATCGAGCCGTGTGCCGCGATCGAGTCCGCAACCCGCGCCGGCTCCGTGCCGAGGTGCTCCGCCAGCAGGCCGTCGCGGAATGCCCGGACGTGTCGCGATTCCCGGCGATCGTGCGACTCGAGCGTGAGATCGCACTCGCTGTCGAGCCCCATCGAGCGATTGCAGAGATTGGACGAGCCGACCCGCAGCCACTCATCGTCGACGATCATGAGCTTGGAGTGCAGGTCGATGCAGGTCCCCTCCGGCAGGCCTTCGACAAACGGGTAATAGACGTGGAAGCGGCCGTGCGGGTCGGCGTGCCTGAGGCGCTCCACCAGGCGCCCGCGCAGGTTCTGCATCGTGAGCTCTTCGAGCCAGCCGTGACTCAGCAGGCGCAACACCACGATGATCTCCGGACCCTGCGGCTCGGCGAGACGCGCGGCGAGCGCATCACCGATGCGCTGCGAGGTGAAGTACTGGTTCTCGATGTAGATGTAATCGCGCGCTCGCGCGATCAGGTCGAGGTACAGGCTCTCGACCTCGCGTATCGCCGCGCGATTCTCCGCCGCGGGCTGGGTACGCGAGACCGCCAGCTGCGCATCGGTGATGAGCGGCGGATGCTGCCTGGGCCACAGGTCCTGCTGGACGGGCACCGCTCGCAGGCTCCGCCCCGTGGCCACGCGCCAGCGCTCGCGCGCCAGCTCACCGAGCGTCGCGGCCGCTGCGCCGTCGACCATCATCATGACGTCGTGGAACGGCGGGTAGGTGCTCCCGTCGACCGCGCGCCGCGGATCCTCCGCACGATGCTCGCGCGTGTCCCAGCGCTTCATCGCCAGGTCGATGCCACCGCAGAAGGCGATGTGATCGTCGATCACCACGATCTTCTGGTGGTGGCACGCGGCGACGGGGTGCGTGTTGTCGTAGCGCACCTTCACGCGCCGATGCGGCGTCCAGCCGAGCCCGTAGATGGGCGGAAACTCGCGGTCGGTGCCGAAGATCATCGGGTAATCCCAGATCAGCACGCGCACCTGCAGGCGCAACCGATGGCGCACCAGCGAATTGAGGAACTCGCCCAGGAGCAACGCCTCGCCGTCAGCCCCGATACGGAGCGGGGTGTGGCTGTTGAAGTCCCACGCGAGGATCAGGATGGAGCGCTGCGCGTGCCCGGCCGCGGCGGCGAAGGCGTCGAAGTAGTCCGCGCCGTCGACCAGCAGCGACATGCGCGGCGCACGCACGCTGCGCCAGCAGTTGCTGCCCGGCCGGAACAGACTCCGCGAAGCGCCGCGCGCGGCCGACATTCAGTGTGAGCAGGTCGGCACAGACCTACCCTAGCGATGCGCGGCCTGGTAGAGCGGCAGCACGCGCGGGAGCGCGGCTTCGAGGTCGGAAATTCGCGACTGGCTCGAAGGGTGGGTGCTCAGGAATTCCGGCGGCGAGCTCTGGTTCTGCTGTTCCATCTTTTTCCACACGTTGATGGCCGCGTGCGGGTCGTAGCCGGCGCGCGCCATCAGTTCCAGGCCGATGCGATCCGCCTCGGCTTCCTGTTCACGGCTGTGTGGCAGCTGGAAGGTGACATCGGCGATCTGGTTGGCGAGATCGAGCGTGCCCTGCCCCAGTCCCGCGGCGGCCGCGACGCCGCTGAGCGCGATCTGTTGCGCGTAGGCGCGCGACACGCGCTCGCGGCTGTGCTCACGCAGCGCGTGCCCGATCTCGTGGCCGATCACCGCGGAGAGCTCATCGTCGCTCAGCTTGAGCTGGTCGATCAGCCCCGTGTACACCATGATCTTGCCGCCCGGCATGCAGTAGGCGTTGAGCTCCTTGGTGCTGAGTACGTTCACTTCCCATTTCCAGCCGGGCGCGTCGGGCCGGAACGTCGCCGTCTGCGGGATCAGGCGCTCCGAGACAGTGCGCACACGCTGCACGACCTGCGGGTTGCTGTTGAGCTTGCCCGCCTCGCGTGCCTTCTGCAGTTCGCCCGCGTAAGCCTGCGCCGCGGCCTGGTCCACCTGCTCCTCGGACACGAGCATCTGCTGCTTGCGCTCGATGCCGATTGCGCCGGGCGCGGTGGTCTGGACGGTCTGGCAACCGGCGAGCAGTGCCCCTCCGGCAAGCAGCAGCACCGCGATCCGCTTCACTCGATTCATTCCGCTCTCCACTGTTCGTACCCTTATTTTGGAGCCGGTCCGCAACGTTCAGGTTCCCATGACCGCCGCAGGCTGCGGATTGTAATGAAGCGCGGTTGGCAAATGCATGCGTGGCACGGACCCTGCAAGTTTCCCCGGTGCCACCGGAAGGCACAGTCCGGAATGGAACCGTTACACAATGGAGTAATTGTCATGGCGAACCAGAATCCAACGCACAACCCGCAGAAGCCCAACAATCCGGGCAACACCCCGGGTGGTGGAGACCAGCAGACGCGGCGCGAGCGCGAAGAGGAAGAGCGCAGGAAGCGCAACAACCCGGGCGATCCGCGTCGCAATCCGTCGTCGGACGAGGACGACGACGAGACCGGCACTCCGCCGGGCTGATCGAAGCCGAATCGCGGACACCGCTTCGCTCCCGCGGACGGTGTCCGCTTCCTTCCTACATGTAGTTACTGCCGCTCCAGGCGGTCGGTTTTTCCAGGCGCCGCGGCGCCTTCGTCGCTGCGAAACACCTGCGGATCGAGGTTGTGCTTGCGCAGGAGCTTGTAGAACTCGGAGCGATTGCGATCCGCGAGGCGCGCCGCCTGCGCGACGTTGCCGAGCGTCATCTGTAGCAGGTTCACGAGGTAGTCGAATTCGAAGTTGTCGCGCGCACGGGCGAACGGCAGGAACTCGCGCGGCTTGCTGCGCAAGGCCTTCTGCACCAGGGAGGCCGGGATCAGCGGCGTGGTGGCGAGCACCACGCATTGTTCGACGACGTTGCGGAGCTGGCGGATGTTCCCGGGCCAGGGCGCGGAGACCAGCAGTTCCATGGCTTCCGAAGAGAAGCCGCTCACGTCGACCGCGGTATCGGCGAGCTTGGCGCGGATCGCGGCGAGGAAGTGCGTCGCGAGCAGCGGGATGTCTTCGCGGCGCGAGCCGAGCGCGGGAATCTCCAGCGTCACCACGTTGATGCGGTAGTAGAGGTCCTCGCGAAAGCGCCGCTCGCGCACCGCGAGCTCCAGGTCCTGGTGACTCGCCGCGATCACCCGCACGTCCACCGGCAGCGGATCCATCGCGCCCACCGGGCGTACTTCACGCTCCTGCAACGCGCGCAGGAGCTTCGACTGAAACGTCAGCGGCATGTCGCCGATCTCATCCAGCAAGAGGCTCCCCTGGTGCGCCGACTGGATCAGGCCCACGCGACTCTCGATCGCGCCGGTAAAGGAGCCCTTGCGATGGCCGAAGAACTCCGACTCGAACAGCGCCTCGGGAATCGCGCTGCAGTTCACCGCGATGAAAGGCTGGTCGTGGCGGCGACTGGCGCGGTGAATGGCACGCGCCAGCAATTCCTTGCCGGTGCCGCTCTCGCCCTGGATCAGCACGCTCGAATCGGTGTGCGCCACCTTGCGAGCGGCGCCGAGCAGTGCCTCCATTGCAGGGCTGCGGGTGACGATCTCGGCGCGCCACTGGCCGGCGACATCGCCACCGCCGTTGCCCTGTGAGCCCGACGCGCGCAGCGCCTTGCCGATCGTTTCCGTCAGCCGCTCGCTGTCGAAGGGCTTGGTGAGGTAGGCGAAGACGCCGCGCTGCGCGGCGTCGACCGCGTCCGGGATCGTGCCGTGCGCGGTGAGAATGATCACGGGGAGCGTCGGGTGCTGCGAACGCAGCGCTTCGAACAGTGCCATGCCGTCCATCCCGCCCATGCGCACGTCGGTCACGACCACTTGCGGGCGGAAGCCCGGGATCGCGGCGAGCGCCTGGCGGCCGTCCTCAGCGGTCTCAATGATCCAGCCGGCGCGCCGCAGTCGGATCGCGAGCAGGCGCAGCAGCTTCACGTCGTCGTCGACGATCAGGATGCGCGCCGGCTGGCTGCTGACTTCAGTGCCCCGCATCGTTCTCCCGGTTCTTGATCTGCGTTTCGATCGACTTGAGCGCCTCGAGCTGCTTCTCGAGCTTCACGCGCTGCGTGCGCTCGGCCTCGAGCTCCTGGCGCGTGTTCTCGAGTCGCGTGGTGAGCTCGGTGCGCCGCTGCTCCTCGTCCGCGAGCTTCTGCACCAGGTCCTGCGTGAAACCGGTTTCGCTGCAGGAGCGCGGCTCGGCGCCCGCGGTCGCGAGCAGCATGTCCGCGAAGGCGCGCTCCGCGGGCTCCGCGGCGCTGGCATGCGCCGCATCGTCGAGCAATTGCGAGGCGCGCCCCGGGTCGTACAGCGCGCTCCGTTCCTGGTCGAGCAGCATCGCGAGCCGCAGATCGCGCGCCGCCGATTTGGGCAGCGCATCCAGTCGCGTCTTCTCGGCGGCGAGTCCCGCGTCATCTTCCTGGCGCACGTTCCGCGCATAGCTGCTGAGGCCGGCGAGCACCATCTCGCTCGAGGCGTGCTCGGGCTTATCCGACTTCGGCGGATGCGAGTGACACGCCGCGAGCAGCAGCGTTGCGAACCCGATCGACAGGCGACGCACGGCACTCATTCATGCCGCCCGCGCGAGCCGAAAGCGCACGCGCACACAGGCGCCCTGCCCGAGAGGAGAGTCAGCGATGTCGATCGAGCCGTCGTGCGCTTCGGCGTACTGGCGCGCGATCGCGAGCCCGAGGCCCGTGCCCTGCACATGGCCCTGGTAGGGCGCGCGGCCCTGGTAGAAAGGCTCGAACACACGCTCGCGCTCGTCCGCATCGATGCCGGGCCCGTTGTCGGCGACTTCGAGCGTGACGTCGGTATCGTTCCTCGCGAGGCTCACGAGGATGCGGCCGTGCGCCGGCGTGTACTTGACGGCGTTCGACAGCAGGTTGTCGACCAGGATGCGCAGCTGCCCCTGGTCGCCCTGCAGGACCGCGGGTGCGAGCTGCGCCTCGATGGTGAGCGCCTTGGCGGTCTTCACCAGGCTCTGCCCCTCGAGCGCACTGCGCACCACATCATCGAGCGCCACCTGCGCGCGTTGTGTCGCCCCGGCGCGCGGCACCTGCGTGCGCCCGAATTCGAGCAGGTCCTCGATGAGGCGCTGCAGCTGCACGCCGCTGTCGCGCATGATGTAGGCGATTTCGAGCTGTTCCGCGTTGAGGCCGCGCGCGTCATCGTCGAGCAGCAGTTCCGACCCTTCGCGCAAGGTCGTGAGCGGTGTCTTGAGCTCGTGGCTGATGTGGCGCAGGAACGTCGCCTTCTGCTCCTCCAGCTCGAGGATGCGCCGGCGCAGCCAGTCGAGGCGGCTGCCGAGTTCCTCGAGGTCGCGCGGGCCGCGCACCGCGACGCTCGCCGCGAAGTCGCCGGACCCGAGCCGCCGGATCTCGCTTTCGATCTGCCGCAGTGGGCGCGTGATCAGCACGACGAACACGATGGCGAGCAGCACCGCCACGGGTACGGCGGCGGCCGCCTGCAGCAGCAGGGTGCGTTGCAGATCGGTCGACATGTCCTTGGCACGGCTCGCATGGCTTTCGATCAGCTTGCTGCTCTCGGCAAGAATGGAACGCGCCCGCGCGTTGAGTGCGGCCCACGCATCGGCGGTGTCGCGCGGGCTGGCGGAGTCGATCGGCTCGCCGCCCGGCGTCAGCACCGAGCGATTGAGCTCGGCCTCCGACTGCACCAGCTCGCCGAGCTGGCGGCGCAGGATCGCATTCAGGTTCAGTGCACCCAGCCGCTGCGCCGCCGACTGGAATTCGCGCCGTGCGTCCAGGTACGTCAGGTAGAAATCCCGGTCACGAAACACTCCATATTGGCCGAGGCTGCGCTCCATGGTGGTGAGGTACTCGATCAGCGCACGGCTCTCGTGCGTGGCGTTCTCGGCATCGAGCACCGCGGCGCGATTACGCTGCGCGAGGCGGTCCACCTGCACGACGGCGGTGACCACCGCCGCGATCAGCGGCACGGCTACGGCGGCGAACCCGATCAGTATCAGCCGGACAATCGATCTCGGCCGTCGCATCACCCGATTCCCTGCACGCCTCGCGCCAATGGGACTGCGCAAAGCGCTCCGCGGTTCAAATGCGTTGCCTGTTGACGACGCTGCGGCGGCGCGCGGCACACGCCGCACGGCGCTCAGCGGCGGCTAAGCGCTTGAAGCCAGTAGTTTCGCCCGGCGTGGCATGGCCCTTGCTCCGCAACCCCTGCGAGGCACCGACCAGTACGCGGCGCCGCCAGGTAAATATTGCAAAACGAGGACATGCTTATGAAGACCCGTATCAAGTTCGCCGCGCTCGCGGCATTGCTCAGCACCGGCGCCGTGTACGCGGGTGATCCGCCCCCGTCGGAGCAGCCCCCCACGGCCCCGTCGACTTCTCCTTCGACCGCACCGTCGACGGAGCCTTCGACTGCACCTTCCTCCGACGCGACGCCGATGAATGAAGAGCCGCAGGCGGCGACACAGCTGCCCGAGTTCAGCACGCTCGACGTGAACGGCGACGGCGTGGTCAGCCAGGAAGAAGCGAAGGACCAGCCCGGTCTCGCGGCGATCTTCAGCGATGTCGATGCCAACCATGACGGCAAGCTCGACAGCCGCGAATACGCCGAGGCGCGCAACCGGCTCGAGAAGTAATACCAAAGAAGCTGCCCGCCGGCCGGCCCCGATTCCGGGACTGACGGGCCGGTCCGGCGGGTGGCGACGCGAGCACACTTCACCTTTCGCGCCTCGGGCGGTAGCCTGAGGTGCGATGAAAAACCTGCAGGTCCGGATCCGCAGGGCGCTGAAAGGCGCACCCGAGCCCGCCGATTTCGAGCTGATCGAGACCGAGGCGCCAACACCCGGCAAGGGTGAAATCCTCTGCCGCGCGAAGTGGTTGTCACTCGACTCGGCCGTCGATCGCCTGCACGCCAGCGACCACTCGACCTTCCGGCCGGCGCATGTGATGCCGGCGCGCGCGATCTGCGAAGTCATCGACTCGCGCAACGAAGTGTTCAATGCCGGCGATGTCGTCGTCCTGGAAGCCGGGATGCAGCACTACTCGGTCTCCGACGGCATGCACGTGCATCGCGCAAAGACCGGCAGCGCACCGCTCTCCACCGCGCTCGGCGTGATGGGCATGCCGGGACTGGCGGCCTACTGCGGGCTCCTCGACGTGGCGCAGATCCGGCAGGGTGAAACGGTGCTCGTGTCCGGCGCCGCCGGCACGCTCGGGTCCATGGCGGGCCAGATCGCACGCATCAAGGCCTGCAAGGTCATCGGCATCGCCGGCACTCGCGAAGAGAGCGCGTGGTGCGTGAAGGAAGCGCACTTCAATTCGTGCATCAATCATCGCGCCGAACCGCTCGAGCAACGCCTGCGGCAGGTGGCGCCGAAGGGTGTCGATGTGTACTTCGACACCGTCGACGGCGAAGTGCTGAACGCGGTCATGTCCGGCGGGCACCTGGCGCCGAACGGGCGCATCGTGCTGGGCGCGCCGCCGACCCGCTACGGGGAAGGCACGCCCGCCCGCAACCTCCAGTCGCTGGTGGGCGCACGCGCCAGGGTGTTGCCGCTCGTCGTGCCGGACCACGAGCACCGGCGCGACGGCTTCCTCAAGGATGCGATCGCCTGGTTCGCCGAAGGACACATCCGCTACCACGAAGACGTGGTCGACGGCCTGCCCAACGTGCCGGCGCAGCTGTGCAAGGTCGCGGGCGGCGGCAGCTTTGGTAAATCATTGGTGAAGACCTGACCGGGGCCGCGCGCGCTGCGCGTGCGCTGGTTCACGGACTCCAGATTCTGCCGCCGGCGCGTGCCGCGCCGCCCGCGTTCTGTCAAAACAGCGGTGGACGCCGATGGCCCCGCGCTCATACGATGAGTGCCATGCTGATAGGCGCAATAACAATAACAATCAGCCTCGCTGTCGCAGCTCTCTGGTTCGTACTCACACCGCCTCGCCCGACCCGGTCCGCTCGCAGGCAGCAGCGCTTTCACAGTGTCGCCGTCGAACCCTGGGGCGATAACGCGTGTTGTGCGGGTTGCGAGGCCGTACGCGGGCGACGGTTCCTGGTGAAGCACGCCCCGCCCCTCCCGGTGCCCGGCTGCACTGCCGAAACCTGCACCTGCTACTACGTTCACTACGCGGACCGCCGCTCGCGGCCGGGCCGCCGCCGCCAGGATCGCGGGCAACGCGATCACGTCCCGCTGATTGCCGATCGTCGCCTGCAGCGCGAGCGGCGCCAGCGCCGTCACGCCCTCGCCTGAAACACTTTCGCCCCTGAAGCGCCGGGCGCTCGACCCTGCGTTCGAGCGTCCTGTTGCGCCGCTGCAGCGTTTCGACCTGCGGATTGCGCAAGGCCGCGGCGGCGCGGCAGAATGCGCGCCCATTGCGCCGCGAGCCCAATCCAACAGCCAATCGCCGCGGCGCGCCCATCTTCAGGAGAGGCCCGATGCGAATTTCGTTGACGCGCTTGTGTTGCTGCCTGTTGTTCGCCTGCGGCCTCGCGCAGGCCGAGCCCGCCGCCAATGCCGTGCTCACCGCCGAGACCATGTGGCAGCTTCTGCGCGTGGGTGATCCGGACCTCTCGCCGGACGGCAAGCTCGCGGTCGCATCCGTGACGCGTTACGACGTCGGCAAGAACAAGGGTTTCAGCGACCTGTGGCTGATCCCGACGGCGGGCGGCGCGGCGCGCCAGTTGACCAGCGATGACGCCTCGGACACCGACCCGCACTTCAGTCCCGACGGCAAGTGGATCGCGTTCATCTCCAAGCGCGGCGAAGACAAGGACAGCCAGCTCTACGTCATCCCGCTCGACGGCGGTGAAGCGCGGCGCGTCACGCGCGTGCCCACAGGGGTTTCCTCGCCGAAGTGGTTTGCGGATTCGAAGCACATCGCCTTCATCAGCGCGGTGTGGACGGACCTCAAGAGCTGGGGCGAGCAGGAGCAGCGCGTGAAGGAACGCGCCGAATCCAAGATGACGGCGCGGGTGTGGGACAAGGCGCCCTTCAGCTACTGGGATCATTTCATCGAGGACCGCGAGCCGCACGTGTACTCGATCGCGCTCGAGGGCGGCGAACCGCAGCCGATCACCCTCGGCACGGGCTTTCACCTGTCGGTGCTGGAAACCAGCACGCGCAGCTTCGACATCTCACCGGACGGCAAGGAAGTCGCGTTCGTTGCCGACACCGATCGCAGCGGCATCGACTCGAACGCGGACGTGTTCATCGTGCCGGCCACGGGCGGCGAGGCGCGCAATCTCACCACCGACAACGCGGCCGACGACACCGAGCCGCAGTACAGCGGCGATGGCCGCTACATCGCCTTCGAGCGCCAGAAGATCAAGGGGTTCTACGCCGACAAGCAGCGCCTGATGCTGTTCGACCGGCGCAGCGGTGAGACTCGCAATCTCACCGAGCAGTGGGACCGGTCCGCGGATCAACTCGAGTGGGCGCCCGATTCGCGCTCGCTCATCGGCTCGATCGACGATGCAGGCACGCGGCGCCTGTATCGTTTCGAGCTCAAGGCCGAGGCACCGAAGGCCATCACCACGACGTCGAGTTTCTCGGCGCCGGCGCAGCGCGGCGCGACGCTGATCGCGATCCGCCAGAGCTTCACCGAGCCGCCGACGGTCGTCAGCGTCAACGCGAAGAGTGGTGCGGTCACCAAGCTGTCGACTTTCAATGACGGCGCGCTCGCCGGCATTCGCATGGGCAAGGTGGAAAGCGTCACCTACAAGGGCGCGCGCGGCGATGACATCCAGATGTGGGTGATCTACCCGCCCGACTTCGATCCCGCGAAGAAGTACCCCGTGTACATGCTGTTGCACGGCGGGCCGCACAACGGCGTGACCGACGGCACGCAATGGCGCTGGAACGCGGAAGTGTTCGCCGGCTGGGGCTACATCACGACCTGGCACAACTTCCACGGCTCGAGCGGCTTCGGCCAGGCATTCGCCGACTCGATCAACCCCGACCAGATCACGATGCCGTACGAGGACACGATCAAGGCGGCCGACTACCTGATGTCGAAACCCTACGTCGACACGAACCGCATGGCGGCGGGCGGCGGGAGCTTCGGCGGCTTTCTCGCCACGACGATTCTCGGCCGGCCGCATCCGTTCAAGACGCTGGTGGCGCACGCGGCGGTATTCGACAACTTCACGCAGTACGCGGCCGATTACGCCGCCGAGAAGCGCCGCTTCTTCGACTACTGGGAGAAGCCCGAGGAATTCGCTCGCTACTCACCGCACACCTCGGCCGCGAACTTCAACACGCCGACGCTGATCTTCCACGGGCAGCTCGATCGGCGCGTGCCGGTGGATCACGGCTTCGAGCTGTTCAACATCCTGCAGACGCGCGGCGTGCCGAGCAAACTCGTGTATTTCCCGGACGAGAATCACTGGGTGCTGCATCCGCAGAATTCGCTCTTCTGGTACCAGACCAAGCAGGAGTGGCTGCAGAAGTACATCGGGAACTAGGAGGGGAGTCATGGATCGGCGCGAATTCCTCAATGCCGGCGCGGCGCTGTCGCTGCTGGCCACACTGCCCGCTTCGAGCGCGCCCGCGACCGAATCGCGCAAGCTCAAAGTCCTGATTCTCGGCGGCACACGCTTCATCGGGCCGCACGTGGTCGAGGTCGCGCAGGCGCATGGCCACGAGGTGACACTCTTCAACCGCGGCAAGACCAACGTCGATCGCGTGAAGAATGTCGAGATCCTGCACGGCGATCGCAACGGCCAGCTCGATGCGCTCAAGGGCCGCAAGTGGGATGCGGTGCTCGACACGTCCGCGTTCGTGCCGCGCATCGTCGATCTCGCGGCGGGCTTGCTCAAGGATTCCGTGCAGCACTACGTGTACGTGTCGAGCATCTCGGCGTACGCGAGCTTCTCGATCGCGAACGATGAGACCTCGCCCGTCGGCAAACTCCAGGACGAAACCGTCGAGAAGGTCGACGAGAACACCTACGGTCCGCTCAAGGTGCTGTGCGAACAGGCGGCGGAGCGCGCCATGCCGGGCCGCGTGACGGTGCTGCGGCCGGGCTACATCGTCGGTCCTGACGACAACAGCGATCGGTTCACTTACTGGCCGGCGCGCGTCGCGCGCGGCGGCGAAGTGCTCGCGCCGAACACGCCGCAGGACGAGATCCAGGTGATCGACGTGCGCGATCTCGCCGACTTCACGCTGCTCTGCATGGAGCAGCGCGTGCTCGGCACCTTCAACCTCGTGTCGGCACCGCACACGTTCACAATGGGCGCGCTGCTGACCGACTCCGTCAAGGCGGCGAAATCCGACGTGAAGGTCACGTGGGTTCCCGCCGAGTTCCTCGAGGCGCACAAGGTGGTGGACGGCGACTTGCCGATCTGGTCGCACGCGGTCGGCGAAAACGCCGGCTTCGCGCTCACGAGTGCGAAGAAGGCGCTGGACGCGGGCATGAAGATCCGGCCGCTCGATGTCACCGTGCGCGACACGCTGGCCTGGCACCTTTCGCGGCCCGCCGAGCAGCAGGCGAAGCTCAAGGCGGGCATTACCGCCGAGCGCGAGCGGGAACTCCTGACCGCCTGGCACGAGAGCCAGCGCAAGTCCTGAAGCTTCCTGCGGGCCGGGCCGCCGGTCGCAAGCCCGGCCCTCGCGAGTCCTACAGCCTGCCTCGACCCGCAAGTCTTGACCGCGCTGGTCGCGCCCCGCACGCTCTCGTTCCGGGTTTGCACGCGAGGGCTCTGACACATGCTGCTGTCCACGACACCGTCGGTCGAAGGTCACCGCATCCACGAATACAAGGGTGTCGTCACCGGCGAAGCGATTCTCGGCGCGAATGTTTTCCGCGACCTCTTTGCCAGCATCCGCGACATCGTCGGCGGGCGCTCGGCGTCCTACGAGAAAGTGCTCAAGGACGCGCGCGACATGGCCTTGAAGGAAATTGCGGAGGAAGGCGCGCGCCTCGGCGCGAACGCGGTGGTCGGCATCGATCTCGACTACGAGACGATCGGCGCCGGCGGCAGCATGCTGATGGTGAGCGCGAGCGGGACCGCGGTCGTCGTCGACTGACCGGCCATCGACGTCTCGTCGTCGATTTTCGCTGTTGTGCTAGCCGCCCGGGGCGAGCGGCTTGCCGTCCTTGATGTCGTAGACCTCGATCTGCGCGCCGCGCCTCACCATGCGCCGCCCGAGGTCCGGAAAGTCCGAGACCTCCATCTCGCGCGACTCGCCACCCATCAGGTAGATGAGATCTTCCTTCCCGGTGTTGACGAGGTGATGCGCCACGGACGGCGTCGGAAAGCCCATGAAGTCGCCCGGGCCGACCGGGTACTCCTGTCCATCGATGCGCGCGGTCGCGTGGCCCGAGAGGATGTAGATCCACTCTTCTTCCGAAGCGTGTGAGTGGTAGACGAAGGATTCCTTGCCCGGAGCGATGCGTGCAAAGTTGACGCCGGTGCGCTTCAAGCCCGTCATGCGCCCGAGCATCGCGCCCGAGATCTCCGATCGTGGATTCCACGGATGTGAAAACGTCTGCGAGTGCTGCGCGATATCGCTCGCGCGCAGCAGGCTGAGATTGGGTCTTTCGTCCGACATCGCCTCACTCCTTGCGGCCTCGCGCGCGCGCCGGCATGACGCGCAGGATCATCGCGCTCCCGATGAGGAACAACACCGCGCTGTAGGCGAACGCAACCGAGGTTCCAAAGCGGGTCCACAGCAACCCCACGACGATACTCGACACCACGTCGCCGAGTCCGTTCAACGTCGCGAGCGTGCCGAACGCCATGCCGTGCTGAGCATCCGTGACCAGCGCCGCGCAGCACGAGTCTTCCAGCGTCTCCTCGATGGCGACGTAGCTGCCTGCGACAGTGAAGATGACGGCCAGCGTCCAGAGATTCATGGGCAGCAGCATGATGGCGAGCGCCATGACGGCGGCGAGCGCGTAGCCGGACGCAAGGACTCGTCCCTTGTGCAGCCGGTCGGCGAGCACGCCGGCCACCATCGAAAAGCCGGCGTACACGACGTTGTGCAGCACATACAGACCCGCGCCGATGCTCGCGGCGGCCGCGGCGCCCCACTGCGGCGTGAGTTTCTGGATCGCGAGCAGGATGAGGAGCGTGTGCGAGAAGTCGCCCATCCCGAAGAGCGTGACCGCCGCCAGGAAGCGGCGGAACGGGTGTGGCAGTGCGCGCAGGCTGTCGCCGAAGCTCACGTGCGAGACAGCCGTGCGGTTGCGCTCGTGCACCACGAAGGCCATCACGGCTGCGGCGAGCAGGCCGGGGACCAACGTCAGCGCGAACAGCGTCGGGTAATCGTCATGCAGGAACTGCAGCAGGAAGAGCGCCGTGAGTGGCCCGACGATCGCACCAACGGTGTCCATCATGCGTTCGAAGCCGAAGGCGCGACCGTACGTCTGCGGCGTGACCGCTCCCGCAAGCAGCGCCTTGCGCACCGGCGTACGCACACCGCGCCCGAGCCACGCCGTCGCGCGCGCGATGAGCACGTGCCACGCCGCGGTGGCGAGGCCGAAAGCGGCCGTGCCGAGCGCGGTGACGACGTAACCCGCGACGGCAATCGGTTTGCGCCGTTGCAGCCGATCGGTGTAGTAGCCCGACGCGAGTTTCGCGAAGCTCGAGACGCCGTCCGACACGCCTTCGATCAGCCCCAGCCACGCGGCGGCCACGCCGAGCGTTGCGAGGAACGCGGGCATCACGGTGGTCGCGATTTCGTGCGACCAGTCGCTGAACAGCGAGGCGAGACCGACGCCGACGACCGTGCGGTTGAGCCACCGCGAGCGGCTGTGTGAGGTGAGGTTGCCCGCCGCCGAAGACATGCGAATCAGCGGCGTGCGGCGCTCAGGATTCTGGCGTGGCGCTCGGGCGCCGCTCTACCAGTTGCCCGTGTTCTTCATCGATGCCCAGGGCTCTTGTGGCGCGAGCGAGGCGCCCTTTTGCAGCAGTTCGATCGAGATGCCGTCCGGTGAGCGAACGAAAGCCATGTGGCCGTCGCGCGGCGGACGGTTGATCGTCACGCCGTGGTCCATGAGGCGCTGGCACAGCGCGTAGATGTCGTCCACGGCGTACGCGACGTGACCGAAGTTGCGACCGCCGGGATACGGCTGCGGATCCCAGTTGTAGGTGAGCTCGATCTGCGCGTCTTCATCGCCCGGCGCGGCGAGGAACACCAGCGTGAAGCGGCCTTTCTCGTTCTCCATGCGCCTGAGCTCCTGCAGTCCCAGCTTCCTGCAGTAGAAGTCGAGCGACTGATCGAGGTCGGTGACGCGCACCATCGTGTGCAGGTATTTCATTTCAGAACATCTCCGATTCGCCCGGTTCCTTGATGTCGGTCTTGTGTCGCGACGCGATGTGATCGCCGGTGATCATCTCCTCGTAGCTCTGTCCGGGGCCGACCATCGGGTACACGCCCGCGTCCGGATCGATCATCACTTCGAGAAACGCCGGGCCCGCAAAGTTCACGAACTCATCGATCACTTTCGGCACATCATCCTTGCGATCGAGTCGTTTCGCGAAGCGGAAGCCATCCGCCTGCGCCGCCTTCACGAAGTCCTTCGTGTGCAGCGACTTGTCGCTGGCACTCAACCGTCCCTTGAAAAAAAGCTTCTGCCACTGCTTCACCATGCCGTCGCCGAAGTTGTTGAGCACCACGACCTTCACCGGCAGATCGTAGGTCGTCACCGTTTCGAGCTCGCCGATGTTCATGCGGATGCTGGCATCGCCGTCGATGTCGATCACGAGCCGGTCGCGCTGCGCGACCTGCGCACCGATCGCCGCCGGCAGCCCGAAGCCCATGGTGCCCATGCTGCCCGAGGTGAGCCAGAGGCGCGGATGGCGGAAGTCGAAGTACTGCGCCGACCACATCTGGTGCTGGCCGACGCCGGTCGAGATGATCGCCTCGCCTTTGGTGAGGCGATTGATCTCCTCGATCACGTAGTAGGGCTGAATCAGCGCGCTCGCGCGATCGTAATTCATCGCGTGGCGTGTCCTGAGCCCGTCGAGGTACTCGTGCCAGCGCGCGTACTTGCCCTTGAAGGCGTTGCGCTCGCCGTATTCCAGCAACGCGACCAGTGCATCCGCGAGGAGTCCCACGTGGCTCCAGGCGACGCGCTTCACCTTGTTGATCTCGGAGGCGTCGATGTCGATGTGCGCGATGCGCTTCGCGCTCTTCGCGAACTTGTCGGGCACGCCGGCGACGCGATCATCGAAGCGCGAGCCGAGCGCCAGCAGGAAGTCGCAATCGTCGACCGCGTAGTTGGCGAACGCGGTGCCATGCATGCCGAGCATGCGCATCGCGAGCGGATGCGTGGTGTCGAAGGAGCCGATGCCCATGAGCGTCGTCACCACCGGAATGCCGAACGTGGTGGCGAACTCGCGCATCGCGTACGCCGCGCCGCCGTTGATGACGCCGCCGCCCGCGTAGATCAGCGGCCGCTTCGCGTCGGCGAGCATGCCGAAGAGCTCCGCGCAGGATTGTTCGGACAGGCAGTTCTGCGTGAGGCGATTCATGCGCTGCCGATATCCCGTCACCGGCAGGCGTCCCGAGCCTTTGAACACGCCCTTCCAGTTCTGCACGTCCTTGGGCACATCGAGCACCACCGGCCCGGGTCGTCCGGTGCGCGCGATCTCGAACGCGGTGCGCACCGTCGCTTCGAGCCGCGTCGGGTCGGTGATGAGGAAAACGTGCTTGGCGACAGCGCTCATGAGGCTCGGCACCGGCGCTTCCTGGAACGCATCCGTGCCGATCGCGTGCGTCGGCACCTGGCCGCAGATCACGACCATCGGCACCGAGTCCGCCATCGAATCGCGCACCGGCGTCACGGTGTTGGTGGCGCCGGGGCCGGAAGTGACGAGGCACACTCCGACCTTGCCGCTCGCACGCGCGTAGCCCGCGGCCATGAAGCCCGCGCCCTGCTCGTTCGCGGGCACGATCAGCGGCACGCCGCCGCTCGCACGCCCCGGATGCTCCTGGTTGTAGAGGAACACCGCGTCGTACGTCGGCAGGATGGCGCCGCCCGAGTAGCCGAAGATGGCGTCCACGCCTTCGTCGGCCAGGATCTGGATGATGATTTCCGCGCCGCTCAGCGTGCGTCCGGCGAGCGGGTGCGCGGCCCGCTCCAGGACCTGGTGTTTCTCTTTCACTGCCAGGGATCGAAACCGAGGGTCCGTCCAGAGACTAGCAGCAAATCAGCGGTGGGCAAGTTTCAGCCGCAGGGTGCGTTTCGTTCGGCTATCGTAGGACGCGATCTCTCATCGGTGGAGCGACGGATCCTCGCGAGGGCTGCCCGTCAGTCGGACAAATGCGTCACGTCATCGGCATTCTGCTGCAGAACGAAGCGGGCGCGCTGTCGCGCGTCGCGGGGCTCTTCTCCACGCGCGGCTACAACATCGAATCGCTGAGCGTTGCGCCCACGGACGATCCTTCGGTGTCGCGCCTCACGCTGGTCACCAAGGGATCCGAACAGGTGATCCACCAGATCAGCAGCCAGCTGCTCAAGCTCGTCGACGTGGTGAGCGTCGAAGACATGACGCGCGGCGAGCACGTCGAGCGCGAGCTGCTGCTCATCAAGCTGCGCGTCGCGAGCGAGCAGCAGGAAGCGTTGAAGGGCCTGGTGGCGCGCGCGGCCGGCAAGGTGCTCTCGGTGACCACCGACTGCTACATCGTCGAGCTCACGAGCAGCGAAGCGCAGGTGAGCGCGTTCGTCACGGATGCGGCCGGCTGCGGTGAGATTCTCGAAGTGGTGCGCAGCGGCGTGCTGGGGATTGCCCGCGGAGCACGCAGCCTGCAGGCGGTCTAGAAACTGTCCTTGGTTTCGAGCAGCAGCTGCACCTTGTCGATGCTCGGCGTGGTGTTGAGCGGGAACGCGATGTCGATGTGCACCACGCTGCCGAAGCCGCTGCGTGCATTGCCGAGCCGCAAGCCGAACCCCACATCGCTCAGCCAGCCGAGACTCGGCTCGCCCACCGAGCCGCGGCCCCAGGTGCGACCGACATCGGCGAACACGGCGGCGCCGACGTAGAAGAGCCGCCACGGAAACCAATCGGTGAAGAAGCGTTGCTCGACGGTGAAGAGCGCGCGACTGCTGCCCGTCTGGTAGCGCAGCGGGTAGCCGCGCAGTCCGTTGTCGCCACCCAGCTGGATCTGGTTTTCCGGGTCGAGGTTCTCACTGGTCGCGCCGGAGAGGCCCATGTAGAAGACGCGCTTCGGGTCCCAGCGCCAGTAGTAGCGCGCATCGGCCGTGACCACACCGTTGGCGATCTGCCGCGATTCGATGCGGCCGTCGACGGTCGTGTTGAAGAACAGGTTCTGATCGCCGCCTGCCCAGTTGAGCGCACTGTGCAGCGCGCCGCCGATGATCGCGGCGTCGCGGTCCGAGCCGACACTCTTGTCGGCCCAGCCGAAGATCAGGTTGTAGGAAGTGCCGAAGTCGAGGTCCTCGGTGCGGCCGATCTTGTTGAGATTCTCCGTGGTGACGAACCGGTCCTGGATCGATTCGATGCCGACCCACGGATACACCAGCTTGCGATCCGGTGGGAGCTGCGCCGGCGCAATGCGCCCGGGCGCGAGCGCGAAATGGTTGTCGTCGTAGCGAAAGCCCGAGATCCAGCGCAGCGCGCGGCCGTTCACCAGGCCCTCCGACCAGCCGCCGCGGATTTCCGCGAAGGATTGTTCGTGCTTGAACTCGTCGACGATGTGGCCAAGGTCGTAGCGCGGATCGACGCGCGTGAAGTCGAACAGCGTCCCGCCCGCGCTCCAGCGCGTGTCGAGCGCGAAGAACGGCCGGTCGGCGATGATCTGCCGCAGCCGCCCGTCATCGTTGATCGAGTACGCGAGATCGGTCTGCCAGCGGCTCTGGAAGACATTCTTGTCGCGCCAGCGCAGCAGGATCGACTCGCGCTCGACTTCCGAGCTCCAGGAGATCGAGACGTCCTTGCCGCGGCCGAAGAGGTTTTCCTCCTCGAGCTCGACGCTCGCTTCATTCTCGCCGCCCTTGCGCGAGAAGGAGATGCCGGGCTGCAACGACCAGACGTCGCGCGTGGTCACGACGATGTCGACCTTGTTGGCGTTGCCGTCGTAGCCGTAAGGACGGATGTGCGCATCGTGCAGGTAGTCGAGGTCGCGCAGGTTCCGCTCCGTTTCGCCCAGGACGCGCGCGTCGTAGCGATCGCCTTCCTTGAAGAGCAGCTGACTGCGCACCGTGTCCTCGCGCGTCTTGATGTGCAGGCGGTTCGCGAGCCGGTAGAGCGCCTTGTCCTCGCGCGGATCGGCTTCGTTGAAGATGTTGGCGATGTTGAGCACGATGCGGCCGATGACGGCGCCGCGTTCCTCGAGCTCCGCATCGGTTGGAATGCCGGGACGCGAGCCTCCCGGTGGCGGATTTTCGGCGGGTGCAGACTCGCCTGGGGCCGCTTCAGTCGGTGTAGTCTCGTCAGGCGCAGCTGCAGCGCGCGCTGTCTCGACCGGCGCGGATTCAACAGACGCGGACTGAGGGCTTGCAGGTGCCGCTGCGAGTGGCGCTTCCTGCGCTGCGGCGGTGTGCAGCAAGTCGACGGCCATCGTGACGCCGAAGAGCGTCATCCACGCCGCCATTCCTGATGTCACTTCCCTGGAGATGCTCATCGAGTCGGACTCGCCTCCGGGCATCCGCTGCCTGCTCTGCAACGCCGTCCTTTGCGCGATTGTCAGCAGGCTCCTACAGCGAGCGGCATTCTGCCTGACCGCGGCAGCGGCCTTACCGGGGCCACTTCACGGTCCTGACGATCAGGCCAGATTTGAGACTGCGCGCGGGGGCGAAAAATCCCGCGCTGCGGCGGGAATCAGGGGATGAGGATCGTCGAACCCGTGGTGCGGCGGGATTCCAGATCGCGATGGGCAGTTGCTACATCTTCGAGTGGATAACTTTGCCCAATCCGGATCTTGACCGCGCCGCGCTTGACGACGCCGAAAAGGTCGCGCGCTGCACTCTCGAGCGCGGCCCGCGTGGCGACGTAGTTGAAGAGCGAGGGACGAGTGAGAAACAGCGAGCCGCGGCGCGCGAGCTCGAGCGGCGACACCAGCGGCGCGGGGCCGGAGGAGTTGCCGAAGGTCACCATCATGCCGAGCGGCCGGAGACTGTCGAGTGATGCGGTGAAAGTGTCTTTGCCAACGGAATCGTAAACGACGTTGACGCCCTCGCCCTTCGTCAGTGCCTTCACCCTGGCGGCGAGATCGTTGTTGCCGACGATCACGTGATGACAGCCGTCGCGCTTCGCGAGCCTGGCTTTCTCATCGTTGCCGACGACGCCGATGACCTTCGCGCCAAGGTGACGCGCCCATTGCGTCGCGATCGAGCCGACGCCTCCCGCGGCCGAATGAATCAGCACCGCGTCACCGCGCTTCACGCGATAGGTCTGGCGCAGCAGGTATTGCGCTGTCAGTCCCTTCAACATGATCGCCGCGGCCTGCGGGTCGGAGACACCCGCGGGAACCTTCACCAGCCGCTCGGCGGGACAGATTCGCACCTCGGAATAGGCACCAGTCACCGGGTAGGTGTAGGCGACACGATCGCCGCGCTTCAATCCGCGCACTTTCTTGCCGACCGCCTCCACGACGCCCGCCGCTTCGCGGCCCAGGCCGCTCGGCAGCGTGAGCGGATAGAGCCCGGTACGATCGTAGACGTCGATGAAGTTGAGCCCGATGGCGGTGTGGCGCACGCGCACTTCGCCTGCGCCGGGCTCGCCGACCGGCACTTCCTCCCAGCGCATCACCTCGGGACCGCCGTGCTTGTAGATGCGAATCGCCTTGGGCATGGCGCGGTCCTTTGCGAGCTAGTCGCCGCTGCTGTTCGCCGCGGGGTCCGGCAACGGATTGCTCGCGAACGCGAGGCTCGCGACCGGACGCCCGCCGAGGAGGTGCTCGTTGATGATCGTTTCGAGATTGGCCGGCGTGCAGTCCCGATACCAGGTCCCTTCGGGATATACGACCGCGATCGGGCCGCCGACACAGATGCGCAGGCAATCCGCCTTGGTTCTCAGCACGCCGCCCGGCCGGTCAACGAGTCCGAGCTCCCTCAGCCTGCGCTTGAGAAACTCCCATGATTCCTGCTGTCGCTCACGCGGTGCGCACTTGCCGCCCACGCAGAGAAAGATGTGTCGACGCTGGGTGCCCAGCGCCAGCAGGCGCGCGGCTTCTCGTTGCGGATCGGTCATGGCCGCGCATTCTAGCGCACGACGCTCCATCGCCTGCGGCAGGGCGGATCGCGCCGGTGAGCGCGCTGCCGACCACCCTGTTCGCTGTGTCGCCCGGTTGACAGTCGCGCGGCGCAACCTCCGCCATCATGTCTCCCCAGATGAGATTCGGTTCGCAGCCACGGGAGACACAACATGAGCACGCAGTTCGGTTCGAAGACGGGATGGCGCAAGAGAGTGGAACAGATCCTCGCGACCTTCGCGTTCCTGAGCATGACGGCGCTGATCATCGGCGGCACGACCGCGATGTGCCTGCCCGGCGGCACGCTGGCCTAGATCGGAGCGCTGGACCTCAACAGATTGAAACCGCGAAGGCCGCGCCGCGATTGGCGAGCGGTCCTTCGCACGTTCTAGAGGGCGGCGTCGTCGGTCTCGCCGGTGCGGATGCGCAGGGTGCGTTCGATGTCGGTGACGAAGATCTTCCCATCGCCGACCTTGCCGGTTTTCGCGGCACCGGTGATCGCCTCGATCACCTGGTCGACGAGATCATCACGCACGCCCACTTCGATGCGGGTCTTGGGCACGAAATCCACCACGTACTCGGCGCCGCGGTAGAGCTCGGTGTGACCGCGCTGGCGACCGAAGCCTTTCACCTCGGTGACGGTCATGCCGGAGATGCCGAGCTCCGACAGCGCGGCACGCACGTCGTCGAGCTTGAAGGGCTTGATGATCGCGGTGATGAGTTTCATCGCCAGACCTCGACGCGAGTTGTTCCAGGTTTGCCGGGCCGATGCAGCTTTCATGCCGCCACCGCCAGCCTTGCAAACAGCCACTTGAAGCGCGTGGCGCCGGCCGGATTCCCCTGCAATGCACCAGTCTGGCGCACCTCCGGCCGCGGGTTGCGTTCGTTTGGTGCGAGCATACCAGCGCCCTGCTCTATCATCTCCTCTGCGTAAGGGGGGATCGATTGTCGGACACAATACTCATCGTCGGCGCGAGCCACGCCGGAGTGCACGGCGCCGAGGCGTTACGCAAGGAAGGCTTCACCGGACGGATCGTCCTCGTCGGCGCCGAGCCGCATCTTCCGTATCAGCGGCCGCCGCTTTCCAAGAAGCTCCTCGCCGGTGAGCTGCCGTTCGAGCGCTCGCTCCTCAAGGCCGCCTCCTACTACGAACAGGCACGCATCGAGTTGAAGCTCGGCACCCGCGTCACGGCCATTGCCTGCGATCAGCACCAGGCCACGCTCAGCACCGGCGAGACCCTGTCCTACGATCGCGTGCTCCTCTGCACCGGCAGTCGCGGGCGTCCGCTCAACGTTCCGGGGCTGAAGCTCCAGGGCGTGGTCGAATTGCGCACGTACGATGACGTCATCCAGCTGCGTGGACGATTTCGTCCAGGCGCGCGTCTCGTGGTCGTGGGCGCGGGCTATATCGGCCTCGAAGTCGCCGCGACCTGCCTGCAGCTCGGATACGACGTGACGGTGCTGGAGATGACCGAGCGCGCCATGAGCCGCGTGGTCGCGCCGATCGTGTCGACGTTCTACGCCAACGAGCACACGGCGCGTGGTGTGAAGCTGCACTTCAACACCACGGTCACCGAGTTCGTCGGCGATACTGAAGTGCACGAAGTCGTCTGCGCGGACGGCCGGCGCTTTCGTGCCGACGTGGTCGTCGTCGGCATCGGCATTCTTCCGGTCACGGATCTCGCGAGCGCGGCCGGCATCGCCTGCGACAACGGCATCCTGGTCGATGAGCATTGCCGCACCAGCGCGCCCGACGTCTTCGCCGCGGGCGACTGCACCAATCATCCGAGTCCGCGCTACGGACGGCGCGTGCGCCTCGAATCGGTCGACAACGCGTTCGAGCAGGCGCGCAGCGCCGCCGCCAACATGGTCGGCAAGCCCGTGGTGCACGACAAGGTGCCGTGGTTCTGGTCCGACCAGTACGACTTGAAGCTCCTCATCGTCGGACTCTCGCAGGGCTACGATTCGTTCGTGATGCGCGGCGATCCCGCGGCGCGCAGCTTTTGCCTGTGCTACCTGCGCGCAGGCGAGCTGATTGCAGTCGATGCACTCAACAACGCCAAGGATTACATGGCGGCGCGCAAGCTCATCGCTGAACGCGCGCGCCTCGACGCCGCGCGCATCGCCGATGCGGCCGTGGCGTTGAAGGACGCGCACTAACGCGCCGTCGCGCTGTCGGATCAAGCACTCGCGCGAGCGGAAGGCGCGTGATTCTGTCGGAGTTCGGCGACAAGTGGCGCACGAGCAGTCAAGCGTGAATCATTTCACTCGCGCGGCACTCCACACCTGATATACGGGGAACGATAAGGGGCCAGAGGAACCGGTCCATGGCGCGTCGAGTTTTCATCAGCCTGTGCGGCATCGCCCTGTTCGTAGTGGCGATGTGCGCCGACGCGCGCGACTTTCGCATCCTCTACGCGGAGCCCCTGCAAACCGTGCAGCCGCTGCCGCGTGCCGGCATTCGCGCGACGCCGCCGGCGTCACTCACCGCGCTCAGTTTCATGGCGTACGGCCGCCAGTTCGATGTCGCCCTCGAGTCGAACGATCGCTTGTTCGCGCAGCTTCCCGCGACCGAGCGCGATGTGCTGCGCACTGTGCAGGTCTACCGTGGCGAAGTGAAAGGCGTACGCGGCTCCTGGGTGCGACTGACGCGGGTCGGGGACACGCTCGATGGCATGCTCTGGGACGGCAACGAGCTCTACACCATCGAGCCGTCACAGCGCGCACGCCCCTTCATGATCGACGCCGCAAGCGTGAGCGATGCCGGCATGGTGATCTACCGCCTGTCCGATACGCTCTCTGATCTCGGCCCGCAGTTCTGCAGCGTGCTCACGCCGCCGGCGGACGCGACGCCGCTCGCGGGCTACAAGGCGATGGTCGAGGAGTTGCGTTCCAACCCGGCGCTCGCCGCCGCCGCGGCGCTGACCGGGCAGATCGAGGTCGCGTTGCTCGGTGATGAGGAGTTCTCGACCGACCATGCGGCCGACGGCCAGACGACCATCGTGTCGCGCATGAATGTGGTCGACGGGATTTTCACCGGGCAAGTCGGCATCCACATCGTCGTCGCGTCGATCCAGGTCTTCGGCGCGAGCAACGACCCCTTCTCGGCGACGACGGTCCCGAGCACGCTCCTCAACGAGTTCGGCGACTACAAGAATGCGACGGCGGCGATTCGCAACCGGGCCATCGCGCACCTGATGACCGGGCGCAATTTCGACGGCTCGACCGTCGGCATCGCGTTTCTCGCCTCGCTGTGCAACCCGCGCTTCGGCGTCTCGATCAGTGAAGGCGGAGCCGAAGTGAGCAACACCTCCGCGGCGCTCATCGCCGCGCACGAGATGGGGCATGTGTTCGGCGCGCCGCACGACGCGGAGTCCGACCCCAATCAGAACCAGGCGTGCGCGAGCACGCCGCCGACCTTCCTGATGGCGGGGACGCTCAACGGCAGCAGCACCTTCTCCCAATGCAGCCTCGACCAGATGCAGCCGGTGATCAACGCCGCGGCGTGCATCGAGGCGGCGGTGGTGGCGGATGCGGCCGTGAGTGCGACGCCCACGAGCGTGACCAGCCTGCCGAACCAGCCGCTCGGCTTCAGCGTCAAGATCGACTCGGTCGGCACCTCCGCCGTCACCGGAGCGATGGTCAGCATCTCGGTGCCCGGTGCGCTCAATGTGCAGAGCGCGACGCCCGACGTCGGCAGTTGCTCGAGTGGCGCCGGCGCGATCACCTGCGATCTCGGCACGCTCGCGGCCGGCAGCTCACATCACATCGACGTCAGCATGCTCGGCATGCAGGCCGGTACTTTCGTGAGCACGGCGAGCCTCGCCGCAGCCAACGACGGCGCAGCGCAGAACAACTCCGTGAATGTCACGTTGCTCGTCTCGCAGGGCAGCACACCACCGCCTCCTTCAGGCGGCGGCGGCGGTCACGGTGGTGGTAGCGCGGGATTGCTCGAGGCGCTGGCGGCGCTGTTCGCGCTCAGCCGCCGTGTGCGCGCAGCGGCGCGGAGCGCTTGAGCAACAGCTCGTCGATCGGGATCGGAAGGCCGAGCGCGAAGCCCTGCGCATAGTCGACGCCGATCTCCTTCAGTCGCTCCAGCACGCTCGTCTGCTCGACGCATTCGGCCACCGTGCGCTTGCCCATCACGTGGCCGATGCGATTGATCGCGCTCACCATCTCGTAGTCGATCGCGTCGTTGGCGAGGTTCGCGATGAACATGCTGTCGATCTTGAGGAAGTCGACGGTGAGCGCCTTGAGGTAGGCGAACGAGGACATGCCGGCGCCGAAGTCATCGAGCGCGAACGCGACGCCTTGCTTGCGCAGCTCCCCGATCAGCCGGTTGGCGCGCGTCAGGTTGTTGATGGCGGCGGACTCGGTGAGTTCGAAGCCGATGCGCTCCGGTGAAATGTCGGACTCGCGCAGGCCCTGGATGATGTACGAGCCGAGCTCGAGGTCGGCGAGCGTTTCGCCGGATAGATTGATGAAGAAGCGCTCCACGTCGCGCAGGTTCGGCATGTTGCGCTTGAGCCAGGCGAACGCGGTCGCGATCACCCAGCGGTCGAGGCGGCTCGACAGGTTGTAGCGGTCCACCGCCGGCATGAAGGCGCCCGGCGGCACGCGCCGGTCGTTCTCATCGCGCAGCCTCACCAGCAGCTCGTAGTGCACGCGCGCATCGCCGTTGCCGAGCGGCACGATCGGCTGCGCCTCGAGGAAAAAGCGCTGGTCGCTGAGCGCGCGCTTGACGCGCGATACCCACTGCATTTCGCCGTGGCGGCGCACCACCGCCGAATCGTCCTCGCGGTACACGTGCACGCGATTGCGTCCCTGGTCCTTCGCGGCATAGCAGGCGGCGTCCGCCGCGCTCAGCACCTGCGTCACCCGCCGCAGGGTGCCTTCGATCGGCACCACGCCGATGCTGGAACCGGTGAAGAAGGAGTTCGTGCCCCACACGAACTGGTATTGCTCGATCGCGCGGCGCATGCCCTGCGCCACCTCAGCCGCGTGCTCGAGCGCGCAGTCGTGCAGCAGCACGGCGAACTCATCGCCGCCGAGTCGCGCGAGCGAGTCGTGCGTGCGGATGCGCTGCTGGAGCGTGTTCGCGAGCTGGCGCAGCAGCTCGTCGCCCGCGACGTGCCCGCAGGTGTCGTTGATGACCTTGAAGTTGTCGAGATCGACGTAGCAGAGCGCGTGCTTCGCCTCGCCGAGCTGGGCGCTTTCGATGGCGCGTTGCAGGCGCAGCTCGAATTCGCGGCGGTTGATGAGGCCGGTGAGCGCATCGTGGCTCGCCTCGTACGACAGCTGCTGCGACAGCTCGTGCGCCTCGGTGATGTCGGTGAGCGTGCCTTCGTAATAGAGGACGCGGCCCTGCTCATCGCGCACCGCGCGCGAATTCTCCAGCACCACGATCTTGCGCCCGTCCTTGCGCTTGAGCGCGAGCTCGGCATTGCGGATCTCGCCGCTCTCCTGGATGTTGCGGATCCAGTTCTCGCGGTCCTCCGGGTACATGTAGAGATCTTTGCTGATATCGATGCCGAGCAGCTCGTCCTCGGAGGCATAGCCGAGCAGGCGCACGAGCGCGGGATTCGCCGACATGAACTTGCCGTCCGGCGTCGACTGGAACACGCCGGCGACGACGTTCTCGTACAACTCTCGGTAGCGCGCTTCCGAGGCCTTGAGCGCCAGCATCGTGTGCGTGCGCTCGGTCGCGTAGCGCAATGCCTTGTCGAGCAGGTTGCTGACGACCTGCTGCTTGACGAGATGATCGAGTGCGCCGCGCGCGACAACTTCGGCGCCGAGCTCTGCGTCGTTGCGCCCGATCAACACCACGATCGGGATGTCATGCGCCTTCGGCTGCAAGCGCAGGAACGTGGTGAGGCCGATGCTGTCGGGGAGCGAGAGATCGAGGAGGATGACGTCGACACCGCCGCGCTTCAGGCGCAGGAGCCCGGCGGACAGGGTCGTTGCGATCTCGAGCACGTAAGGACGGCCGGGGATCTCGGCCAGTTCCTCTCGGATCATCCGTTGATCATCGGGGCTCGCATCGATGAGCAGTACGGTGGCAGCGTCAGACATGCCGGGGCGCAGTATAGCCGGAGTTCAGGCCGCTCGAAGGGTCGGTGCGTCACAACTCGGCAGCGGCACCGACCGTCCGCGGTCGGCGAGCCGAGCCGATGGGTCATCGCAACACCACGAGAAGGTCCTTGGCGTCGACCTGAAGGCCCGGCTGCGCGATCACTTCCGCGATTTCTCCGTCGGCCTCCGCACGTACCGCGGCTTCCATCTTCATGGCCTCGAGACTGACGAGAAGGTCGCCGCGGGTGACACGTTGCCCGGGCCGTACCGCGACGGTGACCACGGTGCCCGGCATCGGCGCGCCGATGTGGCCGGCGTTGCCGGGCTCGATCTTGCGGCGCGCGGGACGCCTGGCGACCTGGCTGCGATCGGGTGCGCGCACCGAGCGCGGCAGGCCGTTCAACTCGAAGAACACCGTCCGCGTGCCGTCGTCGTGTGCCTCGCTCACCGCTACGAAGCGCACGATCAACGTCTTGCCGCGCTCCAGGTCGAGGCTGATCTCGTCGCCCGGCTCCATGCCGTAGAAGAACACCGCGCTCGGCAGCACGCTGGCATCGCCGAACCGCAGTCGATCGGCCGCGTAGTCGGTGAACACCTTGGGGTACATCAGATAGGACGCGAGCTCGGAATCGGTCAGCGGCCGGCCGCAACGTTGCGCCGCTTCCGCACGCTCGCGCTCGAGGTTCGCCGCCGGCAGGACTTCGCCCGGCCGCACCGTGAGCGGCTTCGCCCCTTTGAGCACTTTGCGCTGCAACGCTTCGGGAAAGCCGCCGTAGGGTTGGCCGAGATCGCCACGAAACAGCTGAACGACAGATTCCGGGAACGCGATCTCGACCGCGGGATCCAGCACCGCTTCGCGTGTGAGGCCGGCGGTGACCATCATCAATGCCAGGTCGCCGACCACCTTCGAGGTCGGCGTGACCTTGATGATGTCGCCGAACATCTCGTTCACCTGTGCATAGGCACGCGCGACTTCCGGCCAGCGATGCTCCTCGATGCCGAGCGCGCGCGCCTGCTCGCGCAGGTTCGTGTACTGGCCGCCGGGCATGCCGTGCACGTAGACCTCGGAGGCGCCGGCGCGGATGTCGCTTTCGAACGCGACGTAGAGGTGCCGCGCCTGCTCCCAGTACGAGGAGAGCACGCGCAGTTTCTCGGGATCGAGACCCGAATCGCGCGGCCCGAAGCGCAACGCCTCGACGATCGAGCCGAGGTTCGGCTGCGAGGTGAGGCCGCTCAAGGCATCGATCGCGCCGTCGACCGCATCCGCACCGGCCTCGATCGCCGCGAGCACGCTCGCCGCCGCGATGCCACTCGTATCGTGCGTGTGGAAGTGGATCGGCAGGCCGACCTCTTCTTTCAGCGCCTTCACCAGGGCGTGCGCCGAGCGTGGCTGGCACAGGCCCGCCATGTCCTTGATGCCGATCACGTGCGCGCCCGCGGCCTTGAGCCCCTGCGCCAGCTTCACGTAGTAGCGCAGGTCGTACTTCGTATTGGCGGGATCGGAGAGGTTGCCGGTGTAGCAGAGGGCCGCCTCGCACAGCTTGCCGCTCTCGAGCACCGCATCGATCGCGACGCGCATGTTCTCGACCCAGTTGAGCGAGTCGAAGATGCGGAACACGTCGATGCCGTTGGCAGCCGCCTGCTGCACGAAGTAGCGCACCACGTTGTCGGGATAGTTCGCGTAGCCGACCGCGTTCGCCGAGCGCAGCAGCATCTGCAACAGCAGGTTCGGCATGCGCTCGCGCAGCGCGCGCAGCCGCTCCCACGGGTCCTCCTTGAGGAAGCGGAGCGCGACATCGAAGGTCGCGCCACCCCAGCACTCCACCGAGAAGAGCTCCGGCAGCAGGCGCGCATACGCGGGCGCAATCGCGACGAGATCGGTGGTGCGGATGCGCGTCGCGAGAAGTGACTGGTGAGCATCGCGCATGCTGGTGTCGGTGAGGAGCACGCGCTTCTGCTCCAGCATCCACTGCGCGAACTTCTGCGGCCCGAGCTCGTCCAGCCGTTGCTTGCTTCCCGGTGGCGGCGCTTCGGGGCTCACGCGCGGCACGCGCGGCGCCGTGCGCTTCTCCGGGCGCGCGCGATTCTTCACCTCCGGGTTGCCGTTGACGACGATCTCGCCGATGTAGTTGAGCAGGCGTGTGGCGCGATCGCGGCGACGCGGGAACTGGAACAGCTCGGGTGTCTCGTCGATGAACCGTGTCGTGTAGTCCGCGCGCACGAAGCGCGGGTGCATGATCAGCTGATCGAGAAAGCGCAGGTTGGTCGCGACGCCCCGCACCCGAAATTCCCAGAGCGCGCGGTGCATGCGCGCGATGGTCTCCTCGGGCGAGGGCGACCACGTCGTGACCTTGACCAGGAGCGAGTCGTAATAGCGCGTGATGATCGCGCCCGTGTAAGCAGTGCCGGCATCGAGCCGCACGCCGAAGCCTGCCGGGCTCCGGTACGCCGTGATGCGTCCGTAGTCCGGCACGAAGTTGTGCTCCGGGTCCTCGGAAGTGACGCGGCACTGGAGCGCGTGCGCGTTCATGCGGATGTCCGACTGCTGCGGAACGCCGCTCTCATCGCTTCCGATCGTCGCGCCATCGGCGATGCAGATCTGCGCCTTCACCAGGTCGATGCCGGTGATCGCCTCGGTGACGGTGTGCTCGACCTGGATGCGCGGGTTCACCTCGATGAAGAAGAATCGCCCGCTGTCGGCGTCCTGCAGGAACTCCACCGTACCCGCGCCGCGATACTGCACGGCGCGGCCGATGCGCAGCGCCGCCTCGCACAGCTCGTGACGTTGCCCGGATGAGAGAAACACCGCGGGCGCGCGCTCGACCACCTTCTGGTTGCGGCGCTGGACGGTGCAATCGCGCTCGAAGAGATGCACCAGGTTGGCGTGTGAGTCGCCGAGGATCTGCACTTCCACGTGGCGAGCGCGGCGGATGAGCTTCTCGAGATACACCTCGTCGTTGCCGAACGCCGCTTGCGCTTCGCGTCGCGCGGCGCCGAGCAATTCGGCAAGCGCCGGCTCGTTCTCCACGACGCGCATGCCGCGTCCGCCACCGCCCCAGCTCGCTTTGAGCATCATCGGGTAGCCGACGGCCGCGGCGAGCGGGATCACCTCGCTCATCTCGCGCGGCAATGGTGCGGTGGCGGGCATCACCGGCACTCCCGCCCGCACCGCGAGCTCGCGGGCACGCACCTTGTTGCCGAGTTCGCGCATGCTCGCGGCGGTGGGACCGATGAAGATGAGTCCCTCCGCCTCGCACGTGGTGGCGAATTCAGGATTCTCGGAGAGGAACCCGTAGCCGGGATGAACGGCATCCGCCCCGACTTCGCGCGCGATGCGCAGCACGTCCGCGATGTCGAGATAAGCCTCGACCGGCCCCTTGCCCTCGCCGACCCGGTAGCTCTCGTCCGCCTTCATGCGGTGCAGGGAGAAGCGATCTTCCTGCGAGTAGATCGCGATGGTGCGAATGCCGAGCTCGTTGGCGGCGCGCATCACGCGAATGGCGATCTCGCCGCGATTGGCGACGAGCAGGCTCTTGATGCGGGTGGTGCGCGGCATGGTTTCGCTCTCGGGGACCGTGCGAAGATAGCAAACCGGGTTGCCTATCGGCGGGGGTTATTGGGATGAAGACTATTCATGGCCTGCTGGTCGGGCTGGCGTTGTCATTGTCAGGGGGAGTTGCCATGGCCGACAAAGCTGCGTACGGGATCGCGATCCACGGTGGTGCAGGCACTCTGCCGCGCAGTGAGATGACCCGGGACCTCGAAGCGAAGTACCGGCACGACCTGGGCGAGGCGCTCGACGCCGGCTACGCGGTGCTCGAATCCGGCGGCTCGAGCGAGGATGCCGCGATCGCGGCGGTGAAGATCCTCGAGGATTCCCCGCTGTTCAACGCCGGCAAGGGTGCGGTCTTCAACCGCGCGGGCGAGGTCGAGCTCGACGCGGGCGTGATGGACGGCGCCACCGGACGCGCCGGCGCGGTCGCCGGGCTCAAGCACATCAAGAACCCGATCGAGCTCGCACGCCTGGTGATGGAGAAGACGCCGCACGTGATGCTGATCGGCCCGGGCGCGGAGGAGTTCGCACTCGACCAGGGCATGACGCTGGTCCCCAACAGCTACTTCTACACCGAGCGGCGCCGCGAGCAGCTCGACAAAGCGCTCAAGGGCGATCGCATGGCGGCGATCAAGCTTAACTATTTCGGCACGGTGGGCGCCGTGGCGCGCGACAAGAAGGGAAATCTTTTCGCCGCGACCTCGACGGGTGGCATCACCGCCAAGATCCCGGGACGCGTCGGCGACTCACCGCATATCGGCGCCGGCACCTATGCCAACAATCGCACCTGCGCGGTCTCCGCGACCGGCCAGGGCGAATTCTTCATCCGCTCGGTCGTGGCGTACGACATTCATGCCTTGATGGACTACAAGGGCATGACGCTCAAGCAGGCCATCGATGAGGTCGTGCAGCACAAGCTGAAGGCGCTGCCCGCCGAGGGTGGCGTGATCGCCATCGATTCGCAGGGCGACATCGAGATGAGCTTCAACACCGAGGGCATGTTCCGCGGCGCCCGCGACTCAAACGGGCGGCACGAGCTCTCGATCTATCACGACGAGCGCTGACGGGCGCTGACCGACCGAGCGTCGCGCCGGTTCCGGATGGCCGGCCCAGCCGGAGCCGTCTCGGAGCGAGCGGCTCAGGACGGCCGCGAAGCGCGGAACGCGCCGGTCTTGAGGTCGGCGTACTCGGCTTCCATCACCACGACGCGGTTGCGGCCCTGGCGTTTCGCGGCGTAGAGCGCCTCGTCCGCCAGCTGGATCATGCCCGCATAACGCCGGCCCGCCGCGGGGCGCACACAGGCGGCGCCGATACTGGCAGTGAGCACTTTCGCGACGGTCGAACGGTCGTGGACCACGGCCAGCGCCTCGACCGCGACGCGCGCGCGCTGCGCGAGATCGGCGACGAACGCGCGGTCCACGTCGTAGAGCACCAGCGCGAATTCCTCGCCCCCATAGCGCGCCGTGAAGTCGAGCGGCCGCCGCGCGAAGCGGTTGAGCGTTTCGGCGACCGAGCGCAGCGTCTCGTCGCCCGCCTGGTGGCCGTAGAAATCGTTGAACGGCTTGAAGAAGTCGATGTCGAGGAGCAGCACCGCGACGGCGGTCTGCTCGCGCACCGCCTGGTTCCACAGCTGCTCGAGGCGCTCATCGAAACTGCGCCGGTTGTAGATCCCGGTGAGGCCATCGCGTGCCGCGGCATCGCCGAGGAGCCGCGCTTCGAGATAGCCGACGCGGTTCGCGGTCTCGAGGTGATAGCAGACGACCGCGCCGACGAGGTTCGCGAGCGCGAGCAACATGCTGCTGTAGGTGATCTCGCGCACCGACAGTTCCGAGAGCAGCGCCGTCGCCAGGTACGCGGCCCAGACGATGACGTTCGAGGTCAATGCGGCATAGAACATCATGCCCGCGAGGAAGTAGAGGTAGATCGTCGTGATCACGAGCGTCGCGAACACGAGCTGCGCGCCGGCCTGCGTCGCCTGGGCGACGATGGCGACCACGCACAGCCCGCAGATCGGGGCGCACACACGCACGATGCGCGGATACCAGCGCACGTAGTCCCTGAGATAAGTGGCCGCAAGCGTGATGCCGATGAGCGGCAGGATCACGGCGAAGCGCAGCAGGTCCGCGCTCGCCTGCGTGTCGGCGCCGAGCAGCCAGCGATCGAGCACGGCGAAGGCGACGATGAGCACGATCGCCAGCAGCAGGTTGTGACGGATCTGGCGACGCAACGCCAGCATGTGCGCGGCGCGAAACTCCTGCTCGAGGCCGCGTTCGAAGCGCAGCCAGCGAAAGCCTTCGCGCAACTGCACGGCGACGCCGGAATCGGCGAGCCCGTCTGCCGGTTTGCTCTCTTGGACCATGGTTGGCACGGTCAGCGGCCGCGAACGGCCGCGAGCGCGACTTCCGCGCGGAACATCCCCGTCTGCACCAGCGAGGACTCCGATTCACGCGCCACGACCTGGTCACCCCCGCTATCGTGCGCCTCGCGCAACGCCGCCTGGGCCAGCTCGACGAAGGCCTCGCGGCTGTCAGAGACCCGCGGCACGGTGAGCGCCACGCCGACACTCACTGTCACATGACGCCCGTTCGGCGAGTCGGGATGCGGAATGCCGAGCGCCGCCACCGCCGCGCGCACGTGCTGTGGAATGTCCTCGGCATAGAGCCGGTCGGGGTTCGCGAGCACGATCGCGAACTGGATGCCCGAGTAGCGAGCGCAGAAGTCGAGCGGCCGGCGCGCGCAGGCGGCCATGGCGGCCGCAACCTGGCGGATGCAGTCATCGCCGGACTTGAGCCCGAAGCGATCGTTGTAGCTGCGGAAGTTGTCGGCATCGACCAGCATCAGCACGGCGAGCGATTTGTCCACGATCGATTGCTGCCAGACACGCTCGAGATAGCGATCGAAAACGCGCCGGTTGAACAGGCCGGTGAGGCCGTCGCGCTCGCCGAGGTGGGCGATCACCACGGCCTCGAGGTACGCGACGCGGATGGCATGCTCGAGTGCATAGGCGACCGCGCAACCGATGGTCACAACGGTAACCAGGGTCAGCGCATAAGGGATGACGTGCGCGGCATTCCAGCCGGCGAACATCACCGCCCCGGTCGCCCCGACCGCGAGCGCGCCGCACACGTCGAGCGCCGGCCAGAAGCGCAGCCCCATGACGCAACACCCTATGAGCAGCGCCGCGCTCAGCCCCGAGAAGGCGAGCGGCGCGCCAGCGCGTGCCAGCAGCGCGTCGAGGACAATGGCGGCGATGCTGAAGCCGGAGAAGATCAACGTGCTCCAGCGCACCAGGGCGAGATCGTTGCGCGCGAGAAGGTAGGTGAGCCCAAGGCCGAGCAGCGCCAGGGGGAGCATCACGAAGAGGCGCAGGGCGTAGGAGTGCGGCGCGAACTCCGCCGGCAGTTGCCAGTGGTCGAGCACCCAGAGCACCAGGGCCAGCAGGGCGAGCGTCGCGAACCCGGCGCGCGTCCAGGGCAGCAGTTTCTGCCGATGAGTGCGGCGGAATTCCGCCTCGAGCGGCTCACCGAACTCGAGTTTCGGAAACCCGGTGTCGAGCTCGCGCGCTGCGGCCGTGTCCTGGGCGTCGCTCGGGACGAGGGTGAAACGCATCATCGCTCCGTTGGGCGGCGGCCCGTACGGTAGCGGTCGGACCTGCTACGGACAAGCGCACGTGTCCGCCGGCCTCCGTGGCGGCGGTGCAAATGCTTGATCAGGCTGTGTCGGCAGAGACGCCCGTCTCAGGGCGTCGGTTCGGACAGTTCCTGGTCACGCGCCTCACGCGGTGCCTTCACGCGCGTGAGCCATACCTGGTAGGGATCCCAACCTGCGGTCACGTCAGTGCGCCGGGTTTCATCGACGGGAAGGCTTTCGGCGAGCGCTTCGTTCGCCGCGACTTCCGCATTACCTGCGATTCTGACGAGACCGCCGCTCACTGTTATTTTCATCCGTAGCGGCCTTGTTCTTTCTACTTTTGCGCGGAGGATTCTAAGCCGGTGGTTGTGAAAATCCAGTTAATTATCTGAGATAGATCGATGACGGTTCCGTGAATAAGTGAAGTCGAACAATATGTTAAAGAGCCGCGGTCCCCGGCGAGAGTTGCTCAGGGTTCATCCACAAGCTCCGGCAGCGGCTCCGGAGCGGGGCAACCAGAGCGCCACCGCCAACCCGCCCCCCTCCCGATTCGCCAGCGTAATCCGCCCCCCGTGCGCTTCCAGGACCTCCCGGCTCAGGGTGAGCCCGAGCCCCGTCCCGGTCGGCTTGGTGGAATAGAACGGCAGCAATGCATTACGTAATACCGCATCCGACATCCCGGAGCCGCGATCGAGCACCGTGAGCTGCCAGATGTTGGTCCCTGCCTCGATGGCGATGCGCACCTCCTCCGGCGGTGAGCCGGACTCGTGCGCGTTCTTCAGCAGGTTGATCAGCACCTGCTGGAGCTGTGCGGTATCGAACTCCGCCGCCTCGCGCGGCACCTCGCCCTCGATACGAAACGGCACCGCCGCCGACAGGAGCTCCAGGAAGTTCCTCCAGTCCACGGCAACGATCCGCGGCTGCGGGAGCTTGGCGAAGCGGGCATAGCCGTCGATGAAGGTCTTGAGGTGCGCGGCGCGCTCCTCGATGGTCGCAAACACGCGTTCCAGCTTGTCACCCTGCGGCGCGCGCGCCAGCTGTTGCCCGGAATGGGCGAGCGATGAAATGGGCGCGAGCGAATTGTTGAGCTCGTGCGCGATGACGCGGATCACTTTCTTCCAGGTCGCCACTTCCTGTGCGTTGAGCTCGCGCGTCAGCTGCTTGAGCAGGTGGAGCTGGTGCGGGTTGCCGTTGAGCAGGAAGCCGCGACGCGACAGGTGGAAGATTTCGGGCTCGCCGCTGATCGGCACCGTGAACAACGTATCGCGCTCGGCCGAGAACGCCTCCCGCAACGCCGCCGGCGCCTGCTCGAGCAGCACCCTGAGCTCCAGCCCCTCGAGCTTGCGTCCGGCGTGAAACAACTGGCGGGCGGCGAGATTGCTGTAGAGCACGCGCCCGGAGTTGTTGGTCAGCACCAGCGCGAGCGGCGTGCTCTGGATCACCGTATCGAGCAGCAGCTCGCGCTGGAACAGGTCCTGGCGCTCATCGCGCAGGATGGTGCCGAGACTGTTGTAGGCGTTGACCAGTTCGCCGAGCTCGTCGCGCCGGCCGCCGGCGATGCTGATGCTGAAGTCGTTGTCCTTGAGGCTCGAAACCCCATCCGCCACGGCATGCAGCGTCGTGCGCATCGGCCTGGCAAAGCGCCGCGACACGAGGGTGATCAGCGGCACGGCAATGACGAGGGCGAGTAGCAGGCTCAGCCACGGCAGGCTGAAGGCGCGCTCCAGCGCCAGGGCGAGAACGGCTGTCAGGCTGGCGCAGGTGACGCTCAGCAACGCCACCTTGCCCTCGAGCGAGAAGCGGGCCATGCGGGAAGTTTAGTGTGCAGGTCGCGCTGGGGCGACCTGTCGCGCGGCTCAGCCGCTCTTCTCGCGGATGCCGAGTTTCTCCATGCGGCGGTAGAGTGCCTGGCGGCTGAGCCCGAGGTCGCGCGCGGCGCGCGCCACGATGCCGCTCGAGCGTTCCAGTGCCTGCTCGATATCCTGCCGGTCGGGCTCGCGCTCGACGACCCGCGCCTCGGCGGCGTGTTCCGGCAGTCCGAGGACAGCGATGCGGATCACGCGGTCCGGTGCGAGCAGGCAGGCGCGCCGGATGACGTTGCGCAGCTCACGAATGTTGCCCGGCCACGGGTAGCTGCGCAGCGCCTTGGCGGCCGATTCGTCCAGCACGAAGCCGGGCTCCAGGAAGTGGCGCGCCAGCGGCACGATGTCATCGCGGCGCGCCGCGAGCGGCGGCACCTTGAGCTCGATGACGTTGAGCCGATAGAAGAGGTCCTCGCGAAAGCGGCCTTCGCGAATCGCGGTGCGCAGGTCCGCATTGGTCGCGCTCAACACGCGCACCCGCACGCGCCGGGTCACGCTCGATCCGAGCCGCTCGAACTCCCCGGTCTGCAGAACGCGCAGGAGCTTCGCCTGCCCCGCCATCGAGAGATTGCCGATCTCATCGAGAAACAAGGTGCCGCCGTCCGCGGCTTCGAAGCGTCCCTGGCGCGTCTTGGCCGCACCGGTGTACGCGCCCGCCTCGGCGCCGAACAACTCGCTCTCCATGAGCTCGCCGGGCAGCGCGCCGACATTCACCTTGATGAAGGGCCCATCTGCACACGCGGAGTTCGCCTGGATGATGTCTGCCAGCACTTCCTTGCCGGCGCCGTTGGGGCCCGTGATCAGCACCGGCACTTCGGCGGGCGCAACCTGCGTCGCGGTGACGAGGAGCTCGTGCATCGCGTCGCTGTCGTAGATGACGCCGCGCAGGTCGAAGCGCTCCTTGAGCCCGTCGCGCACTTCGCGCCGGCTGCGCGCCAGTGCCTGCTTCTCCAGGATCGCCGAGCGCAGCTGCAGGAGATTGCGCACCGTCGTCAGCAGCCGCGCATCGTCCCAGGGCTTGGAGAGGTAGTCGGCGGCGCCCGCCTTGACCAGGTCCACCGCGGTCTCGAGATGCGTCCACGCGGTCAACAGGATGATCGGTACGTCCGGGGTGAGCTTGCGGATGCGGTGAAAGAGCTCGATGCCCTCCTGGCCCGAGGTCGCCTCGCGCCGGAAGTTCATGTCCTGGATGACGAGATCGACGTCCGCCTGCGCGAGCAGGTGCAGGCCTTCGTCGGGATTGGAGGCTTCCACCACGCCCAGGCCCTGGAGCGATAACAGCACTTCGAGCGCCGTGCGCACCGCGGGGTTGTCGTCGATCAGGAGAACCGTGGGCATGCGCGGGACGCGTGCGCTCAGCGCTCCGTGCGCCGGGTCGGCGGAGCGCTTCGATGAACAGTCGGAACGTAGCGGCGGCACGATCCCCAGGCGCAGGTCATTCGTACCCCCTTTGGATGCGGCACCGGGCGTCCGCGTTGCAATCTTACACGGTGCGTGTCGCCACCGCGGGCGGGACGGCCGCGGCGCGGCGCGCTGGGACGAGTACCGCGAGCTGCCCGAGGATCCACATGCAGGGAATCGCCAGCACCGGGTAGCTCAGCTTGAGCATGGGCAGCGAGTACGCGGTGCTCAGCCAGTAGCTGACGACGTACGCGAGGATGCAGCCGACCGCGAGGCCCGCCGTGGTCAGGATCCAGTTCTCCACCATGAAGTAACGCAGGATGTCGAGCTTGCGCGCGCCGACCGCGCGGCGCGTGCCGATCTGCTTGGTGCGTGCGTTCACCGTGAAGCTCGCGAGGCCGACGATCCCGAGCGTGGTCATCGTCACCAGCAGCACGATCGCGACGCTGAGGAGCACTGCCATGCGCTTATCGGGCTTGTAGCTGCGCTCGATGTAATAGGTGTGCGGCCGGACCCAGCTGATCACGCGCGTCGGGTTGGAATCGGTGAGTTTCTTCTCGAGCTCGGCGATGAGCGCGTCACGCCGGCCGGGCTCGGCCCGCACCGCGTAACGGACGAAGGGCGGCGGCTGCACGACCGGGTGGAACACGACCTGCGCCAGTTTGTCCCAGCCGACCCAGGCCCCGAGCATGTGATCGATGACTCCCACAATCGTCGCCGACTGGCCGAGGTTGTCCCAGACCTGCTTGCCCACAGCATTCTCGTCGGTGCCGAAGAGCGCCTTCGCCATGTCGCGCGTCACGATGATTTCCGGCACGAACGCGGTGTTGGTGCGGTTGTCGTCGAAGCGCACGATATCCTTGCTGAACGTGCGTCCCGCCACGAGCTTGACGCCAAGCGTGTCCACGCCGTGCTCGTCGATCTCGTAATAGTTGCCGGGAACGTCGGGCGAGGTCTTGACGGACGTTGCCTTGTAGCTCGTGGAGCTGCCGCCGCCACTGAGGGGAATACCGGTGATGGTCGAGGCCGAGACCACACCGGGCATGGCGCGAATCATCGCCAGGTCTTCTTCGATCGTGACCTTGTGGTTGTAATCGGGCCGGTAGCCGTAGCTCTGCACGAAGATCAGGTTCTCGGTATCCATGCCGGACGGGCGGCCGATCTTCTCCAGGCGCTGGTTGATGATGAAGAGCGCATTGGTCACGACCGCGAGGGTGATCGCGATCTGCAGCGCCACGAGAACAGCGCCGGTGCGGTTGCGGAGCATCGCGCTGATGATGGGACGAATTTCCATGACTACGACTCCGTCATTGCGTCTTGAGGTGCGGTGCCGGTTGCACCCGGCAGATGCGCCAGGTCGGATACAGGCCCGCGAGGATCCCGGCGACGAGCGCGATGCCGAGAGCGATCAACCCGATCGTCCAGTCGAGATGGGTCACCGCTTCGTAGCTGTTGTAGAGCTGTCGCAGCGCCAGGAGCAGCAGCCACCCCATGCCGATGCCGAGCAGTCCGCCGACCACGCCGACCATAGAGACCTCCACCAGGTGCTGGCGGAAGATCATCTTGCGGCTCGCGCCGAGCGCTCGATGCAGGCTGACGACACCCACCTTGCCCGAGAACTTGGCGAGCAGCAGGCCTACCGTATTGAGCAGGCACACGGCCAGGAACATGAAGGAGATGCCGAGCAGGACGCTGTTGTCCTTCTCGACCACTTCGTTGAGCTGCAGCCACTCGCTCACTTTGCTCAGCTTGTTGTTGAGCGGGCGAGAGAAGCGGCCGAGCTTCTTCTGCTCGGCGACGTAGCCGTCGAGGAACGACTTGAACGCCTCGACCTTCGCGGGCGTGCGCAGCTCGACCCAGCTCTGGATCCAGACGCACTCCGAGGCGAGGAACGCACGGAACGAATCGATCGGCTCAGGCTTCCAGCAGTTGACGTTGCCCGCCGAGACCACCTCGAGCAGCTCGCCGCGGCTGTAGGGAATGAACACGTCCTCCGGCTCATCGAGGCTGCCGTTGTTCAGGTCGTAGAACTTCGGCACCGGGCTCCAGTGATCGAGCACGCCGAGCACCTTGTATTCCTTGTCGTCGAGTTTGACGGTCTTGCCGACGCTGTCCGCGCCGCCGAACATCTTCTCGTTCGCCTTATCGCCGAGCACGATCACCGGCTCGGCACTGCGCTCAGCCTCTGCATCCCAGCCGGCGCCGAACTTGAACGGCACCGCGAACATCGAGAAGAAATCGGGCGTGGTGAGGCGCGCCTCGACGATGTAGGGCTTGGCCTCGCTCTTCTCATCCGAGCTGCCGAGCACGAACGCGCCCTTGCGCATGATCACCTTGCGATCGGGAATGTTCGACTCGTACACCGCCTGCGCATCGCGGAAGGTGAGCTCCCACGGCGCGTAGGTCGGGTGGTCCTTGTTCCACGGCTCAGTGACGTCCCACCCGTCCATCTGCACCGCGTACACCACGTCGTTGCGCGAGGCGAGCGGATTGCCCGAGACCATGCTGTAGACGTTGAGCGTCGTGAGGCACACGGCGATGCCGAGCGCGATCGCGCCGATCATCAGGACCGTGAGCACCGGGTTGCGCCGCAGGCTCTTGAGCCCCAGCCGCAGGTGATAACCGAACATTCCCCTCTCCCGTTCCGTTATGCGAGCGCGGCGCGACCCGCCGTGCCGGCGCCGATCGGGCGGCCTTCGTACGGCTGGAAGTCCGTGACCTTGCCGTCCATCACGTGTACGTTGCGATGCGCGCGGCGCGCGAGCTCCGCGTCATGCGTCACCATCACGACGGTGGTGCCGCCGCGATTGATCTCCTCGAGCAGGTCGAGCACCTGGCGCGCCATCAGCGAGTCCAGGTTCCCGGTGGGCTCGTCCGCGAGCAGGAAGCGCGGCTCACCGGCGAGCGCTCGCGCGATCGCCACGCGCTGCTGCTGGCCACCCGAAAGCTGTGCAGGCACATGGCGCATGCGCGAGGCGAGGCCCACGAGCTCCAGCGACTGGGTGATGCGGCGTTTGCGCTCGGCGGCATTCAGTCCGCGGTAGCGCAGCGGCACGTCGACGTTGTCGAACAGGTCCAGGTCCGGAATCAGGTTGAAGCTCTGGAAGATGAAACCGATCTTCTGGTTGCGGATGCGCGAGCGCGCATCGTCGTCGAGATCGTTCACGCTCTCGCCGTCGAGCCGGTAGGTGCCGGTATCGAAGGTCTCGAGGAGTCCCGCGATGTTGAGGAACGTGGTCTTGCCGGAACCCGAAGGGCCGGTGACGGCGACGAACTCGCCCTCCTCGACCTTGAGGCTGAAATCGCGCAGCGCGTGCGTCTCGATGAGCTCCGTGCGGTAGACCTTGCTGATGTGTTGCATTTCGAGCATGGAACGATCCTTCTGCTGAGAAACCCGAAAAAAAACCCAAGAGACCCGTAATAGCGGCCGCGTCAGTCCGTGAGGCGCACGACCGCGGCGTTTTCGAACGAATCGAGACCGGACACGATGATCTGGTCGCCTTCCTTCAATCCCTGGGCGATCTCCACGGCGCTGATGCTGGTGGCGCCGAGCGTGATCGGCGTGCGCCGCGCGAGGCCGTCCTCGATGAGATACGCAACGCGCCCGCCGCCGCTGTCGACGAACGGGCCGCGCTCGACCTTGAGCACGCCCTCGCGCGACTCGAGCACGATGCGGGTGGCGACGCGCTGGTTCTGGCGCAGGCCGATCGGCACATCCTTGGAGAAGCGCACGCGCCCGGTGACCTGGTTCTGCTTCACCTGCGGGGAGATCGCCGTCACGGTCGCGGGATAGATGCGCTGCCCGTAGTTCACTTCCGCCGGCATGCCGAGCTTGATGTCATCGGCGTAGGACTCCGGCACCTGGAACTCGATCTCGAACGCGCTCATGTCGACCACGGTGATCACCGGCGCAGTCTCGGCGACGGCTCCCTTCTGCTCGACGGCGAGCGTGCCGACCATGCCATCGACCGGCGAGTGGAGCGTCAGCTGATCGACGCGACGATTGAGCTCCTGGACCGTCAGGCGCTGGCGGTCGCGCTCCAGCCGCGCGGTCTTCAGCTCGAACTCGAGACTTTCTTTCTCGAGCGCCGCGTTCTGAATGGCGTGCTCGTGATCGAGCTTCGCCTTGGTGAGATCGTCGCGCGCCTTCTCGAAGTCGCGTTGGCTGATGGCGCGCGTCTCCCAGGCGTCCTCGGCGCGCTTGAGCTCGCGCTCCGAGGCATGCACTGCGACTTCGGCCATGTCGCTCGCCTGCTGGTTGGCGAGAAGCTTGCGGCGCGTCTCGATGCTCTGGCGCGCGACCGCGATTTCCTGGCTCTCGAGGGCCGCCTGTTCACGGGCCAGCTCGTTGCGCAGCGGCGGGCTGTCGATCGAGCCGAGCACCTGGCCGCGCTTGACCGTATCACCCGCCTGCACGTCATAGGTGACATTGCCGGCCGCCGGCGCGAACAGCGTCGGGCTCACCGCGGCCACCACGACTCCCTGCGCGGACACGTCCCGGATGAACGGACCGCGCGTCACGGTCGCCACGCGCACGCGCTCGCGTGGCACGCTGATCTCGGCGTGCATCCAGCGGATCGCGGCCGGGAGAATGATTGCGAGCAGCAGCAGCGCGCCCGCGCCGCCTGCGATCAGGATCTTGCGCCGGCGCAGCTGCGCGGGCCGCGGGTCGATTGCGACATCCTGCGCCGAGGTATCCCGGATGCCGCCCGCCCGCGCCGGGGCGCGGTCGTCGCTGTGCAGACGTGAAATCGACCCCTTCATGACAAGGAACGCTCCTGCGGGCCGCGGCACAGGGTGCACAGCGACACCGATCGGAAATCCGTCGTGCCGTCGACGGTGACGGCGCTGATTCGCACGCAGAACGCTGGCAGGACCAGGCGCAGCTCGAACTGCTCGCCGTCGAACGTGGCGTGCAGGCCGTAATGGCCCGAGGAGGCGTCGAGCGCGCACCAGCTGAAGAGCACGGCGGCCAGCGTCGCAACAAGCGTCGATCCGCGTACTTGTCTCAACATGGCCGACCTCCCTCGCAATGACGCTGAACGGACTGCCCGCGATTGCTTGCGCACCTTTGTGCACCCAGCGTGCCACCGGGCCTGCGGGCACCTAATACGATGAAATGCAGGCGCTTTTGGTTTAAGCGCGCATTGGCGGTGCATCTGCGAAGTGTCCGCTCGCGGACAGCGGACAGTGCGGCGGACGGCCGGTCCCAGGGACGAAGTGGTGCGGGCAGGCGGTGAGCTGGCGGCTAGTCGGCGAGCTGGCGGCTAGTCGGCGAGATAGCGGCCGAGATACTCGTCGAAGGAGATGGAGTCGCTCGCTTCGATGCTCTCCTGCGCGCGCAGCGATTCCTCGGCCTCGTTGCGCAGCTCCGCCAGTCGCTGCTCGTTGGGTGGATACAAATCGAGGAAATACGCCTTGTGCAGGTTCGACATGCGCAGGGCCAGCTGGAAGAACGATTCGCCGCTCGTCTGCATCTCGCGCATCAGCCGCGCCGAGGGGGTGAGGGCGACATCGTCGATCTTCGCGGCCTGCGCGGCGAGCGCGGTGGCGTACGGCTTGCCGGGTTGTCCGGCATCGAGCAGCTCGCAGATGCCTTGCATGTCTTCGAGGAGCTCACGCGCCCAGGTCAGCATCGGGTAGCCGCGGCCGTCGCGCCCCAGCGTGAGTCCCGGCTCGCGTCCGCGGCGCGCCACGGTGATGTGATTGGCGTCGAGCTCGCGCTGCTGGTTCGCGTCGAGCGGCGGGCTCGCCTTGAGAACGCAGAGCGCGAGGAACGCCTCGAGAAACCGCAGCTTGTTCTGGTTGACGCCGACCGGGTCGAAGGCACTCACGTCGAGTGCGCGCACCTCGACGTACTCGACCCCGGCGCGCAGCAGCGCCTTCGTCGGCCGCTCGCCCGAGCGGGCCACGCGCTTCGGACGAATGAAGCTGTAGTACTCGTTCTCGATCTGCAGCATGTTGGCGTTGAGCTGCCGGTACCAGCCGTCCACCTTGACCCCGAGCCGCTCGTAGTCGGGGTTCGGCGTGGAGATGGCGCGCTTGAGGTCGCGGACGTAGTCCGTGAGGCTGTTCACCGAGATCTCGACGCTTGCCTGGCTCTTGTTGCGATAGCCCAGGTCGCTCATGCGCAGCGATGTCGCGTACGGCTCGTAGTACGTCCCCGAGTCGAGCTGCGGCAGCTTCAGATCGCGCCCGGCGAGGAACGAGCCGCACACCGCCGGCGACACGCCGAAGAGGTACAACACGATCCACCCGTGACGCCGGTAGCTGCGCAACAGCGCGAAGTACTGGGCGGAGATGAAATCCTGGCTGGCGCCGCGCTCTTGCAGGACGTCTGCGAGCACCGGCCAGAACTGCGCCGGGAAGGAATAGTTGAAGTGCACGCCGGAGATCGCCTGCATCATGCGCCCGTAACGCAGGCCGAGGCCCTCGCGATACACCGTCTTCATGCGGCCCACGTTCGAGCGGCCGTAGCGCGCGATCGGAATCTCGGCATCGCTGCGGATCGCGCACGGCATGCTGGTGGCCCACAGGAGCTCCTCACCGAGGTGCCGGTAGACGAACTGGTGGATGTCGCAGAGGTACTGCAGCAGCTCCCAGCTCTCACTGAAGGGCGGCGTCACGAGCTCGATGAGCGCTTCGGAATAGTCGGTCGTGATGTGCTCGTTGGTGAGCGCCGAGCCGAGCGCGCGCGGATGCGGTTGCTGCGACAGGTGTCCGTCGGGCTTGACGCGCAGCGCCTCGCGTTCGACGCCCTTGCGTCCGCGCTGCAGGACATCCTTCTGACCGCTGTTGATGAGGCCGGCGAGCCGCTGCTCGAATTGCCGGTCAACGGCGGGTCTTACCACCTGATTCGCCCCAGCAGGACATCGCGGAACATCACGAAATCACCGGCGAGGCTGTAGAGCGGATGGCGAAAGGTCGCCGGGCGGTTCTTCTCGAAGAAGAAGTGACCGATCCAGGCCGGGCCGTAGCCGAGCAGTGGCAGAAGCCAGAGCCATTCGGCGTTGCCACTCGCCAGCGCGACCACTGCGGTGAGCAGGACCAGCCCCGTGCCGAGGACATGGAGGCGTCGCGACACCGTGTTCGTGTGCTCGGAGAGGTAGTACGGATAGAAATCGCGAAAAGTCGCGAATTCGCGCGAGGCCGGCGCGCTGCTCTCGGTCATTTCGGGGTCCCTTCACCCTTGGGCGAGGGCGCAGTGTCGATGAGCCCGCTTTGAAGCGTCAAGGCAAGGGTTTTCGGGTGCTCGGGGTGGGGTTGGGACTGCCTTCCCAGCCTGCCGGGAAACTTTGACATATCGGTCGGTCCGGGCAGAACACGACGGGCATTTTGTGATCGCTGCCGCAATCGCGCTCAGGCGCGCTCTGTATTCTCGCCCCCGCAGTGGCCGCTCCCACAACGTAGAAGCGATAGGGGATCACGGACCTTGACGAGGCGAATGCAATGGGCTGCCGCGTCAGTGACGGCGGTGGCGTTAATCGCAGTACTCAGCAGTTCTGCTTCCGCCGGGGCATTGCGCGAAATGCTCGGCCCGAACGCCACGTTTTGGGTCGGCGCCGGCGCCGGTTTCACCATCGTGCTGCTGTCCCTCGCGGTCCTCTATCTCTGGAACCGCATGCTCCGCGCGCTGGTCGCGAAGCGCACCCAGGCGCTGCAGCACGAGCTCACCGAGCGCCAGCGCATGGAGAGCGCGCTCAACTACGCCCGTGAGCAGCTCGAGGAGCGCGTCAAGGAACGCACCGCGGTGCTGCAGGCGAGCTGCGCGGAACTCAACGCCACCCGCATTCAATTGCAGGAAGCCAATGCCCAGCTCCTGCGCCTGGTTGCCATCGACGGCCTGACGGGCATCGCCAACCGGCGCCAGTTCGACGAAGTGCTGGCGCGCGAAGTGCGCCGCTGCCTGCGCGAACGCCACCCGCTGTCGCTCATCCTGTGCGACATCGACGGCTTCAAGCGCTACAACGACACCTACGGACATGCCCGCGGCGACGACACCCTGCGCCGCGTCGCGCAGGCGGTCGAGAAGACCTTCCGTCGCGCGGGCGATCTCGCGGCCCGCTACGGCGGCGAGGAATTCGCCATCGTGCTGCCGGGCATCGACGCGCGCCGCGCGTGGCTGTTCGCCGACCGCCTCCGCCGCAACATCTGGCGGCTCGCGGTTCCCAACTCGGTTTCCACGGTGGCCGACCGCGTCACGATCAGCGCCGGCGTTGCCACCGCGATGTTCGATCGTATCTACGGGATCGAGGAGCTGATCCAGGCCGCCGATACGGCGCTCTACCGCGCCAAGGGCAATGGTCGCAACCGCGTCGAAGCGCACGCGAGCATCGCCGTGGGCCCGAGTGTCCCGGCGCCGATCGAGGAAAAGTTGATCGCGGAAGGATGAGGACTATGAAGAGCAAACGGATCTCTGCACGGCGCGCCTCACGGCGCCATCGACGATTCGCCCAGCATCTGCCCTGCGTGGAAGCGCCCGCCTCGCGCGATCACGTGTACGTGGATGCGGCGATCCTGTTCACCGATTCGCACGCCGCAGGCCGCAGCGCGGTCTGGCTCGATCCGCAGGCGGACGGCGAGCGCGCCTACCCGACGAGCACCTACTAGGGCGCCGAGCGCCTTCTAGGGGCCCGCGGTCCCGACGTCGCCCTGCCCCGACCAGCGCGCCAGCCTGGCGGGCGGAATTCCCGCGACATAGCCGAGCGCCAGCAGTCGATTGCCGAGCGCCTGGCGCAGCCAGCCGCGCCGTCGCCAGCGCGTCTGTGGAACCCCGATGGGCAGCGGCAGCGCGTCGATCCGCCCCTGGCGCCGCAGAGCCTTCACCAGTCGAACCTGCTCGAAGAGTGGCGTCGCTTCGAATCCGCCACACACCTCGAACGCTTCGCGCTCGACGAAGAGCCCCTGGTCGCCGTACGGAACACCCCACGTACTGCGTAAGCGGATACCCCATTCGAAGAGCGTCACCGGCCAGTGTCGCGCGCCGCCCGCGCGCCAGCGGAAGTAGCCGCCGAGCGCGCCGCTGTCGATGGCGATCGCGATCGCCGTCAGCGATTCGGGATGGGGTTCGGCGTCCGGATAGAGGAACCAGAGGACCGAGCCGTGGGCGTGCGCGGCGCCCTTGCTGAGCTGCACCCCCCGGCCGTGCACCGAAGGGACCCAGAGCGCGTCGTAGCGCGCGCACAGCCGGCGCGTGTCGATGCTCTGCGCGCCATCGGCCACGATGATTTCGCGTGGCCGGCGCTCCCAGGCGCGAATCTGCTTGAGAAGCGCGATGAGGCTCGCATCCTCGGCCAGCGAGGGGATGACGATGCTGATCTCGTAGGCTGTGGTCAACCGGCGCGACTGCCTTTGGGAGCCTGTCTCCCGGACAGCTTTCTTCCGCCCTCAATGATACGCGCTGCTGAGCGGCGCGCAGCCGCCGGCACGAGGCCGGCGGCCTTTCGCTCACTCTGCCGTGGTGTCGCGCTCGATCTCGTCCTTGGTGCGGCAGGCGTTGAGACGCGTGCCGGTCGAGGGGTCGGCGCTGCAGATCATCTTGTAGTCGAGCGAGAACTGGATCGTCTGGGTCATCCGCCGCGCGACGCTCTGGCCGTCGACGACGGTCGGCTCGAAGCGCCAGTTGCGGACGGCCTTGCGGACCGCGGAATCGAACACCTTGGTCGGCTTCGCATCGACGATATCGACATCGGAGACGCGGCCCTTGTTGTCGATCGTGTAGCTGACCGTGACCCAGCCCTCGATGCCGCTCAATCGCGCCGCGACCGGGAACTCAGGCTGCTGCACCCAGATTGGACGCGCCGCCGGCATCGACGGTGCCACCGGTGTCGTTGAAGCAGGCGCGGCAGCCGTCGGAACCGCCGGTCCGGCGCCTTGCGTGCTGGCAACGGGCTCGGGCACAGCCTCGGCAGGTGCCGCGGGCTGAGTCGCGCTGCTCTGCGCCGCCTCAGGCGCGGCTTCGCTCTTTCCCGCGCTGGCCGGGGCCGCTACTGGAGCAATCTCGGGCGCCTCACCCGCACCTTGGGGCGCTGCTGCACGTGGCGCCGGATCGGCACTCGCCGGCCGAGATGCCGGTGGAGTCGCACTTCCCGAAGCCGCAGGCGCATCGGCCTCGGCAACGAGTTGCGCCGACACGGCTGCGGGCGTCGCGACCGACTCGAGCGTCGGCACCTGGATCTGCGCCGAGGGGATCGGCTCGATCGCGAGCGGCCGCCCGGCGGTCGTCGCGTCGCTCGAGGCCTCATCGCGCGGCGTCGATCCGGCCATCGGATGCAGCAAGCCGCTGAGACTCAGGCCGAACACGGCCAGCAGCACGCCGACGCTCCAGTGAGTCGCCACGCGCGTCGGCTCGCGCGCCGCCACGATGCGCTTGATGCGGGTGAGCAGTTTTCCACCATCGCTCCCCACGCTGGTCTGCAAGGCGAGCGAACGAGCGCCGGCGAGCTCGGTGAGCGCGCGCGCATAACCGAGCGCGTCTCCGGAATTGACCACCACCAGGTCGTCGCAGCAGTTCTCGCGCTCTTCGCGCAGCACGCGCGACACCCACCGCACCACCGGGTGATAGAACAGGAGCGTCTCCACCACGATCTGCAGCAGGTTGACGATGTAATCGTTGCGACGCACGTGCGCGAGCTCGTGCATCAGGATGAGTTCGAGCTGCGAAGGCGTCAGGCCGGTGAGCGCGCCCATCGGCACCAGGATGACGGGCTTCAGCCAGCCCACGACGAGCGGTACGTGCACGCGCGTCGATTGCAGCACCAACACTGCGCGACGTACGCCGAGCGAAGTACGCAGGCGCTCCACGCGCGCTTGCCACGCGGCACACAGCGGCTCGATATCCAGACGGGTGAGACGGCGCACTTCGCGCCATTCGACGAGCAGACGTCCGGTCATGAACGTCACCCCTGCCGCCCACACCAGCACGGCCCAGGGGAGCCAGGGATCGATCAGCGAACGCCAGTCACTCGCCGTGCTCGCCGCCGCCGCGAGCACCGCGGTCGCCATCGGCGCACTGAACACGGTCATCGCGCTGGTGCCCGATGAGTGGTCGGGGCTCAGCCACAGGAACGTGACGACCGGGCACGCGGCCAACAGCGTGAGAAACGCGAGCGCAATACGATAGCGTGTGGGTGCGGAAGCACGCGAGGTGACCGCGAGAGCCAATCCAAACAGGACGCCGGCGACAGCGCCCTGCCAGAGAAAATGCAACAGTGTCCAGCCGAGCGTCGCCACCAGCGTAGCGAGGGTGGGCAAGTCGAACCCGTTCATTGCAAACCTCCGTTCATCCCGATCGCCGCCTCGAGAGGCGCTCTTGTCAGTCCTGACGCTCCTGCAATCGATCGAGGAGTGCGCGAATCTCCTCCAGTTCCTCGGGCTTGACGCCTTCGGCGCCGGCCAGCGCCTGCAGCACCAGCTGCGAGCGCGAACCGTCGAAGGCGCCATCGATCAGCTGGCGCGTGAGCTGACGCTGCGTCTGCTCGCGGCTCGCTGCCGGGCGATAAACATGGGCGCGCTGTGAGTCCTCACGTTTGACCAATCCCTTGTCGAGCATGATCTGCAGGAACTTCAACACCGTGGTGTAACCGAGATCATGATCATCATGCGACAGCTCTTCGTGGACGCTGCGCACGGTGCTCGGCCCCAGGCGCCACAAGACACGCAGGATGTTCAGTTCGGAATTGGTCGGACGCACGGCGCGCATTTCGGTCTTTCGCTTCATGAGTGCGGCTCTCGCGTTCTTTGAATCGCGCGGAATTATAGGTCCGGACGAAGCTCTTCGTATACGGTCCCGGTGAATTTCGTTGCTCCGGAACCACAGTCGGCCGCCGGCTCCCGGCTTTTGGGCCGTGACGGCGGGCCGGGCGATTGTGTGCTTTCGCGCACAAATTTTCACTGCCGGTGAGAATTTTGCGGCGGATTTATCGCTATTCCTGTTGGGTAGGTGCTCAACGGGCAGCGGATGCCCGCTCACAGGGATGGCGATAGGACGAGGCACTCCAGGGGGGCTCAGCCGGTCAGATCGACTCCACTTAATGTGGAGTCGATGCCGGCTGGGCACCCGTACCCACCCGCGCAGTTCATGGCGCATTCATCGCGCATCGCCTAGAGTCCTTCCATGCGCATCCGCGGCACGGTTGCGGTTCTCATCCTCCTGACCAGCCTCCCGGCGGCTGCGTTCAATTGCGGTCAGAAGCTGGTGCACGAAGGCGATTCGATCTACGACGTGCGCAGCAAGTGTGGGGAGCCTGAGGACATCCAGACTCACACCGTCCTGCAACGGCCGGTCGTCTGGTACGGCGGGCACCCGGTCGTCGCCGCGCCCGGCTCCCTCGTCGAAGTGCCGGTCGAGATCTGGACCTACAACTTCGGCCCGAACAAGCTGATGCGACGCCTCAGGTTCGTCGACGGCTATCTCGAGGACATCGACACCCTCGGCTACGGCCACACCAAGTAGTCACTTGTGTTGTGAGGCGAGCCAGCGGTCGATCTTCGCGTCCAGCACATCCAGCGGCAGTGCGCCGTCCTGCAGGATCTGCGTGTGGAATTCACGCACGTCGAACTTCGCGCCCAGCTTCGCGGCACTGCGCGCGCGCAATTCCTTGATCTTGAGCTCACCCATCTTGTACGCGAGCGCCTGGCCGGGAATCGCGATATAGCGTTCGACCTCGGCGATCGCATCGCTCGGACCGTTCGGCGTGTTCGCGGTCATGTATTCGATCGCCTGCTCGCGCGTCCAGCCCTTCGAGTGCAATCCCGTATCGAGCACCAGCCGCACCGCGCGGAAGATTTCCGCGCCCAGCGCGCCGAAGTAGTCATAGGGGTCGGTGTACTGGCCGAGCTCCTTGCCGAGCGATTCGGAATACAGTCCCCAGCCTTCCGCGAACGCGGTAAAGCCGCCGAAGCGCCGGAAGCGCGGCAGGTCCGTGAGCTCCTGCTGGATGGAAATCTGGAAGTGATGCCCGGGGATCGCCTCATGCAGGAAGATGGACTGCATCGAGTACTTGGGCCGCGACTTGAGGTCGTACGTGTTCACGTAGAAGACACCCGGTCGCGAACCGTCAGGCGAGGCGCGCCGGTACTGCGCACCCGCGGCTGATTTCTCGCGAAACTGCTCTACCGGCTGAATCTCGAAATCCGCCTTGGGCTGGATCGAGAACAGGCGCGGGATCTGCGCGTTCACCTGGTCTTTGAGCGCGCGATAGCCGTTGAGGAGGTCTTCCGGCTTCGAGTAGTAGAAGCGCGGCTCATTGCGCAAGTAGGTAAAGAAGGCCGGGATGTCGCCCTTGAAGCCCACCTGCTGGATCACTTTCTCCATCTCGCCGCGGATGCGCGCGACTTCCTTCAACCCGATCTCGTGGATCTCCGCGGCACTCTTCGAGGTTGTGGTCTGCGACTTCACCAGGTACGCGTACCAGCGATCGCCTTGCGGCAACGCGTTGAGGCCGACCGTGGCGCGCGTCTTCGGCAGGTAGTCGTCACGAATGAAGTCGTGCAGACGCCGATAAGCCGGAACGATCTTCTCGTTGATCGCCTTGGAGTACGCGGCGCTCAGGCGCGCCTTGTCGTCCGCCGTGAAGCTCGCGGGCATCGCGGTCACGGGCCGATAGAAGACGCTCTTCGCCGGGTCGGTCTCGGCCAGCGCCTCGAGCTGCGGCAGCACGCGCTCCATCACCACGCGCGGCTGCACCACACCACGCTCCGAGCCCGAGCGCATGTTGTCGATCGCCTGGTTCACCCACACGACGAAGCCATCGATGCGCTTCAGCCAGTTCTCATAGTCCTTCACCGTCGCGAAGGGCTGCAGGCCGTTGGCGGCTCCCAGCTGCGCAAAGAGATTCGGCAAACCGAAGAATTGATTGACCGGGATCAGCTCGGTGGGAAAGTGCAGGCCCTCGATGTTGTCCTCGCGATCGAACTTGAAGATTTCGTACGAGAGGCGGGACTGCGCGGAGAGCTTGTCCGGATCGATCGCAGTCAACTTCTCCAGGTAAGCCTTCTCGAGCGCGAGCGTATCGGCGAGATAGCGCGGACCGATGTTGTTCTCGAGGCGATCGTTGTAACGATTGTCACCATAGACCGTGGCGGCGATCGGGTTGAGCTTGAGGTACTCCTCCCAGTAATCCTCCGCGACCTGGCGGAG
>DATFRO010000020.1:0-4862 GCA_035263105.1 Steroidobacteraceae bacterium | reverse complement strand
ATCGGGCACCGAGTACTCGATTACCAACACCACTCGCCAGGCGCTCTTCCTGCCGACCGACCGCACGCAGACCTACGAAGGCAAGACCGCAATCGAGACCTTCTTCTGGCGCTTCGGTGACCTGCTGCAGGCCGGGGTGGTCGTCGTCGGGACGCACTACCTCGCCATGGGCGCGGTGCAGTTCGCGTGGCTGAACGCGGCGCTCGCGGTGATCTGGACGCTGACTGCGCTCGCCATCGGCCGGGAGTATCGCCGGCTCGCGCGTGAGAACCTGACCAACGCCGCGCCCTTTCTCACACGACCCATTCCGGACGCGGACTACCAGCCCGGTGAGCGCTCTGAGCACGTACTGCCGAGGGACCTGTTCGCCGACTCCGACCCTGGTGACGTGCTCACGCTCTCGGCACGACTCGCCGACGGAAAGCCATTGCCGCGTTGGCTCGAGTTCGATGCGCACCATGGGCGCTTCCATGCACGCACGGTCGAGATCACCGACGAGCTGCTGCACGTCACGGTGATCGCGACCGATCACGACGGGTTGGCGGTGAGCGGGACGCTGGTGCTCCGGCGCGCGGTAGTGCTCACACAAGGTGTTGCCTCATGACGGCGACCGACCCAGAGCTCACCGCACCGGCGGGCCTGTCCCCCAAAAAGCAGACCGCGGGGCGGCTGTTCTTTGCGCTACTGCTGGCCGCTTCAGCAGTCCTTGTTGCGGCGGCCAGCTGGCTCGATGGGAGTGATGCCTGGCGGCACCCGCTGATTTGGCTCGCAACGCTCGGCCAAGCCGAGGCACTGTCCGTGCTGAGCGACGCAGCGCAGGTCCTCGCCGGCGTCCTCGCCATCCTGGTGACCGTCGTCGCCATCGTCCTCGAGCTCTCGGCGACGCGCTACACCCATCGTGTCACTGCGCTCTTCGTGCGCGATCCCGTCAATCTCACCGTCATGGCCTTTTATGTCCTGACGACGACGCTTCTCATCTGGCTCGCCGTGGTTCTGTCGGGCCAGGCGGGCGCAGCGCCCCTCATTCCGCGCGGCGGTTTCCTGCTGGCGATGCTGATGATGACGGGGTGCCTCCTCGTGCTGCTGCCGTATTTCGCCTACGTATTCCGCTTCGTCTCGCCGCACAGCGTGATCTCCCGCATTCGCGCCGAAGCGCTCGCCCGGGTACTGCGCACGCGCACCGCGAACGTGAACCGGACCAAGCAGGCAGTGATCCACGCAGTGGAGGACATCGAGGATGTAGCGCGTGGCGCCATGAAGAACAGCGACCGCGGCATCTCGATGGCGGCGGTCGAAGCACTGGCGACACTGCTCTCAGACGTGACCAACCTGCGGACGAAGCTGCCGGACGCCTGGTTCCGCATGGACGAGGCAGTGGCGCACGATCCCGACTTCATTGCGATGGCCCCGATCGCCATGGAGGAAGTCGCCCGCGACCGCAGCTGGTTCGAGTCGAAGATCCTGCGCCAGTACCTCGCTCTGTTCAGCGACGCGGTGGGAAGCGCGCGGGATGTCGCCAGCATGATCGCGATTCACACGCGCCGGCTCGCGGAGAGTTTCGCGACGCAGCCCGGATTCCTGGAACTCTGCCAGCGCACTTTCAACAGCTACCTGCGGGCGGCGATCAACAGCGCGGATCCGCGCACGGCCTACTTCGTGCTGCACCAGTATCGCGTGCTGGGCGAGTCGCTGCTGGCAGTGGGACTGCATCCCGCGGTCATCGAGGTGGCCGATCGCCTCCGCTTCTACGGTCGACTCGCGAGCAGCAAGGGGCTGCCGTTCCTCCTCGAGGTGGCGGCCTACGACCTGGCGCAACTCATCGAAGCCGCGGCCGACGATCACACACTGCGCGATACGCTGCTCGAACAGCTCCTCACCCTCGATCATGAAGGCAAAGAGCACGTGCACGGTACGTACCGGGCCCAGATGCAGCTTGCAACGTTCTTCCTGTGGCGTGATGAGGACGAGCCGGCACGGCGCATCGCACGCAATCTCAAGGGTGTTGGCGGTCGGCTGCTCGCCGCTACGCGTGACGAACTCGAGCGCGAGGTCTCGCCCAGCTACTGGGAGATCAACGACCGCGGCTCCAATTTCGCGTACCTGCCACCGGAACGGCGTGCGAGGCTCGACGCCCTGCTTGCGATGGTGAATGAGCCACCGTGAATGCTGCGCGTGCCCGCGGGCATCTCAAGGATCGGGCACAAAGCCGTTCGGGAACGGGTCTGGCAGATGCTCGGCCACGCGGTACTTCGGCCGCGGGATGATGCCGCGCGCGACGAGGTTCTTGCGCGAGTCGTAGTAGATGCGAATCACCTCGTCCGGCTCGTCGCTCGCGCGCTCGAACTCCGTGTAGACGGCACCCGAATCGAGGCGCCGGCCATGCCCGGTGCCGAGCCGATCCTCGCGGTTCAGCAGCCCGGAGCTCTCGCCAGTCGATTTCTGCGCAGCCGAGGCGTCCGCCGAGGGAGCAGGCGTCGATGCGCGCGAGCGCTCGTCCTTCTCGAGCTCCATCACCCTGACGCGCTCGTGGAACAGGGCGACGCCGATCACGCCAACGTTGTCCGGACGGCCGGTGCGCGCGGCATAGGAGTCGGGTAACGCGGTGAAGTAGAACGCCGCCACCTGCTCCATGCTCTTGCGCCAGCCGTCGATGTCGACCAGGCACCCGGGATCGAGCACGTAGCCGCTTCCCAGGGTCGCAGCGGTCTTGCCCGTGATCACGTTGATCCCGTCCACCGACGTAACGGCGAGCATCCGGCCCCCGCCCTGATTCCTGAGCCGGATCTCGTACTCGCGCCCGGGCTCGCCGGCAACCCACCGCTCGCCGTCATGCCAATGCAAGGGCAGCACCTCTCCGGTTTTCTTGTCGAGGACTTCGAGCCGCACCGCCGTGGCGGCATGTGCGCAGAGAGGCAGGTAAAACGCGGACAAGGCGGCGAGCCAAAGCGCCTTGAGATTCATGGACAGCTCCCAGAGTGGACCTGTCAATTCAACGCTGGCCGGCCAAGGGCGGGTTATCAGTAGCGACATCTGCAGCGGGCTCACATAACGCACGCTAACGTCTCCACGCCGCCAAGGCGTGCCCCGCGATCCGCCCGATCCCGGTTCAGCCGCGACGTGTGACGTGAAGCACAGTCGCTTCGCGCTTGGTGGCTATAGTCGCGTTTGATGCGAAACGCCGCGGCTGCCAAGGAGTCGCTTACATGACGCCGGAAGAGTACGAACACATCAAGACGACAGCACGGATCATCGCGCTCGAAAGCGCTCTGGCGGTGCTGCTCGTGCCGCTGACCCGCTCGCAAGGCGCGAAAGAGTCGGTGCTGAATTCACTCAATCACCTGATCACCGCGCCGGACAGCACTCGCTACCCTGACGGTTCTCCCGAGTACACCGATTTCATTCACGGCGAGACCCAGGACGCCATCGCAACCCTGGTCGAGTTCCTCAAGGATCACCTCAAGCATCATTAAGGCGAGTTCCTGAGCAGCTTCTGCAGCTCCGCCTTCAGATCCTCGAGCGACGTCTGCGCTTGGGGCGCGGCGATGACGTTGCTCATTTCGAACGGATCGGTGCGCAGGTCGTAGAGCTCGTCCATGCCCTCGAGGTCGACGTAGTGAATGTATTTCCAGCGCTGCGTGCGTACGGCCTGGTAGCCCATGTTCACAACGCGCGGAAACACCTTGTCCGAGAAGTACTCGACCAGCACCGAGTCGCGCCAGGCGATTCTCTGCCCCTTCAACAGGGGCAGCAGGGATCGTCCGTGCATGTCCGTCGCCGCCGGCGCGCCACCGATCGCGAGCACCGTCGGCGCAATGTCGATGCTCAATGCGAACTGGTCGAGCACGCTACCGGCCTTGATGAGCTTCGGATAACGCATGAGCAACGGGATGCGGATCGACTCCTCGTACGCGAGGCGTCGCTCGGCACTCAGGCCGTGCTCACCGTAGAAGTAGCCCTCATCACTCGTGAAAATGATGAGCGTGTTGTCCAGCTGCTTCTGCGCTTCGAGCACCGCCAGCATCTCGCCCAGCCCTTCGTCCATTGATGCGAGCATGCGCAGGCGATTGCGGATGGTCTCGTCGTCGGTGACGGTGCTCGGGCCGAGCGGCGGCAGATCGCCGATCTGCCGCAGCAGCGCCGGCTTGCCTTGTGGCGCCTTGCCGTAGCTGGCGCGATGTGGAATGGCGTCCTCCGCGTACAGCGTCTTGTGGCGCTCGGCGGGAAGGAACTGCCCGCCTCCCAGGTCCGACACGCTCCCATCGGCGTACTGCGTCAGCTCCGGATGCACCGCCTTGTGCGCGATGTAGAGCAGGAACGGCTTGGCGTGCGGTTGCTTCAGAAAATCCACGGCGAACTTGTTGAGAATGTCGGTGAAGTAGCCGGGATACTTCCTGCGCTCGCCATTCACGTTGAGCTCGGGATCGAGATAGTGGCCCTGTCCCTTCATGCCGACCCAGTAGTCAATGCCGGGTCGCGCGCTGTCATCGACGCCCATGTGCCACTTGCCGATGAACGCGGTTTCGTAGCCGGCGTCGTGCAGCAGGCGCGGAAACGTCACGAGCTCGTAGCTGCGCGGGCTGTGGTCGGTGTTGTCGGTGATGCCGTGCGTGTGCGCGTACTGGCCGGTGAGGAAGCTCGCGCGGCTCGGTGAACAGAGCGGCGTCGTGATGAACGCGTTGCGGAAGGTCACGCCTTCGTTCGCGATGCGATGGATGTTCGGGACCTTGACGAAGGGATAGTCGACCTCGTCCCACCGCAGGTCATCGAGGAGAATGAAGATGATGTTCGGTCGGGACTGCGCGTTCGGGGGATGCGCTTGCGACGCTGCGCGCGCGCTCGCAGGCAACATTGCGCAGAAAAAT
>DATFRO010000019.1:0-3303 GCA_035263105.1 Steroidobacteraceae bacterium | reverse complement strand
CGGGCTTGAGATTGGGGGCCTCCTCCTGCTGCTCGTCCTTGCTTGGTGGTGGAATCAAGGCCTGCACGAGCGCGAGATTGCCTTTTGCCTGCGGCCAATCGGGCCGACGCTGCAGCGCCTCCTCATAGCTCTTGACCGCCTGCGGATATTTGCCGAGCTTCGCGAGGGCATTGCCCTGGTTGTAATAGCTCTCGGCGGTGTCGAGGCGTGCGAAAGCGTCGATGGCGGCGCTGTACTGGCCGGCGCGATAGAGCGCGACCCCTTTCCACATCGGGTCGATGAAATCGGCGGCGGCCGCAGCATAGTCGCCGCGCTCGAAGCGGAGGCGGCCCTGCTGATCTGGAGTCAGCCACGCGTCGATAAAGCCAGCCGCGTGCGCGCCAGGCGACGCGCTCAGTGCGCAACCGATGAGCACCACACTGGTCCAGCGAATCGTCCAGCCGCGCCGGAACCAGAGCGCCGCCAGCAAGCCGATCGGCAACGTCAGCCACCAGCCTTCGTCCTGCCAACGGGTAGCAAGATCGGATTGCTTCTGCGCGAGATGCGTCTGCACGTGACGCTGGATCCAATCGAGATCGGAGTCGTCGAGTGTCATTGTGGCAACTTTCACGTCCGCCGCGTCCTTGAGCTTGCGCAGTCCCTCGACATCGAGCCGCGTGAACACGCGCCGGCCCGTCGAGTCGGTCAGAAACGACTCGGCCCCGGCGCGCACCGGCCCGCCCTCTTCGGTGCCGATCCCGAGCACCATGAGTTGGTTCTTGCCGGTGTGTGCCTTGAAACTCTGGAATGCTCCCGCTTCGACTCCGTCGGTCATGAAGAGAATCGTCCCGGGCACTTCCTCGCGCGCCAGCGCGGCTTCGACGACCTTGAGCGCCCGGCCTGTGTCCTTGCCGGCCACCGGCATGAGCCCGGTGGCGAGCGAATCGACATAGGTGCGGATGAGGGCCGCGTCGTCGGTGAGGGGCAGCACGAGATGAGCCGAGCCAGCGTAGGCGAAGAGCGCCGTGCGCGCGCCGGCGCGCCGTTCGAGCAGGTCGTGAACCTTGAGCTTCGCGCGTTCGAGCCGCGTGGGCGTTACGTCGATGGCGTCCATCGTTCGGGAAAGGTCGATTGCGATCGCGAGCGGCGCCTTGTCTTCAACGAAGGGCGGCCGTTCACGTTTCCAGGTCGGTCCCGCCAGCGCGATCGAACCGACGATAATCGCCGCCACGGTCATGTAGATCGGGCGCACGCGCCAGCGCGACTTCGGATCGACGACCAGGTGCTCGAGCAATGCCGGATCGATGATCCCCCGCCAGCGGCTGCGCACGTCTTCGCGTCGGGCGACCACCCACGCCAACGCAATGGCGGCAAGCAGTGCCAGCAGCCAGAGAGGCCGCAAGAAATGGAAGTCGCCGATCATGTGGCCGCCTTGTCGGCTCCCGCGGGCGCACGACGCGTGAGGCGCCGCAGCGTGGCGAAGACGAACATCACCAGGTGATAGGCGAGCACGGCCGCCACGGCGGCGCCGAGCGGGAAGAAGAACAGCTCGCGCTTCGGACGCCAGCTCAAGGTCTTGTGATTGGCGGGTGTGATGCGATCGAGCGTTGCGTAGATCTCCGCCAGTTGTGCCTGGTCCTGCCCGAAGAAGTACTGTCCGCCGGTCGTGGCCGCGACTTTCTGCAGCATCGCAGTGTCGAGCTTGCTCTCCCCCGTCGAATGCGGATCGCCGATACCGACGGTATGGATGCGGATCCCGCGCTGTTTCGCGATGTCGGCGGCGCGCTCGGGCGGCATGCGGCTCGCGGTGTCGTTGCCGTCCGTCAGCAGGATCATGACCTTCTCCGGCGCGTGGCTGGCCTCGAACATCTTGATACCGAGGCCGATCGAATCGCCCATCGCGGTGCGTGGCCCCGCCATGCCCGGAAGCGCCTGTTCGATCATCGTCTGCACGGTGACGTGATCGAGCGTGAACGGCGCCTGCGGGTACGGCGCGTCGCCGAACACGATGAGACCGATGCGATCGCCGGGCCGGCGCTTCACGAAGTCATCGACGACCTGGCGCACGGCTTCGACGCGCGTCTCCTGCTTCCCGGACGGATCGCGAAAGTCGCGCGTGTCCATCGATTGCGAGAGATCGAGCGCGAGCAGGAGATCGCGTGCTGGTTGCACTTTCTGCAGCGGCGGTTCGACGAATTGTGGACGCGCCAAAGCCAACACGATCAGCGCCCAGCAAAGCGGCGCCAGCAGTTTCTGCAGCCAGTTGGTCCTGAGGACCACAGCCCCACCCTGCGGCCGTAGCCCCGCGGCCTTGGCGACGTCACCGAAGAAAGCCAGGCGCACCGAGGCGCTCTCCTCCCGATACGGCGGGAGCAGCCACCAGACGATCAGCGGCAGCGGCAACGCCGCGAGCACCCAGGGGAACTCAAGCTGATACATCGTGATGCTCGATCCAGTCGTGCACCGCTCGCCAGCAGGTGCAAGCGTCTTCAGCCGACAGGGAGTCGAGAGTCTCCTGGTACTCGGCATCGTTGAGCAGCCCCGCGGTGCGCTGATCGATGCGCGCGCCGCCTGCATGGCCCTTGACGAAGGTGACCCATGCCGCGCCGGACAACGACGCCACCTCAGTGCGCGGCCACGCACCGAGCGCCACTCTCTTCAGCAACACCGGTAAGGCAGCGAGCGCGGCTGCGCGCTGGCGCTCGTCCTGAAGCGCCGTCTCGAGCGCTGCGCATTCGCGCAGCGCCTCGCGTCGATAGCGGTTGGCAATCCAGCGCCGCGTCCACCGGATCGCAAGGTATGCGAGCGCAGCCAGCAGCACCGCGGCCACTGCCCACCAGCCCCAGGTCTGCGGATACCAGGTGATGGGCGCTGGAGAGACGATGTCGGCGAGGCCCTTGAGTGCATCGCCGCTGACCGCATGCGTCAGTTGATCTGCGGACATTGCAATCATCGTCTCTGCCGCGACTGGATCTGGCCGAGGAGCTTGCGGATCTGCGGTGCGGTTTCCTCCGCCGAGGAGATCGGCAGCACCGGCACCCCGATCTCGTTTTGCCATTGCAGCAGCCTCTTCAGGCGCGCGTCAGCAGCTTCCGCGATGTTCCTGCGCACCTGGCCGGAACCGAACGGCAGCTCTACTTGCAGCTCACCATCGCTGACCACCAGCTCGCCAGACGAGGGCAACTCGAACAGAAACGGGTCGTAGACCAGCACGGCGATGACATCGTTGTGCGTCGAGAGGTTGAGCAGCAAGTCGCGCGTGTGATCGTCGTGCCCGTCGAAGTCGCTGATCACGACGATCACGTGGTCGTGCCGGGCTACGCG
>DATFRO010000018.1:0-24371 GCA_035263105.1 Steroidobacteraceae bacterium | reverse complement strand
ATCCCTCAGGCCGGGGTGAGCGGACTCAGGAGGGTTGCCGAAGCTACTTCGGCATCAATACGCGATCGATCGAATGAATCACGCCGTTCGACTGCATCACGTCATAGACGGTGATATCGGCCACCGCGCCGGTCTCGTCCTTGACCGTGATGTTGTGAGCGCCGTTCTTCATCGCCCAAAGCGTCCCGCCACTGGCGGTCTTCAAGGTCGCGGCACCCTTGCCCTGGCTGATCAGGCGATCGAGGTCCGCATAGGTATAACGTCCTGGCACGACGTGATACGTCAGCACCTTCGTCAAAGTCTGCTTGTTGGCCGGCTGCAGGAGCGTATCGACGGTGCCCGCAGGCAGCGCCTGGAACGCGGCGTTGACCGGCGCGAACACGGTGAAGGGCCCCTTGCTCTCGAGGGTGTCTACCAGGCCTGCGGCTTTCACCGCCGTAACCAGCGTCGTGTGATCCTGTGAATTGACGGCGTTCTCGACGATGTTCCGCTGCGCCATCATCGCAGCGCCGCCGACCATCACGTCCGCCGACGCCGCGCCGATCGCCAGGGCGAGCGCGGCCGCGGTGGCGACGCTCAGCAACGTTCTCTTCATGATTCGCATCTCCTTCTGAGGTGGTGGGTGATCCGCCGGGTGTGCGCCGCGAGGCGCTTGCTTCCCATGCGCCTGCCTATTCGGCGCGCCGGGTGGATCGGATTCGCGCGCGCGATCAGCCAGCGGCTGGCTGCGAAAAAGCCCAGCCGGGGCCGGATGTTGCGATGCACAGGGCAAGGGGCCGCGCCGACTGGCTCTTTCTGATCCCCCGGATGGCTCCTCTGAGTGATCCGGGGTGGCAGCGGGCTCGGCAGAATGCGCGCCATCGAACAAGGGGCGGATCGGAGCCTTGAAGCTACGGCACCCCAGGGGACAACAGTTTTTCGGGAGGATTTCCATGTCGTCACGTCTTGCCGTTCTTCTCACCCTCTGCTGCACCCTGATCGCCGGCGCCGCCCACGCTCAGGCGCTGCCCTCGCCCACTGTCGAATACTCCGCTGACCGCCTCATCGAGTCCGAAGCCGGCAATTTCAGCGGCAAGGTCTACGCGGCCAGGGACAAGGAGCGCATGGAGACCACGATGCAGGGCATGCAGAGCATCACGATCCTGCGTCGCGACCAGCAGGCGAGCTACATGCTGATGCCGTCGCACCACATGTACCAGCAGACGGATTTCGCCAAGGCGAAGCAGCAGTCCGGCGCAACTCCGGACGATGTCGAAATCACCGAGGTCGGTCCGGACACCATCGAAGGTCGCCCGACCACCAAGTACAAGCTGCTGATGAAGGACCACAGCGCCGGCGGTTTCATCTGGATCACCCAGGAAGGCATCGCCGTGAAGATGGACACGGTGAGCAAGGAAGGCGGCGGCAAGCAGCGCATGACCATGACGCTCAGCAATCTGCAGATCGGCCCGCAGGATCCGCAGCTCTTCGAAGTCCCGAGCGACTACACCGCGATGCCGAGCATGGGCAAGGGCATGGGTGCGCTCGGCGCGCTCGGCTCGATGTTCAAGGGCAAGGGCCACTGACCGGCAAGCGAGGAGCACGACCATGAACCGCAACATCTTTGTCGTCGCGCTGCTGGCCGGCCCGCTCGTCGGCGGCCACGCGCTCGCCGACTGCGCCGATGGCAGTCTCGTCCAGATCAAGAAGACCTACGAAAGCGCGCAGGCCTACGAGCGCGCCGGCAACCAGGAAGCCGCCCTGTTCGCGTATCGCGCCTCGGAAGGCGACGCCTGCGAGGGCGCCAATCCATACGAGGCGGATGCCGCGAAGCACGCCGCTGCGCTCGGCCAGCCGCTCGGTGCCGCGTACGAGAAGAAGGGCGATTTCCACAAGGCGTTCCAGGCGTACGACGCCGGCGGCCACTTCGCCGCCGCGGACCGCGCGCTGATGGAACTGACGCGTTCGAAGCTGGATGAGCCGAATGCATTCGAGACCGCGCGCGAGCACTTCGACACACGCGCCCTGCCCGCTTTCCAGAGCAACAACAAGGCCGCGCTCAAGGTGACGGGTCCCTACCAGCCCGATCCGAAGCTCGTGGTTGAAGTGGCCGCGCTGCCGGCGAAGGCGGTCGAGCACACGTTGCAGAAGGAAGCGGCTGCGTTCAACGAGCAGTACTTGCGCGACTACGTGCAGGTCATCCAGTCGCGCCCCGATGACCCGACCGATGCGGACGCAATCCAGCGCGCCGTTGCCGCCCAGCAGGCGTTTGCACAGAAGTACCAGGACGCCGACCCGATCAAGGCCTCACAGCAGGCGCTCTACCTGCTGCGCCAGTGGGGCTCGGTCGCTCCGGATGCCGCCGTGCAGAAGACCGCGCTTGCGCAGTTCGCGCAGCGCACGCTCGGTCACGGTGATGTGCTCGCGCAGAAGTACAGCGCCGCGCCCAAGCTGCTCGAGGACGCGACGACCTACTACAACATGCAGGAGATCGACGACGCGAAGAAAGGCGCGCAGATCGCCGGCGTGAAGTCGCAGGCGCTCAAGCTCGCCGACGCGGCCAGTGCGAAGCAGCGCTTCAGCCTCGCCTCCGAGTACTACGAGGTCGCGGGCGATCATGCCAAATCCAAGGCAGCGGATGAGCAGGCCCGGAAGCTCGCCATGGCCAAGGCGCAGCCTTCGATCGATGCGATGCAGAAGCAGGCCGAGGCCATCCGGCAGCAATACAGCGATCCGAAGAAGGTCCAGGAAATGAAGGACCAGGCCGAGGCCATGAAGAAGGCCCTGCAACAGCAGCAGGCGGGCGCCAAGCAGAACAATCAGAAGAGCGCCGCGGAGCTCGAGAAAGAACTGGGACTCTAGGATGCAAGCGCGGGCGCGCTCCGGTTCGCTCCCCCTCGAACCGAGTGCGCTCGCGCGATTTTCAGCGATAGCGGAACGATACCGACTGCACCAGGATCACTTCGCACGCGCCGGCGCCGGTGTCATCGCGACGCAGTGAAGTCCTGATCACGCCGAGATCCGGCCGCTCCAGATCGATCAGCTCGCCCTCGAGCTTCACCACGTCGCCGACGCGAATCGAGCTGAGCGTGTTCCAGACCGCCGACGACTGCGGCACCAGATGCCAGTTGGCGGAATGCGTTTCGATCGCTTCGCGCGGAATCGGCGGCTCATCGTCGTAGTGCCAGTAGTAGAAGCGGTTGCCCTGCGATATGTCGAGCCGCGCGAGCACTGCGGAGTCTGACATCGGCCCCCAGCCGACCGCGATATCGAGCGGGCTCACTTCGGCCAGCGCACCCATGCGGTAGCGCGAGCTGCTCAGCACGCGCGCTTCGGCGACGAAGCGGGCGCGCGGGATCAGCTTGAAACTGCCGTGCTCGATCGCCTGCGCATCATCGAGATCGGTCTGCTTCGGGTCCGCAGCCACCAGGATCCCGGGACGCCATGCGATCGGCCGTGAGCTGAGATAGTCGTACGCGCCATAGAGCGCGAGAACCCCGAGCGCGATGCCGACGTAGCGCATGCGGCCATTGTTGCACTGGTTTTCACGGTCCGGTGTGACGCGCTCCAATGAGTGCACCCTTGCGGTCGTGACGGCGTCATCACGCGGTGATCATTGGCGCGAACCTTGTACACTGCCGCCGATGAGAACGAACGAATCGGAGTCGGATCTCCGTGCCCCCTCGGCCCTGGAACGGGCGACGCTCGGCAAGGTGACGCGCCGCCTGGTCCCCTTCCTCCTTCTTCTTTATATCGTCGCGTGGCTCGACCGCGTCAACGTCAGCTTCGCCGCCCTGCAGATGAACCAGGACCTCGGCTTCAGCAAGACGGCCTACGGTTTTGGGGCCGGCATCTTCTATGTCGGCTACGCGCTCTTCGAGATCCCCAGCAACCTGGTGCTGGCGCGAGTCGGCGCGCGCCGCTGGATCGCGCGCATCATGATCACGTGGGGAATCATCTCGGTCGCCTTCATGTTCGTGCGCGACACGACCACGTTCGCCGTCCTGCGTGTCCTGCTGGGTGTGGCTGAAGCCGGATTCCTGCCGGGCATCATCTATTACATGACCTACTGGTTTCCGCGACCGGTCCGCGCCCAGGCGGTCTCCTGGTTCATGGCGGCGATTCCGCTCTCGGTCGTGATTGGCGGACCGCTCGCGGGCGGCCTCCTCGAGATGGACGGCCTGCTCGGCCTGCAGGGGTGGCAGTGGCTCTTCATGGTCGAGGGCGCACCGGCCATCATCCTGGGCGTGGTGGTTCTCTTCTATCTGACCGATAAACCGGAGCAGGCCACCTGGCTCGCGCCCGAGGAGAGAACCTGGCTGAGCTCGGTCATCCAGGCGGAGCACGAGCAGGCGCGCACGCAACACAACGTCGGCCTGCTGCGGGCGATGTACCACCCGACCGTGTGGGTCCTGATCTTCATCATGTTCGCGTGCCAGACAGGCAGCTACGGACTCACGTACTGGGTGCCGCTGATCATCAAGAGCGTGTCGGGCCTGAGCGATTTCCAGGTCGGACTGCTGGCGGCGATACCGTACCTTGCGGCAACCGCCGGCATGGTGCTCATCGGCTGGAACTCCGATCGCACCGCAGAGCGATTCCTGCACATCGCCGTGCCGTGCGTGATCGCGGCCATCGGCTTCATCCTGAGCATGTATCTCACCTCCCCGGTGCCCGCGATGATCGCTCTCACCGTCGCCGCGGTTGGCGACCTTGGCAGTCGCGGTCCGTTCTGGGCGCTGCCCGGTCGTTTTCTCACCGGGGCGGCCTCCGCCGGCGGGATCGCGCTGATCAATACCGTGGCATCGCTGGGCGGCCTGGTGGGTCCGAGTGTCGTCGGCCTGGCGACCGATAGGACCGGCGAATACAGCGTGGGACTCGCATTGCTCGCGCCACTGCTGATCGCCGGCGCACTCGCCGCCTGGCTCCTGCGACGCTCACGATCACTCGCCGTCGATGCCGTGCCGGCGACCCGGGCTCACTGACGACGCCAGATGAGCGTGCGGTTGTTCGCCGGCATCGCGCAATCCTCGAGCAGCTCCAGCCCGATCGAGCGCGCCAGCTCATCGACGGCTTCGAAGTCGCGTATGCCCATCGCGGGCGAACGCAGCTTCAGGCTCTTGTCGAAAGCCGCGTTGCTGTCGCTGGTGAAGCGGCCGAGATAGTTGAAGGGCCCGTAAATCGCGAGCATGGCGTCCGCCGCAAGCGCGGAGTCGAGGCCTGCGAACAGTTTCTGCACTTCGGGCCAGCCCATGATGTGCAGCGTGTTGGCCGAGAACGCGGCGTCGTAGCGCGCTGCGGGCCAGCGGCTGTTTACATCGAGCGCCAGCGGCGCGGGCAGATTGGGCAGGTGCGCGTCCTGCAGCCAGAGCCGGATGCCTGGCAGATTCTCCGCGACATCCGAAGCCTGCCAGGTGAGCTGCGGCAGCGCCGCGGCGAAATATGCCGCGTGCTGCCCGGTACCGCTGCCGATCTCGAGCACATTACGCCGATCGGTGAAGTGCCGGCGCAATACAGCGAGGATCGGCTCCTGGTTGCGATCGCTCGACGGTGAGCGCGGTTTTGGTGTCGGTTCCACGATCTACGGCTCGCCCAATGCTGCGCGCATTCTCCGCAGAGCGAAATGACGATAACTTGCGAGCGCTAACGCTGCGACTTCCTGCCAGTCGCAATGCTTTGTGACCTCGAGCGCGATCCAGCCGTTGTGACCCATGTAGGGCGGGATCTCGAAGCGCTCATCCGCCGTCAGGAGGCCCTGCCGATCCACACCGACCCAGAACGCAAGCTTGAGTCCCTGCTCCCGGTACCAGTAGGCGCACGCAAAAGTCTTCTTTCCCGCTTTCCAGACGGGCGAGCCGAATTGCTTCGATTCCGTCACTTCGGGAAGTGCCAGGCAGATCTTGCGCAGTGACTTGAGCACGCTCTGCGCGCGCCTTGAGCTCATCGGGTCGACTTCGCCGGGCGCGAGCCGCCTGATCGGCGCAGCGATCTCGATCGTCTTGCCGATCTGTGCGATCAACGCGGGCGGCGCGACCTTCTCATACGCTTCGCGCACCAGCGCCGCAATGCGCTTCCAGGACAGTCCCTGGTCGAGCTGTACGCCGAGCCAGCCGCGCGGACCGACGTAAGGCGGGACGAAGAATTGCTTCGGCGTGGCGCGCGTGTACTGCTCCTGCGCACCCGAAGGCGCGTTCAGCCACAGCGCGATCCGCCCGTCACCGTGATGGTTGACGACATAGGTGGCGAAGGTCTTGCCGCGCACGCGGAAGTTCGGCGAGCCGTGCGAGAGGAATTCCTCGGCTTGCGGGAACGACAGGCAGACTTCACGTACCGCCTGGTTGAGATCCTTCGCCATGAACCGCGCTGTCCCTGGTGTCGATGGGCTCGGCACTGCCGAAGAGAAGATAGAACACGGCGCCGCCGATGCATACGCCCGCCGTGAGCACGAATGCGCTCGCATACGTGCCGGAGGTGTCGATCAGCCACCCGGTGATCCACACCCCCACGATCCCCGGGATCGTTGCGAGCGTATTGCTGATCGCGACCACGATGGCCGAGTCATGCGGTGCAATGTCGAGGGCATTCGGCAGGAATGACGAGATCAGGATCCCGATGCCGGTCGTCGCCGCGCAGACCAGCACCAGCGCCGTCGTGGCCGAGTGCACGTCGCGCATCAACATCAGGAAGATCGCAATGGTCGCGAAGCCTGAGATCATCGTCAGGCGGCGCACGACGAGCACGCGTGCGCCCGCCGCGATCGCGCGGTCGATCAGCATCGCCGACAGGTTCGCAACCAGGAACGCGACGAGCCACGGCGCCGCGGCGAACAGGCCCGCATTCGAAATGCTGAGGCCGAGCTGCTCACTGAAATAACTCGGCAGCCAGGAGATGAGCAGGTACAGCGCCCAGTTCTGACAGAAATGCGCCACGAAAACCGCCCACACGGCGGGCGAAGCGAGGTAACGTCGCCAGGGAAACACGCGCGGCTGAGCGGCCGGCTTGTCCCGGCGCAGCAGCGCGAGCTCGGACGGCGATACCCGCGGATCCGTGGCGGGGTTGTCGCGCACGATCGGCATCCAGAACGCGAGCCACACGAGGCCGAGCGCGCCGAAGAAGTAGAACGCCATCGGCCAGCCCGACTGCGCAATGATCCAGCCGGTGCCGATGAAACCGACGACTTGTCCCAGCGGCACGCCACTCAGGAAGCGCGCCACCGAACGGGTGCGCTCAGCGGCCGGCACCCAGACGTTGAAGAGCTCGAACGCCGCCGGCAGCACCGCGGCTTCGCCGATGCCGAGCCCGATCCGTGCGGCGATCAGCATGGCGATCGAGTGCTGCGCGGCCCAGGGCGTGAGGAGCGTGAACACGGACCAGATAACGACGGCGGCTGCGAGAATGCGCTTGCCGCCGTAGCGGCGTGCCAGCCAGCCGCTCACGATCATGAACAGGAGGTACCCGATGAAGAACGCCGACAGCACCGATCCCTTGGTGGTCTGCGTCCAGCCGAGCTGCTCGCGCATCGCGACCACCGCGACCGAGATGTTCACGCGATCGGTGTAGGCGATGAAGAGCGCGAGGAAGGACAACAGCACGACGCCATGTCGCCGCCCCCAACCGCGCGTGGCGGCAGCATCCGTAGCGAGCACCTCAGGCGCCAGGCGCGCGGCGTGTTCTTGTTGATTCGTCATCGCCGGCCCCGGGCAACGGTGGAACGGCGGATTCTGCCACAGACGCGGCTTGAGCGAGGGAAGCGCGTAATCAGGAGTGGCTCAGCGCGCGGCCGCGCGGTTGAGTGCGACGCACTTGCGAAGATAGCCGATCAGCACTCGGTCCGAGGGCAGATCCGCGCGACGGGTGATGCGGCCGAACTGCCCCATCGCCTTCTTGCCGCCGGCGGGACTCGGGCGTTTGGCGCCGAACACGCGCGTGCCGCCCACGATGACGAACGCACAGTGCGCGTTGAAGGCCGCCATTCCGCACACGTTCCGGCCGTGCGCCATGAAGAACGGCATCTGCCACTTGATGGTCTCTTCGATCCCGGGCGCTGCCTGGTGCACTAGTCTGCGCAGGTGCCTGAGGATCGGTTGCGCAAAGGCGGGAGCGCGCTTGATGTACTGATCGACCGACGCCGGCTTGCCCATCCCTCGAACCCTCCGCTCTGAAGCGGAAGGCTACGACCCGGGCGCGCAGTCGCGCAATAGCGAGCGTGTTGCCGGAGACAGGCGATGGACCTCGGGCACGTTCCGCAGGCGAGCGGCGAGTTGCGTCGATTGCTCGCGCCACTCAGCGGATTTCGCCAGCAGCGACATGGAGCGCTCGTACACGGGCGTGTCCGCGAAACAGGCGAACCATACGAAGACGCTCTCGCCCTCGCGCACTGGGAGCCGCGGGAAGTTGTTCGGGCTCGTTTCGCTGACGAACGTGGCGATCGGGGCCACGCCCGCGTCACGCAACACGGGCCGCAGCGACTCCTCGAACCAGCCGCCGAATTCGGCGACTGCTGACGGCCGCAGGTAGTAGATCGTCGCCAGGACGAGACCCGCCGAGATCGTTCTGGCATCGAGCGCCGGGTGTGTGGCCGCCGTCAACCGGAACGCGGTGCCGGGTCGCGCCGGTCGCAGGAGCAATACGTTGTCCGAGTCGACCATCGTGGCATTCGCCGCCTCGCGATGCGCATGCCAGACCGGCCCGCCGTAAAACTCCGTCAGAGCGCGTGCGCGCGTCGGCATGTCGGCGAAGCCGCGCAGCCAGACGAACAGGTCCGGGTGGTCGAGATCGCGAAATTGACCGATGACGCGCGCGCCGAGGGTCTCCTGGCTCTCGATGAACTCGCGCTCGAAGAGCTCGATCAGCACGTCGCGTTGACCCGGATGGAGCGTGTATTGGCGCAGCTCGACGATGGGAGACAGGGATTCGCTGCCGGATTCGGCAGCGCGGGCATTCTCGCTCATCTGGCGATCCTCGAGAGGTGAAGCAAGGACGGACGGCGGCGGCACGCTGAGCGCGACGATGAGAAAGATCAGAAACAAGTGCGTTCGCAGTGTCACGGGGCGTTTCGATGCGCCCGCGAACGCTAACCGTCAATCAGGTTGGATTCGGCCCTATTTGCGTGACGCGGGTCGGAAGGCCCGCGAACAAATCGCGGCAGGAGCTGTCCACGCACGCCGCGCCTTCGAGTGCCAGGAGCCGGCGCTTCATGTCGAGCCCGCCGCCGAACCCGGTGAGTGAGCCATCGCTCCCGATGACGCGGTGACACGGCACGATGATCGGCACCGGATTCGCGCCGTTGGCGCTGCCCACCGCGCGCACCGCGCGCGGCCGGCCGAGCCGGCGCGCGAGCTCGCCGTAGGAAATTGTCTCTCCATAGGGAATCTCTCTGAGGGCCGACCACACCGCGCGCTGAAACGGTGTTCCTGCCATTGCGAGCTCGAGATCGAACACCTGCCGCTCGCCAGCGAAGTACTCGCTGAGTTGCCGCGTCACCGCGTCGAACCTGGCAGCGTCGGCTACCCATTCCGGCTGTGGTCGACGCGAACGCGCTGCGGACTGAAAACGCACCAGCGTGAGCTGGTCGCGCTCGCCGGCGAGCAGCAGGCGCCCGATCGGGGAATCGATCTCGTGCCAGTAAATCGGCGTAGTCATGACTTCCGTCCTGCTCGCTGCTCGGCCGCCGCGGCCCACAGGTGCAGCACGGCGTAGCCGCGCCACGGTCGCCAGTTTTCGGCGCGCGCCGCGAGTGCGCGTGTCGAGAGCGGTGTCGCCTCGCCCGCTGCCATCTTGCGCAGCACCAGGTCGGCCGCCGGAAACGCATCGGGTTCGCCGAGCGCACGCAGGGCAATGTATTGCGCAGTCCAGTCGCCCAGCCCGGGCAGCGCCGCGAGTGAGCTCGTGACCTCTTCCACCGGCGCCGCGAAGTCGACGCCGCCCGCGGCGACTGCACGTGCGAGTTCGCGCAGGGCGCGCGCACGCGCCGCGGTCAGCCCGATGCTGCGCAGGTCCGCCGAGGCGAGCGTCGCAGGGGCCGGAAACAAGTGTGTCAGGCCCTCTTCGCCGTCCTTCATGCGCTCACCGAAGCGCTCCACGAGGCGCGCCGTGAACGTGCGGCCGGCCGCGACCGACACCTGCTGCCCGAGCACCGCGCGCACCGCGCACTCGAACGGCTCCCAGGCTCCGGGAATCCGCAAGCCGGGCCGGCGCCTGAGCAAGGAGCCGAGCAGCGGATCTGACTTGAAGGCAAGCGCGATACGCTCGGGGTCCGCCGACAGATCGAACGTGCGCCGCGCGGCGGATGACAGCTGGAACAAGGCCGCGGGCGCCGCGCCGCGCACACGCAGTTCGAGCGCGGGCTCATTCTCGAGCGCCCGCACGACGACGACCACCGGGCCGGAGTCCGTGCGCACGGTGCGGGCATACCCGCGCTCATCCACGCGCTCCACGCCGGGCAACGCACGATTGGCGAGAAACGCGCGAACCTGCATCCAGTCGTACGGCGGCCGGAACGCGAGTCGCAGGACGACTTCGTTGCCGCTCGCGCCCGCCGACTCGCCGGCACGACGCCGGCGCAGCTCGCGCGGCGACTGCCGATAGGATCCTTGGAACGCATCGTTGAAGCGCCTGAGGCTCCCGAAGCCTGCGGCGAGTGCGATCTGCGTGATCGGCAGGTCGGTCTCATCCAGCAGGCGCTTGGCGAAATGCAGACGCCGCGTCTGCGCGACCGCAATGGGCGACGCCCCGACGTGCTGGACGAACAGCCGATGCAGATGCCGCGAACCGACGCCGATGCGCGTGGCCAGCGCTTCGACCGACGTCTCATCGAGCGCGCCGTCATGAATCAGGCGCAAGGCCCGGCGCACGACGGCGGACGTGCCGAGCCATGCGGGTGTACCCGGCGCCGCTTCCGGTCGGCAACGCAGGCAGGGCCGGAACCCCGCCTCCGCGGCAGCGGCGGCGGTCGCGAAGTAGCGGATGTTGCTGCTCTTGGAGACGCGCGCGGGGCAGACCGGTCGACAGTAGATCCCGGTCGACGTCACGGCGATGAAGAACTTGCCGTCGAAACGCCGATCGCGGCTGATGCGCGCGCGGTCGAGCGCCCGCCGGTCGAGACCGAGAATCTGTTCCATGGCGCCGACCTTACGCCGCGCCTGCGATCCGGACTAGCCGTTTTCAGACATCGATTGGATCGCCGGCGCAGGGGCTGAACGGCGCGCAGCGGCGTGGCCTCGCTCCTTCACCCGGTCGTCACTCCTTCACCCGCGTGATGTCGCTGATCCAGTTCGCCTCCCACGTCCTGCCGCCATCCGCGGAGAACGACTGTTCGAAGTGCGCGGACGTCGGCGTGATGTCCGACCACACGTAACGCACGAAGATCGCGTGCCCTTCGAACACTTCCTGGTCGTAGAACTCGCCGCGGCCGTTCTTGAACGTGCCGATCACCGGCGGCCAGTCCAGGCTCCCGCGCTTGGCGTTGGCCCAGTAAATGTGCCACTGGTGCGAGTCGGGGTTGTACAAACGCAGCGTGAAGCCGTTGATGTGCGTGTTGGTCTTCGCGTCGTCGACCTTGAAATCATCCATGACGCCGCGGCCACCCCACACGCTGCGCGAGATCTGCGTGCCCTCGTATTCGATCCAGGTCTTCGAGCCGCTGAGCGGGTGTTCGAGGCGCTTGAGCGTCGCCTTCCAGGTGCCGTAGATCCAGTCGAAATCATGTTGCCCGTCGTGTGCAGGGTCGGCCTGCGCGGACGGGGCGGCGGTCTGTGCGGGCGAGAGCACCGGCTGCACCAGCAGTGTCGCGCAGGCAACCGCGAGGCAAAGGCGAAGGCTCGGACGCGCGTTCATGGTGTGAGACTCCGTGCAAGGGGCTTGTAGTGCGAACGACTATCCGCGAGGATGCGCCCGACGATGGTATTTTCAAAGGTCCACTTTCTGTGCAACTTCTGATACCGCTTTCGCGCCAGCAGGAACCGCTGTTCCGGCAGGTGTATGCGCGCCTGCGCCAGGCGATCCTCTCGGGCGATTTCCGCGCCGGTGACCGGCTCCCCTCGACGCGCGATCTCGCCGAGCAACTCGGGATCTCGCGCACCGTGGTCGTGCTCGCCTACGAGCAATTGCTCGCCGAGGGTTTCGTCGTCGGGCGCAGCGGCTCGGGAACTTACGTGCCGGATAGCCTCGCCGTCCCCCGCTCCACTGGCCCGGAAAAGTCCGCATCGTTCCGACTGTCGCGCTTCGGCTCGGCGGCCGCGGCCATCGGCTCGACGCTGGTCTTTCCGGAGCGGCGCACCGGGGCGCTGCGCTATGACTTTGCTTATGGACGCAGTGATGTCGAGTGCTTTCCGTTCGAGCGCTGGCGGCGCATCCAGCAGCGTCGTGCGCGCAAGGCGCTGGTGCGCGAGCTCGACTATGGCCCCGCCGCCGGCAGCGAAACGTTGCGCGAGGCCATCGCGACACATCTGCGTCGCTCGCGCGCCGTCGCGTGCGACCCCTCGCAAGTACTGGTCGTCAATGGCTCACAGCAGGCGCTCGATCTCATTGCGCGCGTGCTGATCGAGCCCGGCGACCGGGTCGTGATCGAGGATCCGAGCTACCAGGGAACTCGCGAAGTGCTGCGCGCGGCCGGCGCTCGCCTGCACGGCGCCCTGGTGGATCGGGACGGCATCGATCCCGCTGCGCTTCCGGACAGCGCCCGGATGGCGTTCGTCACGCCTTCGCACCAGTTTCCGACCGGCGCGATTCTGCCGCTGACGCGCCGCCAGGCGCTGCTGCAATGGGCGAAGCGCGCGAACGCGGTCATCGTCGAAGACGACTACGACGGCGAGTTCCGTTACGCGGGCAAGCCCCTCGAATCGCTGCAGGGTCTCGACACCGAGGGGCGCGTGATCTACGTCGGGACGTTCTCGCGCACGGTCTTTTCGGCGCTGCGCATCGGCTACGTCGTGGTGCCGAAGTCCCTCCTGCAGGCGTTCACCGCGGCGAAGTGGCTTTGCGACCGACACACGACGACGCTCGAACAGGAGACGCTCGCAGAATTCATCCGCACCGGGATGTACGAGCGCCATCTGCGCCGGCTGCGGCGCAGGAACGCGGCGAGTCGCCACGCCCTGCTCGAGGCCTTGCATAAGCATCTCGGCGAGCGCGTCGAGGTGAGTGGTGATGGCGCAGGCGCGCACATCGTGCTCTGGCCCGCGCGACGCGTTGCAGAGGATGCGGCGATCGCGGCCGCCGCTGCGCGCGGCGTGGGTATCTACGGGGTGAGCCGCTATTTCATGAAGCGCCCGCCACGGCCCGGCATCATGCTCGGCTATCCGCGCATGCGGGAGTCGGACATTCGCGAGGGCGTGCGACGTCTGGCAGAAATCCTTCCTTGAGCAACTTGTGCCACCTGCCGGGTGCGGCAACCCTGCACCTGGCGCGCGAGCCGACGCGAACCGTCACTGGACTGTCACGAAGCTTCGGTGAACGTGAACGGTTCAGAGATTGGCGCCGTGCTTTGGCCGAGCAGTAAACTTGCAACCGCGCGGCCGGTCATAGGATCGTGAGGCGCATGAGGAGACCGGACATGATGAAACGCATTCTGCTGGGGGCGATCGTGGCATTGGGCGCAGGCTGCGCGCACACGCCACCTGCAACCCCGCCGTACCAGGCGGCCGAAACCGCCGCGCCGTGCGTGAAGACTGGCAGCCGCCTGCCAGAGCAGGACTGCTCGACCGCGCCGGGTCGCTCCTACACCAAGGATGATATCGATCGCACGGGTGCCATCACGACCCAGGACGCGCTGCGCCAGCTCGACCCCAGCATCACCATCCACCACTGATCACGCGACCGCCCGATCACACGACCACCGACCGAGACTGACGCGCGGCGTCGATCCGGGCGAGGTCGGTTATTGCACGTGGGCTCGCGGCGGCGATTCGACGTCCGCCGCTGTGACCACCGCGCCCTCAGCGTCAGCCCCGGCGCGGAACCAGCGAATCGGCCGAACCTCGAGTGCGAGCGGGCCACACGCCTCGCCAATCTGCCGTGCCGCTGCGATGGCCTCTTCGAGCGTCGGGCAATCGAGGATGTACAACCCGAGAAGCTGCTCCTTGGTCTCCGCGAACGGTCCATCAGTCACCACCGTCTCGCGGCCTTGGCGCACAGTCACAGCCGCGGACGTCGGCATCAGGCGCACGACGGGTCCGAGCTTGCCTTCGCTCACCAGCTTCGCCTGCAGGCGCACGTGCCGGGCGACCAGCTCGTCGTCCTCAGCCTGGCTCCGGGACATGGTGATCGCTTCGGAGTCGTAGATCAGCACTGAATAGAGCATGTGAACTCACCTCGTTCCGGAACCGCCGCTGGCACGACGAGCCCGACGGTCCGGAACCAGCAATCGGATGAAGAGTCCGTCAGGTCTTGAGCGCTTCGACCTGGATCCTGAGCAGCACCTTTCCGCCGCCAAACTCGACGCCATGCGTGATGCCGAAATCCGAGCGGTCGATCTCCGTCTCGGCGTCGGCGCCACAGTCTTCCTTCTTGTACATGGGATGCTGGATGCACTTGAAGCTGTTGACCTTGAGCGTCACGGGCCTGGTCACGCCGTGCAGCGTCAGCTTGCCGTCCACCGACTTGAGCGTGTCTCCCTCGAACTTGAGCGTGCCCTTGTAGGTCGCAGTCGGGAACTTGGCGACATCGAAGAAATCCGCCGAGCGCAGGTGCTCATTCAACTTGTCGTGACCCATGTCGATGCTCGACAGGTCGATCGTGATGTCGGCCGTCCCGGTCTTCGCCGCCTTGTCGAGTGTGATCGAGCCCGAGGTCTTGTTGAACTTGCCGCGGAACGTCGAGACTCCCATGTGCGTGGTCTCGATGCTCGGGTAGGTGTGATCGGAGTCGACCTTGTAGGTGTCCGCCGCCAGCGCGGGCGTCCCTGCCAGTGAAGCGATGAGGAGCGTGGCGAGCCACGCGCGACGACGGATGCGGAAAATCATGATGTCCTCCTTCGGGTCTGATCGAATGCCATCATAAACGAGCCGTTGACGATTCCGGGAGGCGAGCCGCGATCGGCGCCGGTCATCGGGCGCCTTCCTGCATGAAGTCGATCGCGCGGACTTCGACGCCCCAGCCGACGTGTTCGCCGAGGTGCGCCGCCGGATGCCTGGAGGCGATATCGACCGCCTCCTGCTCATCGCGCGCCTCGATGATGAAGAAGGCCCCGATGACTTCCTTGGCTTCGGCGAACGGCCCATCGGTCACGAGCGGCTTGCCGTTGCGCGGGCGCACGGATTTCGCCGCGGCAGGCGCGGCCAGCGATCCCACCGCCAGCAGATGTCCGCTGTCGTGCAGTGCTGCATCGTGAGCGCGGCACTTCTGCACCAGCTCATCGAGCTCCGCTCTCGGCAGCTTCTCGAAGGCAATCGGGTTGTAATAGCCGAAGCACAGATACTTCATCGCAATCTCCAGTTACGGCGGCATCCCTACGACGAGCGGCGCGGGTCGGATTCGACAACCCGCCGCCCGCCAGGCCGGCTGCGAGGCTGGAACGGGATAGACAACTGGGACGCGGCACAAATTCCGCAACCCCGGGCATTCCGGGGCAGCGCATCCTGGCTCCGACCCGCGACCTGCGGGTGGTGCGGGCGCGCGGGCCGCCGGATGGCAAGATAGGCGCCGGGCTTTTAGGGAGATTCCACCATGCAACTGGTCTGGCTCGTCACCGCGATCCTGATGACCGCCGCATATCACCTGGTGTTGAAAGCCACGCCCGCCGCGGCCAGTCCGTTCCTGTCGCTGGCGGTCACTTACCTCATCGGTTCCGGCGCGTTCTTCGCGATCTACGTCGCGATGCCCGGGCCGTTTGCGTTACGCCCTTCTCTGCACGAGCTCAACTGGACCGCGCTCGGGCTCGCAGCGGCGGTCGTGTTCCTCGATCTCGCCTTCCTGATGTTGTACCGCTCGGGATTCAACGTGAGCTTCGGTCAGCTCGTGACGCAGTCTTGTGCAGCGCTGGTGCTGCTCGTGCTCGGCGTGGTGCTGTTTCGCGAGAAGCTGTCGGCCGCCAACGTCGGCGGCATCGTGCTGTGCGTAGCGGGCCTGTGGCTCATCAGCCGACGTTGAGTGCCAGCTGAACCGGATTGCAACATGTTCACGTCGCAGTTTTCAGCGTGAACATAGGTCAACGGGGCATTCAGACAAGTTAATGTGAGAACTTTCGCGCAACCTCGGGCCGCTCGCACGTTCTAATCCGGCAGGACCTGGACATGAACGACAGCACCCATGAAATTGCGACTCCTCATCGCCTCTGGCTTGCTCGCGCTGCTGACGGGATGCGTCAGCGTCGGCGGCACCGATGTGCTGATTACGCCGCTCGGCGTGGTCGCGCTGCACTCGTTCAAGCCGCCGCAATCACAGCCGCAGCCCGATAAGACTGTGGCTGCGAACGACGTGCGACAGCCGGTCGATTCCGACCGTTAGCCATATCAGCGCAAGCCCGTGCAGTTGGCGTAGTACGTCACTGTTGCCGCCCAGTCGGAGAATATGCCGCGGATGCCGACTTTGAGCGCGAGCGCATCGAGCGCCTGGTACATGTCGCTGTCTTTCTTGATGGCCTGTGTTCAGTCGGGCTTGACCGGGTGTGCGGCGCCTTCGCCCGCGACCGTCGTCCATTCGCGCACGCGCCAGTGCGTGACGAGACCGTTGAGCACGTAGGGATCGTGCTTCGCGAAGGATTCCGCGACCTGCGCGGAGTGCCCCGCGAACAGCAACATCGCACCGTCGACCGGGTCGGCAAACGCGCCGCCGAGCAGCAACTCGCCGCGCGAGTGCGCCGCCCACGCTTTCTCCAGATGCTCCTTGCGAAACAGCCCGCGGCGCGCGAGGTAGTGCTCGCTCACGTCATAGAACAAGAGATAGTGCTTCACGATCTTCCCCGTCGATTCACCGACCGTTTCAGTATACGCCGGCTTCCCGCGGCTGCTCTTGCGGGCGCGCACCCGTGGCGGGATGCTTGCCGCAGGGAAACCGCGGAGAGACGCATGCAGTACGTCCGCTTCCGTATCGACTTCGCTCCCGGCTGTTCGATCGGCCCCGGCAAGATCGACCTGCTGGAACATATCGCGCGCACCGGTTCCATCCGCCAGGCGGCGCGGGCGCTGCGCATGAGTTATCGTCGGGCGTGGCTGCTGGTCGACAACATCAACCAGTCGTTCCTCGAGCGTGCCACCACCGCCAGCGTCGGTGGCGCGGGCGGCGGCGGTGTCGAGCTCACATCCTTTGGGTCAGGGCTCGTGCGTCGCTATCGAAACGCGGCAAAGCGCATCGACCGGCTGGCCCGATCGGAGTTCGCAGGCATCGCGCGCAAAGCGACGGCGCCGCGCGCCGCGAGTGCCGGCGCGTCCGGCCGCAAGCGACTGTCGAAAACCGCCGTTCGCACGGCGCATCGTTAGAGAGGCGGCGCGAATCTCAGGCGCCGGTGGGCGCGCGCGCCCGCCGCCACGCACCGGGCGGGACGCCCACGAGTTTCTTGAAGGCGCGATTGAACGCGGCTTCCGATTCGTAGCCCACCTCAGCCGCAGCCTGGGCGATGCTCAGGCGCTGCTCTTCGAGCAGGTTCGCGGCGAGTTTCAACCGCCAGCTGCTGAGGTACTGCATCGGCGGCGTACCCATGATGTTGACGAAGCGATCGGCGAATGCCGAACGCGACAGCCCGACTTCCCTCGCCATCGAATCGACCGTCCAGCCTTCAGAGGGACGCCCGTGCATCAACCGCAGGGCGGCGCCGACGTAGCGATCGCGCAGTCCCGACAGCCAGCCGGTCGATTCGGGCGGCAGGGTGTCGACGAACTGGCGGATGGCCTGCAGGAACATGACCTCGCTCAACTTCGAGAGGATGGTCTCGCCGCCCGCGCTCGGGCTCGCCGATTCCTTGAGCGCGAGTCGAATCAGGTCGTGCGTGAGCTGCCCGCCGACGCTGGCGCTCTTGACGTGCAGCATCCCCGGCAAGGCACCGAGCAGCGGATTGAACGGGCGCGAGTCGAAGCCGAGGTAGCCGCATACGAAGCGCGACTCATCGCCCCGGCCGCCGAACTCGTTGAGTACGAATGGGAGCGTGCGGTCTTTCGGACGGTAATACATGTCAAGGTTCGGCGACGAGCGCCGCCCCACTTCCGTGGACATGTAATGCGCGTCACCACGCACGAACAGGACCGCATCGCCACTCTCGAGCCGGATGGGCGGCTCCGACTGGTTGTCGAGCTGCGCCCAACACCAGCCGTCGAGCATGATGTGAAACGCGATGACATGATCGAAATCAGGCATGACGTTGGCGCCGATCTTCGAGATCGGCGGCGTTTCCGCCACCCACGGATGGCGTGCGTGGATGTCGAAGTAGATCGCGCCGGTGAGGCGCACCGCGCGCAGAACGTCGGAAAGTACGTCCAAGCCGTCTTCCTCCAGGAGCCACACCAGGAATGTCCGGCCCCGCAGCCGGGTCCGGACGATCGAGCAGAGCAGGGTCGCGGAAATCATAGGGCCGGAACGCCCCCGTAATCCAGTTGCAGCCACACCTGTCGCCGCCCACCGACGAGCGGTGCAAATGCACGCGGTTGCTGTGAACTTGTCGGGCGGCGCGCGCGTCAATCACCTGCGATGGACAAGGTCTTCAATGTCCTCTTCCTGTCGCAGCGCAACTCCGCGCGCAGCGTGCTGGCCGCGGCGCTCTTGAACACCCTGGGCAGGGGACAGTTTCGCGCCTACAGCGCCGGAGTCCGGCCGGCGCCCTCGGTCGACCCGATCGCAATGGACCTGCTGGCGCATGTGGGGGTCGCGCCGGGCGGCGTCCGGCCGAAGTCGTGCGATGAGTTCATCGACAACGGTGCGCCCGCCCTGGACTTCGTCTTCACGCTGAGTGACACGGCGGCCGGCGAGGCCCCGCCTTTGTGGCCCGGTCACCCGGTGACAGGGCACTGGCGTTGCGAGGATCCGGAAAAGTTCGCGCCCGATGACCCTGAGCGGCGGCTGTCGCTGATCCGCACGCGCGCCGGCCTCGAACGGCGCTTGCGCGTTTTCATGAACCTGCCGTTCGCGGCGCTCGACCGGATGAGCCTGCAACAGCATGTGGATGGGATCGGACGCGAAGAGTAAGGTCCCGGTCACGACCGGGGCCATGCCGTGACTCTTCTCGCCAGCCTCGTCAGCGCATCACAACGGGTAGCTACCACCTCTGCGCGCCTCGGAAAGGTGCGCGAGCTGGCGGCCAGCCTGCGCGCGCTCGAGCCTGGCGAGATCGCAATCGGCGTCTCGTACCTCTCCGGCGAGATGCCACAGGGACGCTTCGGCATCGGCTATGCCGTGTTGCAGGAGGCCCGTGTCGCGGCGGCTTCGCAGCCAGGCTTGTCGATCGGCGACGTCGATCGACGACTGGGTGAAATCGCGGCGATCCGCGGGGCCGGCGGAGCGAATCGCCGGCTCGAGGCGTTGCAGGAACTCTTTGCACTCGCGACCGCGCCCGAGCAGCAGTTCCTGGTGCGTCTGCTCATCGGCGAGCTTCGCCAAGGCGCGCTCGCGGGCATCATGACGGACGCCATCGCCGCCGCCGCGCAATTGCCGGTCGATCAGGTCCGCCGCGCCATGATGTACTCGAAGAGCGTCGGCGCGGTGGCGCAGGCGGCGCTGCTCGAGGGTACAGCCGGCCTCGCCCGCTTCCAGCTCGAGCTCCTCTCGCCCGTGGCTCCCATGCTCGCGCAGACCGCGGCTGACACGGCCGAGGCACTGCAAATCCTTGGCGGCGAGGCGGCGTTCGAATGGAAGATGGATGGTGCACGCATCCAGGTGCACAAGGCGCGCGACACCGTCCGCATCTACACGCGCAGTCTCAACGAGGTCACCGTCGCGGTGCCGGAAATCGCCGAGGCCGTGCACGCGCTCGAGGTGAGCGAAGTGATCCTGGATGGCGAGGCGATCGCCTTCAACCACTCGGGCCGGCCGCATCCGTTCCAGGTCACGATGCGACGCTTCGGCCGCAAGCTCGAGGTCGAGGCGCTGCGCGCCGAGCTGCCGATCAAGGCTTTCTTCTTCGATTGCCTGCGGCTCGGGAATGACACGCTCGTCACCTTGCCGGCACGCGAGCGCTTTCGCGCGCTGTCGAAGGCGGTGCCACACGCGCTGCGGATTCCGCATCTCATCACCGCTTCGGCAAAGGAAGCACGGGATTTTTACGACGCCGCGTTGCTGGCGGGACACGAGGGTGTCATGGCGAAGGCGCTCGATGCGCCCTACGAAGCGGGCAACCGGGGCGCGAGCTGGCTCAAGATCAAGCGCGCCCATACGCTCGACCTCGTCGTGCTCGCCGCGGAATGGGGTCACGGCCGGCGCACGCACAAGCTGTCGAACCTGCATCTCGGCGCGCTCGAGCCGGCGAGCGGTGAGTACGTGATGCTCGGCAAGACTTTCAAGGGTCTCACCGATGCGATGCTCGAATGGCAGACGAAGGAATTGCTGGCGCGCGAGACGCGGCGCGACGAGTGGACCGTCCACGTGCGGCCGGAGCTGGTGGTGGAGGTCGCCTTCAGTGATCTGCAGGCGAGTCCGCGCTATCCGGGGGGCCTCGCGCTGCGCCTCGCACGCGTGAAACGCTATCGGGACGACAAGCCGGCCTCGGAGGCGGACACGATGGAATCGGTGCGGAGGATCTTCGCGGCGCAGTCATAGCGCCGGCCCCGCGTCGGCCTTACCAGCTCGCGAGCGGCGGCAGGCTCATCAGGTAAGCCTCCGGGTTCGCGTCGGTCATGAAGCCGAAGCGTGTGCCGCGGTCGTACACCAGGTTGAATTCCACATAGCGGCCGCGCTTCGCGAGTTGCCGCGCACGATCCGCGGCATCGAACGGCATCGCAATCCGGCGCTCGAGAATGGCCGGGTACACACCGAGAAACGCCTCGCCCACGCTTTTCAGGAAGGTAAGATCGGCCGGCCAGTCCGCGCCGTGCAGGTTGTCGAAAAAGATGCCCCCGACGCCGCGCCGCTCGTTCCGGTGCGGCAGGAAGAAGTAACGATCGCACCAGTCGCGATATTCCTCATACGCGTTCGCACGGTAGCTGTCGCACGCGGCGCGCAGCGCGCCGTGAAATGCAGCCGTATCTTCGGGGTACTCGATCGCCGGCGTCAGGTCCGAGCCGCCGCCGATCCAGTCGATGCTGGTCGCGAGATAGCGCAGGTTCATGTGCGCGGTGGGAGCATGCGGGTTCGCAGGGTGCGCGACCAGCGAGATGCCACAGGCCACGAACTCGCCGGCCGACTCCTTCGCGCCGGGCAACTGCGCGATCCCCGCATCGGACAACGTGCCCCACACGTGGCTGACGTTGACGCCGACTTTCTCCAGCACCGCCCCGCGCATGAGGCGCATGTGTCCGCCGCCCTTCAGGCGATGTTCGGCAGGCTTGCTCCAGCGCGTCGACTCGAAGTGAGCGCGCGCTCCCGCGCCTTCGAGTCCTTCGAAGCGCGCACAGATGCGTGATTGCAGATCTTCGAAGAGACGCGTCGCCTGCTGAGCCCGTTCACTGGCCTGCGTGAGCATGATGGGATGCTAGGGGTCGACCCCTGCCCATTGCAATCGCGTAGCAGGGCCCGCGTGTGCTAAGGGCCCTTGGGAACGTAGATCGTCTCGCGATATTTCACCCCGGTCGTGGCCGCCGCCGCTCCGTCAACGAATCGTGGGCGATAGCGGGCATCCTTGAGCGCGCGCATCACGAGCCGCGCCGACTTGTCGGGCGCGTCGGTGGGCCCGAGGGTGGCATCCTTCACCGTGCCGTCCGCGGCCACCGTGAACCGCACTTCGACGAAACGCTCCGTGAACTTGTCGGTGTCCGGCGGCCGATGAGTCGCGCTCGGCGGGCGGTAATAGATCTGCACCGGCGCATCAAAAGCCGAGGTGCCGCCCGCGTCGGGAGCACTGAGCGCCGCCCACGCATCGCGATACGCTTCGATCGCCTGGTCGTTGTACCCCGCGAGCATGCGCCAGTCGCCCAGGTCGAGGCGCGCGCGCGCCTGCTCCCCGGCGCCGCTCTCCGGGTGCGCGTCGAGGATCTCGATCACGAGTTTCAGGGCGGTTTCACCCTCGCGGTTCGGACGCGTGTAGGTGCTCGCACCGTAGGCATCGATGGTGGGGTTCTCCAGTCCATACAGGAATTCGAGCCGATGCGTACGCGTGACGCCGCGCAGGGGCTCGATCATCATCAGGTTCTTCTCCTTGCCGAGATTGCTGGCGATGAGGAGCGTGCGCGTGTGGAGCTTGCGCGCCGTCGTATAGCGGCCCATCGATTCGTACCAGCCGGCATTGCGTTCCAGCTCATCGACCAGCCGCGGGATGTCGTTGCCGTAGGCGGAGACCGCGACCCGCATGGCCATCTGCTGCTCGCGCAGCACGCTGTCGTAGTCGCCGAGCGCCAGGTAGTTCGCGATCAGCGAGTCGAGCAGTGTGAGCTGCTCCGGGTTGAGGAGCCCGTCGACCTTGCGGCTGGCATCGAGCGCCCGGCGCAGCATCTCCGCCGACGCGTCGTGATCGCCGTTCTCGGCATAGATGGCGCCGAGACCGGCGAGCGCCGTCACCAGCTCATGAGATTCGGTGCCCTGGTGCGCTTCGACAAGCGCCATGGCGCGGCGGTAGTTCTTCGTCGCGCCCACGTCGTCCTTCGCGCGTTGCTGGGCCGCCGCGAGAGCGATCAGCGGGTTGACGAGTTGCAGCGCCTGCTCACCGTACTGTTGCTCGGCCTGGGCCAGTTGCCTTTGCGCTGCGACAAGTGCTTCGGCGGCATCAGGTGGTGGTGGGGCTTGCGGCGTCGTGGGCGATTTAGCGGTGACCGACATCTGCTGCGCATCGGCCGCAGAGAGCATGAGCAGGCAGAGCACCACGGCTGACGCGCAGATCGTCAAGGCGACTGACATCCCTCGCGTCAGTCCCCTCAGGGTCATTCTTGCAGGTCGAGCGCCAGCCGCCATGGACTTCTCCGACCGTCGCAGTATACCCACGACGACCACATTCCGGCGCGCGCTTGTGTTGTGAGTGGTAACGGCCGATTCTCCATGGCCGCGAGTTCAGGCGTCTGGAGGAGCAGTGGTCGACCTCAACGGCAAGCTGAAGCTGCATCCGGCGTTCAGGTCGTCGGTCGCGCACCTTGGTGCCGAGAGATCACCGGTCCTCATCGTCGACGATTTCCTCGCCGACCCCGCGGTGCTGGTCGATTATGCCGCGACCGTCGCGGACTTCGGTGCCGTCACCGATACGTTCTACCCCGGCATCCGCGCGCCCATTCCGCAGATCTACACCTTCGCCGTGCGCGCGTTTCTCGGCGGCCTGATCACCCGGACGTTCTCGGTAGGCGAGGTCGTGAAGGAACTGGCGACCTTCTCCCTGGTGACCACGCGGCCGGAGCGCCTGCAGGTTCAGCAACGCCTGCCGCACTTCGACAATACGGACGAGCGGCAACTCGCGGTGCTCCACTACCTGTGCGACGGCATGGGCGGCACGTCGTTCTATCGTCACCGGGCCACCGGCTTCGAGACCATACGGCCGCCGCGCCTCGCGGAGTACACGAGGGCGGTCACGGCGGAACTGGCGGCAAACGGATCACCCGCCGAGCGTTACATCCGCGGCGACACCGATCTGTTCGAATGCATCGGCACCTTCGCGGCCGCGTTCAACCGCGTGCTGGTGTATCGCAGCGTTTCCCTGCATAGCGCGGATATCCCGGCGGAGTTTTCCTTTGCGAGCAACCCGCGCACCGGCCGCCTGACGGCGAACACCTTCTTCTTCTGTCGCTGAGCGGTGTCAAGTGCGCGCGGCGGCGCTGCAGTTCTCGGCAATAAACCGCTCGTGGGTGGGCATGGCCTCGGCGGTCTGGCGTATCAGGTTCTTCATGCGCGTAAGTTGGCGCCTGATCTCCTCAACGGCCGGAAGATCCGCCAGCGGATCGTGACGCCGCGGCCAGATGTGCTGGCCGATGAAGATCGACAGCCAGTTGGGCTCTACGAACAGCTCCTTGTCGTAGAACGCGACGCGCCCGCTGCTGCGAAACAGCTGGATGCGGTACGCCAGCGATTCCGGGATCGGCATGTGGCGACAGTACGCCCACAACGGCTGATCTTCGCGCTCGGTCGCGTGGTAGTGCAGCGTGATGAAGTCGCGGATGTGCTCGAACTCGTCGATCTGCAGGCGGTTGTACTCCTCGGCATCGCTCGGATCGAAACTGCGATCCGGGAAGATCGCGGCGAGCTGCATCACACCGCTCTGGATGAGATGGATGCTGGTGGACTCGAGAGGCTCCATGAAGCCGCTCGCGAGACCCAGCGCAATGCAGTTCTTGTTCCAGAACTTCCTGCGCCGCCCGGTCGTGAAACGCAGAAACCGCGGCTCCGCACGCGCCGCCCCGTCG
>DATFRO010000017.1:0-63731 GCA_035263105.1 Steroidobacteraceae bacterium | reverse complement strand
CCCTCGACGTACGGAAACACCCGATGCGCGAGCGTGATCATCTGGTCGTAGGCCTGGCGCTCTTCCTCGGAACCGAGGAGCTTGCGGTAGCCCGCGATCAGCTTGGTGCGCTCCGCGTGCAGCTTTTGCAGCGGCCGCTCGAGTGATTCGCCCGCTTTCACCTTGGCGATGTAGGACGGCAGGCAGGAGAAGGGCATCGACAGGTCATCGTTCCACGAGCGGTGATAGTGATAGAAGCCATCGCCGACGTTGATGTTGAACCACGGATCGCGCGAAGCCTGCAATTCCTTCAACCATTCGCGCCCGGGTTCACCCGCGTTCTGCAGCGACTGGATGATCGCGTCGACGGACACCCCTTCCTTGAACTGCGAATCGACCCCGAGTTGCACGGCGCAGCGCGCGAGCCTGCGCACCTCATCGTCCGGGCGGAAAATCTCCGCCTCGATGCCCGCCACCATGCGGGCGATGTTCTCGTCCGCGATCTCGGGAAACGCCTGCTTGCAGAAGCCGAACAGCGTCATGTAGGCGCCATAGCCGAGCAGCAGGAATTCGAAGTGGTGATGCCACATGCGGAAATACCCCTCGAGCGTCTTCTGGTAGATGTCGAGGAGGTAGTGATTGGAGGCGATGCCGCGCCCGGCATGAACGTGTTCGAGCGGTTCGAACTCCGGCAACTCGAGCTTCGGGAAGGCCTGCGCGTCCTTGATGAGCTTCAGCATCTTCTCGCGCCACTGCGCGTAAAGACGCTCCCAGTTTTCGAAGTAGTAGAACGCGCGCGCCTGGAACTCCGCCGTCCGCCGCTCGATCTCCGCGGGATCCGTCACCGGGTTGCCGCCGATGTACACACGCCCGTTGAGGATGCGGTAGTCGATGCCCTTGGTGGTCGGAATGCTGTGCACCCGGGTGCTGGCGGAGCCGAGGGCGCAGTAGGCCGCTTCCGCGGTGACCATGTCGAACGCCGACATCGGCTCGGGGAAGTGCATCGAGTTGTAAAACCAGAAGCGCTGATCGTCTTCCGGGGTGAATTGCATGTAATAGGGATAGGCCGCTTGCGCGCGCTCCGTCCCTGCAACCACACGCAACGTACTCGGCAGCGGAAACCCTTTCGACTTGCTTGGCATGTCCACGACTGTTCTCCGGCGCCGCATTCGTCAGGTGATGATTGCCGCGATATCTTCGGCCATTTCGCGTGGCGGCGCCATTTCCGACATTAAGGTACGTGCGATCCTCAAGGCATGGACAGCGGGAGGAGAGAACAGTGCCGAGTCTCTATGGCTTGAAGACCTGCTCGCGACTATGGTCCTTCAAACGCAGCAGCGGGCTGCTGCCATCCGAGAGGAGCTGCGCATAGCTCAGGTCCGATCGAGTCGCGAGCAGCAGGCCGGATCCACTCTCCATCGTCGCGAGCTTCACGTTGGGACGACCTTCGGAGGTGATCAGGCGCAGCAACACGGTCTCCGGGTATCCCGTCGTGCCGTCGGGCATGCGCACCGCGTTGTCTGCGGGCAGCACTGAAATGCTGGCGCGCACGCGACCGCGCTGATCGACGATTTCGAGCCCGTGGCCGCGCAGCACCGGGACGATGTCACCGGCTGCCGAGGCCTCGGTTCGAGTGAGCAGGAACAGCAGCAGCGCCAGGTTGGCAACGCTGAGAACGACGAGAAGCTTGTGCAGGTTCATGTGGGCGGCCTCGCGCGGATCCAGTCGCCGCCAAGGCTAACGCCACCTCGTGCCGCAAGCGAGTTGCGGCAGCGATGCTCAATGCTCCGCGGCGAGGCTCTCCCGCTCCTCGAGCGCCAGGGTCTTGATGTCGTTGAGCATCACCTGCGGCTGCAGGTAGGCGAGCGAGTAGATCTCGCGCACCACGCCGTCGCGATCGATCAGGAACATCTTGAGCATGTGATGCATCGTGCGCGTCGGGTGCCCGCTGGCATCGAGCTGCACGCTGACGTCCTGCCCGAACCCCTCCAGCACCGGCAGTAGCTCGGGCACTGAGCGCGCGGTGAGGAAATCCCACTCGAAGCGCTCACTTTCGGCGAACTCACTCCCGTAGCGCGCGAGTGCCGCAGGTGTGTCGTTCGTCGGGTCGAAGCTCACGCTGACGAAGCGCACGCGCGCCGCGAGTTTCGGCTCCGCCAGGAGTTGCTGGCGCAGTGTGCTCAGCGTTTCGTGGGCAAACGGGCAGCCCCACGGGTCCATGCAGTACGTATAAAAGAAGGTGAGCAGCGTGATCTTGCCCGTCGTGTGCGCAGCAAGCCTGATCGGCTGGGCGTGCGAGTCGAACAACGTGCCGTCCGGACTCTGCTGGATGTGCTGCAGCTGGTAGCTGCCGGGTGCGGGCGGCAGGAACTCCATGCGCGGCGCGGTCGCGCCAACCGGGTCGACACCGGCCGTCGACGTCGAGGTCGCGGCGACCAGCACCGCCGCGACCCACAACGGATTCCAACGGATGCGACGCCAGCGGATCAACGCAGCGCCACCGTGTTGCCGTCGAGCGCGGCCTGCGCACCGGACCGGGCGGTGAACTTCATGTGATGCGGGCGGCCGAGCTTCTCCTTGTTGAAGTCGACCTCGAACGCGGGCGCGAGCTCCTTGCCGTCCCAGTTGAACGCGCGCAGGAACTGCTCGTTGTCGGCGCCCTTCTTGTCCCACTTCGACAGCAGGCTCGACGCGATGTACACCCGCTTCCCGTCCCAGCTCTGCGAGATCATGTTGACCTGTTTGCCGGTGTGCTTGGAGTAGGTTTCTTTCGGCTGCTCGGGGTTCGAGAGGTCGAAATAGTGCGTCGTGCCGTCCATGAACGTGTTGACCCACAATCCCTTGCCGTTGGCGCTGATCGAGATGTCGACCGGCAGCGGGATCTTCGCGGGATCGCCGATCGTCGCGACTTCCTTCGCCTGCCACGTACCCGCTGCATCCTGCTTGATCAGCCAGAGCTTGGAGGTCAGCGCGGACGCCGTGATCGCCCAGTTGTCGCCCGGGTTGAGTGACCAGCGGATCTCGAGCGGCGCGCCCGGGACCTGGAGGATCCTCGTCGGCTTCATCGCTTTCAAATCCCACATCACCATCGTGCCGCCGAAGCGCTGCATGGCTTGCTTGTCGGCGACCACCTCGCCGAGATCGCGCATGTAGTTCTGCCAGCCGGTGAAGCTCGAAGTGAGCAGCGCGTTCTTCGCCGGGTTGATGGCGATGTCGTAGCCGTAGCCGTCACCCTGCACGCCGCCGATCTGGGCCACGGGGAGATCGAACTTCGCGACGTACTGGCCCTTGTTGTTGTACTGCGCGAGGCCCGTCACGCCGCCCTTGTCCTTCGAGTTCGACAGGTTGCCGATCAGCATGCGGCCGGGCAGGGCATAGAACGTGTGCGGTCCGACGTAGCCGGTCTGCTGCGTGAGATCGGAGATGGTGCGCACGAGTTTGGGTTTTGCCGGATTCGTGCCGACATCGAACACGTAGATGATGCTGTCGTCGAGGCCACCGGCCCACAGGTACTTGCGATCGTCGGTGAATCCCATGTGGTGCGCTTCGCCGCGCGCGCCGACCGAAACGCTGTTGATCACCTTGCCGTAGCTCTTCGACTTCGGGTCGGCATCGATCGTGACCAGCTTGTCGTAGCCGTCGCCGAGGCCCTCGACGCCGAGCGTCCACACGTGAACGTACGATTCCTGGCCCTTGATGAGGCCGGACATGTACGGTGAGTTGCAGGTCTCATCCGCAAGGGTCGCGCTTGCGAAGATCAGGCCCAGACAAAAAAAGACAGCTCGCGAGGTCATGTGCGGTTTCCTCCTGGAATAGCGTGAACAGTAGTGTCAACGCGCGGCGGCAATTGCCTCGGCGCGCGCCGCATGGCTGCGACGCCACGCGGCCGGTGGGGCACCGTACTCGCGGCGGAATGCGCGGCTGAAGGCGGTGTCCGTTTGATAGCCGACGTCTTCGGCGATCCGTGCCAGGGGCGCGTTGCTGCGTGACAGGAGATTGGCCGCGAGCATCATGCGCCACTGTGTGAGGTACTGGATCGGCGAGCTGCCGACCAGCAGCTGGAATCGTTCGGCGAGCACCGAGCGCGAGGTGCCGGCTTCGCGCGCCAACACGTCCAGCGTCCAGTGATACGCCGGGCGCTTGTGCAGAGCGTTCAACGCGCCACCGACGATTCGATCGTGCACCCCCGCGAGCCAGCCGGTGCGGCCCGCGCTCTGCCCGCTCATGTACAGGCGCAGCACCTCGATGAAGAGCACCTCGGCGAGCTTCGAGAGCACGCCGGCACCGCCGGGTCGGGTCGAGCGCAGTTCGCCAAGCGCGTAGCGCACCGACGCTTCCAGCCACGCACCGGCATTCGAGCCACGCACGTTGACGCGCACGATCGAGGGCAGTCCGGCGAACAACAGCCTCGCCAGGCGTGCGTCGCAGGCGAGGTAACCGCAGACGATGCGCGTGGTCGGTCCGCCGCCTCCGTAGACCACGTGCCGGGCCTTGCGCGCCAGCACTTCCTCCAGGCGCGTGCCCTTCACCGGTGTCAGCCCGAGCTGCGAGGTCATGCGATGCGCGTGACCCTGTGGGAATACGACCACATCGCCGGCCATCAGGCGAACCGGCTCCTCGCCCTCGATCTCGACGAAGCACTCACCCTCGGTGATCAGGTGAAAGATGACCACGCGTTCCGCGCCGGGCTCGAGCACCGGCACCAGGGAATCCGCACGCGGCGACTGGTAGCACCACGGCGCGGTGAAGCGCCCCTGGATGAAGATCGCGCCCACCAGGCGCACGACGCGCAGAGTTTGCGAGAGCGCATCCATCAGGGGGTCTCCACATCGATATGCAGAGCGAGAGGGACGCCGCTGCGCAGCGCCGCCGGCACGGGCGAGCAGCGGCAGGCTTCCTCCACCATCGCGCGCAAGCGCCCGGCCGGAATCGACGGCGCCGAGATCCTGACACTGAGCTCCACGTCCAAAGGACCCGCATCCACCGGCTTGCCCTGCGCATCCGGCATGCCGAGCAATCCTCGCGTGTCCGAGCGGCTGGTCGCTTCGACCTGCAGGGAAGAGAGCTCGACTCCTTCTGCGGCTGCGGCCATCGCGATGCGCGTGGCGGCGCATGCGGCCAGGCCGGCACGCAGCAACCATCCGGGCGTCACCTGGTCACCGCTGCCGCCGACTTCGGTGGGCATGTCGGTCGCTACTTCCGTGCCGTTCGGATTGCGCGACACCACGCGAGTGCCGGCCTGCCAGCGCGCGATCGCGGGTGAATCGTCATGCACGGCCATGTCGGGACGGCGCTGCAGGACCTTCTGCACACGCTGCAGGGCTGCTGCGAGGGCTTGGGTGCTCATGTCGTTATTGCCGGGTTTCCCTGAGGGCGGGGATTGTGGGCGCATCGGCTGATCGGGCCAAGTGGCACGCGGGTTCGGCAACCCTTCGCCGGACGATCGAGCAGTAATCCCGGACGCCGCGCCAATGAGTCGCGCGGCAAAGACGACCGGACAAGGAGCGGCGACGCCAGGGCAGGATTCGCTGGCGCCCGCCAGCATTCAATACGTGCGCACCTTCCCCAACCACCGGAGGCTTTCATCATGAATGCGGCTATCGATCTCACGGCCATCAAGAGTCGCCAGCAGACGACCTGGGCGAGCGGCGACTACGCCGTCATCGGTACGACCTTGCAGCTCGTCGGTGAACTGCTCGCCGAGGCCTGCGACCTGCGCTACGACGAGCACGTGCTCGACGTCGCGGCCGGTAACGGCAATGCGACGCTGGCGGCGGCGCGGCGCGGTTGCAAGGTGGTCTCCACCGACTATGTCACCGCGCTGCTCGATCGCGGGGCCGAGCGTGCGCGCGCCGAGCATCTCGAAGTGGATTTCCGCTTTGCGGATGCTGAAGCCTTGCCGTTTGCAGACGCGAGCGTCGATGCAGTGCTGTCGACGTTCGGCGTGATGTTCGCCCCCGACCACTCCACGGCGGCTCTCGAAATGGCGCGGGTGTGCCGCCCGGGCGGCCGCATCGGGCTCGCGAACTGGACGCCCGCGGGTTTCATCGGCCAGCTGTTCAAGACGCTCGGACGTCATCTCCCGCCGCCGGCGGGGCTGCAGTCTCCGGCCCTGTGGGGCGATGTGGCACACCTGCGCGCACTTTTCGGCGCGCGTGCGAACATCGTTGCCACACCGCGCCTGTTCAATTTCCGTTACCGCTCGGCGGCGCACTTCATCGAGGTGTTTCGCGCGTGGTACGGGCCGCTGCACAAGGCGTTCGCCACACTGCCGGCCGACCAGGCCGCGGCGCTCGAGCGCGACCTGACCACATTGATCGAGAGCTCGAACCGTGGCGGGCCGCGCTCGCTCGTGGTTCCGAGCGAGTACCTCGAAATCATCGTCACGCCCTGATCATGGAGGCAAGGCTGCAACGGCGCATTCAGCGCTATGGATGGGATCGCGCGGCCGAGGACTATGAGCCGTTGTGGCAGGAGCAGCTTGCGATTGCGCAGGCAAAGCTCCTGGACTCGGCGCGATTGAAATCGGGCCAACGTGTCGTGGATATCGCCTGCGGCACCGGGCTGGTGACGCGCGGTGCTGCATTGGCAGTGGGACCTTCGGGGCACGTCGTCGGCGTCGACATCTCCGAGCAGATGATCGAGACGGCCCGGCTGCGCGCCGCTGCACAGGGATTCTCGAATGTGATTTTCGCGCGCATGGGTGCCGAGAACCTCGCGCTTCCCGATGCGAGCTTCGATGTTGCCCTGTGCGCCCTCGGCCTGATGTATGTGCCAGATCCATTGCTGGCGATTCGCGAGATGCAGCGTGTCGTGCGCCCCGGTGGGCGAGTTGTGTTCGCCGTGTGGGGCGAGCGCGCAAAGTGCGGTTGGTCGCCGGTCTTCCCGATCGTCGAAGCGCAGGTGCAGAGCGATGTGTGCCCGCTGTTCTTCCAGCTCGGCCAGCAAGACAACCTCGCACGGCTGTGCGTCGAGGCTCAGCTCGGCAACATCGAGCAGCACCGCATCCAGACGACGCTGGACTACGCGGATATAGAGGAGGCGTGCGATGCCGCGTTCGTAGGCGGACCCGTCGCGCTCGCCTGGTCGCGTTTTGATGGAGAGATCCGCGCGCGGGTCCGGCGGCACTACGCGGAAGCGATCAATCCCTGGCGAGTCGGGCAGGGCTACCGGGTGCCGGGCGAGTTCGTTATCGTCGCAGGCACGCGCGCAGCATAGAGCCCTCGGTTTCACCCAGGATGCGCGCGTCGAGGAGTCGCAGTGACGCACGACATCGAGGTCCGCTCGCTACACGCCTTCAGCGAGCGCGAGATCCGGGAATTGAGCGAGGTCCTGATCGATTGCGTGGCGGGCGGCGCATCGGTGAGCTTCATGCCGCCGATGACGCAAGCCAAGGCGGAAACTTTCTGGCGCAACGTCGCCGCGAGCCTGGAGCGCGGCGAACGGCTGGTGCTGGTGGCCCTCGACGCAGGAACCATCATCGGGACCGTGCAGGTGATCTGGGCTCAGCCCGAGAATCAGCCGCATCGTGGCGATGTCGCGAAGATGCTGGTGCATCGCCGGGCACGCCGGCGCGGTGTCGGCGCACAGTTGCTGCGCGCGGCGGAACAGCTTGCACTCGCTGCCGGCAGGACCTTGCTGGTGCTGGATACGGTTGAAGGTGGCGAAGCGGAACGTCTCTACGCGCGCGAGGGATGGCAGCGTTGCGGCGTGATTCCGGATTACGCGCTGTGGCCGGATGGCACGCTGTGCGCGACGACGGTGTTCTTCAAATCACTGCGCTGAGCGAACCGCACACCACTGTCAGCGTGTAGGAATCGTCCGAGTGCCACACTGCCGTGCCACCCGGAACTATCGCTATGCGCGCGGTTCTCAACTATCAAGCGACAAAATCCGGGCGACGGAATGCGTTGCGCAGCACATGGAGGTGTGTCGATGAGAATGTCAGCGATGTTCATGACGCTGTTGATGGCAACGTCGGGGTGTGTGATGACCAACGGCGCCGGGAGCCTCGGCAGCGCGGCGGACAACCTCGACAGCCGCGCGCAGCACTTCTACGACGAAGTGCGTCACGACGCGGACTACAGCTATCGCGACGATCGTGACGCTCGTGATCACGACTACCGCAGCGACGATCACACGGTGCGCGATGCGGAGGCGCTCGCGAATGCGGCGGATGACTTCCATCGTGCCGTGGAGCGCGGCGAATCACGCGAAGAGTTGAACGGCGAGTTCGATCGCGTGGCCGAGCATTACCATCATCTGCGGGAATACTACGACGATCGCGGCCGCAGCCGCGAGGAACGCGACCGCTTCCAGGCGGTGACCGATGCTTACGTCGAAGCCGAGGGCGCGCTGAAGTATCGCGATACGCGGCACGGGTGAGGCCGAGCTTGGGACGCCGCAACGCGCTCCCAGGGTGAACGGGCGGTGGCGCGGGACACCGCCTGTTTCGCTCTTGCGTCAGCTACACGCGGCCCATCGCCATCAACACCACCAGGAGGACCAGCAGGATTCCAAGGAACCCGCTTGGGTAGTAGCCCCAGCCGGTGCTGTATGGCCAGCTGGGCAGCGCACCCAGCAGAAGCAGAATGAGGATGATCAGCAACAAGGTACCAACGGTCATGGCAGTGGCTCCTGCGCGCTGCACACGCGGCGCGTACAGCTGAGAAGGTGCAAGCGATATGCCACGACGCCGGAATTTGAAGCGAGTAGTCCTCCGCTGACGTTGCTTCGATTGCGCGTCTGACGGAGTGAAGGATCCAGCCCGTCAGGGAGTCGGCGTGCCCGAACTTGGCGTGCTGGGCTCGGCGATTACCGTGTCGAGTCCTGCGGCACGCCAGCCTTCGATGCCCTCTGGAAACCAGTGCACGTTACGGTAGCCGTAGCGAACCGCGCGCTTCGCGCCATTCCAGCTGAGCCAGCAGCGCTCATGGCAATAGATGACGATGGGATGATCGGGATCGTTGCGCGTCGCCTGCGCGAGCTGGTCGCGGAAGTACACATCGATGTCGGGTGCAATCGCCCCGATTCCGGCCCCCGGGACCCAGACACTCCCCGGGATGACGCGGTGTGGCACGGGTAGCCAGGGTGCGCCCGGCGCAAGATTCTCCGGCCGGTGCGGCAGGTTCGACACATCGACGAGCACCACGCCGCCTTGCTTCAACAGCTCACTCAGTTCCTGCGCATGGATCACCGCGCCGCCGGAGACCGTCGCGGGAACGGGGCCGTTGATCGGCCCGGTCCAGAAATCCGCGGGTTCGTCAGCCGGGGCGGCGCTGGAGGGGGGCTCGGCGGCCAAGCCGGACACGCCGAGCAGGATCAAGATCAGGGCGCCGGCGCGCGGCAAATCCCGGTTGGCTGACATGCCTGCGATCAGCCGGGCGGCTGCGGCACGTCGAAGCTGTGGGCGAAGGTCGCATCATCGCTGTCCTGAATCGCGACTTTCAGGGTGCCCCTCGCCGGCGGCACGAAGCCGAACACGATCACCGGGTCGGTGCTCATCGAGATGTCGGAGTCCAGGTGAAAGATGCGACTGCCGTCGTAGGTGACCTCGGTGCTGCGGATGAAGCGCGCCGGCGTGTAGAAGCGGGTGATCTGGTTCATCTGCATGCCGTTGAAGTTCGGATGGCGGATCATCAGTTGCGCCTGCAACGGCTTGCCCGCGGCGAAGTCGCCGATGAGCCGCAGCTTCATGCGGCCCATCTCCTGCAGCGCCTGCTCTTCGGAGAATCCGGCGGGCGCCGAGCATCCGCCCGCAGCCTTCACGAACTTCTCGGCGAGATAGAGCTTGCCGTCCTGGCCCTCGGCAACCGCGTGCATGAGCGTGTACTCGTCCACGCGCACGCGCACCTGGAGAACCCGCGGATCAGCGCGCGGCCCGAAGACGAAATGCGCCGAGAGCGGCGAGGGATTGTTGTCGATGACCAGGTACACGCCCTTGATCGGCTTCTTGCCTGCGAGCTGCAGGCTGACCGGGACCAGCGCGGCATCGAGCGCGCGCGGCGGCACGTCGAGCTCGATCACGCCGCTCCCGTCCTGCACCTTTCGATCGCCGAAGATGGCTTCCTGCAGCGCCTTCCAACGCTCGGCGCGCGCGGCGGCGTCCTCGGCGTCCGTGGTCTGCGCGCGCGAGATCGCGGCCAGTGAAACCAGTGCGCAGAACGCCGTCGCCAGTATCGAAGCTTTGCGAGTCGTCATCGTCAGGACCCCAGGATCGTATGCGCAGCATACGCCAAGTGACGTTGCCGGGACGCTGCGAGCCTTGCGCAGGAGTCCTATTCCCACTCGAGCTCCTTGAAGGCCTTGGTGACGTTGTGCCCGTGATACTCCTCGAAGAGCGTCCAACGCCCGCGCTCGGACTGCGCGACGCTCTGCGTCGCGGCACCAATATCCATCCCCTTGGCGATCGCCGCACGCGTTTCGCGTAGCAGCACGTCGAGGTAGCGCTCGAGGTCCGCCGCGCCCGAGGGCCAGGCGACGCTCGCCGGTCCATGGCCCGGTACCGCGCGCTCCGCATTCAGTGCCTTGAGAGTCGCGAGCGCTTTCTGCCAGCCGAGAATGCTGCCGTCGAGTGACGGCACGCGGCGCACGAACAGCAGGTCTGCCGGGAGGAGCGTGCGCGTCTGCCGATCGAAGACGCTGAGATCGCAGTCGCTGTGCGCCGTTGCGTGAGCCGTCAGCGTGAGCGCGCGGTTTCCCAGGTCAATCTGCGCATATTCACCGACCAGCATCGTCGGCATCACGACGGATCCCGCGGCCTCCTTGCCGAGCACCTTCTCGAGCCGGGCGCGGTAGTACTCGCCGCGCTGGCCGAGCGCGTAGGGCAGGCGGGCATGTCCGACGAATTTCGGCTGATCGGCGAGAAATGCACCGGCGCCGAAGATGTGATCCGGGTGCACGTGAGACAGGATCACATGACGGATGGGAAGCTTCGTGACCTGGCGAATCGCCGTGCGCAGTTGCTCGCCGTCCACCAGGCTTCCGCCCGGATCGACGACCGCGACGCTGTCGCTGCCCACGATGCAACCGACGTTGGCGATCGCGCCGGCGTTCTGCGCCGTGGCCTCTTCATCCACGCCGGCGCGAATATGGATGCCCGGCGCAACCTCGCGCAGTGCGAGCGGCGCAGCGGCGCGGACTGCGAGGCCTGCAAAGCAACACAGGCAACCGCCACCCAGCAGGACTTCGCGTCTCGAGAAACGGGCGCCCGGACGAGCGCGCGGGGATTCAAGGGGACTCGACATTCAAACAACCGGCGCGAAGGCAGGTGCCTTCGCGCCGGGATCGAGCGAACAAAGCTATCGGTTATTTCTTGTCAACGATCGTGAGCTGATTGACTTTCGCTGCACCGGGCTCCGAATAGAACCCAAAGCGCTTTTCCGGCATCCAGAAGCCCAGCTTGTCGCCGGGACGCAAGGATGAGTATTTCTTCTTCTTTCCCTCGATCGTCACGCGCGCGTTGGGCTGCGGCTTGACGGTTACCGTGGCGAGCGTATCGCCGCGCACGTTCAGGAAGTCCAGCGTCACGTTGTCCTTCTGGACCTTGGTGACCTTGGATTCGAACTTCACCCACTTCTCGCCGTCCTGCATCTTCACTTCCCGGCACGCTGGCGCCGCGTTTGGATAGCGGTCCAGGAACTCGTGGCTGAAGGCGACATCCTTGATGCAACTCAGCTGTTCTCCTTCCCCTTCGGCGGCCATCGCTGCAACGGGCAGCGCGGCGAGCGCCAGTAGGACTAACCTTCCGTAAACTTTCATGTTGATTCTCCCTTGGGGGACCAAAAGTGCGACCGGCGGTGCAATGCTACAACGGCCCGATGGGTCGGTTCTATCTGCGGGAGTTACTAGAGGGAACGGGAGCGCCGCCCGCAGTCTGAATAGGCGCCAAGAGGCAGGTCCCACGAACGCACTCGCATCATGCGATGGTGGTGTGGTATGGCGCGCCGCAACGCCCTGGGCCCGCCGCTTTCCTGAGCGCCCGGGACCCCGTAGGACTCCGAGACGGCTGGCGTCACCCCGGACCCGGGCCGCAGCGGACAGCGGCGACGGGAGGCGGTAGGCTCTCCGTCGCCTTGACGAGCGATGGGGAGAGGGCTTGGGCGACGTTACCGTCCTGCTCGAACGCGCGCACCAGGGCGACGTTCAAGCGAACCAGGAACTGTTTGCGAGCGTGTACGGCGAATTGAATCGCCTGGCTCGCGCGAAGCTGGCGCGCGAAGCGCCGCTTACCCACTTGAACGCCGCAAGCCTGGTGCACGAAGCCTACCTCTGCATGGTCCGTCAGCCCGAGGTGCCGGGCGAGAACCGTCGCATGTTCTACGCCTACGCGGCCGGTGTCATGCGCAGCGTGATCATTGACTACGTGCGCCGGCGCGGCGCACAGAAGCGCGGCGGCGCTGAGATCCATCTCACCCTCACCAGCAACGAGCCGGAGATCGAGCTGCCTCCGCCCGATGTCGCAGCACTCGATGAGGCGCTCCGGCAGCTGGCGGTCATCGACGCGCGCGCGCACCAGGTCGTCGAGATGCGTTACTTCAGTGGTCTCTCGCTCGAGGAGATCGCGGCTGTACTCGAGATCTCGGTCGCCACGGTGAAGCGCGACTGGCAGAAGGCGCGCGCATTTCTCTACAAGTTGCTGCGCTCCGGGACGGACTGACCGTGGATGCCGCGCAACCGTCGGCGGAGCTCTGGCGCGAGGCGCTCGCGTACTTCGAGCGGCTGCTCGCACTGCCAACCCCGAACCGTGAGCAGGAACTGAAGGGGCTCGCCGCGGCACGTCCCGACCTCTATCCGCACGTGCTGACGCTGCTCAGCGCGGATCGGGCTGCGCAAGCGTGCGAGTTTCTCGCGGGTGATGCCGCCAAGGATGCGGGGCTCAGCGCCGCGATGCCGCTCGAGGCGGGCGCACGCTTCGGTGCGTACCAGCTCGAACGGCAGCTCGGCGTCGGCGGCATGGGCGATGTCTGGCTGGCGCGCCGCATCGATGGCCGGTTCGAGGGCACCGTCGCCCTGAAGGTGTTGCACGCACACGTGGCGCAGTCCGCGGCCCGCGAGCGCTTCGTGCGCGAGGGCCGGATCCTCGGACAGCTCTCGCATCCGCATATCGCACGACTGCTCGATGCGGGCGCGAGCGCGCTCGGTGTCCTGTACTTCGTACTGGAGTACGTCGAGGGCCGGCCGATCGATGAGTGGTGTGATGAGCAGAACCTCGACGTCGGCGCGCGGTTGCAGCTCTTTCAGCAGGTCTGCGCCGCGGTGGCGCATGCGCACACCCACCTGGTGATTCACCGCGACCTGAAGCCGCCCAACATCCTCGTGAGCGCGCAGGGCGAGATCAAGCTGCTCGATTTCGGCATCGCCAAGCTGGTGGAGGCCGAGAGGCCCGGCGAGGAGACCGAGCTGACGCGCCTCAGCGGGCGCGCGTTGACGCCCGACTACGCCGCGCCTGAGCAGATCCTGGGTCAACCGGTCACGACCGCGACCGACGTCTATTCGCTTGGAGTCCTGTTGTATGTGCTGCTGTCGGGTCGCCGCCCGCACCAACGCCAGCAGATGTCCATGCGCGAGCTGGAACGCGACGTGCTCAACACCGAAGCCCCATCGCTCCTGCGCGCAACTGCGGGCGAGGACGCCGGCACGCTCGCCGGGTACCGGCGCTCGACACCGCAGAAGCTCAGGCGTGCACTCGCCGGTGATCTCAGCACGATTGTTGCGAAGGCCCTGCGAGTCGAACCGGAGCGCCGCTACACGAACGCGGAGCAGCTGTCGTCCGACATCGGGCGCTATCTCGCCGGACATCCCGTGCTCGCGGTGCGCGATACCTGGAGTTACCGGAGCGGGAAATTCATTGCGCGGCACAAGGTCGGCGTGAGCGTGACCTGCGCGGTGGCGCTGCTGCTCGCGGGCTTCGCCATCGCCATGTCGATCCAGGTGAAGCGCGTTGAACGCGAACGCGCCCGCGCCGAGCAGGTGTCTTCATTCCTGGTTGATGTGTTCGAGCTCTCGGATCCCTACAAGGCGCGCGGCAATGAAGTCACCGCGCGCGAACTGCTCGACGCCGCGACGCGGCAGGTCGAATCCCGTTTCGCGGCCGAGCCCGATACCCGCACGGCGCTGATGGGCACGATCGGCCGCGTCTACAACCGCCTCGAGCTGGGCGCGCAGGCCGAACCGCTGCTCGAGCAGGCGCTGGCGCGCCAGACCGAGATTCACGGCCCGAGGCATCCCGAGGTGGCGGCGCTGCTCAATGAGATCGGCAACGCGCTGATGGCGCAGGGCAAGCTCGAGCCGGCGCAGAGTCGCCTGCAGGAAGCACTGCAGATGCGCCGCGAGCTGCTCGGACCGGATGCCACCGAAGTGGCGGAAAGCCTCACCGACCTTGGGCGGGTGGCCTTCGAGCGCGGCGCGCAGAAGGAGGCCGAACAGTACTTTCGCGAGAGTCTTGCACTCTATTCGCGGCGCGGCCTGCTATCGACGCCCGAAGCCGCACAAGTGATGAACGAGCTGTCCTCGCTCCTGGCATTCGTCGGCCACTACGACGAGGCGACGCAAATGCTCCACGCGGCGCTCGAGGTCGATCGGGCGGCATACGGCGAGGATTACCCGCGCGTCATCATGGAAACGCACAACCTCGCGTACGTGCTGCAGATGCAGGGCAAGTTCGCAGAGGCGGAGCCTTTGTTCGTGAAGTCCAACGAGCAACTCCGGCGCGTGCTGGGGCCGGAGCATCCGTACACCATCGATGCGCTGTCGAACTACGGACGGTTCCTGCGCCGCAAGGGCGACGTGGTGCAAGCCGAGAAGGTGCTGCGCGAGGTGCTCGACCTCAACATCCGCGTGCGCGGTCCATCGCACGCCAACGTCGGCACCAGCCAGGCGAACCTCGCGATTCTGCTGCACGATGCCGGCCGGCTGGGCGAGGCGGAGGAACAATTCCGCGCTGCGCTCGAGACCTACACCAAGGCGCTGCCGCCCGAGCACACCTCGTTTGCACCGGCTCTCGCCGGTCTCGGCCGTGTGCTCGTCGATGAAGGACGCGCAGGCGAAGCGGTGCCGCTGCTACGCCACGCGACCGCGATCGCCACGGCGACGATGCCCGCCGACAGCCCGATGCTGGCGATCACACGCACCTCGCTCGCCAGTGCGCTGGTCGAACTCCACCAGTACGCCGAAGCGCAAGCGCTGCTGCGCGACAGCTTCCCGATCGTCATCGCCACGCAAGGCAGGACCAGTGCCGTGGTGCGCCAGGCGCGCAACACCCAGGCGCAGCTGGCACGCGTGCGCGCGCTATCCGACAACGGCGCCGGACGCTGAGACGGTGACTTCCTGGCCGGGATTGAAGCGGGACGCGCCCGTGACGGGAATGTCCTTGCCGTTGAGCGTGAGCTTGATGGTGGCGTCGGTGCCCGGAACGATCCGCCCGCTGGGCACGACGAAGCGGATGCGGCCATCGGCTTCGACGGTGACGTCCGTCGGGAACGTCGCGGTCTTGCCCCTGATCGTGATGGTGAGCTGGGCTCTCTGAGTGGCCATTGTTTTTCTCCCCCGTTGACCTTGTGCGCTCGACCTCGGGTCCGGCCGGCGCCCACGCCAAGCGCGGCCACGGACGTGGGCTTATAGCACCGCCGCCCGTAAGGCGCATCGGGCCATGCCCCGCGGGCTTGCGCAGCCGAGTGAGCTGATTTCCCCGCGCTTTACGTTCTTGTAGTCATGAAGGCCCGGGCAGCGCTGCTGCATCGCAGCTTTCAGCCACTACAACCGGAGGATTTCGCCATGAAAAGCCACCTGCTGATCCCGATCGTGGGCACCGCGCTCCTGCTCGCGGCCGTCGCCGCAAGGCCGGCGGACGACAAGGCTCGCGTCCCGAGCACCACTGCCGCGCAGAACTCGGCTCGCCTGATCTCCAGTGCCGAGCGTGCGATCGATCATTTTGTCGCCGCGTGCGCGGCCCGCGATGTGCGGGGACTGAGCGATGTCACCACGGGTGAGGTGCGCGTCGAGTACGCGCTCGACGACCCGGGGACCTACCTCAGCATGGATGCCAGCTCCCTGATCGCGGCGTGCGCCGCGAACACCCCGGCGGCCAGGCCCGGATCACGCGTATCCAACTTCTGGATCTTTCCGACCAACGATCCCAACACGGTGTTCGTCCAATACGATGCGCCCGCAGAAGCGAACGACGCGGCGCCACACCGCCAGTTGGCGCTGGTCGAAATGCAAGGCGAGCGGATCTCGCGGATGCTCAACTTCGCCGCGGTTCCCCGCTCGTTCGTCGCCGCGATTGTGCAGGGGGCGGCAGCGGCCGGCGACGGCCGCACCGCTTTCGACAACTATTGCCGCACTTGTCACTCGGTGAAGCCCGGCGACGTTCGCGTCGGGCCTTCCCTCTACGGGATTTACGGCGCACGCACAGCGGGCATCACCTGGAACGAGACCACCCTCGACCGCTTCATCGAAAACCCGGACCAGGTGATCTCGAACAACATGAAGCCCTATGCGGGCATCGCCGATCCCGCCGTGCGGCAGAAGATCATCGAGTACCTGAAGTCGAATCGCGACCTGCAAGGCAGGAATTGACGAGAGTGCGAACCGTTACCCGGGGCGGTTCGCTTCCATCCACGCTGCGAGCTCCCGCAGCAGCTCGCTTCGAACCTGGGCATCCGACCTTCCACTACGCGCCGGCACGTGAAACGAGTGATCGGCATCGGCGCTGAGCCGCAACGTGGCGCGCTCGCCGAGACGCACGAGGAGCGCCTGCAACAGATCGAGGCTCGCGAACTCATCGCGCGCGCCCTGCAGGAACAGCATCGGGATGTGCACGTCGAGCAGATGCTCGCCACGCTCAACGGACGGCTTGCCGGGTGGATGAAGCGGAAAGCCGAGGAATGCCAGGCCGTGCACGCCGGGCAGGGGCGAGAGTGCCTGGGCCTGCGACGTCATTCGCCCGCCAAACGATTTGCCGCCGGCGAACAGCGGCACACCCGGCAGCAGCCGGGCGGCTTCCGTAACCGCAGCGCGCACCGTCGCGTGACAACGCGCCGGCGGATCCGGCCGCTTCGAGCGTTGCTCCATGTAGGGAAACTGGTAGCGCAGGGTCGCGATGCCGAGCGCATCGAGGTCGGCGGCGACGGCAGCCATGAAGGGATGGCGCATGCCCGCGCCCGCGCCGTGCGCCAGCACATAGCAGCTGCGAGGCTGCGCAGGCCCCTGTAACAGGCCGGACACCTGCAGGTTGTCACCCACTTGCAGTGTCAACGGTTCCCCAGGTGCGCCAGTCATGCGTCCAGTATGTTCCAGGTGTCCTGGCGCGACTCCGGTATAGTGACGCGCCGGATCGCCTGGTACATCTGAAAGGGGGAACACACATGAAGAAGAGTCTCGCGTCGTTGCTGGTGGGCGCAGTGTTCGCATGCGCCGTGGCGCTCGCCGACCCGCCGAAGACACTCATGGTCAGCGAGAAAGCCGAGATCAAGGCGCCCATCGCCAAGGTCTGGGCCGCGGTCAAGGATTTCGACAGCCTGAACAAGTGGCATCCCGGTTTTTCCAAGGACGAGATCGTCAAGGGCAAGAACAACACACCCGGCGCGGTGCGCTCGCTCACGATCAAGGACGGCCCGACCTTTACCGAGGAGCTGCTCGCGTTCAACGACAAGCACCACTCCTACAAGTACCGGATCATCGAGTCGCCGCTCCCCATCAACAACTACGAGTCGACGATCTCGCTCAAGGCCGGCAAGGACGGCACGACGGAAGTGACCTGGTCAGGTCATTTCATGCGCAAGAATCCTTCCGACAATCCCCCCGAAGCGGAAAGCGATGCCGGCGTGACCAAGCTGATCCAGGGCGTGTACCAGGGCGGTCTCGGCAATCTCAAGAAGATGTTCGAGAGCTGAAGTCCCCTTTTGGATCACGGCGCGGGGAAGTCGGCGGCGCAGTTCCGGCTGGCGCCGCGCGATTCCCCGTTTTCCGAAGGCGTGCGGGTTACGGGTTCGGCGCCATCATGTGCTTGCGCGCGCCGTTGTACTCGGCTGCGCTCAGCTTGCCGTCCGAGTCCCGGTCGACCTCCTGGAAGCGGGACGCCAGCAATGACTGGGCTTTCGCTTCGTCCTTGCTGATGAAACCGTCGCCGTTCTTGTCGAGCGCCGAGAAATCCGGCCACGCGTTGGCCGTCTGATCCTTGGCTGTCGTCTCATCCTTCGCGGGCGCCTGATCCTGCGCGGTCGTTTGATCCTTCGCGGCCGTCTGATCCTTTGCAGCCGTGTCGGTCGTGTTGGCGGGCGGATCGTCGGCGAATGCCGCCGCGCCGGCGAGGATCGTGCCCAGTACCAGTACCTTGATTGACGCGTTCATGTCGTGCTCCTTGCGCTTTGACTCCCTCTATCCATGCAGTGTCCATGCCATGGCAGCGGCGTTGTCGTTCTTTCAAATGCACGCCCCTAGCGGCGTTCGCGCTCAGCGCAGGTAGTCCTTGTCCTCGGCGATACCATCGACCATGTAATGAATGCCACGCAGCCATGACGCGTCGGTATTGCTGCGCAGATCCACGGAACGCGCGTACAGGGTCGCGCCGGTGGCGACATCCCGCGCCAGCACGTTGATGTTGAGGATCAGGTTGCTGACCTTCTGCACCCAGCCGATGATGACGACGTCCGCGCCCAGCGCCTTGCCGATCTCGACTTCGCAACCGTTGCACTCGCGCAGTTCCTGGCGCGCCTTGAACCCGGTAATGAGGTCGTGCGCCGGGCCGTCATCGACGACACGGTACAGCCCTCGCTGCGCGAGCTCCTGGCGCAGGGCATCGCTGATCTGGACCAGGCGGCGGCTTTGCGCGTCCAGCACTTCGGCGCTCTCGTACTCGCGCATGTCATCGATCAGCTCGAACTCCAGGATCGCAACGCTGCGCGGCGTCGCGGCCCCGGGTTCGGCGGCGCGTGCGAGGCCGGCGAGGAGCAGGGCGCAGCAGAGGAGGCATGGGCGCAGTCGCGTCATGGCGGCGATTGTCGCCGCAGCGCGCGGGCCCGGGTAGGGGCCAACGCGCGGCTGGCTACCCGCCGGTCCGGGCTTGACCGCGCCTCCAGCTGTGCTAATTTACCAGCATAGTGCTGGTTTTTTAGCAGGCAAGCGATGACACAGCCGCACCTGAGCCGCCGGGAACGCCAGATCATGGACATCGTCTATCGCCTCGGCAGCGCCACGGCGGCCGAGATCCGCGCACAGCTGCCCGACCCGCCGAGCTACTCGGCGATTCGCGCGCTGCTCAGGATCCTGGTCGAAAAGCAGCACCTGCAGCATCGCGAGGACGGTCCGCGCTACGTCTATTCGCCCACGGTCTCGCGACGCAAGGCACGGGCCGGGGCGCTGACGCAGCTCGTCGACACGTTCTTCGACGGCTCGGCATCCCAGGCGGTGTCCGCTCTGCTCGGGTCCTCGCGCGGCAAGCTCTCGGAAGCGGAACTCGACGAACTGAGCGCGCTCATTGAAACGGCACGCAACAAGGGGCGCTGATGCCCGCAGGCATGACCTTTCTCGCGCTCGCGTTGAAGACCAGCCTCCTCATGGCGGGCAGCGGTCTGGTATGCGCTCTCGCGGCCCGGGGGTCGGCCGCCTTCAGGCACATCCTCTGGTCGTTCGGCCTGGCGCTCTCGCTCCTGTTGCCGGTCGCTGTCCTGGCGCTGCCCTCGTACCTGGAAATTCCCGTGCCGTGGCATGTCGCGCCACTGGGTCCGGATGCGGCCGCCGCGCTCGACGTTGCTGGCGCGAGCCGGTGGCCCGCGATTCTGGTCGCATGGTCGACCGGCACGGCCGTACTGCTCCTGCACTACGCTCTTGCGCACATCGGTCTGTGGCGTTGGGCCCGAAGATCCCACCCGCTGCGCTCCTCGCGCTGGCGCGCCACGCTCGCGAGCATTGCGGCTGAGCGCGGTGCCGAGCTCACGGTGCGCGTGCTCGAATCCTCGCGCGTGCAGAGTCCGTGTACCTGGGGGGTCCTGCGCCCGATCCTGTTGCTCCCTGCGACGGGTGACGCCTGGCCCGAAGCGCAACGCCGTCACGCGCTGCTGCACGAGCTCGCGCACCTTGAGCGCCGCGATTCGCTCACGGACCTGATCGCGCGACTGGCGTGCGCCCTGCATTGGTACAACCCGTTCGTCTGGTTCGCGGCTGCGCAGGTGCGCAAGCTCCAGGAGCAGGCTTGTGACGACGCGGTGCTGCGTGCCGGCGGAACCCCGTCGCAATACGCTCAGTTCCTGCTGGAGGTCGCGCAACGCGTACACGGAGCGGGCCCCGCAACCTTCGCGCTGAACATGGCGCGCCGCTCCCCGCTGCAGCGGCGCGTGCGGGCCATTCTCGATCCGTGCCGGGCGCGTCGGCCGCCGGGTCCGCTGACGATGCTCGGTGTGGGCGCGTCGGTGGCAGGTTTCGCGGTGCTGCTGGCAACGACCTCGGCGGTCATGACCGCCGATGCGCAACTCGCCGATGTGAGAGTGCAGCCATCGAGTGCACGCGTAGACCCGCCGGCCGAGAACGTTGCAGCTCTCCCGGGTCCGCCGGTGGAGCGCGGAGTCGCACGGCCCGAGTCCGCGCCGCGTGCGGTCCCCGCAATGCACTCCGGCGCCGCGATTTCCCCGGCACCAGCGAGCGCTCCAGTGCCGGCGAGGCGTGTCGTGCCCGAGGTGCCGATCGCACCCACGGTGCCGACCGTACCCACGGTGCCGACCACACCCACGGTGCCGACCACACCCACGGTGCCGACCGTGCCTGCGGTGCCGGCCGTGCCCGCGATTCCCGTCGAACCGGTCGCAACGCCGGCCGACTCGTCATCCGCTCCGACCAACGGATCCGCCATATGAGATCACCAAGTGCTGTGTGCGCATTGCTTCTCGCCGTACTCATTGCGAGCACTCCGGTTGCGCGTGCCGAGACCGGCACGAGCGACGAGCTCGTGGGCCTGTGGAAGGCGCAACGCTGGTATGGACCGTATGCGCGCGGGCCGCTGCTGCTGCAAAAGACAGCTGCCGGATGGAGTGCGGACTTCAACGGAAGCCGCTGGCCGGTGCGAGCCACGGGCAAGGAACTGCAGTTCGAGCTATCCGATGAGCAAGGGTCGTTTCGTGGACAGCTGCGACCCGATGGACGCATCGCCGGTCACTGGACCTCGCCGAACTCACTGACCAACGGGTCGAAGTACGCGAGCCCGCTGCTGCTCGAGCGTTCGGGCCTTGACCTGTGGCGCGGCGATGTGGAGCCGCGCAACGACCAGTTCACGCTCTATCTCATGCTGCAGAAGCGCGCCGATGGCTCCATCGGCGCTTTCCTGCGCAATCCGGAGCGCAACATCGGCGTGTTCTACGACCTGGATCGCCTCGAGCGCACCGGCTCGGACGTCCGGCTCATCGGCCACCGGCTCGGGTCGAAGAAAGAGGAAACGCTGCTGAGCGGCACCTATGACGCCGAGCAGAAGATCCTGTCGATCGGATTCAACTCACGCGGCGGCACCTATGATTTTCGTCCCGACACGGACGACAGCTACTTCTACCCGCGCGGCAAGAATCCCGGACGCTATGCCTACCAGGTGCCGCCGGCGCGCAATGATGCCTGGCCCACCGCAACGCTCGAGGACGTCGGCATCGATCGTCCCGCCATCGAGCGGTTCATCCAGGTGCTGCTCGACATGCCGATGGATACCGTGCATGCACCGGAAGTCGAAGGCATTCTCGTCGCGCGTCACGGCAAGCTGGTGCTGGAGGAATATTTCCACGGCGAGCACCGCGACAAGTTCCACGAGACGCGCTCGGCGGCAAAGAGCCTGACCGCGACCATGGTCGGCGCCGTGATGGAGGCGGGCGCGCCGCTCGCGCTGTCGACGCCGGTGTACCAGGTAATGTATGCGGGGCAGGAGCTGCCGGCCGATCTCGATCCGCGCAAGCGTGCGATGACCCTGGAGAACCTGCTGAGCATGTCATCGGGTTACTTCTGCGATGACAACAACCCGCAGGCGCCGGGCAACGAAGACTCGATGCTCGATCAGAGCGAGGAGCCCGACTACTACCGCTACACGTTGCGCGTGCCCATGGACTCGGCGCCCGGCGAGAAAACCGTCTACTGCAGCATCAACCCGAACCTGGCGCTCGGCGTCGTCAACCGCGCGACGGGCGAGTCGGTGCTCGACACGTTCGACCGCCTGCTCGGTACACCGCTCCGGATCGCGACCTACGCGTGGCCGCTGGATCCCGCCGGACATCCGTACGGCGGCGGCGGCGCACAGTTTCTGCCGCGCGATTTCATGAAGCTCGGGCAGCTCATGTTGAACGATGGCACCTGGCAGGGCCGCCGGATCCTCGGCAAGGATTTCGTGAAGCGCGCGTCTGCGCCTGCGCGTGAGCTCAACAACATCCAGTACGGCTACCTGTGGTGGAGCATCCAGTACCCGTACAAGAATCGCACCGTGCGCGCCTTCTTTGCCGGCGGCAATGGCGGGCAGGCAGTCATGGTCCTGCCGGAGCTCGACCTGGTGATTGCCACGTACGGCGGCAATTACGCCGATCGCGTGAGCCTGCGCATTCAGCAGGACTTCGTGCCGAACTACGTGCTGCCGGCGGTGCGCGAAGCGGGTGACGACCCGAACAGGCCCGTAGTGCAGGGCGCGTTCACGACGCCATACGGGCGTCACTAGTCGGGCCAGATCAATCGGATGATTCGCAGTCGCCGGCGCGACCGAGCAGGAACTCACGCTCGCGAGCGTTGCGCGTGAGCGCCGCGGCGCGCTCGAATTGCGCACGGGCTTCACTCTTGCGGCCGAGCTTCGCGAGCAGATCGCCGCGTACCGTCGGCAGCAGGTGATAGTTCCGGAGCGCGGGCTCCGCGACCAGCGCATCCGCCAACTCCAGGCCCGCCGCAGGACCGAACGCCATCGACACCGCAACGGCGCGATTCAATTCGATGACCGGAGAAGGCGAGATCCGGACCAGCGCCTCGTAAAGCGCGGCGATGCGCACCCAATCGGTCTGTTCGGCCGTGTGAGCCTGCGCATGACAGGCAGCGATCGCCGCCTGGAGCGTGTAAGGCCCGGGCGTGCCCGAGAGTTCCAGCGCGCGCTCGAGCGCCGCGAGGCCGCGACGGATGAGCAGGCGATCCCAGCGACTGCGATCCTGGTCGAGCAGCAACACCGGCTCGCCCGTCGGACCGACGCGCGCGTGGGTGCGCGACGCCTGGATTTCCATCAGCGCGACCAGGCCGTGCACTTCGGGCTCTTGAGGGTCGAGCTCCGCGACCATGCGCCCGAGCCGCAACGCGTCGTCGCACAGGGCAGGGCGCATCAAGTCATCGCCGGCGGTCGCCGAATAGCCCTCGTTGAAGATGAGATAGATCACTTCCAGCACCGAAGCGAGGCGCTCGCTGCGCTCGGCGCCGCGCGGCACTTCGAACGGGACGCCGGCTTCGGAGAGCGTGCGCTTCGCGCGCACGATCCTTTGGGCAATGGTCGGCTCGGTGACCAGGAAGGCACGCGCAATCTCTTCGGTGGTGAGGCCGCCGAGCAGGCGCAGGGTGAGTGCCACGCGCGCTTCAGTGCTCAGCACCGGGTGGCATGCGATGAACACCAGCCGCAGCAGGTCGTCGCCGATGTCGTCGTCGATCCGGGCTTCGATGCCGGGCGCGGTCTCCTGCTCGATCTCGATCTCGTGGCCCAGCTCCTGGTGCTTGCGCTCGAGGAGCTTGCCGCGCCGCAGGCGGTCGATGGCGCGATTCTTCGCGGTGGCCATGAGCCATGCGCCGGGATTGTCAGGAACGCCGCCCTGCGGCCACTGCTCGAGCGCGACGAGCAGCGCGTCCTGCGCGAGTTCTTCGGCAATGCCGACATCGCGCACTATGCGCGTGAGGCCGGCGATCAGCCGGGCCGACTCGATCCTCCAGACTGCGTCGATCGCGCGATGAGTGTCGGTGGCCGTCACGGCCACCGATCACAGCATCGACGGTGTCCTCAGCGCAAGGCGCGCGAGCCCGGGAAGTTCCGTGCAGCGCTTCGCTAGCGCTTCGGCAGCGTTCCCATGTCGCGAAAGCGCACGATGGCCTCGCTCTCGCCAAAGTCCTCGAGCTCGAAGAGCTGGCGGACCTCGATCTGCGCCTCCTTGCCGTCGCCGACGGGGTTCGGGAAGCGCTTGGTCCATTCGAGCGCTTCCTCGCGTGACTTGACCTGGATCAAGGTGTAGCCGGCGATCAACTCCTTGCTCTCGGCGAACGGCCCGTCGCTCACGGCGCGCTTGTTGCCCGAGTAGCGGATCCGCCAGCCCTTGCGGGTGGGTTGCAGACCCGACGCATCGAGCAACACACCGGCGCGGGCCAGTTCCTCGTGATAGGTCGCCATGCCGGCAATCATGCTTTCCTCGGGCATGACGCCAGCTTCGGTGTCCGGGGTCGCCTTGACGATGATCATGAATCGCATGTGCTGCTCTCCTGTGCGCGTTCGAGCACTCTCCATACCCTCGACGAGCGGAACGGGGCGAATTCGACAGCGCCGGCGCTTTGTCCGGTCATGTGGCAGGCCGTAGGATAGAAAGCCTTCGGCAGGGACGGAGTGCTTTCGATCGTGGCGTTCATGTTTCGCTGGTCGACACGTTGCACGGCCGTCCTTTCACTCGCAGTCAGCTGCGCCGTCCCGGCGTTCGCGCAGCAGGCAGCAACAGCGGCATCCGAGACCCAGGAGGCCGCTCCGGCATCCTCGCAGGCGTCGTCCCAGGCAAGCTCAACGCCCTCGATCGTGCTGGGCTCGAGCAGCTCGATCGGCGATTCCACCAACTCGGCCGATGCCACACAGGTCGTCGATGTCGTCGAGCAGGCCGCCAAGCCTACCGACCGCCGCGGCCACTTCGTCATCGTGCCGATCCCGTTTCGCAACGCGCTCATCGGTGCGGGTCTCGTGCTCGGCGCGGGCTATCTCTATCTGCCCAAGGGTGCGACCGACAACACGCGGCACTCGGTCGCGGCTCTCGGCGGCATGTACGCCGAGGGAGGAAGCTGGGCGGCGGCAGCGGGTCATCGCGGCTACTGGGCGGATCAGCGTTACCGCACCACGCTCGGCCTCGGCACCGGCGAAATCTTCTATGACGTCGATCTCAAGCTGCAGGGAAGCGACGTGAAGATCCCGCTGCGCCAGGAGTTCAACGGCGCGACGCTGGCCGGCTCCGTTCGCGTGGGCTCACACGGCTGGGTGGGCGGCGGATTCGTGTATGCGCAAACCACGGTCCGCTTCGATGGCGCTCCGCCGCCGCCGGCGGCGTCCGCTGACTTGCGCGCCGGCACCGAGATCACGCTCGCCAATCTCGAGCTGAGTGGCGAATGGGACAGCCGCGACAACGATCTGTACCCGACAGCGGGGTTTCGCGCCGAATCGGAGCTGAGCGTCGCACGCCAGTCGTACGGGAGCGACGACGACTACGAGACACTCGAGCTGCAGTTCAACGGCTATCGCGCTTTCGGCGAGCGCAACGTGCTCGCCTATCGCGTCTACGGCAAGACGGTGGGCGGCGATCCGCCGTTCTTCGCGATGGCGTGGTACGGCTCGGGCGGCGATCTGCGCGGCTACACGCCGGGCACCTTCATCAGCAAGTCACTCATCTGCGCACAAGCGGAATGGCGCTGGAAGGCCACGGCGCGCTGGGGCTTCGTGGGCTTCGCCGGCACGGGGACGACGTCCGATCCGATTGGCGAGGCCGAGCGGCAATGGCTGCCGTCCGCCGGTGTTGGCGTGCGCTTCAAGATCCTGAAGGCACTCAACTTGAACATGCGTGCCGACTACGCCTGGGGTCGTGACGACGGCACATTCACGCTCGCGGTAGGCGAAGCGTTCTGATGTCCGGGAGAGGAGCGCCGGGCGCCGCGCGGCGCCCGGCGTGCAGTGACTGCGCTATTTCTTCGGCTTGTAGTTGAACTTCTGCCCGCCGACGGTGGCCTCGTACATCAGGCCACCCTTGGCAACGGTGAAGATCGCCATGCCCTTGTAGTAGCCGCCCACCGTGGCCGCGTCGTTCTTGCCGCCGCTCGCGCCCGCAGAACTTCCGGTCGTCGTCGCACCCACCGAGGCACCCGCGGTGATCGCAACCGCCGTCGCCTGCGCACCGAATTCAAAGTTGCCGCCGGTAAATTCGTCGAAGGCACGCTTGTCTTCGAAGAAGATCATCTGGCTGAACGCCTGGCCGCCGAGCTGGAAGCCCGCGGTGAGCTGCGTCATCGAGGTATCGCCGACGTATTTGCCGCCGGCATAGACGCGGCCCTTGCCATGTGCGCCGCCGATCCCGACCCCGCCCTTGCCGATGGTCGGGAACACCGCGTAGCCGTAACTCTTCTTGAAGAATGCGCCGCTCTGGCCGGCGTTCTGGAACACCTTGATGGTGTCGGCGTACTCGTCGGCGAGCACCGCCGTCGAGCCGAACACCAACAAGACTGCGAGTGCGAGCTTGTGTATCGCGCGCGTCATGGGATCCCTCCAGCGAGAATGCAATTGTTCTTCGGTGCGGCCAGCATAGTCTCGACCGACTGGCTCCGCCAGTCACAGGGCACTTGCAGCTGCGAACGCGGACGGCGCGCCGGTCGTGACGGGCGAGTGCGCCTGATATATAGAGTCGCGGCATGGTCACCGGCTTGGCGGAGGGAGCTTCATGACATCAGGCACGTTGACGAGTCGCAGTGTCATCTACCCCTGGCACTGCGATCACATGGGACACATGAACGTCATGTGGTACGTGGGGAAGTTCGACGAGGCGACGTGGCATTTTCTCGCGGGGCTGGGACTGACGCCCCGCTACCTGCGTGAAGAGCACAGGGGCGCGGTGGCCGTCGATCAACGGCTTTCGTACCAGCGCGAGCTCCACGCCGGGGACTTGATCAGCATCCGTTCCGCCGCGATCGAGGTGCGCAAGAGCAGCGTGCGCTTCGTGCACGAGATGCTGAACGAGGAGAGCGGGGAACTCGCCGCAGTGACGCTGCTCACGGGCGTGCACATCGATACCGTGACACGCAAGTCCTGCCCGTTCCCCGCCGACCTTCGCACCCGGGCCGAAGCATTCCTCGCTCCCGATCCCGGCGCGTGGAATACCTGGCCGCCGGCTCGCTCCTTCCTCGCGTGAGCCGCAGGGTCGAGGCGGGCGGGGCCAGGCGGTTGGCATGGGCGCGCACAGCCGCCGATAATCGCGCCCCATAACACGGCGAATCCGCCGCGGCGGGAACCGCATCCATGCGCCTTGACTCCAGGGCTGTGCCTCTTGCGCTGGGAGCATTACTGATGACCACATTCACCGCGGCGCACGCCGCGACTCCGGCGGACAACTCGTACCAGGGTCTGCTGCATCTTTTCGGCGAGTGGCGCACCTTCGAGCGGCCGCCGACACGCGATGGCGCGCCTGACTACACGGCCGAGACCTTCGCGCGCCGGCACGAGGCACTGAAGAGTTACCAAGCACGTCTCGCAGCCGTCGACCCGGCGAGCTGGCCGGTCGAGCAACAGGTCGATTACCAGCTGGTGCGCGCCGAGATGAATGGCCTGGATTTCTACATCCGCGTGCTCCAGCCGTGGGCGCGCGACCCGGCCTTCTACAAGTCGCTGTACACCGAGCAGAGCGATACACCCGCACACGAAGGCCCGACGGAGCACGCGGCCATCGAGCTCTGGACCTACTCGTTCCCGCTCGACTCCGAGGCGCAGAAGAAGCTGAGCGGCGAGCTGCGCAGCGTGCGCCCGCTCTTGAAGCAGGCGCAGCTCAACCTCACCGGCAACGCGCACGACCTGTGGGTTGCCGGCATCGGCACGATGCAAAAGCAGGGAGAAGCGCTGGCGCAGCTCGCACAGAAGACGCCCAAGGCCAATGCGGAGTTCACCGCGGCCCTGCGCGGCGCGCGCGAGGCGACGAGCGAATTCATCGCGTGGCTCGAGAAACAGGCGCCGTCGAAAACCGGCCCGTCCGGCATCGGCAAGGAAAATTACACCTGGAGCCTGCGCAACGTGCACCTCGTGCCGCTCTCCTGGGAGGAGGAGGTCGATCTCCTCAAGCGCGAGCTGGCGCGCGCGCATGCCTCGCTCCGTCTCGAGGAGCAACGCAACCGCGGGCTGCCGCAGCTGCCGGTGATCTCGAGCCCCGAGGAATACCAGCGGCGCTGCAACGAGGCGATCAGCAAGTATCTGGCCTTTCTCAAGGCCCGGGACGTGATGCCGATGCACGATTACACGGGCCCGTCCTTGCGCGAACGCATCGGCGAGTACCAGCCCGAGGCCACGCGCGACTTCTTTGCGATGGCGAGTCACCGCGAGCCGATGACCCTGTTCACGCACTTCTACCACTGGTGGGACCTCGCGCAGATGCGCGTCGATCCGCACGTGAGCCCGGTGCGCCGCGGCCCGCTCCTCTACAACATCTGGGACAGCCGCGCCGAGGGAATGGCGACCGCGATGGAAGAGATCGTCATGCACGCGGGCTATTTCGACGACAACCCGCGTGCGCGCGAGATCGTGTGGATCATGCTGGCGCAGCGCGCCGCACGTGGGCTCGCCTCGCTCCATGCGCAGGCGAACGAAATGACGATGAAGGAGGCGAAGGCGTTCCAGGTCGAGTGGACGCCGCGCGGCTGGATGCGGCCGGACCTGGACCTGGTGGGCTTCGAGCAGCAGCTCTACCTGCGCCAGCCGGGCTACGGCACGAGCTACGTCACGGGCAAGTACCTGCTCGATGAGCTGATGATGGATCGGGCGAAGGAGCTGGGCGATGAGTTCACGCTCAAGCGGTTCTTCACCGAGCTCAACGCCGCGGGTGTCATCCCGGTATCACTGATCCGCTGGCAGATGACGGGCAAGGACGACGAGATCCGCGCGCTCGCACACTGAGCTCGCCTGACAAAAGAAAGCCGCCCGAAGGCGGCTTATACGAGTGAGTTCGCAGGCGGTGAGGAATCCGGGACCGCCGGCGAACGGAGCGATCAGCTCAGGGCCTGAACCTTGCGTACATGTTGCGCAGGATGATCATCAGCGCTGCACCCGCGGCCAGCACGCCGAGGTTGGACAGGATGGTCGAGATGTAACTGCCGACCTGCGGTATCGCGTCGAACGAATGCGATAGCGTCGCCAGGGCGAGTGCCGAAACAATGACCCTGACATGGTGATCCGGGATGATCGACAGACCGACGAACAAGCCGATGATCAGCAGGATCGCAGCGGCGTATGGAATCGCCACGAAGGCGGCGACGATCGCCAGCAGCACACCAATCAATCCGACGATTTTGGTAGCGTTCATCAGATACCCCTCTTTGCGTTGTTGTCAGGGCGGCGCCACGGCAGTGACGCCGAGCGCCGGGCAGCATATGCGATGGCGGGATTTGAGTCGAATGGGAACGAGGGGCGAGGGCGAACTGCGTGTGTTGACGGAATTTCGACATCACCCGGGCTCGGGACGCGATGCTGGTCCTCTCGCACGCTGACCTGGTCGGGCTGCTGGCTCCCCCGGACCTGGTTGCCGCGGTGGAAGCGGCGTGCCGCGTTGACGAGCGCGAGGTGCTGACGCCCAAACGCCAGCACTACGAATGGCAGGGCAACACCTGGCTCACCATGCCGTCCCTCGGCACGGAGCTCGCGGGCGTCAAGCTGGTCTCCGTCGTATCGGCCAACGCCGCACGCGGGTTGCCGGTCACGAACGGCGTGATGGTGCTCAGTGACGGCGCGACCGGGCAACCGCTCGCGCTCCTGAACGCTGCCGCGCTCACGGCGGTGCGCACCGGCGCGGTGGGCGCGCTCGGCGTACAACATATGACACCGGCCGACACTCGCACGGCCGGCGTCATCGGTTGCGGCGTGCAGGGTGCGTGGCAGGCGATCTGCGCCGCGGCGGTGCGCCCGATCGCGGAGATCTTTTGCGTGGCGCGTTCCGCGGTGAGTCTCGAGCGCTTCAGCGCGACGGTGCGGCAGCACGCGGCCCAGCTGCGCATCACTGCGTGCAACGATGCTCGCGAGCTGTTGGCGCGCACGGACGTCGTGATCGCTTCGACCACGTCGTCCGAACCCGTGCTGCCCGATGAGCCGGGACTCCTCGAGGGCAAGCACTTCATCAGTGTCGGTTCGTATCGTCCCTCGATGCAGGAGCTGCCCGATGCCGTCTACCAGCTCGCGGGCCACATCGTCATCGATTCTCCGGCCGCGCGCGAGGAGGTCGGAGATGTCATCGCACCGCTGCAGCGAGGGCTGGTGCGTGCCGAAGACGTTTTCCTCATCGGCGAGCTGGTTACCGGGCGTCGTTCGATCGATCCGGCGCGCACCAGCGCCTACAAGACCGTCGGCAGAGCGCTCTACGATCTGTTCACGGCGCGGGCGTTGTATGAACAGGCGCGTGCGCGTGGCGTGGGTCGTGAAGTCCCACTGTGACGCGTCGCTGCTGAACGCCGCGACACGGCGTGAGCCGTGTCACTCTTCATCGCCTTCGACAGCGCGAGCCCGGATTCTGTGAAGTCGCTCGGGCCGTCGCCGCGGTTCGCGGAGCAAGATCGGGCTCACCACGATCGCATCGATCGCGGCGAACCGTTCGAGGCTGCGGCCGGGAGAGTTCATGGCGAGACTGCTGGCACCGCGCGTTCTTCAGGTCCTCATCGGGCTGGTTGTCCTCGCGCCCGCGCCGTGGGCTGCACCGTCACTGCCGGTCGTCGACCTCGCGCAGGCGAGCATCGTCCTGAAGGATCTCGTTCTCGCCACGCTCGCCTGAGTTTCCGCCACCGCTCCGCGGTATTGCTTCAGTGAGCCGCATCCTTCGGCAGGCTGAGTGAAGCCTGGCCGAAGACGTATCGCCACCCGTGGGGCGTGCGCACATACGTATCGCTGAACCACAGCCGCCGCTCGAACGCTTTCCCTTCTGCCGTCCCCTTGAGCCAGAGCCGAGCCGTGACGACCGCGGTGTCGCCCCAGACGCGAACCGTTTGCGTGCCCGGATCTTCGTCCTGTTGCTCATAATCGATGCTCTTCTTGCGCGCCTCGCCGAGCAGGTCATCACGCGTGTAGACCGTGCCGTTGCCGAGCACCAGGATGAAGTGCTCGTCGAGGATCTGGCCCATGGTCTCGGCGTCATTGATCTTCACCGCCTGCTGATACCGCGTATCGAGCGCGGCAACGGCCTGGCGGTCCTCCTCGGGTGAGGACCACGCATTGCCCGAAGCGGCAAGCGCACTACCGGCCGTGAGCAGAGCGCGAAACAGGGACGACTGCATTCTGATCTCCTGGTGAGAACTGAGGGACCGCACTCTAGCCGCTAGTGCCAGGAAGGACTTGGCGTTTCTTGCGCAGTGTCGTCAGTTGGGGAGCTTGAGCATCTTGCGCAGCTCCGCGGCCGTCATGAGCCGAGTGTAGGGCGGCGTCCCCACGTCGAACTCCTTCGCGCGGCTGAGCGGACCGACCACCACCGGATCGAAGCCCGCATCGCGCACCAGGCGCTGGGCGACCGCGAGCGCCTCGGCGTCATCGCCCGCGAGCGGGATGGCGACCTTCTCGCCCTTGCGATGCGCCTCGTCCCTGAGATCGTTCGAGTTGATGGCGTTGAAGGCGCGCACCAACCGGGTGCCGGGCAGCATCTCGGGTGAGGCTACGCCGGTCCCCTTGCGGCGCGCTTCGACCGCCATGTCGCCATCGCGGCTGGGGTAGGGGTTGCCGGTATCGAGCACGATCTTGCCGGCGAGCTCACTCTTGAGATCCCGCCCGAGCTGGGGCATCGCGCCATAAGGAATCGAGACCAGCACCACATCGCCGAAAACGGCCGCCTCGCGCGGCGTTCCGGTCTTGACCTTGGGGCCAAGCGAGCGCGCCAGGTCCTGCAGTTCTTCCGGGTGCCGCGAAGAGATCACCAGCTCGTGGCCGGCCTCGGCCCAGAGCTTGGCGAGCGTCCCGCCGATGTGCCCGGTACCGATGATGCCGATCTTGAGCGCCGCACCGGTCGCCGGCGCCGCATCCGTATCGAGCGGTGCGCAGAACAGGATCGTGAGCATTGCGCCGGCGCCCAGCGAACCGCACCAGGCGATGAGACGTTTCTCTCTCATGGCAGACTCCCCACCAGCCAACGTGTTATGGATTGATGATACGGATTAGCTCTGAGTTCACAACGCGCGCCGAGTTCACCCGTGAGCGCGCACAGGCGAGGTGACGATGTTCGACGGAATCCGACCGTGAAGCCCCAACTCTTCTCGAGAGGCTATCGCGGCTGGCTGCTCACGGTCCTGTTGCTCACCAGCGCACTCAACCTCGCCGATCGGCAGGGCATCGCGGTGGTCGCGCCGGCGATCAAGCTCGATCTGAGGCTCACGGATGCCCAGATGGGCATCATCCAGGGACTCGGCTTCGCGATCTTCTACAGCCTGCTTGGGCTCCCACTCGCACGCATGGCCGAGCGCATGAGCCGCGCGCGCATCATCGCGGGTTCGCTCGCGATCTTCGGCGTGATGGTGGCGCTCTGTGGGGCGGCGCAGGGATTCTGGCGCCTGCTCGTGTTCCGCGTCGGCGTCGGCATCGGGGATGCGGGCTTCGGTCCGCCGGTCGCCTCGCTCGTCGGTGATCACTACCCGCGCGACCGGCGCGCATCGGTCATGTCGATCATCTGGCTGGGCGCACCCATCGGCGTCGTGTTCGGTTCCATATTCGCGGGCTGGATGGCGGAGCACGTGAGCTGGCGCGGCGCATTCGTCGGGATCGGCGCGCTCGCGCTGGTGGTTGCCGTCATCGCTTTCCTGACACTGCGCGATCCGCCGCGCGGGATGTCGGACGAGATTGCCGTGGCGGCGGGGCCGCCGCCTGCGATGGGAGAGGTGCTGCGATTCCTGCTGTCCAAGCCCTCGGTGCGCCAGACGCTGATCGGCGCCGCGATCGCTGCGACGGCCATGAACGCGGTGGGGCAGTTCCTCGGCCAGTATTTCGTGCGCGTCTATCACCTCGGCTTCACCGACGCCGGGCGGCTCCTCGGGATCATTGCGCTGCTCGCCATGAGCTCGGGGCTCGCGCTCGGCGGCTTCGGCGTCGACCGCGCCTCGCGCTTCGATCAGCGCTGGTTCGTATGGGGGCCTGCTATCGGGCTGATGCTCGCGACGCCGCTCTTCGCGCTCGCCTTCGCCGCACCGGTGATGAGCGTGAGCATCGTGGTGCTCGCGGTCGCGCACGTCGCACTCTTTATCTATTACACGCCGACGCTCGCGCTCGCCCAGAACATGGTGGGTGCGAACATGCGCGCCTCCTCCGCGTTCGTGGTGTCCCTGGTGCTGGGCCTGGTCGGCATCGGCCTGGGCCCGACATTGATGGGCACGCTCAGCGACCTGTTCGCCAGCCGCGCGTTTTCAACCGGGAGTTTCCTCGCTGCGTGTCCGGGTGGCGCAGCGCCGACGGGCGCGGTGGCGGCGCTGGCCGAGGCCTGCCGGCTCGCTTCCGCCACCGGCATCCGGCATGCGCTTATCGCCGTGTCGTTACTGTTTGTCTGGGCAGGCCTGCACTATCTGCTGGCCGCGCGTCATTTGCGGCGCGATCTCGAAACGCACTACAGCGGCGGTGCTGAACGACACTAATTACTGAGGTATCCTCGCGCGCTCTTTGCAGGAGGATTCCTCGTGATGCACCTGGTACGCGGCCTTTCGGTTCTCACCTCGGCCGCCGTGATTGCGCTTTGCACCGCTGATCTGTCTGCGGCGCCCACCGCTCCATCGATGTACGGATTCAGCGCCGACGGCGCCGCCGCCGAGGCGTCGCTCGAGCGCCAGTTCGATGCGCAGCTCAGCGCTGCGGATCTCGATGGCTGGTTGAAGCGCCTCGCCGCGGAGCCGAATCATGTCGGCTCGCCGCACGACAAGCAGAACGCCGAATTCGTTCGCGACCTGTTCAAGAGCTGGGGCTGGCAGGCCGAGATAGAAACGTTCTACCCGCTCTACCCGACGCCGAAGCACGAAGTGCTCGAGCTGGTCGCGCCGACGCAGTTCAAAGCGGCACTGCACGAACCCGCGATAGCCGGCGATGCCACGTCCACCCAGACTGACGGGTTGCCGCCGTACAACGTCTACGGTGCCGATGGTGATGTCACGGCCGAGCTCGTCTACGTCAACTACGGCATGGACGAGGACTACAAGGAACTCGCGCGCCGTGGCGTCGACGTCAAGGGCAAGATCGTCATCACGCGTTACGGCGCCGGTTGGCGCGGCCTCAAGCCGCGGCTCGCGTACGAGCACGGCGCGGTCGGCTGCCTGATCTATTCCGATCCGAAAGACGACGGCTACTCGAAGGGTGACACCTATCCTAAGGGCGGGTGGCGCCCCGCGGATGGCGTGCAACGCGGCTCGGTCGCCAACATGACGCTCTATTCCGGCGACCCGCTCACGCCGGGTGTGGCGGCCACCAAGGACGCGAAGCGGCTGCCGATCGCCGAGGCCAAGTCGATCCTCAAGATCCCGGTGCTGCCGATTTCCTACGCTGATGCACAGCCGCTCCTCGAGGCGCTCGACGGGCAGGTCGTGCCCGAGAAGTGGCGCGGTTCGCTGCCGATTACCTATCACGTCGGACCCGGCCCGGCGAAAGTTCATCTGGCGATCACTTCAGACTGGAGCCAGAAGCCACTCTATAACGTGATCGCCAGGATTCCGGGAACGAGTGCGCCGGACGAGTGGGTGATCCGCGGCAATCATCGCGACGGCTGGGTGTTCGGTGCCTGGGATCCGCTCTCCGGCACGGTGGCGATGCTGGCGGAAGCCAAGGCGATCGGCGCGCTGCTCAAGAGCGGCTGGAAGCCGAAGCGCACGCTCATCTACGCGAGCTGGGACGGCGAGGAAGCGGGATTGCTCGGCTCGACGGAGTGGGCGGAAGCGCACGCCGCGGACTTGCAGCGCAAGGCGGTGCTGTACTTCAACTCGGACACCAATGTGCGCGGCTTCGTGGGCATGGAAGGCAGCCATTCGCTGCAGCGCTTCATCAACGAAGTAACGGCCGACCTCAAGGATCCCGAGACGGGCGCGAGTGTGCAGCAACGCAAGCGCGCGAAGCTGATGGTGACGGGTTACGAAAAGGGCGCAACCGAAGAGCAGAAGGATCTCGCGCGGCGCGCCGCCGAGCGCGCGGATGTGCCCGTCGGTGCGATGGGCTCGGGTTCCGACTACACGCCCTTCATCCAGCACCTGGGTATTACTGCCCTGCAAGTCGCGTATGAAGGCGAGGACGACCAGGAGGGCGTCTATCACTCCAACTACGACTCGTACGATCACTACGTGCGCTTCGGCGACCCGGGCTTCGTGTACGGCGTACTCGAAGCGCAGACCGTGGGCCGCGCGATGTTGCGGATGACGAATGTCGAGGTGCTGCCCCTGCAGTTCGAAGGCTTCGCGACCACGATCGACGACTACCTGCAGGACGTGCACAAGCTCGCGGACGATCAGCGCAAACACGCGCAGGAGCTTGCCCGGCTCACCGAGCAGAATGCCTTCAAGCTCGCCGCCGATCCCACGCGCCCGGTGCTCGCACCGGAGGCCGAGCCCGAAGTGCCGTTCTTCGATCTCGCGCCCCTCGACAACGTCGCGGCGCGCCTGAAGAAGAGCGCGGCCGCCTACGACAAGGCATTCGAGCACAGCGTGCGTGGCAACGTGACGCTCAGCGCCGCGACGCGCACTTCGCTCAACCAGCTGCTGCAGGGGATGGAGCAGGCGCTCACCAGCGATCGCGGTTTGCCCGGGCGCCCGTGGTTCCGGCATCTCATCTATGCGCCGGGCATGCTCACGGGTTACGGCGTGAAGACGCTGCCGGGCGTGCGCGAGGCGATCGAGCAGCATCGCTGGGACGAGGCCAACGAGTACTCGAAGCTCACCGCGCAGGTGCTCGCGGGTTACTGCGACCGCCTCGACAAGGCGACCGCGCTCCTCGCTACTTCGCCGTGACCGCCTTGAGGTAACGGTAGAAGAAGTCGACGCCGAGGGTGTAGGACTCGACGCGGATGCGCTCGTCCTTGCCATGGGCGCGCACATCGTTCGCGTCGAGGTCGATACCCGTGACCTCGTAGGTGGGTAATCCCGCGGCCATCGTGAAGACACCGTCAGAGGCGCCCTGGGTCATGGCCGGGATCACCTTGATCGTCGGCCAGGTCTCCTTCACCAGTTTCTCCAGCGGCTGCATCACTTGCGGGAGGAGCTTCGGCGGCGGATAGCCCGCGCCGCCCGGGGCGGTGTCGAGCGCCGTGCCGTCGACGTCGAGGTACTGCACCTTGATCTCGGGATCAGCCAGCACCTTGAGCAACGCCTGGCGGGTCTCCTCCGGCGTGTGGCCCGGAAGGATGCGGCAGTTCACGGTCGCATGCGCTTCCTGGGGCAGGGCATTGTTCGCGTGCCCGCCGTTGAGACGCGTCGCGACGCAGGTCGTGCGCACCGTGCTGTTGTCTCTCGGGTTCTGCGACAGGCGCTCGAGGGCGGCGGCGTCGGGCGGCGTCTGCAGAATGCCGCGCATGTCAACGGCGCGCTGCCCGGTCTCGATCGTCGACATACGCTCGTAATAGGCGCGCGTGATGTCGTTCAACTCGAACGGAAACTGGTACGCGGCGAGCCGCTTGAGGCTATCGACGAGCTCGTAGATTGCATTGTCCGGCCGCGGCAGCGAGCTGTGGCCGCCGCGATTGAGCGCCGTGAGCAGGTAGTCGGCGTACACCTTCTCGGTTGCATACAACTCGTAGCGCAGCGGCTTGCCGTTCTCCGAGAGCACCGAGTTGCCGTCATGGTTGAGCACGAACTCGGCATCGACCAGCTCGCGATGATTCTTGAGCAGCCACTCGACGCCGTTCGCCACGCCGGTCTCTTCGCCCGCGGTGAGGGCGAGAATGACGTCGCGGCTCGGCTTGTAGCCTTCCTGTTTCAGGCGGATGAGCGTCGTCACCATGATGGCATCGCCATCTTTCATGTCGGTGGTGCCGCGGCCGTAGAAGTACCCGTCCTGCTCCACGAACTTGAAGGGATCCGTGGTCCAGTCCTCGCGCCGCGCCTCGACTACGTCGAGGTGGCCGATGAGAAGGACCGGCTTGTGCTTGCCGGTGCCGTGCAGGCGCACGACTAGATTCTTCTTGGTCTCACTCGGGCCGAGGATCTGCACGTCCTGCGGCGCGAAGCCGGCGGCGAGCAAGCGCTTGGCCATCGCTTCCGAGGCGGTCGTGACGTTGCCGACCGAGTCAGTGGTATTGATCTCGATCAGTTCCTTGAAGATATCGCGAGCCATCGCGTGGTACGTCGGGTCGGTGGCGGCGTGCGCGGCCACGACCGTGAATGTGCTGAGCGCGGTGATCGCGAGCGATCGAAAGGCCATCAATCCTCCTAGAGCTCCACGGTCTTCAATGCTTCGAGAAACTTGACCACCGGCGGCGGCATGAAGTTGCGCCGGCGCCGGAACACGAAGAAGCGTCGCTGCGGCGCCATCTCCTTCACCTTGAGCGCCCGGATCAGGCCCGCCGCCGCGTCGGCCGCGAACAGGGGCTCGGGGAGCCAGCCGAGAAAATGCGTCTTCGCCACCAGCGCCTTGATCACGGTGGGCGAGCGCGTCTCGACGACGATGCGCGGCATGCTGACGCCGAGCCGGCTGATCAGTGCGCTGAACATCCGGCGCGGTTCTGCTTCCGCGGCCGGCATGACCCACGGCACATCGATGATGTCGTGGATCGTGAGATCGGTGCGATGCTGCAGCTCATTGCTGGCGGAACATATCACCGAATAACGATCGGTGAACTTGTGTTCCGCGACCTGCACGATTTCTTCACTCTCCGGGATCGACCCGCAGATCGCGACGTCGATCGCGTTGTTGGTGAGTTGCTGCGTGAGCAGGTCCTCGACCGCCTCGACGATCTGCACGTGCAGGTTCGGCCACTGCGTCAACACGTGATCGAGGACCGCGGGCAACACGCTGATCGCCACGCTCCCCACGGCGCCGATGCGGATCGTTCCCTGGCCGAGACCGCGCAGCGAGTTGATCTGCTCGAGCGCGAGTGCCGCTTCCTCACTGAGGAAGGTCGCGTGCGGGAGCAGCGCGTGACCGAAACTCGTGAGCTCCATCCCGGTGGTGCGCCGCTCGAACAGCGGCACGCCGAGTTGCATCTCGAGGCGACGGATGATCCGGCTCAACGCCGGCTGCGTGACGTGCAGCGAGTCGGCGGCCAACCCGAGACTGCCGGTGCGCACGATCGCGATGAAGGCCCTGAGTTGCCGTGGATCCAAAGCCATACCGAAGTGTTATGACTTTGCCGCCAATTGGCAATCCCCAGCCTGAGCGGCTCCGCGGGAATATCGGCGGCACTCCTTTCTGACCGCGGCGGGAAGAGAAGGCGATGCCCGAGAGTGGAGGCTCAAAGTCTTCCGAGCGCACCGGGCGCACCGGGTCGCAAGTCTCGGTTCGCGAAGCCGTTTTCAGCCTGCTGCGCGCCTTCAACCTGACCACGATCTTCGGCAATCCCGGCTCCACCGAGCTGCCGATGTTCCGGGATTTCCCGTCCGACTTTCGCTACGTCCTCGGCCTGCAGGAGTCGATCGCGCTCGGCATGGCGGACGGCTATGCGCAGGCGACCGGCAACGCGGCCTTCGTGAACCTGCATTCCGCGGTGGGCGTCGGCCACGCGCTCGGGAACCTGTTCACCGCGTACCGCAACCAGACGCCGCTCGTGATCACGGCGGGCCAGCAGGCGCGCTCGATCCTGCCGTTCGAGCCCTTTCTCTACGCGACGCAGCCCACGGAGTTTCCCAAGCCGTACGTGAAGTGGAGCGTTGAACCCGCACGTGCCGAAGATGTGCCGGCGGCGATTGCGCGCGCGTACTACACGGCGATGCAGGCGCCGCGCGGGCCGACGTTCGTTTCGGTGCCGGTGGACGACTGGGATCGGACCTGCGAACCGGTAACACCACGCCAGGTGAGTCGCAGTGTGCTCGGCGATCCGGCGCTGCTGGCTGCGGCCGCCGAAGCGCTCAACACCGCGCATCGCCCGGCCATCGTCGTCGGTGCGGGCGTCGCGCGCGATGACGCCTGGGCCGAAACCATCGCGCTCGCTCAGCACCACCAGGCGCCGGTGTGGGTGAGCCCCATGTCGGGGCGCAACAGCTTCCCGGAAAATCACGCGCTCTTTGCCGGCTTCCTCGCGGCGGATCGCGCACGCATCGTCGCGAGCCTCAAGGGCAGCGATTTCATCCTGGTGCTCGGCGCTCCCGCGTTCACCTATCACGTGGAGGGGTTCGGCGCGCACGTGCCGGAGGGCGCGCGGCTGGTGCAACTCATCGACGACCCGAGCATCGCGGCCTGGACACCGACCGGCGTCTCGATCGTCACCAATCTCAAGCTTGGTGTGCAGGCGTTGCTCGATGCGGCCGCGCCGCGTCGCCGTCGTGCGCCCGAGCCGCGCGCGGCCGCGCCGCGCGTGCCACGGCATTCGCTCACCGACCGCTTCCTGATGCAGCAGATCGCCGCGCTCCGCGCACCCGACAGCATCATCGTCGAGGAAGCGCCGAGCACGCGCGGCCCGATGCACGACTACCTGCCCATCCTCGAGCAGAACACGTTCTATACCTGTGCCAGCGGCGGACTCGGGCACGGCCTGCCTGCGGCAGTTGGCGTCGCGCTCGCGCGCCCCGACAAGCGCGTGATCGCCGTCCTCGGCGACGGCTCGAGCCTGTATTCGATCCAGGGATTGTGGTCCGCGGCGCAGCTGAAATTGCCGATCGCATTCGTGATCGTCAAGAACGGCACTTACGAGGCGCTCTACGAGTTCTCGCGACACTTCAAGCTCGAGCGGCCGCAGGGGAGCGACCTGCCCGATATCGACTTCTGCTCACTGGCACGCGCGCAAGGTCTCGCCGCGCTCCGCGTCGAGAAGGCCACCGAGCTCGATCGCGCGCTGACGACGGCATTTCAGTCGGCCGGGCCGATCCTGGTCGAAGTCGTAGTGGAGCGAGGGGCCGGCTCGACGACCGAGGGGGCCTGAGCGGCTGACGAACCGACCGGCCAAGAGGGGGGTGCCGTGTCCGCACGGCACTTGGAGAACAAGGTCTGCTGGAGAACCATCATGAAACGCGTCGCTTCAATTCTCTGCTTCGTGCTGACGATGCTGGCTGCGGGCTCGGGGTTCGCGCAGGAGGCCGCGCGCAGCCAGGGCACGCTCGAGGAAGTCATCGTGACGGCGCAAAAGCGCGCGGAGAACGTGCAGAACGTGCCGATCACCATGCAGGCCTACAGCGGCGAGATGCTGCAGAACGCCGGCATCAGCCAGATCACCGACGTCACCAAGCTCGCGCCCAATCTCAACGTAGTGGTGCAGAACTCCATGAGCCAGCACATCGTGATCCGCGGCGTCGGCACCAATGAGTTCTTCGGCAACGCGCCATCGTCGGTCGGTACTTACATCGACGAGGTGACGATGAATTCCTCGTACATGAGCACGCTCGCGCTCTTCGACATGGAGCGCGTCGAGGTGCTGCGCGGGCCGCAGAACAGCTTGTTCGGCCGCAACACGACCGGCGGTGCGGTCAACTACATCACGAAGCAGCCCGTAGTCGGCGCCGACAAGGTCGATGGCACGGCAATGCTGACCTATGGCAACAGCAATCTTGCAGAAGTGGAGGGCGGGGTTTCCATTCCGGCGGGTTCGACGGCCGCAATCCGCCTCGCGGGCATCTACCATTCACGCGACGGGATCTGGAAGAACGAGGACACGGGCGACGGCAACTATGGCGACGAGGAGCGTTACTCGGGTCGCGGTACGCTGCTCTGGGAGCCTTCGGAAGGCAGCCGTCTCACGGTGAGCCTGCATTCGGCGCGCGCGCGCGACGATGCACAGCCGCAGAAAATGGCAGGGGCGCTGGTCAACAATCCGCCGCTGCGCATCAACGATCTCGCGCCGTTCGCCGACAACATCAACTGGAAGGACGGCCGGCTCAACACGGTCGGCAACGTGCCGACAGTCAACATCGAGGGTTTCGATCGACTGACGAAAGGCTGGCAGGACGTGTGGGTCGGCGGCTCGCAGCGTGGCGACCTCGACGTCGACGGCGGGTACGTGAAGTTCAATCACGACTTCCCGGGCTCGACGCTCACCTTCATCGGCTCGTACGACAAGACGCATGGCTTCTACGAGGAAGACAACACCGGCGACGGCAACATCCAGGGCGCGGGCACGCCGGGCGTCACGCACGATGTGCTCGTCATCGACATGGACCAGGAATACAAGCAGTACACGGGAGAGTTGCGCCTGGCCTCGAGCGACAACAGTGCGAAATTCCGCTGGATCGCGGGCCTGTATTACCTGAAGGAAGACGCGACGCTCGCGCAGGACATCCGCTTCGGCGACAACGGGTTTCCCGGCGCGCACCCTTCAGCTGCCGGCATCACGCCGCCGAACCTGTTCGACGTGATCCCAAATCCCTACGGCAACACGGTGTCTTTCAGCATCTCCGATCTCGTGGATCGGAGCGCTTCGGCCTACGGGCATATCGACTGGCAGTTCGCGGAGCAGTGGGGATTCACGCTCGGCGTGCGCTACACGCATGACAAGAAGTCGAATCCGTCCTATTACGCGGGCGCCTTCGTCAAGCCGCTCGACTGGGATCCATCGATCTTCGTCGGCGAATCGGCGATCCGCGAATTGGCCGCGGGCTTGCCCAACTGCGTGCCGAAGACCGACCCGGCGTACATCCCCTTCGTGCACTGCGCCGATACCAACACTTCGCGCGAAGACCTGAGCAACGACGAGGTCGGCGGCAAGATCGGCCTGCAGTTCCACGTGAACCCGGACGTGATGTTCTACGGCAGCTATTCGCGCGGCTTCAAGTCGGGCAAGTTCGACATGGAGTTCCTGCACACCGACGACACGCCGTTCCCGCAGCGCCCGCTCGATCCGGAAACGCTCGATGCTTTCGAGGTCGGCATGAAGTCGACGTTGCTCGAGCACTCGCTGCAGGTGAACGCCGCAGTTTTCTACTACATCTGGAAGGATCAGCAAGTGTTCAACGTCGGCGTCAACGGTCCGGAGTTCTTCAACCTGCCCGAGTCGCATCTGAAGGGCGCGGAGCTCGAAACCAACTGGGTGCCGGCGGAAGGCTGGACGCTGTCCGCGGACCTCGGCTGGCTCGACACCGAGCTCACCGACGTCACCGGCATCGACTTCGACCTGCATCAGGGCGACTTCCAGAAGGGCCACGAGCTGCCGCTGTCACCGAGCCTCACCGGCACCGCGGCGGTCACCAAGTCGATTCAACTGAGCACCAGCGAGCTGACCCTGCACGCGGACTACCGCTACCAGAGCACTTCCAAGGTCAAGTACAGCCCGCAGGTGCCGATCGACGAGTACACCGATCGCAACGAGATCAACGCGCGCATCGGATACGTCTTCGGCGCCAACCGGCAGTATGAAGTGGCCCTGTTCGGCGACAACCTGACGGGCGAGAAGTACTGCGTGGAGATCCAGGACCTGCGCGGCGTCTCGGGCTCGTTCTACTGTGTCCCGAACGAGGGCGAAGTGCGCTACGGCATCCAGGCACGCATCGGGTTCTGATCGGGGTACCATTGCTGCGCGAGCCATTCCCGCAGCACCATTGACCGCATCCCGATCCACAGCCCTGCGCATGCGCCGTTTGCGGCGCGCCGAGCTGCCGAGCGACACGCTCGCGCTGGCGCGTTTCCTCGTCGGCAAGATCGTGGTGCGTGAGCTCGACGGCGCGCGCCTGAGCGGGCGCATCGTCGAGACGGAAGGCTATCCGCTGGGTGATGCCGCGAGCCACGCGTTTCGTGGACGCACGCCGCGCAATGGCTCCATGTTCCTGAGCCGCGGGCACTCGTACGTCTATTTCACCTATGGCTCGTGCTTCATGCTCAACGTCGCGAGCGAGGAGCGCGGCGTCGGAGCCGGCGTCCTGCTGCGAGCCGTCGAGCCGCTGGAGGGGATCGAGACGATGCAGCGGCTGCGCGGCACGACGCGCCTGCTCGATCTCACGCGCGGTCCCGGGCGGCTCGCGCAAGCGATGGCGATCGACTTCGCACTCGACGGCGTCGATCTCACCGCGCGCGGCCCGCTGTGGCTGGCGGCGGCGCGCGATGCGAAGCCGCGCATCGGCATGGCCGTACGCATCGGCCTGAGCCGCAACGCCGAACGCGTGTGGCGCTTCTACGAGCGGGGCAACGCGTTCGTGAGTGGCCCGAAAGCGCTCCTGAAAAGCTAAGAGTGGGTCGAGAGAGGGGTAGTGTTTTCGCGAACGCCGTGAATCCGTCCCTGGAGGCTCCGTGGAAAACGTCCTGTTTTCCACGGTCGCGAAAACACTACCCCTCTCTCAACCCACTAAGTCCGGGAGCGCTTGCGCCACTCCTCGCGCGTTTGTCCCCAGAGCTCCGTCACCTCGTTCTCGAGCGGCGGCGGGAGCCTGGTCGGCCCGCGATTGCGTGAGCCGAGTTTGCGCGCGACGCCTTGCGATGCGAGGTTGCGCGTCGCGATCACGTGCACCACCTCGGTCCAGCCGAAGCGGTCGAAGGCGAAGTCGATCGCCGCGGTCGCGCCCTCGGTTGCGTAGCCGCGTCCCCAGCATTCGCGCGCGATGCCCCAGCCGACTTCAGTTCCGGGCCAGCCCTCGGGCATCCATGGGCCGAGCCGCCCGACCCAGCGCCCGCTCGCGCGCTCGATCACCGAGAACATCGCCGGACGTCGCAGGTGCCAGGCGCCCGCCATGCACATCATCGTGCGCCAGGCGAGCGCTCGCGGCTGCACGCCGCCGAGGAAGCGCGTCGCTTCTGCGTCAGCGAGGAACGCGGCCCACGGTTCGAAATCCTCCCAGCGCGTCGGGCGCAGGATGAGGCGCGGCGTTTCGATTCTCAGGCTCTCGATGTCCATGTCAGGCGGTGCGGCCGATGACGCGCACATCGTGCAGCGGCACCGGGAACGAGACCCCGCCGTGCCGGAAGGCTTCGATGACGGCCTTGCTGACTTCGCCGCCGGTGCGCCCGTAGTCTGCAACCGCGACCCACGGCATGACGCTGATCGTGACGCTGGCGCCGGCGAGCGCGACCGCCACCACCGGCGCAGGATCGCGCAGCACCCGGGGATTGGCCTTGAGGACTTCGTCGATGAGTCCGAGCGCCGCGCCGAGATCGGTATCGGCCGCGACGCTCACCGACACCGAGAGCTGCCGCCGCTGAGCGAAGTTGTGCAGGATCTCACCCGCGATCTTGCGGTTGGGAATCACCACCAGCGACAGGTCGGGATGGCTCAGCGTGGTGCTGAAGAGCGTGATCATTTCCACGCGTCCCTCTTCACCGGCGATGGAAATGTATTCGCCGACGCGAAACGGCTTGGTGAAGATGATGGAGAGTCCGGCCGCGACGTTGCCGAGCACGCCCTGCATGGCAAGCGCGAGACCGGCGCCCACCACGCCCAGGCCGGCGACCAATGGCAGCAGCTCTACGCCCAGGTTCTGTAGCGCGATGATCACGAACAGGAGCACGACCAGCAGTCGTACGATGCGCACGAGGAGCAGGCGCACCGGGGGCTCGAGCTCGATGCGCGCCACTGCACGCTCGAACCAGCGGCCGACCCAGCGGCTCACCAGCATGCCCACCACCAGCACCAGGAGCGCGGTGAGGAGCTTCGGTCCGAACTGGATCAACAGGTCGACCATGCTGTTCTTCGCGTGCTCGATCGTGGCCAACTGGTCGTTCATGGGAGCTCCGGTCGGTGAGTGTCGCAGCGCCGCTCAGATGAAGGTGCGGATCGGGTCTTCGCCGTCCCAGCCGATGCTGGCGCGATAGAAGCGATTGAAGACCGGTTCGAACGCGCCGCCGAGCTCGATGAACTCGACGAACCCGGGCAGCACCGCGGTCGTGTCCATGTAACCGACGCGCCCGCCGCTCGGCACCTTGGCCAGAAACGCGAGCTCGTGACCGGCCGCGCGATAGCGCTCCACGTCGCGGTCGAAGTTCCACGTGCCGACGCCCCAGTGATGAAAGCCATAACCGCGTCGCTCGATGAGCTCGCGATAGACGGACGGTGCGCTGTTGTTGGGCTGGATCAGCTCGATGTTCATGTGGCCTGCGAACGCCATCGCGATGGCGACATCGGCCTCGGAGGGCTTGCCGCGGTAGCGGGGTTCCTCACCGGTGAAGTGATCGAGCAGGAACCAGGGGCCGACCTTGAGCTTGGAGATCCAGTCACCGATCGCCTTGCGAACGTCTTCGACGACATAGGACATCTGGATGATGCCCTCGTCGGGCTGGCCGAAGCTGACGAGACTCATGCGCCTTCCCCCGTTGTCTATCGTTCTGGTGGGCCTGGAGAGCGCACAGCGTTCCGTAAAGCCGATTGGGCTGCAAGTCCGGAACGCAGAAATGATTGGGGGCCGGCGGCCGGCCCCAGGCGGAGCTCACTTCCGGAAGTTACCCGGAATAAGTGGTCACTCCACGAGCGCCATCCTGCGCCCCGCAGCCACTGCGCAACAATGGCACTTGGCCGCGTCGGCCTGTCAGAGCGCTCCGACGCGATTTCCTGTAGCCGAATCGGCAGTTGCCTCGCGTTGTCGCGGGATGGGATGCTCGCGGCGAGAGCGTCCGCAAGAATGAAACTGATCCTTCCGCCCGAGGCTTCCGCGCAGGCGTTCGATCGCGCACTGGAGCGCTTTGCCGGCGTCGTCGGCAAGGAGTGGGTGCTCGCGAGTGATGAGGATCGCGACACGTACCTCGACGCGTACGCGATGGGCGACGGCAGCGATCACGTGCCCGCGGCCGCCGTTGCGCCGCAGAGCGTCGAGGAGATCCAGGCGCTGCTGCGCATCGCGAACGAGCTGCGCATCCCGCTGTGGCCGGTGTCGCGCGGCAAGAACCTCGGCTACGGCGCAGCCGCGCCGGTGATGTCCGGCACGGTGGTGCTCGATCTCGGGCGCATGCGCAGGATCCTCGAGGTCAACGACAAGTACGGCTACTGCGTGATCGAGCCGGGCGTGGGGTTCTTCGACCTGTTCCAGTACCTGCGCGAGCAGAAGATCCCGCTGTGGATGTCGGTGCCGGGAAACGCGTGGGGCAGCATCATCGGCAATGCGCTCGAACGCGGCATCGGCTACACCCCGTATGGCGACAACACCAGCAAGCTGTGCGGCCTGGAAGTGGTGCTGCCGAGCGGCGAGCTGGTGCGCACCGGCATGGGCGCGATGTCGGGCGCAAAGAGCTGGCAGCACTACCAATACGGCTTCGGCCCGGCGTGGGACCAGCTCTTCGTGCAATCGAACTTCGGCATCGTGACCCGGGCGGGCCTGTGGCTTATGCCCGAACCGGAAGCGACACTGCGCGCGCGTGTGCACTTGCCGAAGGCCGACGACATCGGCTGGGCGATCGATGAACTGGCGCGGCTGCGCCTGCGCAACGTCATCGAGCACACTTTCGTGTTCGGCAACTACCTGCACGACGCGTCCGTCTTCTCGCAGCGCGAGCAGTGGTACCAGGGCCCCGGTGCGCTGCCCGACGAGGTCGCCGAGCGCATGATGGCCCACTACAACATCGGCTGGTGGAATTTCAGCCTGACGCTCTACGGCTACCCGGAAGCGATTCGCGCGCACGCGCAAGTGGTGCGCCAGGCGCTGGAGCCGCACCTCGGGCAGGAGCTCGAGTTCGACAGCTGGCATCGCGGCGAGCCGATCGAAGGATCCGGTGCCGGCATCCCGGGCGTGCTGCCGCTGCAGATCGTCAACTGGCGGGGCGGGCGAGGTGGACACATCGGTTTCTCGCCGGTGATGCCGCCGGATGGACAGCTCGCCCTGCAGCGCTTTCATCGCGTCAAGGCGCTCTACGCCAAGCACGGGATGGACTACTACACCTCGTTCACCATGGGTCACCGGCACATCAACAACGTCAATCTCATCATCTACGATCGCGACGACCCGGCGATGACGCAGAGCGCGCAGGCCCTCTTCCGTGAACTCATCGCCGATGCGGCGCACGAGGGCTACGGCGAATATCGCACCCACATCTCGTTCATGGACGACGTCGCGCAGACTTTCGACTTCAACAATCACGCGCTGCTCAAGCTCAATGAGACCGTGAAGGACGCGCTCGATCCGCACGGCATCCTGGCGCCCGGCAAATCCGGCATCTGGCCGCGTGCATTGCGAGGCAAGCGCACGTGAGGATCATTTTCGCGCTGGCTGTCGCAGCGACGCTGCTGTCCGTCGCACGGGCCGCGGAACTGACGCCAGCGCAGGTGCAGGGCCAGCAGCTGTTCCGCGCACGCTGCGGATACTGTCACTTGTTCGGCGGCACCGGGACCATCATGCTGGCGCGCCGTCTCGGCGATAAGGATTCCCTGCTCGAGAATCGCGCCGATCTCGACGCCGGCTACATCCGGACCGTCGTGCGCGGCGGCTTGAGGAGCATGCCCGCGCTGACCCGCGTCGAAGTGACGGACGCTGAGCTCGCGGCGATCGCTGCGTACCTCACGCGCGCGCGAGAGGCGCCGGCGCAATGAATCGACGCGAGTTCGTCGGCCACGCAAGCGTAGCGACCGGCCTCGTCTGCCTGGGGCGAGCACTGGATGTGCCTGCGGCTGCGTCCGCTATGCGCGCCAACATCAGTGTCGTGATCTTCGATGCGCGCTACGAGGATGCGAGACGCTTTGCCGAAGCACTTCGCCGGCGTGGCGCCAGGCCTCTGTCGACGCGCGGTGACGGCTCACACCTGTGGGCGCAAGACCTCGCTGAAGTCGCGCAGGCCGGTGGCCGCTTCGCGGGGCTCACGCCCGCCTCGGACCTGCTGTTCGCGCATGACCTCGCGCGCACAGCGGGCTTGCGCCTCGTGCATCTCGCCTTTCACGACAGTCGTGCGGCGCGAACGCTCGTGCATCGGATCGAAGGTCGCGCGCTCGGCGCTCATCGAGGATTCGACTGCAATGTGCAGGACTGGTCCGCGCAGCTTGCGTGCGCGCTCGATCAAGCGATGCTCGATGACCGCCGACACGCAGCGAATCGCCAGGTGATCACCACACGACAACCACCGGCAACGGACTTCCCGGGCACCTTGACCTCGTGGGTGATCGCCTGACGGGTTCGATTACGCCGCCTTCAGCGCGTGGCAGAGCGCATCGACGTGCCGATCATCGGTGCCGCAGCAGCCCCCGACGACCGCGAGCTTCGGTAAGAGAGCCTGCAGCTCCCGGTACTCGCCGCCGAGCGCCTGCGGATCGCCCGCATCGAGATCGGAGCTGTCGTTGAGCTCCGCGTGACTGCGCCTGGAGGCATTGGCGCGTAACCCGCGGATGCGTTGCACCCACGCGCCGCCACCTTCCAGCACATGCCGGAAGTGTGTCGGGTGCGCGCAATTGATCATGTAGTACGCGGCGTAGCCGTCCGTGTCGCCATCGGTGCGCGCGATCGCCTGCTCGAGCGTGTCGCCGGAAGGGAGGCGGCCGTCGGTTTCGAGGGTGAACGAGATCGCGACCGGCATCGCCGCATCCCGCGCGGCGAGCACGATACCGATCGCTTCCTCGATGTAGTTCATGGTGAAGGCCGCGACCATGTCGGCGTCCGTGCCGGCGAGCGTCTCGATCTGCGTGCGGTGATAGTCGCGCGCTTGCGCGGTGCTCATGCGGGTGTCGGCCACGTAGCCGTCGCCGCGCGGTCCGATCGCTCCGCTGATCACCATCGGCGTCGCGGCGCTCTCGAAGGCCTTGCGGATTTCGAGCAGCAGGCCGATGGAGCGCCGGTTGGCGTCCGCCAGGGCTGCGGCGTCGTAGCCGAGCTTCAAGCCCCAATCCGCACTGGCGCGCCACGTAGCGCTTTCCAGCACCAGGCCCATGCCGTGATGGCGCGCGAGCCGCGCGTACTTCTCGAAATAGCGACGCAGCACTTCGGTGCCGGCCTCGGTCTTGAGCACGTCGAAGGCCGCGAAGTAGGGCAGTGCGATGCCGTCGTGGAAAATGAGCGTGGTTTCGATGCCGCCGTCGGTCGCGAACAGTGCGCGACCCAATTGCGGCAGACGGTTGCGGTACTTGCTGGTTTGCATGGCAGTGCGTCCTGGGGTTGAATTCACTTCGGACGCACTGTATTGCGCGGCGGGGCGGCCCACTAAAGCCATTTCGGCATCCAGGTGGACGAATCGGCCAATCGATGAACGCTCCCATCAAGGTGGCGGTGCTCGCCTTTCCGGAAACCTCGGCCTCGGTCGTCTATGGCCTGTACGACCTTTTCATGTCCGCAGGACGCGATTGGGGAATGATCGTCGAAGGACGGGCCGGGCCATCCCTGATGCAACCCAAGGTGGTTGCCGCACGGTCCGAGCCGTTTGCCGCGAGCAACGACGTGCTCATCACGCCGCAACAGACCCTCGACTCCTGCGCGACGCCGGACATCGTCTGCATCTCGGAGGTGACCGTGCCTCCCGGGGAGCCGCTCGATGGACGTTTTGTGCGCGAAGTCGAGTGGCTGCAGCGCTGTTACCGTGAAGGTGCGACGCTCGCTTCGGCGTGCTCGGGCGCGATGCTGCTCGCGGAGGGCGGGCTGCTCGACGGCCACGAAGCGACCACGCACTGGGCCTATTGCGACATCATGAGCCGGCGTCATCCCAAGGTCACGGTACAGGCGCAGCGCGCGCTGGTCGTCTCCGGTGAAGGACAACGCCTCGTGATGGCGGGCGGCGGCACCTCGTGGCTCGACCTCGCGCTCTATCTCATCGCGCGCACGGTCGGCATCGAAGTCGCGATGCAGGTCGCGCGCATCAATCTCATCGACTGGCATCACATCGGGCAGCAGCCGTTCGCGCGTCTCGCGCGTTCGCGCCAGGTGGACGATGCCATCGTCGCGCGCTGCCAGACGTGGATCGCGGAGAACTATCACGAGCGCGCGCCGGTGGCGGCGATGGTGCGCTTGAGCGGATTGGCCGAGCGCTCGTTCAAGCGCCGCTTCCAGCAGGCGACCGGCATGTCACCGCTCGAGTACGTGCACACGCTGCGGCTCGAGGAAGCCAAGCACCTGCTGGAACGCAGTGAGGAGCCGGTGGAGGCGATCGCCAACCAGATCGGCTACGAGGATGCGGGATTCTTCGGTCGCCTGTTCCGTCGCCAGGTGAAGCTCACGCCGGCGCAATATCGCAAGCGCTTCAGCGCCATGCGCAAGGCGATTCAGAGCGGCGTCCAGTAAGCCGGCCGGCTGGCGCGCAAGCCTTCGCGCCACGCATCGCTGTTGTGTTCCATGTAGCGCGCGGTTCGCGCCGCGGTCTCCGCGTCGAAGTAGCGCGCGACAATGTGCAGCGCCATGTCGATGCCGGACGTGAGTCCGCCGGCGGTCGCGATGTGACCGTTGTCGACGAAGCGCACGCCGCGCCTCAGCTCCACGTCCGGGAACTCCTGCGCGAAGCTGTCCCAGTACTCGTGATGGGTCGTCGCCGTCACGCCCTTCAGCAGGCCGGCACGGCCGAGCTGGAATGCACCGGTGCACACGGACATCGTGACGTCGGTCTGCTCGCTGGTCTTCTTGAGCCAGGCGAGGGAAGGTTTCGCCGAGCGCTGCGCGGGCACGACGATCACCTGCGGTGCCGGCGCCTCATCGAGTGCGTAGCTCGGCTTGACCTTGAGTCCGCCGGTCATCGTGATGAGGTCGGTGGTCGGCGCGACGGTGTAGAGCTCGAACGGCATGTCATCGCCTGCCATGACGTCCTGGAATGTCTCCCAGGGTCCGGCCATGTCGATCACGTTGGTGCCCTCGCCGAGGAGGAACGCGACCTTGATGTGTTCGCGCCTGGGGAGGCTCCCGCCGGATGCCTGGGAACCAAAAAGCGCAAGCGACGTCATTGCCAGGGACCTGGTCATCAACTCACGTCGGGTCACGAGCATGGGAGGCTCCGGTGTCCCGGATAACAATCCAGGACTTCCGGCAACGAGAATGCGCCCGATTGCCATGGCCGGCGGGACAAGCTGGCGTCAAATCACGCCATCGTACTGGTAGACTGCGCGCTCCACGGCACACGCATGATGCGACTCAAGAGCAGCCTGATCGCCATTCTCGCCCTGGCCTTCCTGTGCCGGGCGCTGATTCCGGCCGGATTCATGCCGGGCACCGCCGATCATTTCTCGGTCCAGCTCAAGATCTGCCCCGGACATCCCGACCACACCGCGGGCGGTCCTGCGCCGCACCCGCATTCGCCGAGCCAGGACCATCCCTGCGTGTACAGCGCGGGCGCGAGCAGCGCGCCTCCCGCGACGCAGCTGGCGGTCCTGGCCCCGGTCGCCATCGTCCAGCTGCCCGTTGCCTTCGCACCTCCCTCGATGACGGGCCGCATCCTGGCCCGCGCCCAGCTCGCTCGCGGACCGCCCCGCCTCATCTGAACGGTCTCCCGACTTCCGACTGATCGCGTCGATCCACGCGCGTGCATCTCAACCGAAGCCGCGTGGGATCGCCTGTCGCATGTCCTCGGCCACTGCAGCCGCGGACGGCGCCCGGGGATGTGAAGCTTTGGATGTATGACATGAAAACCAGACTGACTTCCTGCCTGATGGCTTCTGCCGTGGTGGTGGCGACGCCCGCGTGGGGTTGTTCGATCTGCCGCTGCGGCGATCCGACCTTCAACGCGCTCGGCCACGAAGGCGTGGCGCAAACGGGCTTCCGCCTGGCGCTCGACTGGGACCAGCTCGAAAAGACGCAGGGCCCACCCGATGAACGCGACGCGATCCGTGAGACACGTACGACGCTGCTCGTGGCGTATGGCGTCTCCGACACGGTCGGGCTGTTTGCGCGCGTGCCGTACAGTGAGCGCGATCTCACCGAGACCGAGGCAGGGGAGCGCGAAACCTCGCACGGTTCGGGACTCGCCGATCCAGAGTTCTACGGCCAGGTGCGCCTGTGGTCCTCGCAGTTCGAGGGCGATGTGGGCGTGCGCTCGCAGCTCTTCGCTGTCGCAGGCGTCAAGACCGACTGGGGACAGAACGACCTGTCGCGCAACGGCGAGCGACTCGATGAGCACGTGCAGCCCGGTACGGGCTCGACCGACTGGTTCGCGGGGCTGTTCGGTTCCTACCAGATCAACCCGCGCTCGGCGCTCTTCTACTCCGGACAGTACCGCCACACGGGCCGCAACGATGCCGGCTACCAGTACGGGCGCATCGGCCTGCTCAATCTCGCCTACGAGCACAAGCTCGGGCTGCGTTGGGACGGCGTGCTCGAGGCGAACTACCGGCACGCGGGACGCGATGAGATCGACTTCAGCGGCACGAACGATCCCGACACCGGCGGCACGATGCTCTACATCACGCCGCGCGTGCTGTTCGATGTAGGTGCCGGCTGGGTGCTGCGGATCTCGAGTCAGCTTCCGCTGTCGCAGAGCGGGCTCAACGGCGAGCAACACGAAGACCCGGTGTACAACATCGGGATCACGAAACTGCTGCAGCGCTGAGCCGCGCCTGCGGGGATTACTTCAGCCCCTGCAGGAAGACCATGTTGCCGCGAGTCGCTGCCATGCGCAGCGCCTTGAGCGGTGTGTACTCGGGCGAGTCGTACCAGCGATTCGCGGCGGCGAGGTCGGGAAACTCGAGGATCACCGGGAAGGTCGGCTTCCAGTTGCCTTCCTTGACCTCGAACGGGCCGCCGACGCAGATGTAGCGCCCGCCGTGCTTCTGCACGGTGGGCGTGACGGCCGCGCGGTACTGTTCCATCTTCTTCTCGTCCGTGGTCTGCAAGATGTCGACGATGACGTAGGCGGGCATGCGCGCTCCTCTGGATCAGGGTTTGAGTCCGAACACGACGATCTTCGCGTTCACCTTGGGCGTGGGCCAGATCGGCGAGGTTGCACCGGCGGCGACGGCGATGTGCTGCTGCTCCGCCACCGCGTAGCTGACGACACCACCGGCGATTGCGCCTTCGAGCCGCGTCGACCACAGCTGCTTGCCGTTGGCCTTGTCCATCGCATAGAAGTTCCCCGCGAGGTCGCCGAAGAACACCAGGCCACCGGCGGTCGGCGTGACCGCACCGAGGATCGGCGCGGGCGTCTCGAAGCGCCAGTGGATTTCGCCGCTGTCCGCGTCCGCCGCGGTCAGCCAGCCACGATAGTGGCCGGGCGGGTCCATCTTGCCGAAGATGGCCGGCGCCCGTGCACCGGTCCACGGCTCGCCGATGGCGCCGCTCTTGGTTTCGGTCTTCGGCTTGAGATAGACCGTCGAGCACCAGTCGACCGTGCCCGTGAACGCGAGGTTGGTGTCGGGATCGTAGGCCGGACCGTTCCACTCCGTTCCGCCCTGCACACCCGGGCAAAACCTCGTGCCCTTTTCGCTCAGCGGCACGTTGTCGTTCTCAATGGTGGTGATGGGCGTGCGAAACACCCGCTGACCGTTCGCCAGGTCGTAGCCGTACAGGTGCCCGTCCTTCGGCGCTTCGAGCAGGCGGTGGCGCTTGCCGCTCGTGAGCAGGACCGGAGCCGAAGACACGTCCCAGTCGTGGAAGTCGCGCGGCGCGAGCTGGTAGTGCGTGCGATAGGCACCGCTCCGTGCGTCGAGCACCACGATGGAATTGGTGTAGAGGTTGTCGCCGGGACGCACCGCCGTGACGAAGTCGGGCGCCGGGTTGCCGCCAGGGATGTAGAGGAGGCCGCTCGCCGGATCGAGCGAGTACGAGGTCCAGGTGGCGCCGCCGGTGACCGGCGCGTCCGCATCGTTCCCCCAGCTGTCCGCGTGCGTCGCGTCGGGATTCTCCTTCGGCACCAGGTAGAACTCCCACACGGTCTTGCCGGTCGCCGCATCGAGCGCGTACATGCGTCCTTTGACGCCGTAGTTGTCGCCGCCTGCGTTGCCGATGAACACCAGGCCACCCCATGCGATCGGCGCGGCGGGCACGCTCTCGCCGCGCTTGTTGTCGGCGATGCGCACTTCCCACAAGCGCTGGCCGTTCGCCGCGTCGTATGCGACGACGCGCCCGTCCGGCAACCCGCGAAACAGCCGGCCTTCAAGATAAGCGGCGCCACGGTTGGTACGGAGGAACGACTCCTGGATGTCCTCGTGAGCGCGCCAGCGCTCCTGGCAACTCGTTGCATCGAGCGCGAAGGTGTCGCTGTCGGTCGTCGCGTAGAGCGTGCCTGCGACCACCAAAGGGCCGGTGTGAAAGCTCAGCTGCTGATGCGTGTCGTAGCTGCAAAGGACTTCGAGGCGAGCGACGTTCTCGCGGGTCAGCTCGGTCTGCGGGGCAAAGCGCTCCGAGGTGAGCAGGCGGTTGTAGCTCGGCCAATCACTATCGCTGGGACCCGTCCCGGCGAGCGCCGGCACCGCGGCTGCGGCCAAGAGCACGACACTTGCGGTTCTCACCACCGTCACTCCTCGCTCGACCCGCGGACCCGTGCCCCGGGGCGTTGTTACTATACTGGGGACCGCGAGCGGATGGGGTGCAGCCTGCAACGAGGTGCCAACATGAAGAACCGCGCTTTCCATCATCGTCTCGGCTACGCCATCGCGGGTATCGCCGCGACATTGCGCACGGAAGGCAGTTTTCGACTGCAGTGCCTGGCCGCGAGCGCCGTGCTGGTCGCGCTCCTCATCCTGCGGCCTGCGCCGATCTGGTGGGCGGCGGCAGCGCTGAGCGTCGTCGGCGTGCTGGCCGCGGAGCAGTTCAACACGGCGGTGGAGCGGCTCGCGGACCGCCTGCACCCGGAAGTTCATCCAGAGATCCGTATCGTGAAGGACTGTGCCGCCGGCGCGGTGCTCTTCACGAGCCTCGGAGCGCTGGCGGTCGCGGCGGCGTTTATCGTCGAACGCTGGTCCTGAGCCACTGGCGCCGCGCCCCGCGGCAGGGCTTCAGTGCAGCGTGCTTGAGAAACTCAGCATCACGCCGCCACCTGCGGGTGAAAGCTGCCAGGATACGTGCGGTTCGTGCGGCTCGTGTCGCGCCATGACGAAATCCGCAGTCGCGATCCCGAGCGTCGCGCCGGCGACGGTGTCCGAGCACCAGTGCACGTTGTCGCGCATGCGAAGGTACGCGGTTGCGGCGCCGACGCCGTAGCCGAGCGCGCGCCGCAGCCACCGGTAGTTGTCGCTCCCCGATTCAGCGAGCACGGTGCCGACAGCGAATGCGAAGGTCACATGACCCGACGGGAAGGAATCGCCTCCCGCGAACCACGTGTCGACCGAGGAGGTGGCGTTGGGCCGTTCGCGGCCGAACGCGAGCTTCAGCAGCGTGACGCTGACGGCACTCAGCCCAGCCGCTTCCAGCATCGACCCGCCTTCGGTGTAGCCGTTACGGTCCTGCGTGATCAGGGCAGCGGTCCACGTGCCCGCGATCAGCAGCATGGCCGGCAATGCCTCCTCGAGATTGTTCGGGTCCGAACCGCCGGCCACCGCGTGAGATCCGTTCACGAAGTGATCGCGCACGTCGCCGTCGAATTCGTGCGCAACGCCGATGGCGAGCAGCGCCTCACCGAATTGCAGCCAGTTGTCCGTCTCCCAGTGCAGCGGCGCGGTGAAGTACGCCTTCGTATCGTCGAGCACGGCCTGCGGACTGAAATCCTCCGCGAATGCGCAGGCGTTCGACAGTGAACCCAGGGCCATCCAGGCGGCGAATCTCCAGTGGCGCGAGCGGAGAAGCACGGATTGGCACCCGAGTCAGTGGTCCACCGCCGTTTGACGATGCGGGGACCGAAAGTCCATCGCGTCGACCGACCACCGTCTTTGCGCCGCTCCGGACGGTGGTCTAGCCTTCCACGTTCATGGACGCTGCCAGCCGCTTCGGACCCGACTACTACCGGCGTTACTACGGTCACCCGCGCACGGCTGTGACCTCGCGTCGCGAGATGGCACGGCGCGGCGAGTTCATTGCCGCGTTCAGCCGCTATCTCGATCTGCCGGTGCGTTCGATCCTGGACGCGGGCTGCGGAGTCGGGTGGTTGCGTGCGCCGCTGCGGCGGCGCTTTCCACGCGCGCGCTACGTGGGACTCGAGGTGAGCCCGTACTTGTGCCGGCGCTTCGGCTGGGTGCGCGGATCACTTGCCAGCTACCAGCCGCGCGCGCCGTTCGACCTCGTCATCTGCTACGACGTGCTCCAATACCTCGACGATCGCGACGCGGCGCGTGCCATGACGAACCTCGCGCGCCTCACGCGGCGCGTGCTGTATTTCAGTGCGCTGACCCAGGAAGACTGGGATCAGCACTGCGACCAGTCGTGCACCGACGGCAACGTGAGGCTCCGTCCCGCGTCGTGGTATCGCGAGCGCCTGGAGAGGCGCTTCATCGCGCTGGGCGGCGGCCTGCAGCTCAGGCGCGGCGTCGTGACGCAGCTCTGGGAGCTCGAGCGCTGAGCGCGCGCTATTGCAGGCGCGTGCGAGCCGGCCGGCTCATGCAACTCTCCACCCATTTCCTGACGCTCGGATAGGGCGCGAGATCGAACTTGGCCAGGTGCGCGACGGAGAAGATCGAAGCGACGTTGATATCGGCGATCGTGAACTTCGCTCCGAGCAGGTAAGGCCGGCTCCTGAGCTGACCTTCGAGAACCGTCATGCGCGGCACGAGTGCCTCGCGCGCGTCCTGCGCGCGGTCGGGCCGACGCTGGTCCGCCGGTGTAAATAGTTCCTGGGCGAGCATCGTGATCAGGAACTGCTCGATCTCCGACACGCCCCAGAAGCTCCACTGCACAGCGAGTGCCTGGCCGGCCTCGTCCGCGGGCCACAACTCCTTGCCGTACTTGCGCGCCAGATACAGGTTGATCGCCATCGACTCGAACAGCTTCAGCTCCCCATCGACCAGCGCGGGGATGCGCCCGTTGGGGTTGATGGCGAGGAACTCCGGCTTGTCGTTGTCACCCTTGTCCGTGTCGATCGTCACCAGTTCATACGGGACGCCGATTTCCTCCAGCGCCCAGAGGCACCGGCTGGCGCGGGAACGCACCTTGCCATAGATCTTGATCATGGTTTGCGCCTCCGGGGAGTGGTGCAAGGGATTGGAAGGTTGGCGTAGCATCGCCTGACCTGACGACAGCTGCAATGCAGGCGCGAGTGGAGACGGATCGATGTCGCACGAAGCACGAATTGATGAGGGCACCGCCTACGGCCGGCGGCGGCAGCATTCCAACGGGCTCTTGACGGAAGTCGGACCCGGCACGCCGTGTGGCGAGCTGATGCGCCGCTACTGGCAGCCGATCGCGGTCGCGAAGAAGGTTGCCGATCTGCCGCGCAAGGTTCGCGTGCTGGGCGAGGACCTGATCCTGTTCAGGGATGGGCAGGGCAGGCCCGGGCTCGTATACCCGCGGTGCATGCATCGCGGCACCTCTCTCTTCTATGGGCGCGTGGAGGCGCAAGGCATTCGCTGCTGCTACCACGGCTGGCTCTTCGATGTCGAAGGGCGCTGCCTCGAACAACCCTGCGAACCGGACGGCGGGCGTCATCGCGATGCCGCGCGCCAGCCCTGGTATCCGGTCGAAGAACGCTACGGGCTCGTGTTCGCCTACCTCGGTCCGCCCGGGAAGAAGCCGGTGCTGCCGCGCTACGACAATCTCGAGACCATCGAGGACGACGTGGTGCTGTGGACCGAGATCGGAGGCTTCGGCGGCACCGGCGATGCGAGCATGGACGTGCTGCCCTACAGCTGGCTGCACATGAACGACAACATCATGGATCCGTTCCACGTGCACGTGCTGCACTCCACGATCAGCGGCATCCAGTTCCACGAGCAATTCGCGTTGCTGCCGAAGGTCGACTTCTTTGCCGCCGATCATGGCGTGTGCTACTCGGCCGTGCGCCAGCTCGCCGATGGACGCGAGGTGGACCGGATCTCCACCTGGCTGATGCCGAACATCATGAGCGTGCCCGACATCGCGATGAAGTCCGGGCAATCCTCCGGCATCTCGTGGGTCGTGCCGGTCGACGACTCGCACTACATGCAGGCGTTCGCGATGAAGGTGCCGAAGGAGCAACCGTTCCTGGAGCTGCGCCTCAACGGCAAGAGCTGGGGCGAGATGAGCGAGGAGGAGCACCAGCGAGTGCCGGGCGATTACGAAGCGCAGGCGGGGCAGGGGCCGATCTCGCTGCACTCCGAGGAGCATCTCGTCACGAGCGATCGCGGCATCATGATGCAGCGGAAGATCCTCGCGCAGCAGATCGAGATCGTCGCGAAGGGCGGCGATCCGCTCGGCGTCAACTTCGATCCGGAGCGGGCGCTCGTGAAAGTGCGCTCGGGCAACTTCTACCGCGAGTCGCGCGCCGCCGGGTGAAGTCGTCAGGCCCGACCCGGCAGGTCATTTCACGGTCGCGAAATGACCTGCCGGATCGAGCCGCCGCCTTCACTGCGTTCGCAAAACCAGTGACCCGGTCGGAGAGCCCGTCTCAGGTCTTCAAGATGCTGACGACGCGCGGCTCGAGGTAGCCCTTGAGACCGAGCGCGGAGTACTGGCGCCCGATGCCGGACTCCTTGGCGCCGCCGAACGGCACGTTCGCCGCCGTCGCACGATGCTGATTCACCCACGCCGTACCGACTTCGAGTCGTGAGGCGATCGCCGCCGCACGCTGCTCGTCGGAGCTCCAGACGGAGCCGCTAAGTCCGTAGCGTGTATCGTTGGCGCGGCGCACCGCGTCGTCGACGTCGCTGAACTTGAGAATCGGAAGAATCGGGCCGAACTGTTCTTCGCTGACGAGGCGGCTGTCTTCGGCGATATCGGTGACCACCGTTGGGGAAATGAAATAGCCGGGCCCGTCGGGAACTGTGCCGCCCGCCAGGATGCGCGCGCCGCGGCGGCGCGTGTCGTCGAGAATCGCGAGGACCTTCTCGTATTGTTCGCGGTTCTGGAGTGGCCCCATCGTCGTGTTCGGGTCGAGCCCGTCGCCGAGTCTCACTTTGCGCGCTTCAGCTGCGAGCGCTGCGGCGAGCTCGGCGTAGATGCGCTCGTGCACGTAGATGCGCTTGATCGCCATGCATACCTGTCCGCTGTTGACGAACGCCGCGAAGAAGAGCTTCGGCGCCACGGTCGCGACGTCGACATCGTCGAGCACGATGGCGGCATCGTTGCCGCCGAGCTCGAGCGTGACGCGCTTGAGGGTGCCGGCGGCGCTCGCCATCACTTTCTTGCCGGTCTCAACCGAGCCGGTGAAGGAAATCTTGTCGAGGCCGGGATGCGCCGTCATCCATGCGCCGAATTCGTCGCCGCCGCAAAGCACGTTGAGGACACCGGCCGGAAAGACCTCGCGCGCCAACTCGCCGAGCTTGAGTGTGCTGAGCGGCGTGTGGGGCGAGGGCTTCAGCACGACGGTGTTGCCGGTGTAGAGCGCGGAGGTGACAGGACCCGCTGCGAGGTTGATGGGCGCATTCCAGGGCGTGATGATCCCGACGACGCCGAGCGGGTGATAGTGCAACTCGATGCGCCGCGCGGCGTCCTCGACCAGCACCTCGGGCTCGATCGCGATGCGCGTCATGCCTTCCGACTGGCTGAAAGCGCGCCCGATCTCGTCCCGCGCCTGCTGCAAGGGCTTGCCTTGCTCGCGCGTCAGCAATTCCGCGAGCGACTCCTGGTGCGCGCGCAACGTCTCGCCGAGGCGCCGCAGGAGCGTCGCCCGCTCCTCGTATGAGTTGCGCGACCAGGCCGCGAAGGCGCGCCGTGCGGCGGCGACCGCCTCATCGAGCTGCGCACGACTCGCATCGGGAGCCCGCGCGAACACGCGCCCGGTCGCCGGGTTGATGACCTCGATCGAGCGCTCGCTCCGGACGAGTTGCCCATCAATGAGGTGCGCGAAATCGCTGCGGATCGAGAGTTGTTCGCTCATGGCAGATTGTCAGGACTTGAGCCGGTGCTACGATAACAAATCCAATGATTCCGACCTGCAAAGCGCCCGATCCCGACACGCGCAAGCCGAAGTACACGCCGCCGCCAGGCGCGTGCGACGCGCACTGCCACATCTTCGGACCGGGCGACAGGTACCCGTACGCGCCGGATCGCACCTACACGCCGCCGGATGCGCCGCTGGAGAAGTTCCGCGAGCTGCAGCAGATCCTGGGCCTCGAGCGTGCGGTGCTGGTCAACGCCAGCTGCCATGGCCGCGACAACAGCGTGATCCTCGACGCCATCGCGCAAAGTGGCGGCCGCTATCGCGGGGTGGCCAATGCGGATGACTCCTTCACCGAGCGCGACTTCGAGCGCCTGCACACGGGCGGCTGCCGCGGCGTGCGCTTCAATTTCGTGAAGCACCTGGGCGGCGTACCGGACATGGACGAGTTCCGGCGCGTCATCGAACGCGTCAAGCCGCTCGGCTGGCACCTGGACCTGCACTTCGATGCGGCCGACCTGGTCGAGTTCGATGCGATGCTGCGGGCATTGCCCGTGCCCTTCCTCATCGATCACATGGGGCGCGTCCCGACCCAGGACGGATTGCAGCAGGAGCCATTCCGTCGCCTGCTCGACCTGGCGCGTCACCATGAGGATTGCTGGGTGAAGATCTCTGGAGCAGAACGCATTTCGAGTGCCGGGCCGCCATTTACCGACGCCGTGCCATTCGCGCAGGAACTCATTCAGGCCGCGCCCGATCGCATCCTGTGGGGCACGGACTGGCCGCACCCGAACATTGCGCGCCACATGCCGAACGACGGCGACCTGGTCGACCTGGTCCCGTTGTTCGCGCCCGATGGAGCGACGCAGAAGCGCATTCTCGTCGACAACCCGCAGCGCCTGTACGGCTTCGACGCATGAGAAGGATTCCATGAGCAAAGCACCACCGCCCGGCCGGCCCGAAGAGTTCGATGACATTCCGGGCACGACGCTCTTCGACATGCAGCGCTCGCGCCAGGGCTATCACCTCAACATGTTCTGCATGGCGCTGATGAAGCCGGAAAATCGCGCCGAGTTCAAAGCGAACGAAGCGGCGTACCTGATGAAATTCCCCATGACCCAGGAGCAACGCGACGCGGTGCTGAAGCGCGACTGGAATCGCATGATCGAGCTCGGCGGCAATATCTATTTTCTCTCCAAGCTGTTCTCCTCCGATGGCCTGTCGTTCCAGCACGTGGCGGCGCTAATGACCGGCTCCACGCAGGAGCAGTACGCCCAGATGATGATCGCGGGCGGACGCTCGGTCGAAGGCAATCGCAGCAAGTCGGATGCGAGATCCGGCCGCGGCGCTGCGGCCCGCAAGACGGCTCGCAAGCCGGGAGGCAAGCGCCGTGGCTAGGATCGTCGCCAGCGTCAACGTCTCACACGTGCCCGCGATCGGCGCGGCCATCGATCTCGGCAAGACGCAACAGCCTTACTGGGCGCCCGTGTTCAAGGGCTTCGACTTCTCCAGGAAGTGGATCGCGGACCTGAAGCCCGACGTGATCATCCTGGTCTACAACGACCACGCCTCCGCGTTCTCGCTGGAGATCATCCCGACCTTCGCGCTCGGTTGCGCAGCGGAGTTCCCGCCGGCGGACGAGGGCTGGGGCCCGCGTCCGGTGCCCGTCGTGAAAGGTCACCCGGAGCTCGCGAGCCACATCGGCCAGTCGGTGATCCTCGATGAGTTCGACCTGACCATCGTCAACAAGATGGATGTCGACCACGGTCTCACCGTGCCGCTCTCGTTGATGTTCGGGCAGCCGCGGGAATGGCCGTGTCGCATCATTCCGTTGCCGGTGAACGTGGTGCAGTACCCGCCGCCGACCGGCAATCGCTGTTTTCAGCTCGGCAAGGCGCTGCGCAAGGCGGTCGAGTCGTATCACGAAGACTTGCGGGTGGTGATCTTTGGTACCGGCGGCATGTCGCACCAGCTCCAGGGTCCGCGCGCCGGGCTCATCAACCGCAGCTTCGACAGCAATTTCCTCGACAAGCTGGTGACGGACCCGGTGGCGCTCACGCGCATTCCGTTCCTGGAATACGTGCGCGAGGCGGGCTCGGAGGCGATCGAGCTCGTGATGTGGCTGATCGCCCGTGGCGCACTCGACGCGAAAGTGCGCGAGGTGTATCGCTTCTATCACGTGCCGACTTCGAACACGGCGCTCGGTCACATCATTCTCGAGAACCTCCCGAAGTCGGGCGGCGCGGCGCGTAAAGCGCGCGCGGGTGGCGCGAAATCACGCGCGGCGCGGGCCCCGAAGGCCCGGGCCGCAGGCAAGCGGAGGGCCGCGTAATGAAGATCTGCGTAGCCGGGCAGGGCGCCTTCGGCATCAAGCATCTCGAGGCGATCCAGAAGATCGACGGCATCGAGGTCGTGACGCTGGCGGGCGGGAGTCCCGATTCCACCGCCGAAGTCGCCAAGAAATTCTCCATTCCTCATTGGTCGACGGACCTGGCGGAATGTCTCGCGCGCCCCGGCGTCGAAGCGGCGATCCTGGCCACGCCGACGCAACTGCATGCGAAGCAGGCGGAGCAGTGCCTGCGCGCCGGCAAGCACGTGCAGGTCGAGATTCCGATGGCGGACAACCTCGCGGACGCCGAGCGGGTCGTGCGCCTGCAGAAAGAAACGGGCCTGGTGGCGATGGCGGGACACACGCGTCGCTTCAACCCCAGCCACCAATGGATCCACAAGCGCATCCAGGCGGGCGAGCTCCGGATCCAGCAGATGGACGTGCAGACGTATTTCTTCCGGCGCACCAACATGAATGCGCTCGGCAAGCCCCGCAGCTGGACCGATCACCTGCTCTGGCACCACGCCTGCCACACGGTCGACCTGTTCCAATACCAGGCGGGCGAGACCGCCTCGCAGGTCTTCGCGCTCGAGGGTCCGAAGCATCCGACGCTCGGCATCGCGATGGACATGAGCATCGGCATGAAGGTGCCCTCGGGCGCCCTCTGCACGCTGTCATTGTCCTTCAACAACGACGGACCGCTCGGCACCTTCTTTCGCTACATCTGCGACAAGGGCACCTACATCGCTCGTTACGACGAGCTGGTCGACGGCAAGAACAACCCGATCGACGTGTCGAAGGTCGATGTGTCGATGAACGGCATCGAGCTGCAGGACCGCGAGTTCTTCGCGGCCATCCGTGACCAGCGCGAGCCGAACGCCAGCGTCCGGCAGGTGCTGCCCGCGATGCAGACCCTCGATCGCCTGGAGCAGGCGCTCAGGAAGTGAGCTAAAACGCCTGCCGTTTCCGTTTTAGAGGGAGGTACCCACCACCTCTAGAAGGAAACGTCATGAAGCGAATCATCCAGTCGATACTCATCCTGCTGTCGCTGAGCGCTGCCGGGACCGTCCTGGCCGACGGCACGCAGGAGCCGAACAACTGCAGGAGCCTGCCGGGCTACGGGGCGCTGAAGTCAGCGCTGGCCGCAGCCGTTGCGGACGAGGCCAGCGGCCTCAACCTCGACATGTGGGCCACGCTCGTGGATCGCGACGGCATCGTGTGCGCAGTCGCGTTCTCGGGCTCCGAGCGGGGCGCGCAGTGGCCGGGGAGCCGCGTCATCTCGGCGCAGAAGGCGAACACGGCGAACGCCTTTAGCCTCGATGGCCTCGCACTGTCCACGGCGAACCTGTACTCGGCCGTGCAGCCGGGCGGGAGCCTGTTCGGGCTGCAGGAAAGCAACCCGGTCCGGACCAGCGTCGCGTACCAGGGCCCCTCCACGGCCTACGGCACGCGATCGGATCCCATGGTCGGCCAGAAGATCGGTGGCGTGAACGTGTTCGGCGGGGGCCTCGCGCTCTACAGCGCGCATGGCCACGTCGTCGGCGCGGTCGGCCTGAGCGGCGACACGTCGTGCGCGGATCATCGCATCGCGTGGCGCGTCCGGACCTACCTCAAGCTCGACCGGCTCGCGGGGCTGTTCGCGGTGTCCGGGGACGCGGATCGTCCTGACGACATCGTGTTCGACATCGCGGCGAATCCGAGCGGCGGCAC
>DATFRO010000016.1:0-8523 GCA_035263105.1 Steroidobacteraceae bacterium | reverse complement strand
TTGATCGTCCGCTTCTCGGCGGGAATGTTTATCGAGGCCATCGATGCAAACTCCTCAGCTCGGCGTGGGGACGTAACGCGCACGCGCAATAAGAACCTCAAACAGGAACTCGAGAATCTCGACGTGCCGGCGGGCCTCGTCGAGATCGCGGCCCCAGGTGTAGAGGCCGTGACCGCGCACCAGGAACGCGTGTCCCGCCGCGCCCTGGCCGCCGAATCTTAGCCCAACGGTCTTGGCCATCGCGGCCATGTCCTGGGTGTTGTCGAGGATCGGAATCGTGATGCGCGTGTCATGCGTCGTCACACCCGCGAGGCCTTTCAGCATCTCGTAGCCCGCGATCTCGAGCGCGCCGCCGCCGAAGTGGGCATCGGAGAGCACGGTCGCGGGGACCGAATGGGTGTGTAGGACTGCTCCGACTCCCGGCCGCTTGGCGAGTGCCGCATGGAGCAGCGTTTCTGCGGACGGGCGGGGCGAGTTGGCATCGACCTGCTGGCCGTCGCCATCGACCACGGTGAAGTCGGACGTGCCCAGGCGGCCCTTGTCGCAGCCCGAGGCCGTGATCAGCAGCTGCAGGGGAGCGCGGCCCACGACGACGCTGTAGTTGCTGCTGGTGCCGAGCGACCAGCCACGGCTATAGAAAAGGCGTCCGACCTCGCGTAGCGCTTCGATCTGCGCGGTATGGGGCTGAATTTGTAAGGCGGCGGGCTTGGTCACCGCGTAAGTATGCAAACGCCGGAGGAGATTCGGCAAATAGGGCCATTCGAGTCCTCGCAGTGGGGTAAGGTGTCGGCATGACAAACGCAACACGACTTGATTCGACCAGCCTCAGCTCCGTTACGGAGTCCCCCTATAGCCTCGATTCCATCACGCGCACGACCGCGCCCGACGCGGACGACACGCGCGACTGGCATTCCTACGTGATCGGACAGGGCAACAACCGCATCGTCGGCTGCCGCCCCGGCAGCGCCGGGGACGTACGGCGCGCCGCAGAGGAACTGGTCACGCGCCTCAACGAGCGGCGCAGCTTCCGCCCCGGCCGCAAGCACCTGGCGATGGGCCAGGGCAAGAAGGGCTGATCGCCCGCGCAGCAGGGCGAGGCGTCTAGCGCCGCGTAGTGGACGCGTGAGCCAGATGCCCTCCGACGTAGGTCCGGAACACCGCGCGATCGTCGGCGAGCGTCATCACCAGGAACAGCCGTTCGTCGAGGGTCGAGGCCTGCGCCATGCGTCGGGCGAGCAGGGGCGTGGCGGCCGGATCGAGCACGACGAAGTCGGCTTCGTTGCCGGGTGTGAAACTACCGATGTGATCGTCGAGATCGAGCGCGCGCGCGGCGCCCAGCGTCGCGAGATAGAACGCGCTCAACGCTGAGAGTGTGTGACCGCGCAGTTGCGCGACTTTGTAGGCCTCATCGAGCACACGCAACAGGCTGAAGCTCGTGCCGCCGCCGACGTCGGTGCCGAGCGCGACGTGGACTCCCGCGGCGCGCGTGCGATGCAGATCGAATAGCCCGCTCCCCATCACCAGGTTGCACGTCGGGCAGTGCACGAGCGCTGAATGCGTCTCTGCCAGTCGACCGAGATCGGTTTCGTCGAGCCAGATGCCATGCGCAAGCACTGAACGCCGACGCAGGAGTCCCGCCTGGTCGTACACATCGAGATAGCTGCGGCTCTTCGGAAACAGCTCAGCGACCCACTTCACCTCTTCCTCGTTCTCGCCGACGTGTGTATGTACGTAGGCGTCGGGGTGCTCCCGCGCGAGGCGGCCGGCCGCCGCGAGCTGCTCGGGCGTTGAGGTGGGAGCGAAGCGCGGCGTGATCGCGTATTGCAGGCGGTCCTTGCCATGCCAGCGCTCGATCAGCGCTTTCGATTCAGCGTAGCCGGAGCTCGCGGTGTCACGCAGGTCCTGCGGGCAGTTGCGATCCATCATCACCTTGCCCGCGATGAGGCGCATGCCGTGCGCCTGCGCGGCGCTGAAAATCGCATCGACCGAAGTCGGGTGCACGCTCCCCATGACCAGCGCGGTCGTCGTGCCGTTACGCAGCAGTTCCCTAACAAAAAACTCGGCGACCTCGCGCGCGTGCGCGGGATCAGCGAAACGGCGCTCGGCGGGGAAGGTGTAGCGCTCGAGCCATTCGAGGAGCCGCTCGCCGTGCGAGCCGATGATGTCGGTCTGCACGAAATGCACGTGCGCGTCGATGAATCCGGGCAGGATCAGCTTGCCCGTGCAGTCGGTGAGCGTCGTGTGCGGGTCGAGCTTCGGCAGCAGTTCTGGTGCGCTGCCAACCTTGCTAATATGCCCGTCCTCAACGATCAGCAGGCCGTCTTCGTGGTATTCGTATGGAGTCCCGCCGGCGGCAGGGTCGTCCAGAAAGTGAAGAACCGAGCCTCGTATCGCTTCCCGCCGGGTGCGTCCCGCATTGGTGCCCATTCGTTCGCGTCCCGTGATGCGCGCCGCGCCCGCATTGAGGCGCGCGTGAACTGTAGTGCAGAGGAACCATGATCTCCAGCAAACCAGCGGCTGAGGCCACCGCCACGGTCGCGGACAAGATCTACCTGACCGCGAGCAGCCTCCTGCAGGACTCGTTTCGCCTCGCGGCCAAGATCCATCGCAGCGGCTTCAAGCCGGACTTCATCATCGGCATCTGGCGCGGCGGCACGCCGGTCGGTATCGCGATCCAGGAGTACTTCGAGTTCATCGGCGTAGAGACCGATCACATCGCCGTGCGCACTTCGGCCTATATCGGCATCGGTCAGCGCTCGAAAACGATACGTGTGCATGGGCTCCATTACGTCATCGACGAGGCGAACGCGGACGATTCGCTCCTCATCGTCGATGACGTGTTCGACTCGGGTCACAGCATCGAGGCGTTGTTGCGCGAGCTCTCGAGCAAGATGCGCCTCAACATGCCGCGTAACGTGCGCATCGCGACGCCCTGGTACAAGCCCAACAACAACCAGACGCAGCTGAAGCCCGACTACTACCTGCACGAGACCGACCAGTGGATCGTGTTCCCGCACGAGCTCGCGGGGCTCACGCTCGCGGAGATTGAAGCGGGCAAGACCGAGCTCAAGCCGATCCTCGACATTCTCAAGGGTGCGCAGAGCAAGTGACCTGCGGTTCGACATGGGCCGGCTGACCACGCACGTTCTCGATCTCACCCGGGGTCTCCCGGCGTCCGGCATGACACTCGAGCTCGTGGCGCTCGACGGCACGACGCGCCGCGCGGTGAAGAAGATCGCGACCAACCGCGACGGGCGCTGCGATGCGCCGCTTCTCGAGGGCGATGCGTTCAAGCCGGGCGAATGGCAGCTCGAATTTCATGTGGGTGATTATTTCGCGGGGCAGGGCGCCACGCTCGACAACCCTCGCTTTCTCAACATCGTCGTCGTTCGATTCGGGATCGCGAATCCCGCCCAGCATCTGCACGTCCCGCTGCTCGTGACGCCGTGGAGCTACTCGACGTATCGGGGGAGCTGACCCGATGGCCGACGGCGCTGAGAAGATTCGCTTCCTCCTGGATGGCGCGGTCCACACGGTCGACGCGGTTAGCCCGACCACGACCGTTCTCCAATACCTGCGCGAGCATCTCGGCCGTTGCGGTACCAAGGAGGGCTGCGCCGAGGGCGATTGCGGCGCATGCACCGTAGTGCTGGGTGAGCTGGTGGGCGAGTCGCACGATGCCTCGGGCGGCGCGGCGGCGAAGCAGCTCAGATTTCGCGCCGTCAACGCCTGCATCCAGTTCCTGCCGACGCTCGATGGCAAGGCGCTCTTCACCGTCGAGAGCCTGAGGAATCGCACCGATGGGTCGCTCCATCCCGTGCAGCGCGCCATGGTCGAGTGTCACGGGTCGCAGTGTGGGTTCTGCACGCCGGGGTTCGTGATGTCGCTCTACGCGCTCTATCGCACCGAGCGGGAGCCGGATGAGGAGCGGGCGCGACAGGCGTTGTCGGGAAATCTCTGTCGTTGCACCGGTTACCGGCCGATCCTCGCCGCTGCGCAGCGGATGTATGAGTACCCTCGCGTTGATGGCTCTGGAGCAACTCCAGTCGATGACTCTGCTGCAGCTCGCGCCGAATTCTCGGACGCGGCCCTCATCAAGAGCCTGCAGGCCATTCGAGTAACGAGGGAGAAGCGGCTCAGCTGGCAAGGCGCGAACTACGTCGCACCGAGCACGATCGCAGAAGTCGCGCGTGCGTGTGCTGAGCAGCCGAAGGCCACGATCCTCGCCGGTGGCACGGACGTGGGTCTCTGGGTGACCAAGAAGTACATGGATCTTCCGGCGCTCATCTATGTTGGCAATGTCGCGGAGCTGAAAACTGTCACGCGCTCGGATGCGCACATCGATGTCGGTGCGGCGGTGAGCCTCACGGATGCGTTTGCCGCGCTCGAGTCGGAATGTCCCGAGCTCCACGAAATCGCGCGCCGCTTCGCGTCGCCACCGATCTGCAATGCGGGCACGCTCGGTGGCAATGTCGCGAACGGTTCGCCGATCGGCGATTCGATGCCGGCGCTCATCGCGCTGGGCGCGAGCGTGATTCTCCAGGCCGGCGCCACGACGCGCACCCTGCCGCTCGATGAGTTCTATCTCGATTACATGAAGAAGGATCTGCGCGCGGGCGAGTTCGTCGTCGCGGTACGCGTACCGCGCGTGCGAAAAGGGCGGCTCCTGCGCAGCTACAAGATCGCCAAGCGCTACGACCAGGACATCTCCTCGGTGTGCGCAGCCTTTTGCATCGAACTGAAGGGCGGGAAGGTGCGCGATGCGCGCGTTGCGTTCGGCGGCATGGCAGCGACGCCGCGACGTGCCACCGCGTGTGAGCAGGCGCTGATCGGCGCGAACTGGGATGGCGCGAGCCTTGCGAAAGCTGCGCAGGCGCTCGCCGCGGACTTCCAACCGCTCTCGGATATGCGCGCGTCCGCAAACTACCGCGCGCAGGTGGCAACGAACTTGTTGCGGCGTTTTCAGGCTGAGGTTTCGCAGCCGGATCGGCCGCTGAGTGTGTGGACTCATGTCAGCTGACGGCAGAGCACGCGGCGCGCCCAGCAACTTGACGGATGGCCGGTTCGGGGGCGCGAGTCATGTCCGCTAACGGCAAGGCGCGCACGTTGGATCCGATCGCGGGGGGAGTCGGCGAAGGCATTCCGCATGAGAGCGCGCATCTGCATGTGAGCGGTGAAGCGCTCTACACCGATGACATTCCGTTGCCCGAAGGCGCGCTGCATGCGGCGATCGGCGTCAGCGAGCGTGCGCACGCGCGGCTGCGCAAAGTTGATCTCACCCGCGTGCGCGCTGCGCCGGGTGTCGTCCTCGTGCTCACCGCGAAGGACATCCCGGGCGAGAACAATCACGGCCCGGTGGTGCACGACGATCCGATCTTCGCCGAGGACACGGTCGAATACGCCGGACAGTCGCTGTTCGCGGTGATCGCCGAATCGGTGGACGCCGCCCGACGGGCCGCGCGACTCGCGGTCGTGGAGTACGAGGACCTCGAACCGATCCTCGATGTGAAGACGGCGCTCGCGCGCCAGTCGTTCGTGATGCCGACGCGCACGCTGAAGCGCGGTGATCCGGACGGGAAGCTGCACAGTGCGCCGCATCGGCTGAGTGGCTCATTCGCGGTCGGTGGCCAGGAGCACTTCTATCTCGAGGGACAGATCGCGCTCGCGCTGCCGGGCGAGGACGACACCATGCTGGTCCACAGCTCGACGCAGCATCCGAGCGAAGTGCAGCGTCTCGTCGCGCACTGTCTCGACGTCGCCGCGAAAGATGTCGCGGTTCACTGCCGGCGCATGGGCGGAGGATTCGGCGGCAAGGAAACGCAGCCGGCATTGCTTGCCTGCATCGCGGCGCTCGGCGCGCGCCGCACGGGCAGGGCCGTGAAGCTCCGGCTCGATCGCGATCTCGACATGCTGATCACCGGGAAGCGCCATCCCTTCGACCTCAGCTACGACGTAGGCTTCGATGCGGACGGGCGCATTCTCGGCATTCGCATGACGATGGCGTCCAACTGCGGGCGCTCGGCGGACCTCTCCGAAGCCGTCAACGTGCGCGCGATGTTTCACGGCGACAACTGCTACTACCTGTCGGATGTCGAGATCGTGTCGCATCGTTGCAAGACGCATCAGCCGTCGCACACCGCGTTTCGTGGCTTTGGCGGTCCGCAGGGCATGCTGCTGATCGAGAACGTGATGGACGACATCGCGCGCTCGCTCGGCAAGGACCCGCTCGAAGTCCGTCGCATCAATTACTACGGTCGCGGCGGTCGGGACGTGACGCCCTACGGCATGAAGATCGAGGACAACATTCTCGAGCGCCTCACCGATGAACTCGTGAGGAGCGCGGACTACCAGGCGCGCCGCGCAGCGGTGGCGAAGTTCAACACCGGCAGCGAGATCCTCAAGAAAGGCCTCGCGCTCACGCCGGTGAAATTCGGCATCTCATTCACGGCGACGCACCTCAACCAGGCGGGCGCGCTACTGCATGTTTATCTCGACGGCTCGGTGCTGCTGAACCACGGCGGCACGGAAATGGGGCAGGGCCTGCACACCAAGGTGGCGCAGGTGGTCGCCGAAGAATTGCAGATCGACATCGAGCACATTCGCTGTACGGCGACCGACACGAGCAAGGTGCCGAACACTTCGGCGACCGCCGCGTCTTCGAGCAGCGACCTCAACGGCAAGGCGGCGGAGGCGGCGGCACGCACCATCAAGACGCGCCTGATCGAATTCGCGGCTGGGAAATACGGTGTCGCAGAGCAGGCCGTGCAGTTCAAGGACGGGCATGTGCGCGTCGGTGACAAGACGACGCTCACCTTCGCCGAGCTCGTGAACCAGGCGTATCACGCGCGTGTGTCGCTCTCGTCCACCGGCTTCTACGCGACGCCGAAGATCAATTACGACGTGAAGACGCTCACCGGCCGGCCCTTCTTCTATTTCTGCTACGGCGCTGCGATTTCCGAGGTGATCATCGATTCGCTCACCGGCGAATCGCGGCTGCTGCGCGTCGACATCCTGCATGACGTGGGCCGTTCGCTGAACCCGGCGATCGACATGGGGCAGGTGGAGGGCGGTTTCGTACAGGGCGTGGGGTGGCTCACGAGCGAAGAGCTGTGGTGGGACGCGAAGGGCCGTCTCATGACGCACGCGCCATCGACGTACAAGATTCCGACCGCGTTCGACTGGCCGCAGACCTTCAACGTCAACCTGATTCCGTGGGGCGAGAACCGCGAGGACAGCATCTATCGATCGAAGGCCGTGGGCGAGCCGCCGCTGATGCTCGCGATGTCGGTGTTCTACGCGATTCGCGATGCGATCGCGGCCTGCGCCGACGGCGGGCGGCCGCAACTCGACGCGCCGGCGACTCCGGAGCGCATCCTGCTCGCGATCGAAGAGCTGCGCGCACGGCAGGCTGCGGATTCGACCAAGCGCCCGCTGCCGGCTCGGCGAGCCGCGGGCTCGGGCAAACGGCGCAAGCGCTGACGCACGACATCACCGATGGTCTTCGACGCTCATTCCGCCGACTCACCGATGATCATCGACGCCTGCTTCGCTGAGTCGTTGCACCGATGATCATCGACGCCTACGTCGCTGAATGGTTCAGCCTCGTCCTGCGCTGGGCGCACATCATCACCGGCATCGCGTGGATCGGCTCGTCGTTCTATTTCATCTGGCTGGACGCGCGCCTCAACATGCCGGCGCGCGATCCGGAGAATTCCGACGTTGCGGGCGACCTGTGGGCGGTGCACGGCGGCGGCTTCTATCACGCACAGAAATACAAGGTCGCGCCCGCGCAATTGCCCGAGCCGCTGCACTGGTTCAAGTGGGAGGCCTACTTCACGTGGATAACGGGCTTCGCGCTCTTCATCGTCGTCTACTACCTGAACGCCGAAGCGATGCTGATCGATCCGGCGGTCCTGGCGCTGACTCGCGTCGAGGCGTCGATTCTCAGCGTGGCGATGCTCGTTGCGGGCTGGCTGCTGTACGACGGTTTGTGTCGTCTCAACTTCGGCAGCACAACTTTCGCCGCGGTGGGCACGGCGCTACTGCTCGGCCTTTGCTGGGGCGTGAGTCATGTCTACACCGGCCGCGGCGCTTACATCCAGGTCGGCGCGATACTCGGCACGATGATGGCCGCGAATGTGTTCTTCATCATCATTCCCTCGCAGAAGGAACTCGTGGCCGCGAAGCTCAGGGGCGAGCAACCCGACGCGCGGCTCGGCGCGCGTGCCAAGCAGCGCTCGGTGCACAACAACTACCTGACGTTGCCGGTCGTGTTCACGATGCTGAGCACGCACTTCGCGTTCACCTACGCGCATGCGCAGAACTGGCTGGTGCTGTTCGTGATCTTCGGTGCCGGGATGCTGGTGCGCCACTACTTCAATCTGCGCAACCAGGGCCGCAACGTCGTGGTGCTGCCCGTCGCTGCGCTCGTCGTCGGCGTCGTGCTTGCGTGGGCGATCGCGCCGCGCAAGCCGGCCGTTGTCCCGGCGGCGGCAACGAGTGCGACGTTACCGGAGACGGCGG
>DATFRO010000015.1:0-34533 GCA_035263105.1 Steroidobacteraceae bacterium | reverse complement strand
GGGCGAGAGTTGTTCGACGCCACCGCCTGAGGTCGCGCGCATGCCGGCCATCCACAGCGAGCTGAGCACGCACGCGGAGGAATTCCAGCGCAACGCCGCGATCAATCGCGGCCTCGCCGCGCAACTTCGCGAACTGGTCGCGCAGATCAGCCAGGGTGGCACGGCCGAAGCACGTGCCCGCCACCAGGGGCGCGGCAAACTCCTGGTGCGCGATCGCGTGCAGCATCTCCTCGACCCGGGTTCACCCTTCCTCGAGCTCAGCCAGTTGGCGGCACACGAGGTGTACGAGGATTCGATTCCGGCCGCAGGGCTCATCACGGGGATCGGACGTGTGAGCGGCCGCGAGTGCGTCATCGTCGCGAACGACGCGACGGTGAAGGGGGGGACGTACTACCCGATCACGGTCAAGAAGCATCTGCGGGCGCAGGAGATTGCGCTCGAGAACGCGTTGCCCTGTATCTACCTGGTCGACTCCGGCGGTGCGTTCCTGCCGTTGCAGGACGAGGTGTTCCCGGACCGCGAGCACTTCGGGCGCATCTTCTTCAACCAGGCCAGTCTCTCGGCGCGCGGCATCCCGCAGCTCGCGCTGGTGATGGGCTCGTGCACCGCGGGCGGTGCGTATGTGCCGGCGATGTGCGATGAAAGCATCATCGTTCGCAACCAGGGCACGATCTTCCTCGGCGGGCCGCCGCTGGTGAAGGCGGCGACCGGCGAAGTGGTCGATGCCGAGGCGCTGGGTGGCGGCGATGTGCACAGCCGGGTCTCCGGGGTGACCGATCACCTGGCGGAAAACGATGAGCACGCCCTCGGCCTGGCGCGGCGATTGGTTGCCAATCTCAATCGACCCGCGGCTCGCGCGCCGGAGTTCGCCGCAACCGAGCCGCGCTATTCAGCCGAAGAGCTCTACGGCGTGGTGCCTCACGACACGCGCATTCCCTATGACGTTCGCGAAGTCATCGCGCGCATCGTCGACGACTCGGACCTCGACGAATTCAAGGCGCTGTACGGGCGCACGCTGGTGTGCGGTTTCGCTCACATTGCCGGAATGCCCGTCGGCATCGTGGCGAACAATGGCATCCTCTTCTCGGAATCGGCGCTGAAGGGCGCGCACTTCATCGAGCTCTGCAATCGGCGCCGCGTGCCGCTCGTCTTCCTGCAGAACATCACCGGCTTCATGGTTGGGCGCAAGTATGAGAACGCCGGTATCGCCAAGGACGGCGCCAAGATGGTGACTGCGGTCGCCGGGGCCACCGTGCCGAAATTCACTGTGATCATCGGCGGCTCGTTCGGCGCTGGAAACTACGCGATGTGCGGTCGCGCCTATGGCGCGCGATTGCTGTGGATGTGGCCGAATGCACGCATCTCGGTGATGGGCGGCGAACAGGCGGCGACGGTGCTCGCCATCGTGCGCCGCGAAGGACAGGAGGCTCGCGGCAAGCAGTGGCCCGCAGAAGAGGAGACGGCTTTCCGGCAGGAGATCCGTTCGCAGTACGAAAAGCAGGGGCATCCCTATTACGCGTCCGCCCGGCTCTGGGACGATGGCGTCATCGATCCGGCTGACACGCGACGCGTGCTGGCGCTGGCACTCGCAGCCGCGCGCAACGCGCCCGATCCGGGTGAGCGTCCGTACGGCATTTTCAGGATGTAACCCCGCGTGTTCGACTCGATCCTGATCGCGAATCGCGGCGAGATCGCCTGCCGCGTCATCCGCACCGCGCGCCGGCTGGGGATTCGCACGATCGCGGTCTATTCGGACGCGGACGCTGACGCCCTGCACGTGGGCAGCGCCGATCTGGCGATTTGCATCGGTCCCGCGCCGGCCCGCGACAGCTATCTGAACATCCCCGCGATCATCGAAGCCGCGCGGCGCAGTGGCGCACGCGCGATCCACCCGGGCTACGGCTTTCTCTCGGAGAACGCGGACTTCGCCGCGGCCTGCAGCGCTGCGGGCATAGTGTTCGTCGGCCCGCCGGAAGCGGCCATTCGCGCGATGGGCTCGAAGATCGAAGCGAAACGCCTGATGGCACGCTCGGGCGTTCCAATCGTGCCGGGGTACCAGGACGACGACCAACGCATGGAAACCCTGCAGGCTGCGGCGGACAAGATCGGCTACCCGGTGCTGATCAAGGCTTCGGCGGGCGGCGGCGGGAAGGGCATGCGCGTCGTCGAATCGGCCGCAGCCTTCGTCCCGGCGCTCGAGGCTGCGCGCCGCGAGGCGAAGGCTGCGTTTGGCGACGAACAGGTGCTGCTCGAAAGATACCTGTCGCGCCCGCGGCACATCGAAATGCAAGTGTTCGCGGACAGCCACGGCAACTGCATCCATCTCAACGAGCGCGACTGTTCGGTGCAGCGCCGGCACCAGAAGATCATCGAGGAAGCGCCGGCGCCCGGCATGACGGCGCAGCGCCGTAAAGCAATGGGCGCGGCGGCGGTGAAGGCGGCCAAGGCGGTCGGCTACCAGGGCGCGGGCACCGTGGAGTTCATTGTCGAGGACGGCGAGTTCTACTTCATGGAAATGAACACGCGCCTGCAGGTGGAGCATCCGGTCACCGAGACGATCACGGGACTCGACCTCGTCGAGTGGCAGATCCGAATCGCGGCCGGCGAGAAGTTGCCCTTGGCACAGCCGGAAGTACCGCTAAACGGACACGCAATCGAGGCGCGCCTGTATGCCGAGGACCCGGAGCGCGAGTTCCTGCCTTCGACGGGACGCCTCGTGCGCCTGCGCTGGCCCCTCATCAAAGCCATCCGCATCGACACCGGCGTGCGCGAAGGCGACGAGGTCGGCATCCACTACGACCCGATGCTTGCGAAGTTGATCGCGCATGGCCCGGATCGGGAAACCGCGATTCGCCTGCTCGGCCATGCACTCGGCGAATGCCAGATCGCCGGCGTGACGACCAATATCGGCTTGCTCCAGGCGGTGCTGGCGCAGCCTGAGTTCGTCGCGGGCACCGTACACACGGGCTTCATTGCCGAGCATGCCGCGGCACTGCTTGCGCCGAGTCACGCAGGCGATGTCGCGAAACTGGCGGCAGTCGCAGCAGTGGCGTGGCTGCTCCGTCGGCCGACCGGGCCGGGCGCGCCGAATGCACAGGGACCGTGGGATGCGCGCGACGGCTGGCAGCCCAATCTCACGGCGCGCGCGTCACTTCAGTTCGCGAACCATGGCGAGGTCGTTGCGGTCGAATTGCAACGCGCTGCCGAGGGCTGGCATGCGGCCATCGGATCGCAGCGTTACCGGGTGAGTGCACGCTGGACCGATGACGATTCGGTTGCGGCCGAGGTCGATGGCGAGCCGCTGCGGATTGGTCTCGTGCACCGGGGCGAGCGACTCTTCGTGATGCACGCCGGCGGCGCGGTGTCGCTCGAATTCCACGATGCCGCGCGCAGCGCGGACCGCGAACGCCAGGACGGCGGGCTCGTCTCGCCGATGCCCGGCCAGGTGTTGCAGGTACTGGTGGCACCGGGCGGGACAGTGCGTCGCGGTCAGCCGCTGGTGATCGTGGAAGCGATGAAGATGGAGCACACGATCCTGGCCCCCGCCGATGGCGTGGTGGAGGCCGTGTTCTTCAGCGCGGGTGAGCGCGTGGACGAGGGCGCTCAGCTGTTGAGGCTCAAGGCGCCGTCGGGCTCGTGAGGGGTTTCGGTATCGATCCGGGGCAGGCGGATCTCGCCCACTGCGCGTGGCTGACGCACACGGCGCAGCTCTTCGAGTTGTTCCGGGGTATCGAGATCGACGGCCGCGTTGGGCATCGGCACGCGCGTGAGTCGATCGCTGTACCGTTGCAGGACGCGCCGCGCGCCGGCGTCGCCTCGCAACATCGCGAGGTCCGAGAAGCACCAGCGCGGGAATATTGCCGGTACACCGACGGTGCCAGAATACAGGCTCGCGACGAGCGATGTGTCCTGGCCCTTCCACGCGGAAACCAGCCGCTTGAGATCGTCGCTCGAGACACCCACTTGGTCCGCGAGCATGATGAGCACGGCATCGCAAGCGGGTGGCAGCGCGGCAATTCCGCAGCGGATCGAGGCACCGATCCCTTCCTGCCAGTATCGGTTCACGATCACCGAGGCCGGGGAATGCTTGAGGAGCAGCGCGAGTTCCTGCGCGTGTGCTCCGACGACCACTGTGACCGCGTGTCCGGCGACCGCGACCGCATGACTGACCATCGTGTGCAGCAGTGGACGACCGTCGAGCCGCACCAGTTGCTTGGGTTGCCCGAGCCGCGTCGATGCGCCGGCGGCGAGGATGAGGATGTGGAGACTGGAGCCGGCGGCGAGGTCAGTGTTTTCCATGGTTTTCCATAATGACGGTCGCGGGATCGGTGAACTTCAGTAGACTCTGCGACGGCACCAGAGGCAAGTGGACATGAGCAAGCGGATCGAAATCGTGGAGGTGGGGCCGCGCGACGGCTTGCAGAATGAACCGGGTACGCTCAGCACCGCGGTCAAGGTGGAGCTGATCAACCGGCTTGTGGCAGCGGGCCTCACGCGTGTCGAAGTCGCGAGCTTCGTCAATCCCACCAAGGTTCCGCAGATGGCGGACGCCGAGCAGGTCGTCGCGGCGCTGCCGCGCGCGGGCAACGCGCGCTACATCGGCCTGGTCTTGAATCGCAAGGGGTTCGAGCGCGCGCAGGCGGCGGGCTGCCGTGAAGTCGGCATGGCGCTCGCGGTGAGCGACACCTTCAATCGCCGCAACCAGAACGCCGGCACCGACGAGTCCATCGCGCAATGGCTCGACATCGCGCAAGCCGCGCATGCCGTGGGGATCGCGCCCCAGATCACGTTGTCGACCTCGTTCGGCTGTCCCTTCGAAGGCGAGATCGCGCCTGAAAACGTGGTGGAGGTGGCGAAGCGCGTCGCCGCCGGGCATCCGACGGAGTTGTGCCTCGCCGACACCATCGGTGCCGGCGTCCCCTCGCAGGTCACCGATCTCGTCGCTCGCGTGCGCGCGGTGCTTCCGGGACTGAAGCTGCGCTGCCACTTTCACAACACGCGCAACACCGGGCTCGCCAACGCCTACGCAGCGGCCCAGGCCGGGGTCGAAGTTCTCGATGCGAGCGTCGGCGGCATCGGGGGCTGTCCGTTCGCACCCGGAGCGACCGGCAACATACCGACCGAGGACCTCATCTATATGTTGCAGCGTTCGGGCTTCAGCACCGGCGTGACGCTCGAGCGGCTCATCGACACCGGAAAGTGGCTGCAGGAGCAATTGGGGCGGCCGGTGCCCGGGCTCCTGGTGAAAGCGGGTCCGTTCCCGCGCGTCGCGCGCGCCTAGTCTGGTAATTCCGACAATCATCCCCAGATCGCGGCGATCTCTTTTCGGATCTGGAGTGGACATGAGCTCACCCGTGAAATCTCAGCTGAACGCTGCAGCCGGCGTGCGCAGCGTCGAACGCGTCGTGCGTGGCCACCCGGCCAGCGATGGCGCCGGAGTCAAACTGCTGCGCGTCATCGGCTCGCAGGATCTGCCGGATCTCGACCCGTTCCTGCTGCTCGATGAATTTCGCTCCGACGACGCGAGCGATTACATCGCCGGATTTCCCGAACATCCGCATCGTGGCTTCGAGACCGTGACCTACATGCTCGCGGGGCGCATGCGCCACGGCGACAACCAGGGCAACACGGGACTGCTCGGGCCCGGGAGCGTGCAGTGGATGACCGCGGGTCGCGGCATCGTGCATTCGGAGATGCCGGAGCAGGAGGACGGACTGATGTGGGGCTTCCAGCTGTGGGTGAACCTGCCCGCGCGCGAAAAGCTGACGACGCCTCGTTACCAGGACATCGCGCCGGAGCGCATCCCGGAAGTCGCGCTGGACTCGGGCGGCACCGTCCGGGTGATTGCCGGCGAGTACAACGGCACGAGAGGACCGGTGCAGGCGGACGCGACCCAGCCGCTGTACCTCGACGTGCGTCTGCCGGGCCACGCAGGGTTCAATGCGCTGGTGCCGGAAGCTCATAACGCGTTCGTCTACGTCTACGACGGCGAGATCGTGATCGGACAGGGCGAGCAGCCCCGCGTCATCAAGCGCGGCGAGCTGGGTGTGCTGAGTCGCGGCATGATCGTCGCGGCGGCGGCACGCGAGCAGGAAGCGCGGTTCCTGGTGCTGGCAGGTCATCCGCTGAACGAACCGGTGGCGCGCTATGGCCCGTTCGTGATGAATACGCCGGGGGAAATTCGCCAGGCGCTCATCGATTACCAGGCGGGGCGCCTGTAACTCGAGCGTGAGCGCCCCTCATCACGAGGGGCGCTCCGCACTTCGCCGCGACGCGGCGAGGAAATCTTACAAACAGTCTTACACTGGCGCGGTTCCGCGCCGGAACAATTCGCGCAGCCTCGTTCAGCGTTGTCGCGCAACGCCGACGTCCCGCAGCACCGCTGCGTTCAGCCTGTTCAGAGTCTTCGCGTGTTGTCACTCGACGGCGACGGAATTTTCCGCGCACTCATGTCGTTGTGTGCAGTCTCGGTCAGCGAAGGCAAAAAAAACTCAAGCGCGCCTCGCTGGCACAAGGCTTGCTGTTTTCATCGCACTGTCATGAAACGGGCATCGGAACTTTCCGCTGTCACGAAAGTTCAACAGGCGAACAGCGGAAGCACGGAGGAGCGCGGGTGCCGGCAGAGGGAAGTGTTGCATACCAAGGGAGCCGGAATACGCTGCGCAGCAGCGTGTCCCGACGGCTGGCACGCGCGGCGCACGCACGCAACTGGGTTCGCGCCGGCGCCGGCGAGCGACCCACGCTGGCCCTCATCAAGGAACTGCTCAACCCGTCCATAGTCGTGCTGGCGCTGCTGTTCAGCGCTGTGCTGCACGATCAGCCCTTCACCGGGCCGTACCGAGTGCTCGCGGTGCTCGCCTTCATTCTCACCATCGAGGTGATGGGGCATCCGCGCCTCGAACCGCTCGACAACGCCCCGCGCCTGCTGCGCGACATGCGCCGCGTCATTTTCCAGTGGTCCTGCGCCGTCGCGCTGCTCCTGCTCCTCGGCTTCATGCTGAAGGTGTCGGACGTGTTTTCGCGCAAGGTGCTGGTCACCTGGTTCCTGGCGACGCCGGTGGCAATCCTCGGCGCGCAGATCGTCGCCCGCCGTGCGATGAGTTGGCTCGTGCGCCACGGCGCCATCACGCGCCGTCACGTGATCGTCGGCGGCAACGAGCTGGGGTGCGAACTGGAACGGCGGCTGACCGAAGATCCCTCGCAGGGCCTCGTGCTCGGATTCTTCGACGATCGGAGCCTCGAACGCCTGCCGGGACTCGGCGCGGGCCGCCTGCTGGGCCGCTTTCGCGACCTGGCGGACTACGTGCGCAGCAACGGCATTCATGTCATCTACATCTGCCTGCCGATCAGCGCGCAGCCGCGCATCCAGGCACTGCTCGAAGACCTGCGCGACACCACGGCGTCGATCTACTTCGTGCCGGACCTGTTCGCCTTCGACCTGATCCAGGCGCGCTTCGGACAGGTGCGAGGCCTGCCGCTGGTCGCGATCTGCGAAACGCCGTTCTGCGGACTGAATGGCGTCATCAAGCGCGCCAGCGACATCGTGCTGACCAGCATCGCGCTGCTCCTCACCGCACCGCTCATGATCGGGATCGCGATCGCGGTGCGCCGTTCATCGCCCGGCCCGATCTTCTTCCGCCAGCGCCGCTACGGGCTCGAGGGCGAGGAGTTCCAGGTCTACAAGTTCCGCACCATGACCGTGTGCGAGGACGGCGCCCACATCCGCCAGGCGCAGCTCGACGACCCGCGCACCACCCGCGTCGGACGCTTCCTGCGGCGCACCTCGCTCGATGAGCTGCCACAGCTGTTCAACGTGCTCGAAGGCACGATGAGCCTGGTCGGGCCGCGCCCGCATGCGGTCGCGCACAACGAGCGTTATCGGCGGCTCGTCAGCGGTTACATGTTGCGACACAAAGTGCGCCCCGGCATCACCGGTTGGGCGCAGGTCAACGGCTTGCGCGGCGAGACCGCGAACCTCGAACGCATGGCGCAGCGCGTGCAGTTCGACCTCGACTACCTGCGTCACTGGTCGCTGGCGCTGGACCTGAGAATTCTGGTGAGGACGGCATACATCGTACTAAGGGATCGAAACGCATATTGAACTGATGCCCCGTGCGGGCGGGGGTTGAGATGTTGAAACAGACCACGGCTATCGCGTGGATGCTGATGCTATCGCTGACGGTGCTGGGCGAGGCACGGGTACACGCGGCCGAAAAGACGGCGACCACACAACCGGCACCGAAGACTCCGGTTACACCGACGACACAGTCGACTCCGGCGACGGCGCCGGCGCGCCAGATCGAGGAATACAAGCTCGGCGTCGGCGACTCTGTCCACATCGTCGTCTACAACAACGCGGACATGACTGCCGATGCGCAGATCGCCGAGGACGGGTCGATCCCGTTTCCGTTGATCGGTCGCGTGGTGATCGGCGGCCTGAGCCGCAACGCCGCGGCGACCCTGATCGCGGAACGGCTGGTCAAGGGCGGCTTTCTGCGCGATGCGCAGGTGAATCTCACGGTGAGCGAGTACCGCAGTCAGCAGGTCTCGGTGCTCGGTGCCGTGAGCAAGCCAGGCAAGTACGCGGTGGGCCCGACGAATACCGTCACGGACCTCATCGCGCAGGCCGGCGGCATCACGGAGAAGGGCTCGCAGCTCGTGACCGTGATCCGGCGCAGCGCCGACGGCAAGCAGACGCGCAACCAGGTCGACCTGCGGCAGCTGTTCGGCGCCGCTGACCCGAGCGGCAACGTCCGCGTGCAGGACCAGGACATCGTCTTCGTCCCGGAACTCCCGGTGTTCTACATCTACGGTGAAGTGCAGAAACCCGGCGCCTACCCACTGGAGCCCGGCATGACTGTGCGCCAGGCGATCTCGGTCGGTGGCGGCCTCACGTTGCGCGGCACGGAACGCGGCCTGCACGTGAGTCGCAAGGATGGCGACGGCAAGACGCGCACCGAGAGGATCAAGTTGAACGACACGCTCAAGGAAGGGGATGTCATCAACGTCAAGGAGAGCATGTTTTGAGCCAGCTCACTCGCATCGGGAGAGGGTCATGACCCTCAGCCAGTTCCTGCGCATCCTGCGGGCGCACGCCGGCTCGATATTCCTCACGTTCGTGCTGATCGTGGGCGTGACGGCGATCGTCACCGAGATGTTGCCGCGCGAGTACGTCGGCACCACCGCGGTGGTGATCGAGTACCGCGGCACCGGCCCGGCCGCGCAGAACATGCCGCCGGCGCAGCTCTATCCCGGTTACCTCGCCACGCAGGTCGACGTCCTGCAGAGCCAGCAGGTGGCGGTCCAGGTGGTCGACAAGCTGGGGCTGGTCAATCACCCGGATCTGCAGGCCTTGTACTTCGCGGCACCTCTCGGCGCGTTGATGGATGACTTGCGCGACCTCCTGGCGCGCCTGGGCATCGACCTCACCTTGCCCGCGCAGTGGGCGGAGTTCTTCGGCATCAACGACGACGAGGCGGTGCCCGATGAGAAGCTCGATCGCTACCGCCTCGCCGATCAGCTGCTGAAGCGCCTGGATGTCGCCCCGACGCCCGACAGCAGCGTGATCAAGCTGAGCTACACCGCGGCGAACGCGTCCGCAGCCGCGCGCGCGGCAAACATGTTCATCACCGCCTACCAGCAGGTGACCCTCAATCTCAATACCGATCCGGCGCGTGAGTCCTCGACCTGGTTCGATGAGCAGTTGAGCTCATTGCGCGCGGAGCTCGATGCCGCACGCACCAAGTACTCGAAGTTCGAGCAGGGTGCGGGCATCGTCGCCTCGGACGAGAACGTCGACGTCGAGAACGCCCGTCTCACCGAGCTCTCCTCGCAGCTGGCCGCTGCGCAGGCCGAGAACCATCCGTCGATCCAGGGGCTGAAGCAGGACCTGGCGCGCGCCGAGGCGGCGCTGGCGCAACTGCCGCCGCAACTCGGTCCCAACCATCCGCAGGTCCAGCGCGCCCGCGCCGAGGTGAATCAGCTGCGCGCCCGCCTGGCCACCCAGAGCTCGCAGGTGGTCGGAGAAATCCGCGGCCAGATGGCGACGCAGAAGAGCAGCGTGCTGCAGATGAAGGAGAAGCGCGCGCAACTCGCGGCGCTCAAGGACGACGTCGACAGCGCGCAACGTTCCTATGACCTGGCGCTGCAGAAGGCGAATGAAAACCGCATGCAGAGCCGCGTCAACCAGTCGAACGTCTCGGTGTTGCGCGCAGCGGTGCCGCCGATCAAGCCGGCGAGCCCGAACCTGGCGCTCAACCTGGCGCTCGCCGCGGTGGCCGCGGCGCTGCTCTCGGTCGGCCTCGCCCTGTGGCGCGAGGTGAGTCAGCGCTTCGTGCGTTGCGCCGCAGACCTGCGCGAACTCGCGGGCATGCCGGTGCTCGGAGTTCTCCTGCCGGCCGGGCCCACGGCGTCGCGTGTGCGTGCCCTGCCGCGTCCCGTGGCCTTGCGACGCATCGGGAGCTGGCCATGAGTCCACGTGTCAGTCCATGGATCAGTGAGCACGGCGCACGCCCTGCGGCCAGCCCGCAAGTCGCCGAGCCGCGGCTCATCGGCCGCATCCTCATCGATCTCGGCAAGCTTCGCCCCGAGGAGGCCGAGGAAGCGTTCGCGCTGCATCGACGCAAAGGCATCCGCTTCGGCGAAGCGGCGTTGCGCCTGCGCTTCATCACGCCGACCGACCTCGAGCAGGCGCTCGCGATCCAGTTCGGTTACCCGCGACTGCAGGCGGGCGAGTCGCTCCTCGCGCCGGAGCTGATCCTCGCCTACGAACCGGAGAGCCCGCCGGCGGAGACCGTGCGCGACCTGCGCTCGCAACTGCTGACGCGCTGGTTCAACGGCGCCGAGCAGTTCCTCGTCATCGCGAGCGCGCAGCCCGGTGACGGGCGCAGTTACGTGGCGGCGAATCTCGCGGTGGCGTTCGCGCAATGGCAGGGGCGCACGCTCCTGATCGACGCGGACCTGCGCACGCCGCGCCAGCATCGCATGTTCGGTCTGCCGGACGAGGCGGGGCTGTCCACGATCCTCAATCGACGCGCGGGTCCGGAAGTGATTCGGCCGATCCTGGCGATCGGCAACCTGAGCCTGCTGCCGGCCGGTCCGATTCCACCCAATCCGCAGGAGCTCCTCGGCCGGCCCGCGTTCGCGCGGCTGTGTCACGAGCTCGCGGAGGAATACGAATTCATCCTGCTCGATTCGCCGGCGGCGCTGCGCGGCTCCGACGCGCAGCTGATCTCGGCGCGAGCCGGCGGTGCGCTGCTGGTGGCGCGTGAGAATTACACGCGCCTGGCGGAGATCGACGAGGTGGCACGCCGCATATCGGGCCACGGGGCCAAGGTCGTCGGCACCGTTCTGAACCGTCACTGACACCCAAGACCAAAAGGAGAGGGGTATTGAAGACCGCGCTGATCACCGGCATCACCGGGCAGGATGGGTCCTACCTTGCGGAACTGCTGCTCGGCAAGGGCTACGAGGTTCACGGCATCAAGCGACGCAGCTCGCTGTTCAACACCGAGCGCATCGATCACCTGTACGAGGACCCGCACGAACCGAATCGCCGCCTGATCCTGCACTACGGCGACATGACGGACGCGACCAGCTTGCTGCGCGTGATCCAGTCGGTGCAGCCGGATGAGATCTACAACCTCGCGGCGCAGAGCCACGTGGCGGTGTCGTTCGAGGAGCCCGAGTACACGGCCAACGCGGATGCACTGGGCACGCTCCGCATGCTCGAATCGATCCGCATCCTCGGTCTCGAGAAGCGCACGCGCTTCTACCAGGCGTCGTCCTCGGAGCTCTATGGCAAGGTGACCGAGGCGCCGCAGACGGAGACGACGCCGTTCTACCCGCGCAGTCCCTACGCGGTCGCGAAGCTCTACGCCTACTGGATCACCATCAACTACCGCGAGGCCTACGGGCTCTACGCCTGCAACGGGATCCTGTTCAATCACGAGTCGCCGGTGCGCGGCGAGACTTTCGTGACGCGCAAGATCACGCGCGCCATTGCGCGCATTCACATGGGGCTCCAGGACTGCCTATACCTCGGCAACCTCGAGGCGCTGCGTGACTGGGGTCATGCGCGCGATTACGTCGAGATGCAGTGGCTGATGCTGCAGCAGGACGAGCCGGACGACTACGTGATCGCCACCGGCGAGCAGTACTCGGTGCGCCAGTTCGTCGATGCGGCTGCCGCCGAAGTCGGCATTTCGATCGAGTGGCGCGGCAAGGGCGCCGAGCAAATCGGCGTCGTGAGCCGCGTCGAGGGCCGGCGCTTCTCCGCGGCGCGACCTGGACAGAAAATCGTCTGCGTCGACCCGCGATACTTCCGGCCCACCGAAGTACAGACGCTGCAGGGCGACGCCTCGAAGGCGCACCGCAAGCTCGGCTGGGAACCTCGCATCCGCTTCAAGCGCCTGGTCGGCGAGATGATGCGTGCCGACCTCGCCGCGGCGGAGCGCGACCAGCTCGTGCTGCGCAACGGCTTCAAGGTGCACGCCCGCCATGAATGAAGTGGCGGCGCGCGTGATGCCCCGCTGGCGGGGACGGCTCGCATGGGAACGGCTGCGCCCGGCAGGCTGGAGCGTCTTCGACCAGTGCTGCGTCAGCGCGATGAACTTCGTGTCGAGCTGGATGCTGGCGCGCGCGCTGCCCACCGCAGAGTTCGGCACTTTCGCGCTCGCCTATACCGGGCTGATGCTGGTCACGGGGCTGCAGAACGCGGTCATCGCCCAGCCGCACAACGTGCTGGCCGCATCGTGGCGCGACGCGCGCTATGCGACCTTCACGACGCGCCTCTGGGGCGCGCAGCTACTGATCAGCCTGTGCGCGGCGCTGTTGCTCGGGCTCGGTGCCGCGGCGTTCCACTACATCGGGCATACGACACGCTTCGACATCGTCTTCCTGCTCTCCTGCGTGATGGTGCCGTGGATGGCGCAGGAGTACGTGCGTCGCGTGCTCTACACGCGCGGCGCGGCACGCGATGCCGCGGTCAACGACCTGTTGTGCTTCGGCGGGCAGCTGGCCGGCGTGGTGTTCCTGGTCAATTCATCCATCGCCGGGGCCCGCACCGCGCGGGCCGCCCTCATCGTCATCGGTGTGGCCTCGCTCTTCGCCAGCATCGTCGGGCTCGTGCGACTCGCGCGGCGCGGCGAGTTGCACTGGAACTGGGGCGGACTCGCGGGCGTCGCCGGCGCGTGGCGCGAGGCGTGGGGATTCGGCCGCTGGCTGTTGGCGCAGAACATCGTCACGTGGTTCGGCGTCAACGGCAACATCTGGGTGGTCGGCGCACTGCTCGGGCCGCACGCGGTCGGCATCTATCGAGCGGTGATCCATCCGGTCAACATGATCAATCCGCTGCGGCAGGCCGCCTATGCGTTCCTGCCGTCGCGCGCGGCGTTGGCGCTGCAATCCGGGGGCGAGGAGGGCTTGCGCCGCTGGGTGCGGCTGCTGTTTCCGGTGTTGCTCGTGCCGCTCGTGCCGCTCGCCGTAGTCCTCGTCGGCGCGCCGCACTGGGTCCTGAACCTGTTCTTCGGGGAGAAGTACTCCGGCCCGGGACTTCCGGCGCTGCTGGCGATTGCCGCGCTGGCGCAGTTCATCGCCTTTGCGCGGTTCCCGATGGATGTCGCGTTGCTGGCGACGCGGGCCACCAAGGTGCTGTTCCTCATCAGCCTGCTGCCGGTCCTGCTGCTGCTGCTGGTCGGTGTGCCGCTGGTCTCCAATCTCGGCGTCACCGGCGTCGCGATCTCCAGCCTCGTGATCACGACGGCGCTGTTCCTGGTGACCGCGTTCGTCTACCGGCGCTGGGTGAGAAACGCTCCCGGGCGCGTGGGAGCGACGACGTGAATGCCACGGTGCAGGAGCGCAGTCCGCGTGTTGCCGTATTTGGCGAGTGGAGCGGCACGAACCTCGGCGATCGGGCGATTCACGAAGGCGTGCAACGCTACTTCCACGAGCATGGGTGGGAGGTGGACTCCTACGAATTCGGCGCGCTGCGCCCGACGCCGCCGCCCCAGCCCCTCGTCGCGACGACGCAAACGGCGACGCCGCAGCGCCGCGCCTTGCATTCGCGCCTGCCACGCTCGGTGGCACGCACCATGCGGAGCCTGCGTCAGCAGGTCCGCGCGCGTCATCTCGCGCCGCGGCTCGAGTCCGCGGACGCGATCTGCATTGGCGGCGGTGCCTTGTTGACGGACATCAACCTGCAGTTTCCGCAGTCGCTCGCGGTGCTCGGCCGCACCGCACGCAAGCTCGACAAGCCGTTGCTGTGCCTGGGCTGCAGCGCCGAAGGGCCGTGGTCGCCGGCAGCGGAGCGGCTGATCCGGGAATTCGTCAGGGAGCGCCCGTACCTCGCCGTGCGCGATCAACGGACGGCGGAGCGTCTCGAGCGGCTCGGCGCGGGCTCAGTTCCGGTGTTCGGAGACTTCGCGTTGCCGCTCGATGCCAGGCGGCCGCGCCGTGACCGGTCGAGCTACCGACTCGCGATCAACGTCGCGCAGGGGCTGGGGGTCTCGGAGACTGAGCAGGCGCGCTACGAGCGCGCGCTCGCCCATGCGGTCCGGCACATCGCGCTGCGTTTGCGGACCGAAGGGCGAATGCTGATCTACACCACTGGCAATCGTCATGACCTCCCGGCCGCGGAGCGGCTGAAGAGCAGGCTCGACGATTTCCATTGCGAGGTGCACGCCGGCCGCGACGTCGCACAACTGCGGGCGCTCATGGCTGAGAGCGCAGCGGTGATCGCCACGCGCCTGCACGCGGCCATCCTTGCGCTGGGGGCGCAGACGCCGGTCGTCGGGCTGTCTCCCACCGACAAGATCGCCAATTTCTTCGCGACTCTCGATATCGAGTCGTGCGCGTTCGGCCCGGAGGATCCCGCACCCGCGGTGCTCGAAAAAGTCCGCGACCTGCTCGCCGGGCAAGAGCAGCTGGGCCATGAGTCGGTGGCACCGCTGAGCGGAGTGCGCGCGCAAGTAGGTGTGATGCTCGAGACCCTGGCGCGCGACCTGCACGGCGCGCACGAGGCGGCGGCATGAACGTCCTCATGTACCTCAAGCACTTCCCGGCCGCGGGTGCGCCACTGCGCGTCAGCACCAACAAGGCCGTGCACGGTCTTGCCGCCGGGCTCGCGGCGAACGGTGCGGACGTGACCGTGCTGTGTGAAGGCACCACGGACGCCTGCCACACGACCGAGGCGGGATACACGATCCGCTGTTTCGAGACACGCGCGCCGTATTACACGCTGCGAGTCGCGCCGGGCCTGCGCGCGTTTCTCGGCCAGGTCGAGCGCCGGCCGGCGCTCGCGGTCCTCAACGGCATCTTTCACCCGAGCGTCTATGCGCTGTCGCGCCAGCTGCGCCGGCACGACATCCCGTACGTGGTCGCCCCGCACGGGCCCTACCACCCGCTGCTGTTTCGCAAGAAGCCGTTCCTCAAGTGGCCGTATTGGTACCTGCTCGAGCGACGGCTCCTCAAGCAGGCGCGCGCGATCCAGTTCCTCGACGCGCGCCAGGCGCTGTGGTCGCGTCAGCTCGGCATCGAGGGCGGCGTGGTCGAGACGCCGAACGGCTTTGCGGCCGGCGAGCTGATCCCGGAGACGGAGCTTGAGTGGCGCACGCGCGGCCCGGTGCGGCTCCTGTACTGGGGGCGACTCGACCTGCACATCAAGGGCCTCGACCTGCTGATCCAGGCGTTCGAGCGCCTGCGCTGCACCGTCGATGCACGCCTGGTGCTGCAGGGTCCGGACTGGTTCGGTGACGGCGCGGCGGTGGTGAGCTACGTGCGTCAGTCGCGGGCCGCGGAGCATATCGAGATCCGTCCACCGGTGTTCGATCAGCCGGCTGCGCGCGTGCTCGCCGAGCACGACATCGTGTGCACCCCGTCGCGTTTCGAGGGCTTCGGCCTCGCGACACTCGACGCGATGCTCGCGGCGCGCGTGGCGCTGGTCACGGAATCCGCGGGAATCACTCCCTATGTCGTCGAGAGCGGCTGCGGCGCGGTCGTCACGCCCGAGGTCGATGCCATTCACGGCGGCCTTCTTGCCTTGATCCAGAAGCGCGATGAGTGGCGGGAGCTGGGGCTGCGCGGGCGCGCTTGCGCCGCCGAGAGCCTGAGCTGGAATGCCATCGCGAACCGAACCCTTACCCAGTACCGACACTTGCTCAACTGAAAGCCATGGACCACGCAACCCTATTGCAGGACCTCTTCCGGCTGCTCGATGAGCGGGCGATCGCCTATTGCGTCGTGGGCGATTGGCGCGACCTGCCGCAGCTGATCACGGGCGACGTCGACCTGGTGGTCGAACGGTCGAAGATCGGCGCGACCGTGCGCTGGATTCACGACGTGGCGACGCGCGCCGGCGCTCGCGTCGTGCAATGCCTCGAGCACGAGCAGAACAGCTGTTTTCTGGTGCTCGCATGGCGGCGCCCCGACGGCCAGATCGACACCCTGGCGATCGACGTCTGTGCCGACTACTTCCGCATCGGCCGGCGCATGCTGCGCGCGCAAGAGATCCTCGCCGGGCGGCGCTCGGCGACGGGCGTCGACGGGCGCTCGCTCGGATTCACGGTGCCGGCCGCTCGCACTGCCTTCATCTATTACCTGGTGAAGCGCATCGACAAGCGCAGCCTCAACGAGCGCCAGGGCGAATACCTCACGATGGAATGGCGAAGCGATCCGGAAGGTGCGGTCGAGCAGCTCGAGCGCTTCTGGGGCCCCGACCAGGTGGCGCTGCTCGCGCGCGCGGCGGCGAATGGCGAGTGGGGCGCGGTGCGCGCCGCCTTGCCCCAGCTGCGGACCATCTTGCGCTGGCGCCTCGTGCACTCACCGCAGGCGGTCGTCGGTGAACTGCGCCGCCGGTGGCGGCGGGTGCGGGCGCCCACGGGCCTGCTGGTGGCGCTGCTGGGCGCCGACGGCAGCGGCAAGAGCAGCGTGATCGCGGCGCTCGCGAGCGGATCGCGCCCCGAGTTTCGCCGCGCCTCCACCTTGCACCTGCGGCCTCGCCTCGGGACCTTCTTGAGCAAGCCGCGCCCCACCGTGCAGCGGCCGCATGCGGCGGAGCCGCGCGGGCGCTTTCTGTCGGTGCTCAAGGTGATCCTCTTCACGCTCGACTACATCGTCGGCTACTGGGTGAAGCTCTGGCCACGGCTGGTGCGCAGCACGCTGATCCTGTGCGATCGCTATTTCGATGACCTGCTCATCGACCCGCGCCGCTATCGCTACGGTGGATCGCCACTCGCGGTGGTGCGCGCCCGCTGGTTCGTGCCGCGTCCGCACCTGTGGCTGGTGCTCGATGCGCCCGTGCACGTCCTGCAAGCGCGCAAGTGTGAGGTCTCATCGGTCGAGTCGGCGCGCCAGAGAGAGGGCTACCTGCAACTCGCCGCCACCGAGAAGCACAGCGTGGTGATCGACTCCACCCAGCCCCTGGTCAGCGTCGTCGAGCAGGCGCGCTGGGCCATCATGGAGCGCCTGGCGCAGCGCACGGCGCGGCGCATGGGGTTCACCACGCGCGCCGAGCAGAACCCGGCCACGACGCGTGCGCTGCTGTTCTTCTGCCGGCATCGCGTGCCGGTGCTGAGCCGCTTCATGCGGGTCTTGTTCAACTCCGATATCTATTGCGAGCTGCCGGGTGACCTGCTCCTGCCGCATCCCTACGGCATCGTCATTCACTCCGCGGCGCGCATCGGTGCGCGCGTCACGGTCATGCAGCAGGTCACCATCGGCTCGAAGGACCCGGGGGCGAGTGTGGCGCCGGTGCTCGGGGATGACGTGTACGTGGGGGCGGGCGCACGCATCCTGGGCGCGGTGCGCATCGGTGATGGCGCCGTCATCGGCGCCAACGCGGTGGTGACACGCGATGTACCGGCCCAGGTGACGGTTGTCGGCGCCAACCGCATCGTGCGACGGAGCGCGGCGTGACGCAGGCCGCCACATACCGTGACGAGGTCATCGAGGCACGCGTTGCGCCCGTTGCGGTCACCGGGAAGCTCGTCTGGTCCGAGTACCTGTTCCTGATGGCGACCGCGGCCGCGGCGATCGGCGCCGCCAGCATGCCGGAGTGGATCTGGCGTACGAATCCGGCGCTCAAGCACCTGCCGCTGTTCCTGGTCGGGCTGCCGTTCATGCTGAGCCTGGCCGGCCGCTCACTCGACCGCACCCAGGAGCAGGCTCGGGTCGGGACCATCATCGGCGCTGCCTGGCCGTTCCTCCTGCTGGCCCTCTACATCATCGGCGGGAGCCTGCTGGTGCGCTTCGTCGACGGCGTGCAGAGCACCTTCCTCAACGTCGGCCTCTACATGCTGATGGTCGTCGCGGGCGCCATGATCGTCGCACGGAGCCCGTCGCCGGTGCGCCTCGCGCAAGCGCACACCAGCCTCCTGATGGCGGCCGCGCTCGCGATGTCCGTGGTGCTGATCACTCATGGTGGACGGCGCGACGTCTATCACGAGCAGGTGTTCCTGATCATTCCGATGGCGGTGCTCGCCTATCTCACGCTGCAGCGTCCGCTGACACGCGCGATCGCGGTGGCGTTCTTCCTGGCGCTGACTCTCGTGTCCGCCAAGAACACCTCCTACATGATTGCGCTCCTGACCGCGGGTTACGTCGGGCTGCTGATGGCCGGACGCAACCTGAGTGGCGCCGCGCCGTTGCGCCGCATCTGCGGGGCGTATTTCAGCGTGGTGGTCCTGGTGGTGGTCGTCGCCGGTCTCGGCTATCTCATGGTTCACCGCGACCAGTACCTGCCGAGCGGCAACGTCGAGTACCGGACACACACCTACGCCGCGGCGTGGCATCGCTTCCTGGACTCGCCCTGGTTCGGCACCGGTTTTCGCGTCGAGAGCGTGGAGAAATTCCGCCTGTACTCGATCGGCATCGCGCGCAACCGCCTGCCGACGCACAGCGACATCCTCGACCTGCTGGCCAACGGCGGCGTGCTCGCGCTCACCCTGTGGCTCGTCGGGCACGTGCGCATCCTGCGGCGCGCCTGGAAGCGCGTGCTCGCCACGCGCTTCCTCGACCAACCCTGGGCGGGTCCCGCGCACACCATGCTGGCGATCGTGCTGTGCGGAGTCCTCACCTACGGCTTCAACCCGATCCTGCTGCAGCCGCCGATGGCGTACCTGCTCTGGGTGTCGCTCGGCATGCTGCTCGGCCTGAGCCTCGCGCCCTCGGTCGTGCGGATCTCGGCGCAGGAGAGATACGGTCATGCTGAGTGATCTCGTGATGCCCGCCGAGGAAGCGGCTGCGCAGTCGGCTGCCTGGAACCCCGTGACCCACTGCCCGGCCTGTGGCAGCAGCAGCGTGACCGAGCGCGTGCACCTCGCGGGCCGCGCCTACGCTTTCGGCCGCGAAACATTCGCCTATCCGGAGGAGGGCATTGCGCTCCTGCGGTGCCGGGACTGCGACCTGGTCTACAAGGGGCTGGTGCCCGATCAGAAGTTCCTGACGCAGGTCTTCACTCGCCAGGCGGGCGCGAAGTGGATGGAGCCCTATCCCTTTGCTTCCGACGCGCAGCAGCTGATCGGCCTCACCGGCAATCGCGACTTCGATGTGCTCGATATCGGCGCGGGCGGCGGGACATTGTTGCGCGCTTGCCAGGCCTCCGGCATCAGCGGACGGCGTTCGGCACTCGATGTCATCGCCCATCCAGGCGTGTTCGGTCACCTGAGCGGTGAATTCATCCGCGGCTTCCTCGATGACGAAAGTCTCGACTGGAGCGCCGAGCCGTACGACGTCGTCACCCTGTTCGACGTGCTCGAACACCTCTACCGGCCGCAGGCGGCATTCCGCAACCTGCGCCGCCTCGTGCGTCGCGATGGCGCCATCGTGATCGAGACCGGGAATGTCGCGAGCTACTGGCCGCGCCGCTTCGGCATCGGCCAGTGGTGGTACGCGCGGCTCTTCGAGCACCACGTGTTCTGGTGCCGCAAGTCCATGGAGCGGATCGCAGCCGCGCACGGCCTGCGCATCACTTCGTGGCGCGAATGCCGGCACAAGCTGCGCCGCGGAGTCCATCCGATGAGCATGACGCGCGACCTGGTGAAGGTCGGGTGCTACCGCGCTTCACCCACGATCTACGGCCAGTTGGCGGAGCGGCTTGGGAAAGTCGGGGCGCAACCGTGGAGCCCGGTGGCGCGCGACCACGTGCGCGTGGTCCTGCGCGTGCAGGAGGGGCTGGCCGCATGAACCTGCCGCGCATTTCCCTGGTGACTTGCTCCTATCAACAGGCGCGCTTCCTGGAGACGACCCTGCGCTCGGTTCTCGAGCAGGGCTATCCCGGGCTCGAATACCTCGTGATCGACGGCGGCTCACGCGACGGCAGCGTCGAGATCATCTGCCGGCACGCGTCCTCGCTCGCGCACTGGGTGTCGGAGCGGGATGCGGGACAGACCGACGCGCTCATCAAGGGATTCACCCGCTCGAGCGGCGAGGTGATGGGATGGCTGTGTTCGGATGACCTGATGCTCCCCGGCGCGTTGCACGCGGTCGGTGAGTTCTTCGCACGCCATCCCACCGTGCGCGCCGTGTACGGCGATGCGCTCTGGATCGATGAGGCGGGGCGGCTCCTGCGCCCCAAGAAGGAAATCTCCTTCAACCGCTTCGTGTTCCGCTACGCGCACAACTACATCCCGCAGCCGTCGATGTTCTGGCGGCGCGAACTCTACGTGGCGGCGGGCGGCCTCGACCCGCGCTTCGACGTGGCGATGGATGGCGATCTCTGGGATCGCTTCGCGAGCCTCGCGCGCATCGAGCACTTGCCGCGTTACCTCTCCTGCATGCGCTTTTACGCGAGCCAGAAGACCCGCTCGCTGCGCTCCCGCGCGCGCACCGAGGATGCGCACGTGCGTTATCGCGCCACCCCGTCACTCGCCGGCCGGCTCACCTATCCGCTGCAGCACCTCGCGGCGCGCACGCTGCGCTGTGCATTGAAGATTGCGGCCGGCAGTTATGGCGCGCGTGTCCCGCAAGAGCACCTCGCCTGGTTGAACGACAACGCGACGGTGACGCAATGAGCCAGGGCCAGGCCCTCGAAGAATCCTGGCGGACGCTGCGCGAGAGCCTCGACGTGCCCGAGTCGCAACCCCGGCCCGCGTCCAACGGTGGCGGCGAACCTTATGTGTGGCGCGCGCTCTTCAGCCGCTCCGGGCGTCCGCTGCTGGTGCCGGCGACGCACCGTGCTGCGCAGGAGTCGAGCCTGCGGTTCTTCATCACCCGGCCGCGCAACCGCCTGTTCGCGCGCGTCCTGCTGCGAGCGGAGCGGCTGGCGCGCCGGCTCGGGGCCCTGCCGGAAGTCCGGATGGCAGAGCCTGCACCGGGAGCGCTGTTGCAACGGATCAAGACCAATCCCGCCACCGAAGTCGCGTTTCACATCGGCACCCCGGGGCCGTACCAGAAGGCGACGCTGCTGCTGATGTCGCCAACCGGTGAGCCGCTCACGCTCGCCAAGCTGGCGCTCAACGAGGACGCCAATCCGATGGTCGACTCGGAGGCGTACTGGCTCGAGGAGCTCGCGCGTCACGGGGACATCGCGGCTCACGTGCCGCGCCTCCTGCAGCACGGCAAGGCGGATAACGGGCGCGACTACGTGCTGCTGAGCATCGTGCCGGGACGCGAGACCGGCTCGGAGGTCACCCCGGCGCACCGCGCCTTCCTCGCGGCGCTCGCACAGGCGCGACTCAGTGTGCGGCCTTATTCGGCCTCCTCGACCGCGCGCTTCCTCGATGCCGCGATGCATCGCCTCGACGGCCGGATCGGCTTCGGACCGCGCGTGCTCCTCACGAGCGCCATGCGCGATTGCGCGCGCCGGCTGCGGACCTGGTACGGACCGTGCGTGATCGCGCACGGCGATTTCGCCTCCTGGAACATTCGCCGGGCGGGACACGGCATCTCGGTGTTCGACTGGGAGTACGCGAGCGACGAGGCCATCGCCCTGCAGGACATCATGCACTTCTGCCTCGCACCGCGTGCCGTGGCCGACGGGACGGTCGAGCCCGCGCACTTGCAGGAGTCGCTCCAGCAGGCCGAAGCGCTGGCGCAGAGCGCGCACGCGGGATTCGCCTGGAGCCGCGAGATCGTCGCCTTGCAGGCGCTCGCCTACCTGCTGCACACGGTGCTCTTCTATTCGCTGTCACGGGATGAGCTGCCCGACTGGCATCCGCTGGTGCAGGCCTATCTCGAGCTCATCCGCACGCGCGCGCAGTGGGCGGGCTCGGGGACGAACTCGTGAGCGTGGCGCCCAAAGTCATGGATGCGTCGTCAACGACGCGCGTCATCGGTGCGTCGTCACCGACGCAAGTCATCGGTGCGTCGTCAACGACGCAACTCATCGGCGCGGCACCCGCGCAGCCGCTGCGCGTGCTGCTGTCGGCGTACGCTTGCGAGCCGGCGCGCGGCTCGGAGCCGGGGATCGGATGGAACTGGGCGCGCCATCTCGCGGAGGCCGGTCACGAAGTGTGCGTGCTCACGCGCGCCAACAATCGCCTGGCGATCGAGAGCGCGTTGCGCGAGATGCCGGTTCGCCGTCTGCGCTTTGCCTACTACGACCTGCCCGCGTGGGCGCGCTGGTGGAAGCGCGGCGGTCGCGGCGTGCATCTCTACTACCTGCTGTGGCAGTGGGGCGCTTTTCGCGTTGCACGCCAACTCCATCGCGCACGCCCGTTCGATGTCGTGCACCACATCACCTTCGGGGTGTTCCGCCAGCCGTCGTTCATGGCGTATCTCGGTCCGCCCTTCGTCTTCGGCCCGGTCGGCGGGGGTGAGCACGCGCCCTTGAGGCTGTGGAACGGCACACCGTGGCGCGCGCGCTTCAGCGAGCGCGTGCGCGAGCTCGCCAATCGCCTGGTGCGGCACGATCCCATCATGCGGGGCGTCTTCACGCGGGCGAGCGTGATCCTGTGCAAGACCCGCGCGACGTTCGAAAGCATCCCCGAGATCTATCGTGAACGCTGCCGCCTGCTGCTCGAGGTCGGCATGGATCACCTCGCAGGACAGGGTGCGCCGCTCGGCGGCGGACGCGGCGGATTGCGCGCGCTCTATGTGGGGCGGCTCCTGCACTGGAAAGGCTTGCACCTGGCGCTGCGCGCGTTTGCGCGCTTTCTCGGCACCGATCCGCAGGCCACCTTTACGATTGTCGGCAAGGGTCCGGCGTACGCCTCGCTTCGCACGCTGGCCCGCGAGCTCGAAATCGCACACGCGATTCGCTGGGTGCCGTGGCTCGAACGCGAGCGCGTGCTGGAGCTCTACGCGGAGCACGACGTGTTCCTGTTCCCGAGCCTGCATGACTCCAGCGGCAACGCCGTCCTCGAGGCGCTGTCGCGCGGCTTGCCGGTGATCTGTCTCGACAACGGCGGACCGGCCGCGATCGTCGATGAGACCTGCGGCCTCACCGTTCCGGCGACCTCGCCCGAGGCGACGATCAATGGTCTCGTCGCCGCCTTGCAAACGCTCTCGAGCGACACCGAGCGCCGGCGTCGCATGGCGCTCGCCGCGCGCGAACGCGCCGACCGTGAATTCTCTTGGACCGCCCAGGCTGATCGGATGACTGGGATCTACAACGACGTGCTGGCAGGGACGCTGCAAGGAGCTCGATGATGATTATTGCAGCGATACGGTGGAAGAAGGGCCTCGGCGTGCTGGCCCTCACGATGGGATTTACGGCCAGCACCCAGGCCGCGACCCTCTACCTGAAGGCGGACGAACCCGCGAAGCCGGTCAAACCCCTGCCGGCCGATCGGGAGCGCTTCGATGACACGACCGCCGCACTGCGCGCGCTGAAGCCCGGCGATACGTTGTACCTGGAGCCCGGCGTACATCGCACGACACTCGACCTGCGCAAGGCCAGCGCGGTGCTCAGCGGTTCGAAGAGCGGCACACGCATCACGCGCATCGAGTCGGATCCGGGTGCGCCGGCGACGGTGAAGGGATCGGATCGCGTTGCGGAATGGGAACGGGTCGGCCCGCACCTGTTCGTGCACCGCGACTGGGACGTCAACAGCGAGCAGGTGTTCGTCGACGGTGCGCCGCTCACGCAGATCGGCGGAACAGTGTTCGGTGGCTTTCCGGAGAAACCCAACCATCCGCTCGCCTCGCTCCACAAGTCCCAGGGCGGCATCTGGCCGGGCCGCAAGCCCGGTGGCGTGAACAACATGCCGGAGCGCAGCTTCTTCTACGAAGCCTCCAGCGACCGGCTGTACGTGAAGTTCCCGGCCGATTCGCTCGCCGCGCACAAGGTCGAAGTCAGCGTGCGCACCTTCGGAATGATCGGCGAGGACCTGCGCAACTGGAAGTTCGCCAACCTGCGCTTTCAGCACTCCAACACCAGCTCCGTCAATCAGCAGGGCGCAGTCACCCTCCTCGGCGATCACCTGACGCTCGACAACATCTGGGTCACGCAGGCGGACGGCAACGGCTTCGACATCACGGGTGACGACAACGACATCTCCAACAGCCGCGCGATGGACTGCGGGATCGTGGGCATGAAGGTGCGCGGCAAGAACGCGACCCTGACCGACAACGAGACCAGCTTCAACAACACGCGCGGCTTCAACAAGTGGTGGGAAGCGGGCGGCGCGAAGTTCGTCGGCAACGGCGGGCTGCAGGACTCGGAGATCTCCGGGCACCGCGCGTTCGGCAACAACGGCGACGGCATCTGGTTCGACTGGGCGAACCGCGACAACCGCGTGCACGACAGTGTCTCGGCCTACAACAAGGGCATGGGGCTGCAGTACGAGGCCAGCAGCGGCGCGCTCATCTACGACAACCGGTTCTTCGCCAACGGCCAGCGCGGCATCTACCTGCCGAACAGCTCCAAATCAGTCGTGGCACACAACCTGGTGACCGGCAACGGGCTCGAGGGGATCGTCATCATCGATGAGCGTGGTCCGTCCGCGGAACACCCGGAATGGGTGCCACGCTCCAATCACGTGGTGGGCAACGTCATCGGCTGGAACGGCAAGGCGGCGCTGGTGCTGCCCGCCGATCGGCTCGACAACGAGTCGGATGCCAATCTCTTCGTAGGCACGAAGCCGCCGTCGCTGTCGCTCGGCTGGGGCAGCAAAGCCAAGCCGATCGTCAACGGCCTCACCGCGTGGCGCAAGCTCTCCCAGCAGGACGACCGCTCGTGGCAGAAAACCGATGCGCTGCCCGCGGCGCTCAAGGCCGACTGGCGCGCACAGGACGAAGAGCCCACCGAGGCGGCCATCCGGGTGCTCACCCAGGGACTGAAAGTCCCGGCCGATCTGCTGAGCGCCTCGCTCCGACCCGGTGCACCGGCGACCCCGGGACCGCGCTCATGAAGCCAATCCGCGTCCTCCTCGCTCATTGCCGCTACCGCGAGCGGGGCGGGGAGGACGAGGTTGTCGAATCGGAAGCCGAGCTGCTGCGCAGCCGCGGCCATCCGGTCGAGCTGCTGCTGAAGGACAACCGTGCAATCGCTTCGCTCAAGGACGCCGCTGCCGCGGCGTTGTGGTCGCACCGCGCCGCACGGGAGACACGGGCGCTCATCAGCTCGTTCCATCCCGACGTCCTGCACGTGCACAACACGTTTCCGCTGCTCTCGCCCTCGATCTACTGGGCCGCGCGCCGCGAGGGCGTCGCAGTCATCCAGACGTTGCACAACTTCCGGCTGTTCTGTGCCCAGGCGATGTTCCTGCGCGGCGGCCAGGTGTGCGAGGACTGCATCGGTCACCTGCCGTGGCGCGGCGTCCTGCATCGCTGCTACCGCGATTCGTTCTCCCAGTCCGCGGTCCTGGTCGGCAGTCTCGGCTTGCATCGCACACTCGGCTCCTATCGCGACAAGGTCACGCGGTACATCGCCCTCAACGACTTCTGTCGCGGCAAGTTCGTCGCGGGCGGGTTGCCGGCGCACCGCGTGGTGGTGAAGCCGAACTTCGTCGACATTGACCGCGGTCCGCAACAAGCGCGCTTCGGCGGACTGTTCGTCGGCCGGCTCGCCCCCGAGAAGGGCATCGGCACGTTGCGCGATGCGCTCGCCGAGGGTGGCACGGGTCCGCTCGACGTCATCGGCACCGGGCCGGAGGAGGGCGCCTTGCGCGGGCTCGGCGGAGTGCGCCTGCTGGGACGACTCGGACAGGCCGAGGTCCAGGCGCGCATGCGGCGCGCCAGCTTCCTGGTGTTGCCGAGCGTCTGGTACGAGAACTTTCCCCGCGTGCTGATCGAGGCGTTCGCGTGCGGTCTGCCGGTGATCGCCAGTCGTATCGGCGCACTCGCCGAGCTGGTCGAGCCGGGCAGCACGGGACTGCTCTTCGAGCCCGGGTCGGCGCCTGAACTGCGGCAGGCGATCGAGTGGGCGCAGGCGAACGGCTCGCGCATGGAACAGATGGGGCGCAACGCCCGCGAACGCTACGAGCGCCATTACACGCCCGAAACCAACTACCGCCGCCTGATCGCGATCTACGAGGACGCGATGCGGGAGGCACGGCAACGGAGGGCTGCTTGAGCGCCGGCGCCGCATTGAGCGGCGATCGTCACGGCACGCCGATCCTCGGCTGCCATGTCGATGCGCTCTCCTGGGGGCGCACGCTCGATCTGATCGCGAACTGGGCCCGCCGGGGCGAGTCGCGCTACGTCTGCATCTGCAACGTGCACTCGGTCGTGACCGCGCGCCGCGATCCGGTCTTCCAGGCGGTGCTGACCAGGGCCGACGCCGCGCTGCCCGACGGCATGCCGCTCGCCTGGTACCTGCGCCGCCACGGCTTCAGGAACCAGCAGAGGATCAACGGTCCGGACCTGCTCGCCCGGCTGAGCGCACGCGCGGCCAGCCTCGGCTTGCCGGTCTTCTTCATTGGCTCCACCGCCTCGATACTCGCGCGGATGACAGCGCGCCTGCGATGCTCGCAGCCCGCACTCGACATCGCGGGCACGCTGTCACCGCCTTTTCGATCACTGACGCGCGGCGAGAACGAGGCGATCGCCGCCCAGATCCGCCATTCCGGTGCGCGGATCGTGTTCGTCGGGCTCGGTTGTCCCAAGCAGGAACGCTGGATGGCCGAGCAGCGCGGACGGATCCCGGCGGTGATGATCGGCGTCGGCGCCGCGTTCGATTTCCACGCGGGCGAGCAGCCGCGCGCGCCGCGCTGGATGCGCGAGCACGGGCTGGAATGGCTGCACCGCCTGTGGTGTGAGCCGCGGCGCCTGTGGCGCCGCTACCTGGTCACCAACACGCTGTTCGCGTGGTACCTGCTGCGCGACCTGTTCCGCGAGCGAAGCTAGGTCCCGGCAGGCGGCCTCAGAAGCGGAAGTTGAAGTTCGCCATCGCGGCGTTGTAGTCGTACTCGGCAAGATCCACGTTGGAGGTACGCCTGCCGACTTCGTAGCCGAGGGCCATCTCGAACATGCCGCCCCACGGGCGGAAGCCCGCCCCGATGCGCGCGCCCTTGGTGATGTCCTGCCGCCTCGGTCCGAGGCCGAGCACGAACCCGGGGTTGCCCTCGAGATCGCGGTCTTCGTACTTCACTTCGAACTGCAACACCGCCTTGAGGCTCGGCGCCCAGGCAAAGCCGAGCTTGCCGCCCTTCGCGACGACGTAGCTCGCGTCGAGGTCCTCGACCGAGGAGATCTCGCGATACCCCGTCAGATCGATCAGCGTCTTCGGCGTGAGGGAGTAGGAGAGCGTGGCGCGGCCCGTCGGGCCATCGAAATTGCGCTGCGGCACATCGTCATAGCGGCGCTGGGTGTAACCGGCACGCGCATCGAAGCGTGTGCGTCCGCTGAACGGCCAGCCGAAGACCAGGCTGCTCTCGTATTCCTTGTAGTCATTGTCCACCAGGCTGGTGGCCACCAGCTGGCGGTTGGGGTACTGCCCCTGGGTCGCCTGGTACTGCAGGCCGACGAAGGTCTGCGCGGGCGAGACGTAGTCGATGCCCACGATCGCGCTCTGCGCGTCGTTGTCGAGAATCGTGCGCAGGTCGTTGCTGTGCTCATACTTTGCATACTGATAGCCGCCGCGCAGGCGCCAGCTCGGCAGGAACTGGAACGCCGCTGTGAAATGCGCATGGTCCTCGGTGATCAAGTCGCGGATGGGCGCCTGCAATTCCGCGAAATCCGACAGGGCTTGTTCCCGCGAGCCGCCGAGCGTTCCACTCCACGAACCCCCGAGCTTCCACTGCCAGTCGATGTCGCCACGATAGGAGGTGTTATCGAGGTCGTCGAAATTCTGGAAGCTGTTGCGCGCGACGTTGGCGCCGAAGAGAAGCTTCTGCTGGCTGAGCTCGAGCTGCCCATCGACATCGGCGCCAATGCGGCGCACGACATCCGAGGTGTCGTCGTTCCCCAGGAGCGCCAGTGCCGGGTCGTCGTCGGCGAGGCGAAACAGGTTGCTGTCGCGCACCGCGCCCGCGTACGCGTCGAAGCGGATCGGATCGGTTCTCGGCTCGAGCGGGTAGGCGGCGAAGCGACCCGCATCGGGCCACAGCAGCCAGTCATCGGCGGTCGAGTAGAGCGTCTCGGCGTGAGCGGGTATTGCGCAGGCGAGGCCCAGCAGGCCGAGCAGCAGCGGACGATTTCCATTCGTGCTCATGACGGTTCCCAGTCCCTTGCGAAGGCGCCGCACCTTGCGGCTTCAATATTTCAAGCAAGGTTCGTGCCACGGCCTGTTCCACCTGTCGCAGGTTGTCGACACCCGGTGCTCACGCTTGCTCTCACTGTGCGACCGAAGATTCGCAGCCGGGTTCACCGACACGCTCGGCAACTTCATAAGCTTGCTTACTGTTAGCGTGGCCACTATCTTGCGCAGGTGACTGATCCGGAACGTAACGGCACCCTCGGGCACCTGATCCAGGACCTCGCCCGCCTGATGGCGCAACGCGTCGATGAGCGCGCGCGCCGTCTCGGGCTGACGCGTGCGCAATGGACCCTGATCGCCGCGTTGTTTCGGCGCGAAGGGTCGAGCCAGGCGGCGCTCGCCGAACACCTGGAAATCACGCCGATTTCGCTCGGCAGGCTGGTCGACCGGATGGAAAAAGCCGGCTGGATCGAGCGGCGGGAAGTACCTGCGGACCGGCGCGCCTATCGCCTCTACCTGACGGAGCGCGCGCATCGGCTGCGGCCTCAGCTTCGCGCGCTCACCGATCACGTGCAGACGCACGCGCTGCGCGCGCTCGACGGGGCGGAGCAGGAGCGCTTCATCGCCCAGCTGCGCACCGTGCGCGAGACTCTCGCCTCCGACCAGATCCGGCGGCCGCCGCTGCGCGCGGGGCGTAGCGTCCGCTTCAGCGGCGTCTCGACGCCAGGCAAGACCCGCACCCGCCGCCCGTGAGCCCGCGACTGCGCGGCATCACGTCGATGCTCCTGTCGGTCGGCTTCTTTGCCGGCATGGACGCGCTGCTGAAGACCCTCTCCGGTTCCTACCCGGCGCTCGAGGTGAGTGCGCTGCGTGGCGCCGCCTCTTTGCCGTTCGTGGTCGCGGCGACGCTGTGGCGCGGCAGGCTCGCCGACCTCAAGCCGGTGCGCTGGCCGCTGCACCTAGCGCGCGGCGTCCTCGCGATCATCATGCTGTCGTCATTCATCTACGCGCTGCGCCTGCTGCCGATGGCGGACGCGTACGCACTGTTTCTCGCCGCGCCCCTGATCGTGACCGGGCTCTCGGTGCCGCTGCTGGGCGAGCGGGTCGATTGGCGCCGGTGGGTGGCGATCGCGGTCGGCCTGGCGGGTACTTTCGCATTGCTCAAGCCGGCTGCCGCGAACCTGGCAACAGTGGGTGCTCTCGCGGCGATTGCTGCGGCGCTCTGCTACGCGCTGAGTGCCATCACCATCCGGGTGCTGACGCGCACCGACACCACGGCGAGCATGGTGTTCTGGTTCATGGCGATGCTGGCGGTCTTTGCCGGAATCCTGGCAGCGCCCGCATGGGTCCCGATTCGCAGCGAGCATTGGGTGCTGCTCGCCGGAGTAGGCGTGCTGGGCGCGCTGGGGCAGCATTTCGTGACCGAGGCGTTTCGCGACGCACCCGCCTCGACGATCGCACCCTTCGAGTACACCGCGATCCTGTGGGCGGTCGCCCTGGATTGGATCATCTGGATGCATATCCCCGGGGCGCAGATGCTGGCGGGGGCCGCCGTGATCATTCTCAGCGGCCTGTACCTGATCCATCGCGAGCGTCGCGATCATCGAGCGGCGACCATCGCGGCTTGCAACGTTCCGCCGTGAGCGCATGGGCCGCGCCAGGGCAGCCCGGGTGCGCGCGATTCGGCATAATGGCCGCCCCCCGGAAGCCTGCCGCACGGCAGACGAGATTCCGGCACGGCGAGGAGCGCACACATGACGATCAAAGTTGGCGACAAGATGCCGGCAGGCACCTTCAAGACGATGACCAAGGACGGACCCCAGAACCTCACCACCGACCAGCTCTTCAAGGGCAAGCGCGTGGTGCTGTTCTCGGTGCCCGGCGCATTCACCCCCACCTGCGACGCCAAGCACCTGCCTGGATTCGTGGAGCAGGCGGCCAGGATCAAGGGCAAAGGCGTGGACACGATTGCCTGCATGGCGGTCAACGACGTGTTCGTCATGAACGCGTGGGGCAAGAGCAGCAACGTCGGCGACCGCGTCCTGATGCTCGCGGATGGAAACGGTGAGTACGCCAAGGCGCTGGGCCTGGAACTGGATGCCAGCGGCTATGGCATGGGCTTGCGCGGCAAGCGCTTCGCCGTGATCGTGAAGGACGGTGTGATCACGCACCTCGATCTCGAAGGGCCGGGCGAGTTCAAGGTCTCGAGCGCGGAACACGTGCTCGGCCAGCTCTGACGCGACTTCTGTTGACGCGCGGCCGTGCAAATCACGGCCGTGCGTCGACGCCCCTTGGCAAAAATTTCACGGCTTCCTAGGGGAAAACCCTCCGGCATGGCCGCGGATCGCGGCCGGACATTACTTAATTGGCGCCAAGCCTCTTGAGTTCGCTTGAACTCCGTTGCATATTCCATTGCGTGACAAGGGCAAACCCGTCGAAAGGCGGGGACGCAAAGCCACCGGTCTTCAGGGAGTTTCCCAATGACAGCGGGGTTGCCACGATCCAGCGATCCGATTTTCGAGCCGTCCAGGCCAACTTCGAATCGCTCCAGGCACCTCCCGCATGCGCGATCGCTGAGTCGGTTGAGACCGACTTCACAGCACATCGCGCGGCATAGGAACACTCTCGGGACCACGCTTAGAGAGACATAACGGGCTGGGAATTCGGGGGTGGACTAATGAGCGAGCGGGTGGGGGCACACGCACGCGTTGCCGGAACCGCACTGGCCGACTCGGCGCCAGGCGAGGCCACGCTCTACATCATCAATCTCCTTTCGTCGACGACGCCGATGACCCTGGAGGTTCCGTACACACCGGAGCTTGAAGGGTTTGCGGTGTTTCGCTCGCGCCGCATCGAGGATGGCCGCGATCGATTTCGCCTGCACCTGGGCTACTTCGAATCGCAGAGCGAAGCCGAACGCGTCCTCGCTGCCGTCCGCGCACGCTATCCGGCCGCCTGGGTCGCCCTGGCACCGAAGGACGCCATGGGGTCGCTCGACGACACCAGCGTCGCCCAGTTCAAGCTCATTCGCAGCAGTCGCACCGGCGCACCCGTCGCGAAACCGGCATCCGCCGTACAGCATGCGTCCCCCGCGGCGAGTGCGCCGGTGAGGGCTGTCGACGCTCCGGTCAAGGCCGCCCCGGTCCGGGCGACGCTCGTGGCGCCACAGTCGCGCCACGCGCCGCCGTCCCACCCCGCGCGTCCGCAGCTCTCGCCTACCGACGTGCTGCAACTCCTGGAGTCGGCACCGCGCGCCAGCAGGCCGGTGGCCGCGAAGCCGCAGCCGGCCAAGGCACCGCCGGTCGCAGCGACCGCGTCAGCTGCGGGCGTCGAGCCCCAGAAATTCGCCGTGCAGCTCATCTGGTCCACCAACGTGGTGGACGCCGCGCGAGTGCCGCAACTCGCCATCTTCGATGCGTACACGCTCTACACCGTGCAGGTCGAGCGCGCCGGCCGCCGCTGGCATGGGTTGCGGCTCGGCTTCTTCAGCGATCCGGTCTCGGCACGCCAGGTGGCGCTCTACGCGCGTTCGGACTTCTCGGCCGCTGCGGTGGTACCGGTCAGCGAGCGCGAATGCGCGCGAGCCAACGAAGTCGCCGCGGGGCACGGGCCGCGTGCCGCGCATCCGGCGCTTGGCCCGAAGAAGGACACCGACACGATCGAGCTGAAGGAAGACGACACTCCGCGGACACGATCGGCGCCGCTGCAGGAATCACTGCTCGCGCCCGTGACCGCCGCGATTTCCGAACTCGACAATGGCACGGCCGCGGGTAAACCCAGGCCTGCCGACACGAAGAGCCGCTCGATCCAGGTCAAGACGCCGCCCGCGCGCCCGGCCAGTGCGCCGCCGAAGCGTGCTGCGAAGACCACCGAGGAGCTCCTCGAAGAGCTGGGCGCGGACACGCTGAACCTCGACCTGAGCTCTGGTCGGGACGATCTCAACGACACCGGCGTGCGGCACCTCTCGGTGTCCGTGGTGAATCGCAAGTCGCCGCTCGGCCGGCTGCTCGCGAAAGTCGGGCGGCGCAAGCACGCCTGAGCCGCGGTCCGCGGCTGCAGCGCTCGCGAGGCTCACCCCGGTTGGTTTGTGGCGCTACCAGCGCCTGTTTGTCTGCTTGACCATGCTCTCGAACTGCTGCTGACGTTGCGGATCGAGCGGATAGCGACGTAGCAGTGCACGCGCCGCGTCCATGTCGTGGAAGGCGAGATTCATGGCAACAGTCACCACGGCGTTCATGCGCACATCCAGCGACTGGATTTCGGCGAGCAGAGGTTCGGCGGCATCGAGCGAACGTCCGGCGGCCGCAGTGACCATCTGCGACAGGCAGGTATCGCGGAGTGCGGTGGAGTCGAGGCCCATCACCCAGCGATGCGCGGCAGGCATGTCGTAGAAGCTCCAGTTACTCGCGACCTGCGCCATCGCGTTCTTGCGTAGCGTGTCATCGGCGATTTCCTCGGCCCAACGCGCCGCCTGCTCGGGCGCCTGGGAGGCGACGGACCCGACGATGCTGGAGATGGCCTGGTCGCGTTGCGGTCCATCGGTGCCGCGCACTGCGAATTCAAACGCGGCTTCCGGATCCTGGGCGGCGAGGTTGGTCGAGAACTCCCGGCGTGCCTCGGCGTATCCGCGCACGGTTTCATTTCCTCTCATCCACTCGATGGCGGCATCGACGTCATATTGCATGTAACCACTTGCCACCATGGACACCCAGCGGCCCTGGAAGTCATCCGGTATTTCCTCCAGCAGATGCGCCGCGGCGTCCGCGTCGCGCGAGGCGAGCTGCTGCCCGAGTTGCATGAACCCGTTGATGCGCGCGTTGCCGTCCTTCAAGTTGGTCAGCCAGGTGATTGCGGCGGAGGGGTCCGACTGCGCCAGCTGCCACGCGATCTGCATGTTGAGCATCGAACGCGTCTCGCCGCTGGGCAGCTTGTCGAGATAGCGAATCGCCAGTTCCGGGTCCCGTCCGGCCAGCGAGCCGACAATGGTCGAGATGGCATTCATCCTCTGCGGCAGACTCTTGGCGCTCGTTGCCAACTGCAGGGCCGCGTCCGGGTCCTGCTCGGCGATGCCCGCGAGCACCTGGCTCCAGATGTAGCGTCCGCGCGTGCGATCGACGCGTTGCGCCCATTCGAGTGCTTCGGCAGGGTATTGAGCTGCGTAGACCGGAGCGATGTAGTACCCCAGACCCGAACGGCGCTGCTTGGGCTGAGCGGCAAGCCATTGCGCAGCGCTTCGGACATCGCGTCGCGCCCATTCGTAAGCCAGCACCTGGTACAAGGTGTCGGTATCCGAGGGTTTGAGCTTCGCGATCCGCTCGGCGGCGCCCTGCGGATCCTGGCGTACCAGTTCGCGCGTCGTCCAACGCAGCAACTGTTCGCGTTGCCACCCCGTCGGCATCGCCACGACGCTGTCGAACGCGTGTGCAGCGTCCTGTGCCGCCCATGAATAGACGATCGCGGTCTGCAGAGTGTTGCGGATCCCGGGGTCGGCTTCGAGCGCAACTTCCTGTAACGCGGCCGCCGGTGCGACGCGTGCGAGCGCAGCACCGACGCGCAGCAGGCGTTGTCGTCTCGCATCCGAGTCAGGGAGCCGTGTTGCCGACTGCAAGGCACCCTTCGGATCGCGTTCGACGTAGCTCAGGTACAGCACATCGAGGGCCGCAGCACGGTCTGCCGGATTAGTGAGTGCTTCAGCCTCGGCGATGAGTGCTTCGAGCTCGCGCGGCTGCGCGCGTCCAGCGAGCGCATAGAGTGCTTCGCGTCGTGCGAAGGCGGAGGGCAGGGCGAACACTTCCGCGACGGTCTTGAGTTCCTCGAAGTGCTGCGCGCGAGCCTGTTCGACGACCGCGAGCGCCTGTCGGTCCGGCGCGATCGCAACAGGCGCTGCCGCCGCGGGAGCGGCGAGCGAGGGAGCCGGTGCTTCGGCCAGCGCGGGCGGCGGCTGGCGCTGCACTTTGTAGACGTACGCCGCCGCGAAGAGAGCGGCGAGCCCCGCGAGGGCAGTAACGATGGTGCGTGCT
>DATFRO010000014.1:0-26776 GCA_035263105.1 Steroidobacteraceae bacterium | reverse complement strand
CCCGCGCGAAAAGGCGACGGTGCGCCACACTGGCTCGAAGGCGTCGGTTGTGAGCTCCTGGGGCACGAGCCCGATGTTGCTGCGCGCGTGGCGATAATCGCTCTGCCAGTTCTTGCCGTCGACCAGCACCTCGCCGCTGGTCGGCGTGACGATTCCGCAGACGATGTTGATCAGCGTGGTCTTGCCGGCGCCGTTGGGGCCGAGCAGCGCGAAGATCTCGCCGCGCTCGATCTCGAGATTCGTGCTCTTGAGTGCCTGGAGCCCCGACGCGTAGGTCTTGGTCAGGTTCGAGATCGACAGGATTGCGGGCATGGCAGGTGCTGGTTCACTTCTCGGAATTCGCCAGTTCAAGGACCGCGTTGACGGTGCGCCAGTTCCGCGCCGTGGCCTCGACACCGAGGCTGCGTTCGACGCGTTGTGCGAGCTTCGAAATGCCGAACCCGTCCGGGGTCAGCAGGTAGAACACCTTGTTGGAGAGAACAAAGGCCTCCTTGCCGGAGCGCAGGTCCTCGAGCGCCGTGAGATCCGGCTTCGGCGGGCGGGCCGCGAGAAAGAACAAGTGCAGGCTCCGGGGGTTTGCGACGGCCTCGGGAAATGGATTCGCCGCCGCGGCTTTCTGCAACTCCTTGCGGTCGAGAATCAGCACCTGCGGCTCGAAGCCGATCTTCGCCTTCGCAACCGCGGCACGAACCCTGGCGGAGACTTGCGCCGCGCTGCCCGCGGCATGTCGAAACACGGCGTTCCCGCTCTGGACATAGGTTCGCACCTCGCGGCATCCCGCCGCTTCGAGGATGGCGGTCAGGGCTTTCATCGGCAGGACCTTCCCGCCCACGTTGATGCCGCGAAATAAAGCCATCCACGTTTTCATTGCGATAGTCTAGAGCATGGCCGGAAAGAGCATGGCGCCCGAGCGGCAAACCGTCGTGCACAGCTGGTGCCGCCAGGTCGACTGGAACGCGCCCACGATCGTGGGCGGCCAGGGTGCGCGGCTCTTCACCGCGGACGGCCGCACGATCCTCGATTTCAGCAGCCTGAGCGAATGCTGCAATCTCGGCCATCAGCATCCGCACGTGGTCGCGGCGATCCGTGAGCAGGCCGATAAGCTCTGCTTCGTGACGAGCGCGTGGGGCGCCGAGTCGCGAGCGCAGCTCGCGGAGCTGCTGCTCGAGAAGTCCGGGTTCGCGGGCGGACGTGTCTTCTTCACGGTCGGCGGCTCGGACGCCAACGAGCACGCGGTCAAGTTCGCGCGCCTCGCCAGCGGCAAGCCGCGTGGCTGGGTCATCACGCGCGATCGCTCCTTTCACGGCGCCACGTTCGGGGCGGGGGCGCTTTCCGGTGACAAGCGCACCGCGCGCCAAGCCGATGCCGAGGCGCTGCGCTTTCTGCACGCGCCACCTCCATACGTCTATCGTTGTCCTTTCGGTGCTGCGAACGCCGAGGCCTGTGGCGTCGCGGCGGCCGATCACATCGGCGCATTGATCGACGAGAAGGGCAAGGACGCGGTGGCCGCGGTCGTCATGGAGACGAACTCCGGCACCAATGGCATCGTCGCACCCGACAGCTTCTGGCCGGCGTTGCGCGATGTGACCGCGGAACGCGGCGTGCTCCTGGTCGCGGACGAGGTCATGAGCGGTTTCGGCCGCTGTGGCGAATGGTTTGCGTGGCAGCGCTATGGTGAGGAGACGCGACCCGACCTGATGACGCTCGCCAAGGGATTGACCGGCGCGCATCTGCCGCTAGGCGCCGTGGTGTTGTCCGCGAAAGTCGCGCGTGCGGTCGAGCCACAGATGCTCTACAGCGGGCTCACCTACTGCGGTCATCCGCTGTCCTGTGCAGCCGCCGTCGCGGCGATCGAGAGCTACGAGCGCGAAGACTTGATCGCCCGTTCGCGCCGCCTCGGGGCCGAGCTCCTGGCGCGACTCAAGCAGATGGAAGCGCGTCACCCCTCGATCGGCGAGGTGCGCGGCGGACAGGGGCTGTTCGTGGTGGTCGAGCTGGTGCGCGACCGTGCGACGCGCGAGCCGCTCGCGCCCTGGGATGAGATGCATGCGGCGCTCAGGCAGTTGTTGCGCTCGGCGCTCGAGGCTGGCGTGTCGTTCGGCGCCCGCGGCAACCTGCTGCTGCTCGCGCCGCCGCTCGTGGTTGAGGAGAAAGAGATGTCCGACGCGCTCGCCCTTCTCGATCGGCTCCTGGGTGAGCTCGAGTCGGAACTGCAAGCGGACACGGGAGACACCGTGATCCAGCCCGGGCCCGGTGTGCGCGCGGCCAAGGAAGTGTCATGAGTTTCAAGCTGACGTACTCGACGATGTTCAATCCGCCGCCCGAGCTGCACACGCAGTTCGAGGCCGCGATGCAACGCGTGAAGGTGGGTCTCGGCGCGACGCACGCGCTGCATGTGAACGGCGAAGACCAGCGCACGCCGCGCACGTTTCCCAAGCTGAACCCGGCCGATCAGCAACAGGTGGTCGGTCACTTTGCCTCCGCAACGGCGGCTGATGTCGACGCGGCGATGCAGGCGGCGCAACGCGCCTATGCCGCGTGGAAGCGCACGCCAGTGGCGGAGCGCCTGTGCCTGCTCCGCAAGGTGGGGCGACTGATCGAAGAGCGCGTCTACGACATTGCTGCCGCACTCACGCTCGAGGTCGGCAAGAACCGCATGGAAGCGCTCGGTGAAGCGCAGGAGAGCGCGGATTTCTTCTTCGCGTACTGCGATGACTTCGAGCGCCAGGCAGGCTTCGTTCACGGTCTGCCCAACGATCCGCTGACCACGCACGTGTCGCACAACCGCAGCGTGATGAAGCCCTATGGCGTCTGGGTGGTCATTGCACCGTTCAATTTCCCGCTCGCGCTCGCCTCCGGCCCGACCGCAGCCGCGCTCGTCACGGGCAACACGGTAGTTCTGAAGGGCGCGACGGCAACGCCGTGGGCCGGCCGCATGCTGGCGGATTGCATCCGCGACGCGGGATTGCCGCCCGGCGTGTTCAACTATCTCAGCGGCTCGAGCCGCGATGTCGGTGACCCTCTGGTCAATCACCCGCTCACCGCCGGCATCACGTTCACCGGCTCGCATGAAGTCGGCATGCGCATCTCGCGTGCGATGCAGAGCGGCACCTACACACGACCCTGCATCGCCGAGATGGGCGGCAAGAATCCCTGCATCGTGACTTCGGGCGCGGATCTCGAGCGTGCCGCGACCGGCATCCTGCGCTCGGCCTATGGCATGGGCGGACAGAAGTGCTCTGCCCTCTCGCGCCTCTACGCGCACCGCGGCGTTGCTGATGAACTGGTGTCTCGCCTGCAGAAACTCATCGCGAGCCTCGGCATCGGCGATCCGGCGTTGCAGAAGAACTGGCTCGGCCCGGTCACGACACCAGACGGCTACGCGGACTACGCGCGCTACGCAGAACAGCTGCGCAGCAACGGCGCGCGCGTGATCGCTGGCGGCACGCAACTACGCGAGGGCGATTTCGCGCGCGGCTTCTACGTGCAGCCGACACTCGCCGAAGCACCGCTCGAGCATCCGCTCTGGCGGCACGAGATGTTCCTGCCGATCCTGATGGTTCACCGTGTGGCCTCGAACGAGGACGCGATGCGGCTCGCGAACGACACCTCGCTTGGGCTCACCGCGGGTTTCTACGGCAGTCCCGACGAAGTGCAGTGGTTCCACGACAACATCGAAGCGGGCGTCACCTACGCGAATCGCCCACAGGGCGCGACCACCGGCGCCTGGCCGGGCTATCAGCCGTTCGGCGGCTGGAAAGGCTCGGGCAACACCGGCAAGGCGATCGCCTCCTTCTACTACCTGCCGCAGTACCTGCGCGAGCAGTCGCAAACCGTCGTGGATTGACGGCGATGCAGCTGCTGAGCCTGCGCGAGGCGATCGAGCGGCACGTCAAGGACGGCCAGAGCATCGCGCTCGAGGGCTTCACGCACCTGATCCCGTTCGCCGCCGGCCACGAGATCATCCGCCAGCGCCGCAAGAGCCTGCATCTCATCCGCATGACGCCCGATCTCATCTACGACCAGATGATCGGCATGGCGTGCGCCGAGCGCCTGACGTTCTCGTGGGGCGGCAACCCCGGCGTCGGGTCGCTCCATCGATTGCGCGATGCCGTCGAGAAGGATTGGCCACAACCCCTCCAGCTCATGGAGCACAGTCACGCGGAGATGGCCGTCGCCTACACGGCAGGCGCGAGCGGCTTGCCGTGCGGCCTCATGCGCCGTTACGCCGACACGGACCTGGCGCGGTTTTCCGCGGCGCACGTGAAGCCGCTCGAGTGCCCGTTCACGGGCGACTCGTTGATGTCGATCGCGGCGCTCAACCCCGACGTCACGATCCTGCATGCGCAGCAGGTCGATGCCGCAGGCAACGTGCTGATCCGGGGCATCGTGGGTGCGACGCGTGAAGCGGCGATGGCGGCGCGCTGCCTCATCGTCACGGTCGAAGAGCAGGTCGAGCGCCTCGACGCCGACATGAACGCGGTCGTGCTGCCGGGCTTTCTCATCGCGGCGGTGGCCGTGGTACCCGGCGGCGCTTATCCCTCGTACGCGCAGGACTACTACGCGCGCGACAACAGCTTCTACGCGGCGTGGGATGAGATCTCGCGCGATCGCAAGACGTTCCTCATCTGGATGGAGCGCCACGTGCTCGGGTTGCGCGATCACGCCGAGTTCCTGCGTGCCCTCAAGGTGAGCCCGTCCTAGGCAAGCTTCGCGCGCGCGATCATCAGGTTCGTCGCGCGGCGGTTTCGGGTTCTCCGATCTCCTGTGCCTGGTCCGCCGCGCTGCCGCGCAGGTGATGTCGCGGCAGGAAGAACGCATTGGCGATCAGCGTCGGGATGACCGCGCTGCCCACGACGGCCGCCACCAGCGCCGAATACTGCCCTTGCGTCACGATCTGGTGCGAGAGGCCGAAGAGCGCGGAAATGGTTCCGAACGTGAGCCCGGTCGACATGAGGAGCGTCGTGTACATCGCTTCCTTCCGGGGTGAGCGCAGCGCGCGCGTGACCGGGTAGACGCCGGCGATCTTCGTCACCATCTTGCCCGCCAGCAGAACGAGAAACGCTGCCGGCGCCAGGACCAATGCGGGGAGCGACACGAGCGAACCGGCGCGGATGAAGTAGAAAGGAGTGAGCAGGCCGAACGTCAGCGTGCGCAGGCGTCGAATGAGCGCGTGATCCTTGCCCACGGTGCCGGCCAGCACCATGCCGATGAGGTACGCCGGCAGCACGGCCTCGCTCTGGGCCCACGTCGCGAGCGCGCCCAGGCCGAACAGGCACAGCATCAGGTACTTCGCTTCGAGCTCGGAAGGCCGGTTCCCGAAGCGGCGGAAGAATCGCGGCGTAAGCCACGGCAGGATCAGGAACGCAACCGCTCCCACTCCCAGGAAGACCAGCGTCTTGTAGGTGAAGGGCGCGAACAGGAGGCCCAGGCCGATGACGGTCGCCAGGTCGGTGACGAAACACGCGGCCAGTACGACCTTGCCGTAGTCCGTGCGGTTCAAGCCGAACTCGAGCATCACGGCGTAGACCACCGCGACGGACGTGGTCGACATCGCGATGCCCGCCAGCCAGCTCGCCTCGGGCGACCAACGGAGCAGCCAGCGCGCAAGCGCCGCACAGCCGAGGAACGGCGCCGCGAAGCTCACGAGGCCGACGAGTGTCGCGTGCTTCCACTGCCGGCGAAACACCACCGGATCGAGCTCGGCCCCCGCCAGGAACGTGAGGAGAATGGCGCCCGCTCCCGCCAGGAACTTGAGCCAGCTGGCGTCGCCGGCCAGCAACGTGCTCCCCAGGGCGGCGCCGATCACCAACTGCGCGACGGTGCCGACCACGATTTCGGAAAGTGCAGTGGCAACGCGCAGCCCGATGGCGAGCAGGGTCGCGACCAGCGCCAGTCCCATCCACAACGCGGCCTGCGTCCAGATCTCAGTCATCGTGGCGCTGTCCGCTGCGATTGGGTCCTGGGGAAAGTCTGCCGACCTTGTCTACACATCGTCGGGCACGGTCGGCGGATCCGCCGCGTCGGGATTGATCACGCCGAAGCGCGCCGGGATGTGCGCGTAGAAGAGACGGACCTTCTCGGCGTGCACCAGGTCGAGCAGCTGCTGCGCTTCCTGGTCGGTCACGATGAACTCGACCTCGACCGTGAGCGTCCCCGCGAGCTCGAAGAACTGCGCCTCGTGCACCACGTGATGCCGGCCAAAACCAGCCATGGCGCGAAACGCTGAACCGCCGCGAATGCCGAGGCGGTTGGCCTGCTCGAGCAGCCACTCCCAGACCAGCCGGTTCCGATGACGCTGCCCCTCGTGAACGTAGAAGCGCAGGAATGAGCCTTGCATGACGAGCCCTCTTCAGGTTTTCAACAGCGCGACGGTGCCGATGCCCGCGAGCGTCATGAGGACCGATCCCGCGAGATGAGCCGCAGCGGCTCCGCACGCCCACATCACGCGACCCTGCTGCAGCAATGTCACCAGCTCCGCCGAGTAGGTCGAGAACGTGGTGAGCCCGCCGCAGAAGCCGGTGATGACGAGCAGGCGCCACTCGGGAGCCAGCGCCGAGAACGATGCGAAGAACGCGATGGCGACGCCGATGATGTAACCGCCGACCAGGTTCGCTGCCAGGGTGCCCGGCGGAACGGCCGGGAAGAAATGATTGAGCTGGTTGCCGAGCCACCAGCGCAGCAGCGCGCCGAGGCTGGAGCCAACGCAGATCGCGACGATCGGTTTCAACATACACCTGTCCTTTTTGAGATCCGTGGACAGGCGCGGGATGGCTACGCCTCTCCGTGCGGATCTAGCGTAGGCATCATCAGCCGCGAGATGCGGCGGTTAGAGGAGGAATGCCATCTCCTGGTGGGGGCCGAGTGTACGCAGCGCCTGCCAGACAATCAAACCGCGGGCGCTGCGAGCACGCCCTCCCGGTTATGATGTGTGCTTCGTACCGTGGCGTGCACGCCTGCAGAATGCTCCCGTGAGTCAACTCACGTATACCGCCGACGAAATCATGACCGTGACCGCGGCGCGCCAGCTGCGCAACGGCGCCGTGTGCTTCGTCGGCATCGGGCTGCCGAGCGCGGCGTGCAATCTCGCGCGCCTGCGCCACGCACCGGACCTGGTGCTGATCTATGAATCGGGCACCGTGGGCACGAAGCCGAGCGTGCTGCCGCTCTCGATCGGCGATGGCGAGCTCGCCGAGACCGCCGATTGCGTAGTGCCGCTGCCCGAGATCTTCACACACTACCTGCAGCGCGGCCGCGTCGACGTCGGCTTCCTCGGCGCGGCGCAGATCGATCGCTTCGGCAATCTCAACACCACGGTGGTCGGCGACTACGCGCGACCGAAGGTGCGCCTGCCGGGCGCGGGCGGTGCGCCGGAAATCGCCACGCTTGCACGCGAAGTGCTGATCGTGATGAAACAATCGCCGCGCAGCTTCGTCGCGCAACTCGACTTCGTGACGTCCTGCGGATACCTCGCGGGTTCCGGCGCACGCAGCAGGAGCGGAGCACCGGGCAACGGACCGCGCGCCGTGATCACGGACTTCGGCATCCTGCAGCCGCACCCCGAAACGGACGAGCTGCAGTTGACGGGCCTTTACCCCGGCGTCACCGTGGAGGCTGCGCGCAGTGCTACGGGATGGCCGCTCGCGACGGCGGAGGCGATCGAACAACTGCCGCCGCCCCAGCGCGAAGATCTCGAGTGCCTGCGCGATCTGCACGCGCGCACCGGGAAAGCGCACGCGAGCCCGATTAGAATCCGATTACCCGCTGCATAGACGCAGCGGAGCGGCGTAGTCGAGGACCTGTCATGCGTTCACCCACTCCCATGCGTTCAAGCCACATTCGTACCGAACTGCCAGGGCCCAAGGCCCGCGCCCTGATCGAGCGCGATCGCTCCGTCACGACGCCATCCTACCCCCGCGATTACCCGTTCGTGATGGCGAAGGGACGTGGCGCGGAAGTGTGGGACGTGGACGGCAATCGCTTTCTCGATTTCGCGGCCGGCATCGCCGTGTGCAGCACCGGTCACAGTCATCCGGCCGTGGTCGCGGCGATCAAGGATGCGGCGGATGACTTCCTGCACATCTCGAGCGACTACTGGCACGAGCGCATGACGAAGCTCGCCGAGAAGATCAACGCGCTCGATCCGATGCGCGAGCCGGTGCAGATTCTCATCTGCCAGAGCGGCACCGAATCGGTCGAGGGCGCGCTCAAGCTCGCGCGCTACGTCACCGGCCGTCCGCGCTTCATCGGCTTCCTCGGCGCGTTTCACGGCCGCACCATGGGCTCGCTCGCCTTCACCGCGAGCAAGTACACGCAGCAGGCCGGTTTCTTCCCGACCATGCCCGGCGTCACGCACGTGCCCTACCCCAATACCTATCGGCCGCTCTTCGCGGGCGCCGACCAGGGGAAGGCCGTGCTCGACTACATCGAAGGCACTTTGTTCCAGACCAATGTGCCGTCGCACGAAGTCGCCGCGATCCTGATCGAGCCGTTGCAGGGTGAAGGTGGCTATCTCGTGCCGCCGGATGGATTCCTGCAGGGTCTGCGCGCGCTCTGCGATCGACACGGCATCCTGCTCATCTTCGATGAAGTGCAGTCGGGTATCGGGCGCACCGGGCGGATGTTCGCGAGCCAGCACTCGGGCGTCTCGCCCGACATCATGACGCTCGCCAAGGGCCTGGGTTCCGGACTCCCGATCGGGCTGGTGGTCGCGCGCAAGAAACACATGGAGAAATGGAAGCGCGGTGCGCACGGCAACACGTTCGGCGGCAACCCGCTGTGCTGTGCCGCGGCGCTCGCCACGCTCGACCTCGTCGAGCGCGAGTACGCGGCCAACGCGGCGCAGGTCGGCGATTACTTCACGGCCAGGCTCCGCGATCTGCAGAAGCGCTTCGAATGCATCGGCGATGTGCGCGGCAAGGGTCTCATGATCGGCATGGAGCTGATCGAGGACCGCGCCAGCAAGAAGCCGGCGCGCGCGCTGTGTGAAAAGATGCTCACCACCGCGTTCCACAATGGACTGCTGCTGCTCTCCTGCGGCGTCAGCACCGTGCGTTTCATCCCGCCCCTGATGATCAACCAGGCGCATGTCGATGAGGCGATGGTGCTGATCGAGGCGAGCCTCAACGACGCGCTCGCCGCCCGCTGAACGGCGGCGAGGCGGCGCTTGGCCGCGCGGCGAGGTTCAGAGTAGAGTGCGCGCGTTCGATCGCCGCCAGATTCCAGAACAACTCAGGGGGACACTCTATGACCGGTCTGGATGCATTGTGGCTGCCGATCCTGGTGTCGGCCGTCATCGTGTTCGTCGCGAGCTCGATCATTCACATGGGACCGTTCTGGCACCGCGGTGACTACCCGAAGGTTCCCGACCAGGATCGTTTGCAGGACGCGCTGCGTCCCTTTGCGCTCCCGCCGGGCGACTACCTGGTGCCGCGCGCCGGGAACATGAAGGAAATGCGCACGCCTGAGTTCATGGAAAAGCTCACGAAGGGACCGGTGGTGTTGCTCACGGTATTCCCGAAGGGTCCGTTCTCGATGGGGCGGAATCTCGCGCAGTGGTTCGTGTACCTGCTCATCGTGAGTCTGTTCACCGCGTACATCACCGGCCGCGCGCTGTCTCCAGGCACCGATTACCCGCACGTGTTCCAGATCGCGGGTGCTACCGCGTTTGTCGGCTATTCGCTCGCGCTGATACAGCAGTCGATCTGGTATCGACGGGCGTGGACACTCACGCTGAAGGTGCTCATCGACGGCTTCATCTATGGCCTGCTCGCCGCGGGCACGTTCGGCTGGTTGTGGCCGCACTAGGGAAGCTCTGCCCTTCCCTGGGGAAGCACCGCACTTCCCTGGGAAGGTCGGCCTGAGAATTCTGTTCGGGCTGGCGACGGCCCTCGCATTCGTCACGGCCCATGCCGCGCGCGACCCGGTCCTGCGGCAGGTCGACCTGCCGCACAACTATTACTGGCGTGAGATGTACATTCCGCAGCCGACGACGGGTCCGTCGGCCGCGGCATTCACTGCCGACGGCAAGAGCGTCATCTACACGATGGCCGGCTCGCTCTGGAGCCAGGCGATCGGCGACGGCGCAGCGCGCGAGCTGACGCACGGACCCGGCTACGATCTGCAGCCCGATTGCTCCAGCGACGGACGCTGGATCGTGTTCGTGCGCTACGACAAGGACGCGATGGAGCTGTGGCGCTACGAGATCGCGAGCGGCCGCGAAGCGGCGCTGACGCATTCGGGCGCCGTGAGTCTGGAGCCGCGCTTTTCGCCGGACGCGCGCCGGCTGGTGTTCGTCTCGACCCAGGGCACCGGTCACTTCAACCTGTTCATTGCGGATATCGGTGAGGCCGGCGTGAGCAACGTGCGTGCATTGATCGAGCCGCGCACCTCTACGCTCGATCGCTACTACTACTCGGCGTCCGATCACACGATCAATCCAAGCTGGAGCCCCGACGGCAAGCGCGTGTACTTCGTCGGCAATCACGAGATCGCCTGGGGCACGGGCGACATCTGGTCGGTCGCGGTGTCCGACTCGAGCGACCTCAAGCATGTGCTGACCGAGGAAACGACCTGGGCCGCGCGGCCGGAACTCGCACCGGACGGCAAGCGGCTGCTCTACGGCAGCTACCAGGGGCGCCAATGGCAGCAGCTGTGGCTGACGACACCCGAAGGCCGCTCACCGCTCCCGCTCACGTTCGGCGATTTCGACCGGCGCAATGCGCGCTGGTCGCCCGACGGAAAGCGCGTGCTCTACATCAGCAACGGATCCGGGAACACCGCGCTCTGGGTGCAGGACGTGATCGGCGGGCATCGCGTGCCGATCCTCCCCGAGCAGCGCCGCCATCGCGGACCGACCGGCCCGCTCTCGTTGTCGCTCGCGGACGAGCAAGGCAAACCGCTCGCGGGCCGCCTCATGGTGCTCGCGCCGGACGGCCGCTTCTACGGACCCGACAACGCCTGGCTGCATGGCGATGACAGTTTCGATCGCGGCCAGCAGGCGCAGGAGAATCGCTACTTTCACTGCCACGAACGCTGCAGCGTGACGGTGCCGGCGGGAACCTCGCGCGTGTGGGCGATGAGCGGCTTCGGGCGCGTCCCGGTCGTGCAGAACGTGGACGTCCCGGACGCCGGTCGTGAGCTCAGGCTGACACTGCGCTCGCAGGCGCTGCCCGAAAAGTTCGGCGCCTTCACGAGCGCGGACCTGCACGTGCACATGAACTACGGCGGCACCTATCGCCAGCGCATCGAAGGTCTCGCCGCACAGGCGCAGGCCGAAGCTCTCGACGTCGTCTACAACCTCGTCGTCAACAAGGAACAGCGCATCCCCGACGTCGGCGAATTTCTCCCGATCACGCGCGAGTTCGGTCCGACCACAATCTACGAGAGCCAGGAGTTTCACACCAGCTACTGGGGACACCTCGGTCTCCTGCACCTCGCCGATCACCTGTTGTTGCCGGACTTCTCGAGCTATCGCCACACGGCCATGGCCTCGCCCTACCCTTACAACGGGCTCATCGCCGATCTCGCGCACGAGCAGAATGCGCTCGTCGGTTACGTGCATCCGTTCGATACCGTCATCGATCCGGAGAAGGAAAAGACGCTGTCGCACGGCCTGCCGATCGATGTGGCGCTCGGCAAGGTCGATTACATCGAGATCGTGTCCTTCGCCGATCATCGTGCGACCGCTGCCGTGTGGTATCGCCTGCTCAACCTCGGCTACCGGCTCGCAGCGGGCGCGGGCACCGACGCGATGACGAACTACGCCTCGCTCCGCGGGCCGGTCGGCTTGAATCGCGTGTTCCTCGCGACGCGCGGCCGCAGCCCCGACGCACTCAAGAGCGCACTGAAACAAGGGCACGGGTTCGTCACCAACGGCCCGCTGCTGGGCTTGAAGGTCGACGGCGTGAGTCCCGGCGATACGCTGCAGACAACGAAGTCGCGCGTGCACGTCGAAGCCGCCGTGCGTTCGATCGTGCCGTTGAGCGACGTCGAGCTCGTGTTCAACGGCCGCGTGCTCAAGCGGCTGCGCGCGGATCGCCCCGGCACGACCGTGGACTTCGAAGGCGACCTCGCCATTCCCGGCAGCGGCTGGCTGCTGCTGCGCGCGAGCAACACGACTCCGCAAACGCTGGTGCAGGATATCTATCCCTACGGCACGACCAATCCGGTGTGGATCGACACCGGCAAGCCGGTGCCGGATGCGAGCGCGGATGCGCGCTATTTCGCGCGCTGGATCGATCGCGTGATCGAATCGGCGAGCGCGCGCGACGACTACAACACCGCGGAGGAGCGCGAGCAGACGCTCGCCTACCTGCGCTCGGCGCGTTCCATCTACGAGGCCAGGGCCGGTGCGCACTGAAGCCGCCTGGACGCTCGGCTTCATGATCCTCGCGTCCATGCCGGCAGGCGCTGCGGACAAGCGACCGCTGGAGCTCGCCGATTTCCATCGCCTGCAGGACGTGAGCGAACCCGCGTTCGCGCCGCGCGGCGATGCGATCGTCTATACCGTCAGCACCCACAACCTCGACAGCGATGCACAGGTGAGTGACTTATGGCGCGTGAGCTGGCGCGGCGGTGAACCCCTGCAACTCACGCATACGCCGTTCGCGAGCGAGTGGCACCCCGAGTGGCGTCCGGACGGCGGCGCGCTGGCGTTCCTGTCCGATCGCGGCGCCGAGGACAGCGCGCAGATCTGGATCATGCCCGCCGCGGGCGGCGACGCGCGCCAGGTCACGCACGTCAAAGGGGGCATCAGCGATTTCGTCTGGGCGCCGAATGGCAGGCAGATCGCGTTCATTGCGGAGGATCCCGAGCCCGAGGCGGCGAAGGACTCGCGCGGCAAGGACAAGCCGGTTCCGCCGCTCGTCGTGACGCGCTTTCAGTTCAAGCAAGACGGCCGCGACTACCTCACCGACCGCTGGCAGCACTTGTACCGGCTCGAGGTCGAGTCCGGAAAGATTGAGCTGCTCACGCCGGGCGCGCACGATGAATGGCTCCCCGCCTGGTCGCCGGACGGCAAGCAGATTGCCTTCGTCAGCAAGCGACTCGGTGACTTCGATCGCACGCTCAACTTCGATGTCTGGACCATGCCGCCGGTCGCCGGCGCCGCGCCACGGCGTATCAGCACCTTCGATGGCGCAGATTCCGACTGGTACTGGGAGTCGCGGCCCGCGTGGTCGCCGGACAGCCGCAAGCTGGTCTGGCTCACGAGCGCAGAGGACAAGTGGATCTACTACGCGCCGTGGCAGCTCTCGGTGGCGGACCTCGCGACCGGCAAAGTCACGACGCCGGCGCGCATCGATCGCTGCTTCTACAAGCCGCGCTGGTCGAAGGACGGCAAACATATCTACGTGCTGATCGAGGAGAGCCGCAACACCTGGCTGGCGCGCATCGACCCTACCAACGATGAAATCCGCTATCTCACCAGCGGCAACCGCTTCGCGTTCGACTTCGACGTCGCGCCCGACGGGAGGCTCGTGCTCCTCGACGGCGATGACGTGACGCCGTACGAGCTCTCAGCGGTGGAAGCGAAGCTGCGGCCGCTGACGCATCACAATGCTTTTCTGAACGACATCGACATTCGCGCCACCGAGGATTTCAGCTTCACGAGCGACGCTGAGCGCATCGACGGCATGCTGCTCAGGCCCGCAGGCTTCACGCCCGGCCTGCGCTACCCCGCGATCGTCAGCCTGCACGGCGGCCCGGCGTACCAGTTCTCGCACGAGTTCGCGTTCGAGCGGCAACTGTTTGCCGCGCGTGGATACGCGGTGATCGCCATCAATCCGCGCGGCTCGACCGGCCGCGGCTTCCAGTTCTCGCGCGCCATCGCCGGCAACACCGGCGACCTCGACGTGAAGGACGTGCTACGTGGCGTGGACTACGTGCTCGCGCAGGAGGGCTGGATCGATCCGGAGCGTCTCGGCATCGGCGGGCGCAGTTACGGCTCGATCCTCACCAACTACGTGATCGCGAGCGACACGCGCTTCAAGGCGGCGGTGAGCGGCTCGGGAACTTCGAACTACCTCGGCACCTACGGCCACGACGAATACACGCGCGAGTACGAGCTCGAGTTCGGAACGCCGTGGAAGAATCTCGACACCTACGAGCGCGTCGCCTACCCGTTCCTGCATGCCGACCGGATCCGCACGCCGACGCAGTTCTACTGCGCGATGAAGGATTTCAACGTGCCGTGCCTCGGCTCGGAACAGATGTACCAGGCGCTGCGCTCACTCGCGGTGCCCGCCGAGCTCATCCTGTACCCGAACGAGAACCATGACATGAAGGTCCCGAGCTATCTCGAGGATCGCGAGCGGCGCGCGCTCGAGTGGTACGACAGGTTTCTCAAGCCGCCGTCTACTTCGGGGAATTGAGCCGGTTGTACTGTTTCAATACCGCGCGCAACTTGTCATGAGGAATCGCCATCACAAAATGACCGTCCTGCCCACGCATGTCGCGCGCCGCGATCATCGCGTTGACGATCGCCTCCTCGGTCGCCTCGACGGTGGCGAGAAACAGCGGGTCGAGCAGCTCGTTGCCGAGGAAGGTGGCGGAATTGATGGCATCATTCGGCATCGCACCGGCATTCGCGGTCGAGAACGCGACGAAGATGTCGCCCGAACCGTTGCCGGCATAACTGCCGTTGCGTCCGAGACCGAGCGCCGCACGGCGCGCGATACGCTTGAGCTGGTGAGGCAGCAAGGGGGCATCGGTGGCAACCACGATGATGATCGAGCCCGTATCGCCGGCATCGGGCGCTTCGTCGGTGTAGATCAGGTGTTCGCGCAGGTGCTTGCCGACGGGAACGCCCGCGATGCGCAGCGTGTCGCGCACCCCGTAGTTGGCCTGCACCAGCACGCCGACGATGAAAGGCTTCTTCTCGATGGTCACGAGGCGCGACGCGGTGCCGATGCCGCACTTGAATTCATGACAGACCATGCCGGTGCCGCCGCCGACGTTGCCTTCCGCGACCGGGCCGCTGCGCGCCGTGTCGAGCGCGGCATCGACATGCTCGGGCTTCACATGAAAGCCGTTCACATCGTTGAGGTAGCCGTCCCAGGTTTCCGCCACCACCGGTGTCGACCACCAGTAGCCGCTCGGGTCCGGATGCCCCTGGCGCACACGCCAGGCGATCACGGCATCGCGCACGACGCCGACACTGTGCGTGTTCGTGATCAGCACCGGCCCTTCGAGCCGGCCGCCCTCCTCGAGCCAGGTGGTGCCCGTCATCTCGCCATTGCCGTTGAGCGCGAACCAGCCGCCGAACACCGGCACGTTGGAGCTTTCCTTGCCGCGCGGCAGGATCGCGGTGACGCCGGTGCGCACTTCATGTTTCGGGTCCGGCGAGGCGATGAGCGTGGTCTGGCCGACGGTGAGGCCGGCAACGTCCGTGATGGCGTTGAACGCGCCCGGCGTGCCGTCGAAGGGAATGCCGAGGTCGCGGGCGCGCGGTTCGGCCGCAGAGGCGCTGGCGGTCATGGCGAGCAGAATAGCGCCGCAGTGCGCGAGCTTCATCACGGTGACTCCGGCCACTTCCTCGAGTGGCGTGGTTCGAATCAACAGATTCTACAGGCAAGGCGGTATCCGCAATGACAACCCCCTCGTCGACGGGCACGCAACGCGAGATCGGTTTCTGGATCTGCACCGCGCTCGTGGTCGGCAATACGATCGGCATCGGCATCTTCATGACGCCGGCGGCGCTCGCCCCGTACGGACTCAACGCACTTATCGCCTGGCTCATCGTGGTCATTGGCTGCGTCGGCGTCGCCGGGGTGTTCGCGGGCCTCGCCCGCCTCTTCCCGCAGGATGACGGCCCGTACTCGTATACCGTGCGCGCCTTCGGCGGCGGCATCGCGTTCTTCTCGGTGTGGTGCTACTGGGTCTCGATCTGGGTCACCAACGCGACCATCGCCATCGGCGTGGTGGGCTACCTGTCGGCGGTGATCCCGGCGCTCAACAGCGGGCCGCTGGTTCCCCCGGTCGCAGCCACCATCCTCGTGTGGGTCTTCGTCCTGCTGAACCTGCGTGGCGTGCGCACCGTGGGCGGGCTGCAGATTCTCACCGTGGTACTGAAGCTCGTACCCATGCTCGCGGTGATGGTGCTCGGGGCCTGGGAGCTGCTGACCGCTCCGTCGGCTTACACGCAGCACGTGCCGACGACTCCCTTCAACGTCGCGGACATCTCCGCCGCAACCACCATAGCGCTCTTCGCCATGCTCGGCATCGAGTGCGGCACGATTCCGGCGGGTCGCGTGCGCGACCCCTCCCGTACCATTCCGCGCGCCACCATCGCGGGCACCGCGCTCACCGCACTCATTTATATCTCCGTCTTCGTCGTGCCGTTGTTCCTGATCCCGCAGGATGAGCTCGCGAAATCGAACGCGCCCTTCGCCGACCTGCTGTCCCGGTTCCTCGGATCGGGCTACGGCCAGACGCTCGCGCTCTTCGTGGTCATCAGCGGCCTCGGCGCGCTCAACGGCTGGACCTTGATGGCTGGCGAGCTGACGCAGAGCTTTGCGCGCCACGGCACGCTTCCGCCGGCGCTCGGCAAGGTGAACGCACGCGGCATGCCGACCCGGGCGCTGGTACTGACCGGCGCTGCCGCCAGCGTCATGCTGCTCGGCGCGGGTTTCATGCAGCAGCTGCACTACATGAACTCGATCGCCGATGTGTTCGCGTTCTTCAGCGTCGTGGTCGCGGCCGCCAACCTGCCGCTTTACCTGTTCTGCGCCCTCGCGGTTCTCGTCCTGTGGCGTCGCGGCGAGATCGGCGGACTGCAGCGGCGTGAAACGTTCCTGCTCTTCGCCGCCGTGCTGGCCACGCTCTTCGCAATCTGGGCATTCAAAGGCGCGGGCTTCCTGTCCCTGGTGTGCGCGATTGGACTGGGCCTGATCGGTGTCCCGGTCTATCTCTGGATGCGACGCAGCCATCGCACCGTGGCGGGGGTGCGCGGTGGCGCTTGATCGCATCGCGGTGATGCCGCGTCGGACGCGAGCGCTCGTGTCGCTTCGCACATGGCCTCACGTCGCACTCGCGCTGCTCCTCGCGCTGGCGGGCGCCTGTTCGCGTGCGCCGCATCCCGCGGCTCCTGCTGTTGCCCAAGTGCCCTACGCGCCCGATTCGGGCTCGCTCGCCGTTCACTGCGGCACGCTGATCGATGGCGTGTCGAAGCAGCCGAGCCGCGATGTCACCGTGATCATCCGTGCGGGCCATATCGCCTCGCTCGAGAACGGCTCCGCTCCGCAGAAAGACCTGCCGTGGCTCGATCTGCCGGATCACACGTGCCTGCCCGGCATGATCGACATGCACACGCACCTGACCGATCGCCCGACCGACACGGCGGACCTGCGCATCTACCTGCATCGCACCGACGCGGAGGTCGCAACGCTGTCGGCCGAGAACGCCGCGGCGACGCTGCAAGCGGGCTTCACCTCGGTACGCAATGTCGGCACGTATATCGCGTGGACCGATCGCACGCTGCGCGATGCGATCAACCGCGGCGCAGTGGCGGGTCCGCGGATGCAGATCTGCGGCTACTACCTGACGATTTCCGGTGGCGGCGGCGACCTGTTTGGGATCCCCGGGGTGCCCGAAGCGGATGTCCCGGCGCGCACGCGCATGGGCGTGTCACACGGCGCGGAGCAGTTTGCACGCAATGCGCAGCTCGCCGTCGATGGCGGTGCGGACGTGCTCAAGGTCATCGCTTCGGGCGCGGTGCTGTCCTATGGCGCCGAGCCGGGCGCTCCCGAGATGACGCCCGACGAAATCGCCGCGGTGGTCAAGGTCGCGCATGCGGCGGGTATCAAGGTCGCGGCACATGCGCATGGCGCGCAGTCGATCCGCGACGCGATCCTCGCCGGCGTCGACACGATCGAGCACGCATCGCTCATCGACGATGCCGACATCGCGCTCGCGCGTGAGCACGACGTCGCCCTGTCGATGGACGTCTACAACGGCGACTACATCGACACCGAGGGACGCAAGCAGCATTGGCCTGAGCAGTTCCTGCGCAGGAACGTCGAAACGACCGAGGTCCAGCGCCAAGGCTTCACACGTGCGCACGCGGCGGGCGTGCCGATCGTCTTCGGCACCGATGCCTCGGTGTTTCCGCACGGCCTCAATGCACGTCAGTTTCCCATCATGGTGGCGCGGGGCATGACGCCGATGGAGGCGATCCAGTCCGCGACTTCGCTCGCGGCGCACTACATGGGCTGGTCGGATCGCGTCGGCGCGCTCAAGCCGGGACTGATGGGCGACCTGGTGGCGGTGCCGGGCAATCCCCTCGATGACATCAAGCGCCTGCAGAGCGTCGATGTCGTGGTGAAGGGCGGGCTGGTATTCAAGGCTCCGGCGCAGTGAGGCTCACTGCGCGCGGGCGAGGATCTCGCGCGCGAAGCGCGCGGCCGAACCCTCATCGTGCAACAAGAACACCGAGGGCTCGGTGAGCTCGAGCTCCAGCACACAGGGCCGGTCGGCCGCGTCGCGAATCAAGTCCACGCGCGCGTAGAGGAGCGGCCCGCCCGGGATGGTGCGCACGGCCTGCTCTCCCACCGCGAGCTCCGCAGCCGTAGGCGTGCGCGGCGTAATCGTCTCCGCCGCGAAGAGCTGCTCGGTCGGCGTCCCGCCGGCCTGCAGCATCGGCCCCTTGCGGATGGCGTGACTGAAGCGGCCCTCGAAGTAGATGAGCGCGGTTTCACCGTGCGCATCGACGCGCTCCAGATAAGGCTGAAGGAGCGCGGTGTGCTCCATCTCGAGCAGCCGCTCAACGTGCTCGCGGATCGCCGTGAGGTCCGCGCGCGGGTGGCGCTGCGCGTGACGTGACCCGGAGCCGACCGCAGGCTTCACCACGAGCTCCTCGCTCCGCTCGCGCTCCAGGACTTCACGCACCGCGCGGGCCGCATCCATGCCGGGCTCGACGAACCGCGTGGGCACGATCGGTACGCCGGCCTGCGCGAGATCGCGCATGTAGCGCTTGTCGGTATTCCAGCGAATCACCGGCACCGGGTTGAGGAGCGTGGTGAGCTTCGCGACGCGCTCGCTCCAGGCGAGGAACTCCGCGAGACGGATCGAGGCGTCCCACGTCGAGCGCAGCAATGCGAGATCGAAGCTCGCCCAGTCGACGGCTGCATTGTCCCAGTCGACTGCTTCAACCTCCGCGCCCGCGGCGCGCAGGGCATTCAGCAGTGGCGGCATGTCCTCGTCGAGGCCTTGCGCGGCGCGCGCCGACACCAGGGCGATGTGCTTGCGATCGTCGGCAGCGGATGCCAAGTGCGATTTCCCTTTCAGTCGATTTCGCCTGGGGCAATGCGCATACTCTAGGGCAGCCGACGGTGAAAGGGTGAGCAAACCATGAGCAATTCGAGCGCACGCCGCCTGTTCTCATACGAGACCGGAGTGCTGTTCCTGCTGTGCCTGACCTTCGGCATCGTGTTCTTCGATCGCAACGCCGCGCTCTACCTCTCGCCCTTCATCGCCCCGGACCTCAAGCTCAACAACACGCAGATCGGGCTCCTCGGTTCGGCGCTGTCGCTCACCTGGGCGCTCTCGGCGTACTTCTTCGGCGCCTGGTCCGACCGGCTCGGCGCGCGCAAGCCGTTCCTCGTCGCGTCCGTGCTGTCGTTCTCGGTGTGCTCGTTCCTCTCGGGCATCGCCCAGTCGTTCGGGGTGTTGTTCGCCTCGCGCCTGCTGATGGGTCTGGCCGAGGGGCCGTTCCTGCCGGTCGCGATGACAATCCTGATGGCCGTGTCGAGCGAGGAGCGGCGTGGCCTCAACATGGGCGTGATGCAGAACTTCTTCAGCAGCCTGATGGGCTCGTTCCTCGCGCCGCTGGTGCTCGTCGCCATCGCCGAGCACTACAACTGGCGCTATTCGTTCTTCATCGCGGGCATCCCCGGCCTCATCTGCGCCTTCTTCATCTGGAAGTACGTGCGTGAGCCGGCGCGCATCCCGGCTCCGCGTGCGAGCGTGGCGGCGGCACCGGACCGCTTGAGCTTCTTCGAGTTCCTGCGCGTTCGTAATGTCCGGCTGTGCATCCTGATCAGCTCCTTCATGGTGCCGTGGATGCTGCTGGCGTGGAACTTCCTGCCGGTGTTCTATCCGAACTACCGGCACTTCACGAACTCGGAGATGAGCTACCTGATGAGTGTTCTCGGCGTATCGGCGGCAGTCGGTGCCTTCGTGGTGTCGGGGCTCTCGGACCGCTTCGGCCGCAAGCCGATCATGATCATCTTCTCGCTGATCGGTGCAGTGGTGCCGCTGGCGGCGCTCTACTACACCGGTCCGTTCTGGGGGCTGGTGGTGCTCGTCTTCATCGGCTGGCAGGCGTCCGGAGTATTTCCGCTCTACATGGGCACGATCCCGGCGGAAAGCACTTCGCCGCGCCATATCGCGAGCGCCATGGGACTCGTGGTCTGCATCGGAGAAGTCGTGGCCTCGGCGGTGACGCCGCTCGCAGGTTACATCGCGGACCGCACGACGCTGGCGGCGCCCATGCTGATCGAGCTGGGCTGCGCGCTGATGGGCGCTTTCTTCGCGCTGTTCCTGGTCGAGACCGCGCCGGTGAAAGTGGCCGGCCGTCGAGCGACTGTGATGGGCGCCCGTCAGGCAGATGCCTGATGGGTCTTTGACTCCCCCGGCCACGGCAGCCGCTCAGCCGCGAGTGCCACCAATCCGCCGATAATCCCGGAGCCGAGCAGCGCCGCACGGAGATTCGTGACGTGCGCCACCTGTCCCCAGATCACGCTGCCGAGCGCGAGCGACCCGTAGAACGCAAGCAGGTAGAAGGCCATGCCGCGGGCGCGCACCCAGTTGGGCAGCAGCGCTTGCGCGGCGATCGGGAAGGTCGTGACGACGGCCATCCAGGCGAGGCCGGCGACTACCGCCGCGAGCGCCGCGACGACCTGGTTCGTGGTGAGCGCCAGCACTACCGTGGTGAGCGCTGAAACCAGGCTCCCCGCACGCACGAGCTTGCCGCCGCCCATGCGCATTCGCAGCCCCGGCATGACGAAGGCGCCGATGATCGCGCCCGCGCCCAGACAGCCGAGCAGCGCGCCGTAGTAGGAAGCCGTCCCGTGCAGCTGCTGGCGCGCAATCAGCGGCAGCAGCGCCCAGTAGGAACTGAAGCAGAGAAAGAAGAGTGGCGCGCGCAGCAGGACGCGCCTGAGATCCGGCGTGTCGCGCACGAAGCGTGCGCCGGTCGCGAGCGCGCTCAGGATCGGCTCCGGACGCCGCGTGTCGCCGGCCGGCGAATGTTTCCACGACACCAGCACGATCGCGCCGACGAGGAACAGCGCGACATTGGCCGCATACGCGCCGACGATGCCGCTCGCGGCGATGATCGCGCCCGCGGTGGCCGGGCCGATCACCCGCGCGATGTTGAACCCGAGGTTGTAGAGCGCCATGCCCTTCGGAAGCTCTTCCATCGGCAGCACCTCCGGCAGGATCGCCTGCCAGGCGGGCTGCGCGAACGCCGCCACGATCCCGCCGCTGAGGCACAGCACGATCAGGCCCCACGGATGCAATGCGCCGAGGTGAGTCAGCACCCCGAGCAGGATCCCGACGGCACAGAGGAGGAACTGCGACATCACGATCACGGCGCGCCGGTCGAACACATCCGCCACCACGCCCGCCGGCAGCACGAAGATCGCGACCGGCAGATAGCTCGCCGCCTGGATCAGCGCCACCATGCCGGGACGCGGATCGAGCGTCGTCATCAGCCAGCCCGAGGCGACGTCGCGCATCCACAGCCCGATGTTGCCGAGCAGAGTGGCCGACCAGACGAAGAAGAAAGCCCGATGCCTCAGCGGTGCGAGCGCACCGGCGGCGTGCGTGGATTCGTAACCTTGGCGGGGCATTCTGAGCGCTGTTCGATCCGGCGCTACGCGTCCGAATCCGGCGAGAGTCTCCTCGGTGTCGCGCGCAGGATATCAGGTCGGCGTATTGCAACCGGCTGGAGGCCGCCATGGACGCAACCAGGTTTGCCCGGAGCGCGTTCGTCTGCGCGCTGGCGCTGATCGTCTCGCCCCTGCAAGGTCACCCGGAACAGAGCGCAGAGCACTTCAAGGCTGCCGTCCAGCGCCCCGATGGACTGCACGACTTCGATTTCGAAATTGGTCACTGGAAGACGCACGTCTCCCGGCGCCTCCGGCCCCTGACAGGCTCTGACACGTGGGTCGAGCTCGAGGGCACGACCATCGTGAGCAAAGTGTGGGACGGCCGCGCCAATCTCGCCGAGTTGCACGTTGCCGGACCCTCGGGGCGGATCGAGGGCTTGTCGCTGCGCCTCTACAATCCCGATGCGCGCCAGTGGAGCCTCAACTATGCCAACAGCAACGCCGGCACGCTGACGCAGCCCACCATCGGAGAGTTCAAGGACGGCCGCGGCGAATTCTTCAGCCAGGAGATGTTCGACGGCCGCCCGATCTACGTGCGCTTCGTGATCTCCTGCGCCACACGTGATACGTGTCACTTCGAGCAGGCATTCTCCGCGGATGGCGGCAAGAGCTGGGAAGTGAACTGGATAGCGATCGACACGCGCACGCCGGACGCACCAGCGACGTGACCTCGTAAAGGCAGCGAGCACGTCGACGCGCATCCGTTCACGCCGACGTGCGAGGGTTGCGGTTGCTTACTCGGGCAGCACGATGCCGGAGCCGCCCATTTCCCTGGGGTAATCCTTGATCTTCGGCAGTCCGTCCTTGATCGGGAGCTTGCTCTCCTGGTAGTTCACGTGCAGTGCGGCACGATACGGGAAATCCGGGATCACCGCGGCGTACACGTCAGTGACGCCCCACAGCGGATGCTCGGTGAACAAGTGCCCGCCGCAGCTCTGGCACCATTTGCGGAAGCTCCGCGGCGTCTTGTTGTACGTGCCGATCTTGTCGGCGCCACGCGTGACGCGGACGGCATCGGGTTTCCACAGCGTGAAAGCGTTGACGGGGCCTGCCGACCAATGGCGGCAGGAGTCGCAGTGACAGTAGCCCATCGCGGCCGGCTCACCGGAGACGGTGAACTGGACCGCGCCGCAGAAGCAGCTGCCTTCGTAGATCTTGCGGTTGCGAGTCGGCTCAGGGGCGGCGGTCATGGTCGAATCCTCTGGTGGAGTGGGAAAACGCGTCAGCGCTGCGCGCTGATTTCGTGGCGGGCAGTATCCGCGACGTCATGCGGAACGTGCTTGGCCGACACTCCACGGCTGTTGTCCGGGAATCCGCGTAATGCGGACGGCGCGTGGCGAACGCGCAGCCAGGCGCCACAAGACGAGTTCAGGTCTGTTCGGGACCCGCGTAGTGGCGCGCGCGCTGCGTCTCGGGGTGGTCGGGACCGAGCGTCTCGACCAGGTGCGGAACGGCCTGCCCTGCAACCACCTGCGCGGCGGTGTGCTCGCCGCGGCTGTCGTGGATGCGTGCAATCAGCAGGAGCGAAAGGCCCGTGAGACTCGAGTAGGGCTTCCCGCCCTGCAGCGCGCGCGAGACTTCCAGCGCACGCTGCGCGTCGGCCATCGCTGCGTCCGCGTTCTCCTGTTTCAGGTACACGTCGGCGCGGACCAGGAGCACACGCACGACCGGCGCGACCGCCAGGCCGCGGCCGTCGTAGAACTCGACGATGCTCGAGAGCTGCGTGATCGCCTCGGGCAGATGACCGTTGGCGGCATCGATACGCGCCTGCATCTGCCGGATGATCAGCGCCGGCACGCTGTCCGCCGGAACCGTCTTGCCGATCTCCGGGGCCACGATGGCGATCTCCGACTCCGCGCGCTTCACCTCGCCCATCAGGAGATACGTGCCGGCGCGATACGCAATCCCTCCGGCGCGCACACCGGCGTTGCCGGAGCGATTCGCCGACTCGATCGCGACACCGTACGCCTCCAGCGCTTCCGGATAGCGGGCGAGCGCGGTGAGTGCCGAGGCGCGGTTGAGCAGCAGGTACGGCGGCGGATCGCCCACCGCGCGATGTGCAGCGATGCGCAGCGCCTCGTCGTACTGTTCAAGCGCGCGCCGTGTGTCACCGGAGGACATGCTCGCCGCGCCCCAGTTGTTGCGCAGGAAGAAGACGCCCGGGGTTTCGCCACGTCCGAGCTTCACCATCTTGTCGAGCGCCGCCGCGTAGAACTGCTCCGCAGCAGCGTTGTTGCCGCCGAGGTAGTGAGCCGCGGCGATATCGGCCAGCAATTCGGCTTCCACATCCGGTTTCGGCAGGCGCGCTTCCTTCAGACGCGCCTGCGCCTGTAACGCGTAGTCGAGCGCCGCGCGCGCGTCGTTGGTGTTCTGCGCGATGAAGGCGCGATTGCGCAGGCAACGCACGGCCGCCAACGGATCGGCGCCGCTCACAGCGAGGCCGCGCTGGATGAGCGAATCGGCGTCCTGCGGATGCCCGAGGAGCGATGAAGCATAACCGCTGTCGCAGAGGAGCGTCGCACGGAGCGAGGGGTCTGCAGTCGTTTGCGTCAACTCGAGCGCACGCGCGAGCAGGATCTCCGCCTGGCTCGGCTTGCCCGAGCTCAGGTAGTAATTGGACAGCATTCCGAAGATAGCGGCGCGATGCTCGGGCAGCGCATCCTGGCGCAGCAACAGCTCCTGACTGCGATCGATGAGGTCCGCGACGCGGATCGGCTGATCCGTCGGCGCCACTTCGGTCAGCATGTTGCCCACGAAGTCGACCACGGCTTCGTTGCGCGCGGCGAGCGACAGCGCCCGATCCCGCTGGCGCGTCGCTTCGATCGCCTGCCGGATGGAAATGCCCGCGGCGGCCACGATGGTCAGGAAGACGATGAAGGTGGCGCCGACCGCGAGCTTGTTGCGCATCACGAACTTGGCGGCACGATACGAGAACGAATCAGCACGCGCGCTCACGGGTTCGTGATTGAGATGCCGGCGCAAGTCGTCGGCCAGGGCTTCGACCGTTTGATAGCGCTCGGCGGGAGGCTTCTTGAGCGCCTTGAGGACGATGTTGTCGAGGTCGCCGCGCAACGCGCGCGCCTGGTGCGGCGGGTTGGCGCCGCGGTGATCGGGTGGCGCGTCCGCCGAGCGTCCGGCCTCGCTCGGACGCACCGGCTCGGCGTCGATGATCGCCTTCATGCGATCGAGCGTCGTGAGCTCGCGATTGATGAGCGGATGCTGGCCGGTGAGGAGCACGTAGAGCAGCACGCCAAGCGAGTACACATCGGTCGCGCTGGTGACTTCGCCGCCCTGCAATTGTTCTGGCGCCGCGTATTCGGGCGTGAAGGCGTGTCCCGCGAGCTGGGTGAGCCCCGCCGCCGGCTCGCTGCCGTCATCGAGCAGCTTCGCGATGCCGAAATCGACCAGCTTCACGTGCCCATCGGCGCTCACGAGGATGTTCGACGGCTTGAGGTCGCGATGCAGGATCAGCTTCGAGTGCGCCTGTGCGACCGCCGACAGGACGTCGAGGAACAGGCGCACGCGCGAGCGCACATCGAGCGCGCGGCTCTCGCACCAGCGCGTGATCGTTCCACCTTCGACGTATTCGAGAACGAGATACGGCTGACCGGCCTGCGTCACGCCGGCATCGATCAGTCGCGCGATGTTCGGGTGAGTCAGGCGGCCGAGCGCACTGCCCTCGCGCCGGAAGCGCTCGATGCCGCCGGGCCCGAGCATCGCGAGGCTCAAGAGCTTGACCGCCACGTGCGCTTCGTAACGGCCATCGCTCCGGTGCGCGAGCCACACCGAGCCCATGCCGCCCTGCCCCAGCAGGCGGTCGAGCGTGTAGCTGCCGATGGTCTGACCAGCGAGCGAGGGCTCGGCCGCCGGTCGTGGCAGCGCGCCCTCGAGGAAACTTTCCTGCTCGATCTCCTCCTGCTGCGCCAGCAGCGCGCCGAGGGCCTGCGCCAGGATCGGGTCATCGCGGCGGATCTGCGCCATGCGCGCATCGCGCGCGGACTCATCGAGCATCAACAGCTCATCGAGCAAGGGGCTCATCACGAGCCAGCGCGCCTTGTCGATGGTGGCTCTCACGGCTCGCGCAACACGTCGTGCAGGTAGAGGCGCGCCTTGTTCCAGTCGCGCTGGACGGTGCGCTCCGAGACCGAGCGCATCGCGGCGATATCGCCGAAGGAGAACCCGCAGAAGAACTTGAGGTCGACGAGCTCCGCCAGCGAGGCGTCCATCGCGCCCAGCTCATCGAGCGCATCGCTGATGCGCTTGAGCTCCAGCTCGTCGGCGGCGCATTCGTTCGCTTCGGTCTTGATCGAGGTGATCTCGAATCCCGAGCCCCGCTTTTGTGCCTGGCGCTCACGCACGAAGTCGATCACGAGGCTCCGCATCGCTCGCGAGGCGTAGGCCATGAAGCGCGCGCGATCGGGAAACTGCAGCGCCTCGCGGCCCGAGATGCGCAGATACGCTTCGTGCAGCAGCGTGGTCGGGCTGACGGTGAGTTGCGGACCGCTGCGACGCAGGGCGCTTTGCGCGATCTGGCGCAGCTGCGCATACAGGACGGTGAAAAGATCGACGCGTGCGTCCGCGTTCTCAGCCGTGGAATGTGAGTTCCCCGGGTCAGCTGTCACGTGAGCTCCCCTGACTCCGTTCAACTGTTTTGCGCGCCAGTCTGCCCGTGCGGGCTGCAATAGGGAAGCACGGGACGGGCAATCCTGCCGCCGCAGCTTTAAAACCGTCGACATGGTTCGGACCTCGTGATCTGCCGTGGGGTAGTGCATCAGGCCTTGGCGCTTCGTGCGCTGCAATGCCGTATTCGCACACTGGCTATAACGGAAATGCGCGAGAAAAGCCGCCAGCTCGCGCGGCATTTAACAGATGCGCCAGGGGTGGCG
>DATFRO010000013.1:0-20854 GCA_035263105.1 Steroidobacteraceae bacterium | reverse complement strand
CGGCGTGCAACCCTTCGGCGGTCGCGGCCTCTCGGGCACCGGCCCGAAGGCCGGCGGTCCCTACTACTTGCACCGTTTCGCAAACGAGCAGACGGTGACGAACAACACCGCGGCGGTGGGCGGCAACGCGACGCTGCTGTCGCTGGCTGGCGATGACGCGTGAGCCTTCAGTGGCCTCTGTGCCAGGGGACTCCTATCGCGAACGCCGTGAACCCGTCCATGGGGGCTCCGTGAAAAACGTCCTGTTTTTCACGGTCGCGATAGGAGTCCCCTGACACAGGGGCCATTGCCATGCTCAGCGTCTTCGACATCTTCAAGATTGGAATTGGCCCGTCGAGTTCGCACACCGTCGGGCCGATGAATGCCGCGCGCGAGTTTGCGCAGGACCTGGCGCAGCGCGGGCTGCTTGAGCGCACCGCGAAGGTCTCGATCAACCTCTACGGCTCGCTCGCGCTCACCGGCCAGGGTCACGGCACCGATCGCGCGGTGCTGATCGGGCTCGAGGGCCATCGCCCCGACGAGGTGGACCCCGATGCGATCGAATCCTCGGTCCAGCGCATTCGCCAGGCGGCGCGCCTGAAGCTGCTGGGCCGGCACGAGATCGAGTTCGATGAGCCGCTCGACCTGCTGTACCTGCGCAGCCAGGTGCTGCCACGTCATTCGAACGGCATGCGCTTCACCGCACTCGATGCTTCGGGAGCGGTGCTGCTGCGCGAAGAGTTCTATTCCATCGGCGGCGGCTTCGTCGTGCGCGGCGCGGATGGCGCGGCCGAAGCGCCGACGGCTCAGGCAAAACAGGTGCCGCATCCTTTCAACAGCGGGGCGGAGCTGCTGCGCATTGCGCGCGAGCGCGGGCTGGAGCTGTTCGAGCTCGTCATGGCGAACGAGCGTGCCTGGCGGAGCGATGAGGAAACGCGCGCGGGCCTGCTGAAGATCTGGCGCGTGATGCAGGATTGCGTGCAACGCGGCTTCAACGCGCAGGGACTGCTCCCTGGCGTGCTCAAGGTGCGCCGGCGCGCGCCGCGCCTGCATCGCACGCTGACCAGCGAAGGCGCGCGTGGCGGGCTCGACGTGATGGATTGGGTCAACGCCTTCGCGCTCGCGGTCAACGAGGAGAATGCCGCGGGCGGACGAGTGGTGACCGCGCCGACCAACGGGGCAGCCGGCATCGTGCCCGCGGTGCTGCACTACTATTCCCGCTTCGAAGCTGGCGCCGATGACGACGGCGTGATCCGCTTCCTGCTCACTGCGGGCGCCATCGCCATGCTCTACAAGCAGAACGCGTCGCTGTCCGGGGCCGAGATGGGTTGCCAGGGCGAAGTCGGCGTCGCGTGCTCGATGGCCGCGGCCGGCCTGGTGGCCGCGCTCCACGGCACCAACGAACAGATCGAGAACGCCGCCGAGATCGGCATGGAGCACAACCTCGGGCTCACCTGCGATCCGATCGCGGGGCTGGTGCAGATCCCGTGCATCGAGCGCAACGCGATGGGCGCCGTCAAGGCGATCAACGCCGCACGGCTCGCGGTGCGCGGCGATGGCAGTCACAAGGTGACGCTCGACCAGGTGATCGCGACCATGCGCCAGACCGGCCACGACATGTCGTCGATCTACAAGGAGACCTCGCAGGGCGGGCTGGCGGTCAACGTGCCCGAATGCTGATCGAGGACGCGCAGGAAGCGGACCTGCCCGGCATCCTCGCGATCTACAACGACGTCATTGCCCGTTCCACCGCCGTCTATTCGCACGATCCCGTGACGCTCGAGAACCGGTTCGAGTGGTGGAGCGGTCGCATGGCCAAAGGACTTCCCGTGCTCGTGGCGCGCGATGCGCAAGGCGTGAGCGGGTTTGCGACCTTCGGCGAGTTTCGCACCTGGCCTGGCTACCGCTATACCGTCGAGCATTCCGTGCACGTGCGCGCAGACTGTCGCGGGCAGGGCATCGGGAGCGACCTGGTGCGCGCGCTGTTTCCTCGAGCCACCGCGCTGGGCAAGCACGTCATGATCGCAGGCGTCGACGCAGCGAATGCACCCTCGATCCGCTTTCACGAGGCGCTCGGCTTCGAGCGCGTGGCGCTCCTCCGCGAGGTCGGCCGCAAGTTCGATCGCTGGCTGGACCTCGTGCTGCTGCAGCGCTGGCTGGACGCGCCGGGCACGCCGCGCTGAATCTCAGCCTAGCTCAGCAGGTCGAGGAAGTTCCGCGGCTGGCTGAGCACCGGCTTGAGCGCCTCGCCGTAGCGCGCGTCGGTCCAGTTGCCGATAGCGAATTCCATCGTGTACACCGCGCAGGTTGGCAACTCGCCAAGCTGCGCATCACCCGTCAGTTCCTGTGCGAACTCGCTGAGTCCGGGGTTGTGCCCGAAGATCATGAGGTGCTGCACGCGCGCACCGACGCCTCGCACCACTTCGAGGATATCGGCCGGGCGCGCCAGGTAGAGGCGGTCTGCAGTCTTCAGCCGCCGCAGCGGGTAGTCGAGTGCACCGGCGAACACGCGGGCGGTTTCCAGCGCACGCACGGCCGGACTTGTGATCATCAGGTCGGCGTGTACCTTCTGCCTGGCAAGTAGCTCCGCCATGCCCGGCGCTTCACGCAGCCCGCGGCGGCTGAGCGGCCGGTCGAAATCCTTCAGCGCCGAGTTCTTCCAGTCGGATTTCGCATGCCGCACCAGCGTCAGGCGCTTCATGCATCCGCCTCGAGCAGCAGTCGTCCGTTCTCGATGCGAATGGCGTAGGTGCGCACGGGCTCGTACGCCGGTGGCGCCAGCACTTCGCCGGTGCGCAGCGAAAAGCGCGCGCCGTGTCGCGGGCAGACGATTTCGGTGCCCTCGACCGGGCCTCCCGTCAGGATCTCGCCGTCGTGCGTGCAGATGTCCTGGATCGCCAGCAGTTCGCCTGCGACGTTGAACACGGCTACGGGTGTGTCGTCGACGTCGAAGATGCGGTATTCGCCGGGGGGTACCGCGTCCGAGGGTCCGACATCGATCCAGCGGCGGGTCATGCAACGGGCCTCAGCCCTCAGGCCTCAGGCCTCAGGCCGGGGAAAGCGCCGGTCGCAGTCTCCCGCTGCATGCTCACTCACATCATTCCGGTCTGCAGGCGGGCGGCGTCGGACATCATCGACTGGTTCCAGGGCGGATCGAACACCAGCTCGACTTTCGCTTCGCGCACCGTCGGGATCATCTCGATCTTCTCCTTGACGTCCTGCACCAGGATCTCGCCCATGCCGCAGCCAGGCGCCGTCAGCGTCATCTTCACGCTCACGGTGCGTGTGTCGTCCGCATTGCGCGTGATATCGCATTCGTATACCAGTCCGAGGTCGACGATGTTGATCGGGATCTCCGGGTCGTAGCAGGTGCGCATCTGGCTCCAGACCAGCGAGCGGATGTCCTCTTCGGTCGCGTTCGGCGGCAGCTCGATCGGCCTGCTCGGCTCCTTGCCGATCGCATCCGCATCTTCGCCGGCGATGCGGAACAGGTTCCCTTCGATGTACACCGTGAAGCTGCCGCCGAGCGCCTGCGTGATGTAGCCTGCCTGCCCGGGACGCAGCGTGACGTTGATGCCCGCGGGGATCACCACTGCGCGCACGTCGCGCTCGATCACCACCGGCTCGTTCTCGTAGGCGCGCATGCTCACTCGGTGGAGACGGGCGCGCTCTGCTGGTCGAGCGCGGCGTTGAGCGTGTGCCAGCACAGACTCGCGCACTTCACGCGCACCGGGAATTCGCGCACGCCGGAAAGCGCGGTGAGCTTGCCGAGCTCGAGCGTCGGCGCGTAGCCAGGCTGGGTGAGGAGGGCATGTATCTCATCGAAGTAACGACGCGCTTCGGCGCGCGTTTTACCCTTGAGAGCCTCCGTCATAAGTGATGCGGAAGCTACTGAAATTGCACAACCTTTCCCTTCGAATTTCAGGTCCTTCAGACGCTCGCCCTCGAGCGCCAGGTAGAGCTCGAGCCGATCGCCGCACAAGGGATTGAAGCCCTCGGCGTGCGCATCGGCCGGCTCGAGCCGCCCGAAATTTCGCGGCTGCCGGTTGTGATCGATGATCACGTCACGGTACAGGTCCTTCAGGTCCATCAGCGGAACACCTCGCGCGCTTTCGCGAGCGCGGCCACCAGTCGATCGATCTCCGCGCGCGTGTTGTAGAACGCGAGCGAGGCGCGTGCGGTGGCCGGCACACCGAAGAAGTCCATCACCGGCATGGCGCAGTGATGACCGGTGCGGATGGCGATGCCCTCGCTGTCGAGAATGGTGCCGACGTCGTGCGCGTGAATGCCGTCGAGCACGAACGAGAGCACCGAGGCCTTCTGCGCCGCGGTGCCAATGAGACGCAGCCCCGGAACCTTCTGCAGGGCAGTCGTCGCGTAGTCGAGTAGCTGATGCTCATAGGCGCCGATGCGGTCCATGCCGAGCGCCTCCAGGTAATCGATCGCCGCGCCCAGGCCGACCGCGCCGGCAATGTTCGGCGTGCCGGCCTCGAACTTGTGGGGCAGCTCGTTGAAGGTCGTGCCTTCGAAGCTGACCTTGAGAATCATGTCGCCGCCGCCCTGCCAGGGCGGCATGGCCTGCAACAGCGCTTCGCGTCCGTACAGCACGCCAATGCCGGTGGGTGCGAACATCTTGTGCCCGGAGAACGCGTAGAAGTCGCAGTCGAGCTCACGCACGTCGACCCGCATGTGCGGAACGGCTTGTGCGCCATCGAGCAGCACCGGGAGCGAGCGGGCATGCGCGGCCGCGATGATCCGTCGCACCGGAACGATCGTGCCGAGCGCGTTCGAAACGTGCGCAACGGCCACGAGACGCGTGCGCGCGGACAGCAGTCGCTCGAACGCCTCCATCTCGACCTCGCCGGCCTGGTTGATGGGCGCGACGCGCAGCTTCGCGCCGGTCTGCTCCGCGAGGAGCTGCCACGGCACGATGTTGGCGTGATGCTCGAGCCAGGTGATGAGGATTTCATCGCCGGGTGCGAGGCGCGGCCGCGCGAAGCTCTGGGCCACCAGGTTGATCGCCTCGGTCGTGCCGCGGACCAGGACGATCTCACGCACCGAGGCGGCATTGATGAAGCGACGCACCTTGTCGCGCGCGCCCTCGTAGGCTTCGGTGGCCAGCTGACTGAGCGTGTGCACGCCGCGGTGCACGTTGGCGTGGATCTCCTCGTAATAGTGCGCTTCGGCATCGATCACGCTCTGCGGTCGCTGCGCGGAGGCGGCATTGTCGAGATACGCGAGCGGGTGGCCGGCGATCTCGCGGCTCAGGATCGGGAAATCGCGCCGCACGCGTTCGACGTCGAACGTTGTCGACCGTGCCTTGCCCGGCGCTCGCTGCGCTGCCGTGTTCACAGGAATTCCTCGATGCGCTGCGGATCGGGCAGCGCGTTTGAAATGCGACGCTCGAGCTGCTGGCGCAGGTCCTTGAGCTCGAGGCGCGCCAGGACGTCGTCCAGGAATGCGTAAATGAGGAGTGCGCGTGCGGTCTTTGGATCGAGACCGCGCGACAGCAGGTAGAACAGCATGTTGGGATCGAGCTGGCCGGTGGTCGAACCGTGACTGCACTTCACGTCGTTGTTCAGGATCTCGAGCTGCGGCCGCGAGTCGATCTCGGCCTGCTCCGACAACAACAGGGCGCGGCTCGACTGCTGTGACTCGCTGCGCGCGGCGCCCGGCTCCACGACGATGCGCCCGTTGAAGACGCCGCGCCCCCGATCGCCGGCCACGCCGCGAAAGCGCTCGACGTTGCGCGTGTCGGTCGCACGGTGACAGATGACGCTGTGCGCTTCCAGATGCTCTCGTCCATCCGCGAGCAGCAGGGCGTTGGCGTCGACGCTCGCGCCGCGACCTTCGAGCCCGACCTTGAGGCTGAAACGGCTGAGCAGGCCGCTGACCAGTACGCGGTGAGTGAGCAGGCGGCTGTCCGCACCGAGCAGGGCGTGCAGGGTGCCGAGGACGAAGCTGCGAGCGTCGGGTTCGGCGATGACGGCGTGCTCGAGCCGTGCGCCGGGCCCAAGCCTGATCTCGGTGACCGAGTTGGTGAATGTCTCGGCGTCTCCGAGAGTGAGGTACTGCTCGATGACACTCGCCTGCGCACCCGCTTCGAGTTCGATCAGCACGCGCGGGTGACAGGCACGGCGCGCCCCCGTGGACACGAACTGCAGGTGGAGCGGGGCAGGCGAGGCGGCGGCCCTGACGCGAATTTCGGCGCCGTCCGCGAGGAACGCCAGGTTGAGCAGGGCCAGGCGCTGATCCGCATCGTCGCCGGGCACGGGCAGGCGCACGCGCAACCGGTCCGGCTCCTCTTGCAGCGCCTGAGCGAGGGGCGTTACTTCGAGCGCCGGATCGACGAGCGGGCTGGAGAGCGACGTCACGAGGGTGCCGTTCACGAACACGATCCGGCGCGCACCTGCGAGCGACAGCGCGCGCTGCGTCAGCGCGGTGGCATCGACCGGCAACGCCTCGGCTGCCGGCGCTTCGAAGACTCTCTTCTCGAGCAGGCGCAGCGGCACGTACTTCCAGCTCTCATCGCGGGCCGTGGGCCAGCCGAGTTGCAGCAGGCGCTCGAGCGCCTCGCGCCTGACGGCCCGCCAGGTCTCGCCGCCCGGCAGGCTCTCTGCGATACGGGCATGCGCGGCGACGTACGCCTGCAGGCCATCCACTGCCGGTGCGCTGCTCATGCCACTTTCGCCTGGGCGCGCACCCAGTCGTAACCGCGCTGCTCGAGCTCGAGGGCCAGTGTGCGGTCGCCGCTCTTGACGACCCGGCCGTCCGCGAGCACGTGCACGCGATCGGGTTGCACGTAGTTGAGCAGCCGCTGGTAGTGAGTCACGAGCAGGAACGAGCGCTCCGCGCGCCGCAATGTGTTGATGCCGTCCGCGACCACCTTCAGCGCGTCGATGTCGAGACCGGAGTCGGTCTCATCGAGGATCGCGAGCGTCGGCTCGAGCACCAGGAGTTGCAGGATCTCGTTGCGCTTCTTCTCGCCGCCGGAAAATCCTTCGTTGACCCCGCGGTTGAGGAACGACTCGTCCATGCGCATCAGCTTCATCTTCTCGCGCACCAGGCCGAGGAATTCGAACGCATCGACCTCGGGTTCCCCGCGCGCCTTGCGCTGCGCATTGAGCGCGGCCTTGAGCAGGTACACGTTGTTCACACCGGGAATTTCCACGGGGTACTGGAAGCCGAGAAACACGCCCGCGTGCGCGCGTTCTTCGGCCGGCATCGCCAGCAGGTCGCGGCCCTGGTAGCTGACGGTACCGCGCACGATCGCGTAGTCGCTGCGTCCGGCGAGCACCTGCGCGAGCGTGCTCTTGCCCGAGCCGTTCGGGCCCATCAGCGCATGAACCTCGCCCACCGGCAGTTCGAGGTTGAGACCGTTGAGGATCGTCTTTCCGGACGCGGCCACGGTGAGGTCGCAGATCTTGAGCAGGGGTTCGGTCATGTTGCTTCCTTCAGCCCACCGCGCCTTCGAGGCTCACGCTCAGCAGGTTCTGTGCTTCCACGGCAAATTCCATCGGCAGTTCCTTGAACACGCTCTTGCAGAAACCGCTGACGATCATGTTGACCGCGTCCTCCTCGCTCAGGCCGCGCTGCTGGCAATAGAACAGCTGGTCATCCCCGATGCGCGAGGTCGTCGCCTCGTGCTCCGCGGTGGCCGTCGCATTGCGAACTTCCACATACGGGAAGGTGTGCGCACCGCACTGATCGCCCATCAGGAGCGAGTCGCACTGCGTGAAATTGCGCGCGCCGGCCGCGCTCGGCAGGATCTTCACCAGCCCGCGATAGGTGTTCTGGCCGTGACCGGCAGAGATGCCTTTCGAGATGATAGTGCTGCGCGTGTTGGCGCCGATGTGGATCATCTTGGTGCCGGTGTCGGCCTGCTGGTAGTTGTTCGCGACCGCCACCGAGTAGAACTCGCCGATCGAGTTCTCGCCGCGCAGGATGCAGCTCGGGTACTTCCAGGTGATCGCGGAACCGGTCTCGACCTGCGTCCAGGAGATGCGCGAGTTGCGGCCGCGGCAGTCGCCACGCTTGGTGACGAAGTTATAGATGCCGCCGCGCCCCTGCTCATCGCCGGGGTACCAGTTCTGTACCGTCGCGTACTTGATCTGCGCGTCATCGAGCGCCACCAGCTCCACGACCGCCGCGTGTAACTGGTTCTCGTCACGCATCGGCGCGGTGCAGCCCTCGAGGTAGCTCACGTAGCTGCCGGCATCCGCGATGATCAGCGTGCGCTCGAACTGGCCGGTCTTCGCGGCGTTGATGCGGAAGTAAGTCGAGAGCTCCATCGGGCAGCGCACGCCCCTGGGCACGTACACGAACGAACCGTCGGTGAACACCGCCGAGTTGAGACTCGCGAAGAAGTTGTCCGTGTGCGGCACGACCGAGCCCAGGTACTGCTCGACCAGATCGGGATGCTGCTGGATCGCCTCCGAGATCGGCATGAAAATCACGCCCGCCTGCTTGAGCCGCTCCTTGAAGGTCGTCGCGACCGAGACGCTGTCGAACACCGCATCCACGGCGACGCCCGCGAGCTTCGCGCGCTCGTGCAGCGGGATGCCGAGCTTCGCGTAGGTCTCGAGGAGCTTCGGGTCGACTTCCTCGAGACTCTTCGGCGCGTTCGCCTTCGGCTTCGGTGCGGAGTAGTACGAGATCGCCTGGTAGTTGATCGGGTTGTAGTGCACCCGCGCCCAGCGGGGCTCCTGCATCGTCAGCCAGTGCCGGTAGGCCTTGAGACGCCACTCGAGCATGAAGGCGGGCTCGCGCTTCTTGTGCGAAAGCGCGCGGATCACGTCCTCATCGAGTCCTGGGGGGAACGTGTCGGATTCGATGTCCGTGACGAAGCCGTGCCGGTACTTCTGACCGACGAGCGCTTCGAGATCCTGTGGCTTGGTGGACATCGCCCTTACGCGCGGCTCGGCGTGCGTGGCACGCGCAGCTCAGCTCCGAGGTCCGGCATCGGCACCGCACCGGACTCCAGGCCCGCGAGTTGCGCGAGCGTGATGTCGTGCAGTGCGCGACGAATCGCTCGATTGACGCGCTGCCATGCGTGGCCGACCCGGCACACGTGCTCGATGCCGCAGTGACTGTCCTGCCGGCTGCACTCGGTGATCGCCACCGGCCCCTCGAGCGCATCCAGGATGGCCGCGGCGCTGATGGCGCTCGGCGGGCGCGTCAGGTGATAGCCGCCATGGGCGCCACGCGCTGAAGCCACGAGCCCCGCGCGCTGCAAAGTCTTCAAGAGCTTGCTGACCGTGGGGGCGGCGAGGCGCGTCCGCTCGGCGACCGCGGCGGCGGTATGGAGCCGTTCGGGGTCCGCCGAGAGGTCGGCGAGGATGACGGTCGCATAGTCCGTCAGCTTGCTGATCCGCAACACGTTAGGGGTCCTCCATACCAATTGGGACTATTTTAGTCCTCTAATGGTTCATGAATGAAGGGGGTGCTATCCTTGCCGCCCCTCGAGGGCGGCCGGAGCCTCCGGACACGCCCCGAACCCAACGAAGGAGCGGGCGATGGCGGCAAGCGAGCTGGACAGCATTGCTCAGGCAATGGTGGCCAAAGACAAGGGCATCCTGGCGGCAGACGAGTCGAGCGGCACGATCAAGAAGCGCTTCGACAAGATCAAGATCGAGTCGACCGAGGAGAACCGGCGCCTGTATCGCGAGCTTCTGTTCACGACACCCGGCGCCTCGGACTACATCAGTGGCGTCATCCTCTACGACGAGACGCTGCGGCAGAGAACCAAGGACGGAATCAACTTCGCCGACTACCTGACGCGCAACGGCGTGATCCCCGGGATCAAGGTCGACGTGGGCGCCAAGCCGATGGCGGGGTTCCCGGGCGAAACGATCACCGAAGGTCTCGATGGCCTGCGCGATCGGCTCACCGAATACCGCAAGCTCGGCGCGCGCTTCGCCAAGTGGCGCGCCGTGATCGACATCGCCGACGGCATCCCGACGCAAGGCTGCATCGACGCCAATGCGCATGCGCTGGCGCGTTACGCGGCGCTGTGCCAGGAAGCGGGCATCGTGCCGATCGTCGAGCCCGAAGTCCTCATGGATGGCGCGCACAGCATCGAGCGTTGCGAGGAAGTGACGGACCGCACGCTACTGTCGGTCTTCAACGAGCTCTTTGCCCAGCGCATCCGGCTCGAGGGCATGGTCCTCAAGCCCAACATGGTCATCTCCGGCATGAAGGCCGCGAAGCGTGCCGGCGCCGAAGAGGTCGCCGAAGCGACCGTGCGTTGTCTCAAGCGCCGCGTGCCGAACGCCGTGCCGGGCATCGCGTTCCTGTCCGGCGGACAGGGACCGGAGGAAGCGACTGAGCACCTGAGCCTCATCAACCAGATCGGATCGCTCCCGTGGGAAGTCTCTTTCAGCTACGGCCGCGCCCTGCAGGCTCCGGCGCTCGATGCGTGGCGTGGCTTGCAGGCCAACTTCGCCTCCGGGCAGAAGGCTTTCTTCAAGCGAGCCAAGCTCAACGGCCTGGCGCGTTCCGGCCGCTACTCGGCGAATCTCGAGAGCGCGGTTGCCTGAGCACCCATAAAGTCTCCGGATGAGCGAGCCATTGCAGGCCACCGCGGCCGGCTCCGGCGCGGACGGTGCAAACATCGTCGACATTCGTGACCTGCACTACGCGGTCGCGCAGCGCGAGATCTTCCGCAATCTCAACATCAGCATCCGGCGTGGCCGCGTTACGGCCATCATGGGACCGAGCGGCACCGGCAAGACGACGCTCCTGCGCCTGATCACGGGACAGATCTTCGCCGACCGCGGCACCGTCATCGTCGACGGCCAGGACCTGAAGCAGCTGAGCCGCGCCGAGCTCTATGCGCTGCGACAGCGCATGGGCATGCTGTTTCAGAATGGCGCGCTGCTCACGGATATCGATGTGTTCGAGAACGTGGCGTTCCCGCTCCGCGAGCATTCGAACCTGCCCGAACGGCTGATCCGCGAGCTGGTCCTGACCAAGCTCCACGCCGTGGGTCTGCGCGGTGCAGCCGAGCTGATGCCGGCGGAGCTCTCCGGCGGCATGGCGCGGCGCGTCGCGCTGGCGCGCGCGATGGTGATGGATCCGAAGATGCTGATCTACGACGAGCCATTCGTGGGCCTGGATCCGATCTCGCTCGGCGTGGTGCTGCGCCTGATCCGGCAGATGAACGACGCGCTCGGCATTACGAGCATCGTGGTGTCGCACGACGTGCACGAAATCAACAACGTCGCGGACGACACCTACCTGCTTTCGGGCGGTGAGGTCGTGGCCTCCGGTGCGCCCAAGGAACTGCAGCGCAGCCAGTCGGAAGTCGTGCGCCAGTTCATGGAAGGTCTCGCGGACGGCCCGGTGCCGTTTCATTACCCGGCGCCCGACTACGCGACGCAGCTGCTCGCGCGTGAGGATGACTGATGGGGTTGCTGGGCGACCTGTGGCGGGCGCTGCGTGGCGCCATCGAGAACCTCGGCGACGTGGTGCTGTTCCTCGGCCGCCTGCTCGCGTACACGCCGGCCTCGTTCCGCCGTTTCGGCCTGATCATTCACCAGGTGTACAACGCGGGTGCGCTGTCGCTCGTGATCATCATGTTGTGCGGCCTGTTCGTCGGCATGGTGCTGGGGCTGCAGGGCTTCGACGTGCTGCAGCGTTTCGGCTCCGAGGAATCGCTCGGTAGCGCGGCCGCGCTCGGCCTGCTGAAGGAACTCGGCCCGGTGGTCACCGCGCTGCTGTTCTCCGGACGCGCCGGGACCGCACTTGCCTCGGAGATCGGCCTGATGCAGGCGACCGACCAGATCGCCGCCATGCAGATGATGGCCGTCGATCCGATCCGGCGCGTGTGCGTGCCGCGCTTCGTGGGCGGCATAATCGCCATGCCGCTGCTGGCCGCAATTTTCAGTGCCATCGGTATCTATGGCGCGCAGCTCGTCGGCGTGCAGATGCTGGGCGTCGATGCGGGCCAGTTCTGGTCGCAGATGCGGGGGAGCGTGGAGGTCCGCGACGTGATGGAAGGCGTGATCAAGAGCGGCGTGTTCGGCGTGGCCTGCAGCCTGATCGCGGTCTATGAGGGGTTCAACGCTGTTCCGACCGCCGAGGGCGTCGGGCGTGCGACGACGCGCACGGTGGTCATCTCCGCCGTCGTCACGCTGCTGCTCGATTACATGCTCACGGCGGCTTTGCTGTAAGGGAAGGAGGCTTCATGCGCCAGACGCGCGCCATTGAATTCAGTACGGGTCTCTTCGCATTGCTGGGCTTTGCGGCGCTGTTCTTTCTGGTCACGCAGATCACCAACCGCGAGATCCACTTCGGCGAGGCGGGCTACCTGCTCACCGCCAAGTTCGAGAACATCGGCAGTCTCAAGGTGGGAGCACCGGTGTCGATGTCCGGCGTGACCATCGGCCGGGTCGAAAAGATCGGCTACGACAGCACCGAATACAAGGCAGCGGTGTCGCTGCGCATCGATCCCCAGTACAACAAGATTCCCGACGACAGCGACGCGGCCATCTTCACCGCGGGCCTGCTCGGCGGGCAGTACATCGGTATCGGGCCCGGCGGCTCAGAAACTTATTTCAAGGACAAGGATCAGATCCACTTCACACAATCGGCGATCGTGCTCGAAAACCTGATCAGTAAGTTCCTGTTCAGCCTCGCCGGTAAAGATAAGCAGGACAATCAGGGCGCGGAGGCCAAGCCGGAATGATGCGAAGTTTTGCGATTGCTGCGTTGATGTTGACGCTGTCCGCCGGGACCGGCGTGTGCGTGGCGCAGGACACGGAAGCGAGCAAGGCGGCTGACCCCAGCAAGCTGATCGAGGATTGCGCCAACCGCATGCTCAAGGATCTCGACGCGCATCGCGCCGAGTACCGCAAGGATCCGAGCAAGGTCAACAAGCTGGTGGACGACGTGCTGCTGCCGCACTTCGATACGCAGTATGCAGCGCGCCTGGTGCTGGGCCGCTACTGGCGCGACGCCAGCCAGGACCAGCGCCAGCGCTTCATCGACGCGTTCTACAAATCACTGCTGGAGAACTACGGCTCGGCGCTGGTCGAATTCACCGCGGATCGCATGAAGGTGTTGCCGTACCAGGGCGATCCGGCTTCCGATCGCGCCACGGTGCGCACCGAGGTGAAGCGCAGCGATGGCACGCGCGTGCCCGTGAACTACAGCATGCGCAAGACCGACGAGGGCTGGAAGGCCTGGGACGTGACGATCGAGGGCATCAGCTACGTGAAGAATTTCCGCACCCAGTACGGCGCGGAAATCGACCAGAAGGGACTGGACGCGGTGATCAAGCGTCTGGAGACCGAAGGCGTGAAGCCCGCGCCGACCGGCAAGCCCGCCACGCCGGCCAAGACCAGCACCTGAGCGCACGCACGCGTGGCCAGTCAGCCGTTTGAGTTCGAGTCACTGGGTGGAGGGCGCTTCGCGATCCGCGGCACCTTCGGCTTCACGACCGTCAGCGACATCCTGGAACGCAGCCGCACGCTGTTCGACGGCGTTTCGGTCATCAAGGTGGATTTCTCGGGCGTGACGGACGCGGACAGCGCGGGCCTCGCGCTGCTGCTCGAATGGGTGAGCTGGGCGAAATCCGCCGCACGCGAGCTGCGCTTCTTCGACATTCCGCCGCAGATCCAGGCGGTCGCGCGCATCAGCGAAGTCGAAGAGATCCTCCACGCCGCCGACAGCCTGACCGCAAAACCCGCACACGCCGGCCAGTAGTGCCGGCTGCAATTCCCGCGGACGAACTCAGTTGGGTGGCTGATCGCCGCCCGGCGGCTCGCCTTGCGGCTCGGCGGTCGGTGGCGACGTTGCCGGCTCCGCCGGCGCCGACTCGGCGCTCGGCGCAGCATCGGAAGGCCGACGTGGCTTGATCTCCGGCTCTGAATTGTCCTCGGGCGGCGGCTCGTCCATCGGCTCTTCGATCTGCTCCTCGGGTACGTTGCCATCGCGCACCTGGTATTCGCGCCGTTGCAGGTAGGCGTCGCGCGTGAAGAGGTAGGGATCGTAAGAGTTGCGCAGCACCTGGTCGACGCTGAGCAGTTCCGAGCGAGTGTCGAGCAAGCCGAGCCCGATCAAGGCCCATTTCGTCTCCCAGTCCCCGAGATAGCCACGCACGTCCGTGTAGCGCTCCGGGTAGATCATCGGCGCATCACGCACCGATGACGGGCCGAGGAACGGCACTACGAGGTACGGACCCGAGGGCACGCCCCACTTGCCCAGGGTTTGTCCGAAATCCTCATCGTTCTTGTCGAGGCCGGCCTTGCTCGCCGGGTCGAACAACCCGCCGAGGCCGAGCGTCGAGTTGAGCAGGAAGCGGCCGATATCGCTCACGGTCGCGCGAAATTTCCCCTGCAGCAGGTCGTTCACGATCGTCGTCGGGTAGGCGAAATTGTCGATGGCGTTGCTGATGCCACTCCTGATCGGCGTCGGCACGTGATCGTGGTAGACCTTCGCCACCGGCCGGGCGACCGTGCGATCGAGCGCGTCGTTGAACTTGTAGACGCCGCGATTCATCGGCTCCCACGGGTCATGCGGCGAGCGCGTTGCGGATGAGGTCGACGCGCACCCGGCGAGCGACAGCGCGCCGAGCGCAAGCGCAGCGAACCGCATCCGGAGAATCGGAGCTGTCATCAGCGAATTGATCCCTGCAGGAGCAAAGGCGCGAATTGTATCAGCGCACCAGGCGCGGATGCGGCTGGGGATCGGTGCGTGACGGCGGGTCGGGCCGTGAATTGGGGTCCTCGGTACCGGCAGCCATCCGTGCCTTGCCCTTCGGCAGGTACTCGCGCAACTCCTCGATGCGCGCCTGGAAGCGCGCGCGCTGCACTTCGGACAGGTTGGGCGAGCCGAGCGCGAGTTGCAACTGGTTGAGCGCCAGCATCAGCTCGCCACTCATCACGTGATATTCGGACATGTAGTAGTACGCGTCACCCACATCACCGGCGCTGTTGGCGGCGAGCGCGATCAGGCGGCACTGCTCCGGCGTCGGATAGACCGTGTTGAACAGGTCGAGCAGGATCTCGTGCGCCTTCTTCGGCTGGCCCGCACGCATCAGCGCTTCCGCGTAGCGCACGGTCAGTGGGACGTTGCGCGGAAACAGCGTCAGTGCGCGCGCAAAGGTGCTGAGCGATTCCTGCTTCTCGCCCGTCGCCATCTGCGCTTCGCCGAGCGCGCTGCGGTACTGCATGATGTCCGGATTCTTCTCGCTCAGTCCCTGCAGGATGGGAATGGCCTCTTCCGGCGCGCCCGACTGCATCAGGCTGAGCGCCTGGCCGTAACGCTGCGCGTCGGTGCGCACTTTCTCCGTGGCGAGGTACTGCTTGTAATAGGCGCGCGCGTCGGTGTCGCTGCCGAGGCTCAGCAGGCGCAGCCGCTCGCGCGTCAGGCCGTAACTCACGCTGTCGGGTGGCAGCGGGATGTCGTACTGCCTGGCGCGATTGCGCGATTCCGCGATGCGCGCGCTGGTCACCGGGTGGCTCTGCAGCAGCTCGGGGACCTGGCTGCCCTGCAGACCGGTGCGCCGCTCGAGTGTCTCGAAGAACGCGGGCATCGACTGCGGGTCGAAGCCGCTCGCCGCCATGGTGCCGATGCCGATGCGGTCCGCTTCGTATTCGTTGGCGCGGGTGAAGTTCAGGCGCTGTTGCGCGGCCGCGCCCTGCGCGACGGCGATCGAGCCCATCATGATATCGGAGCTCACGCCGGTCGTCGCACCGATGAGGATCGCCGCGAGCATCGCGGCGGCGGACACCAGGCTCGAACGCCCCTCGGCCTGGATCCCGCGCGCGAGGTGCCGCTGCGTCACGTGCGCGATTTCGTGCGCCAGCACGCCGGCCAGCTCGCTCTCGTCGGCCGTCGCGAGAATCAGTCCCTCGTTGACGCCGATGAAGCCGCCGGGCAGCGCGAAGGCGTTGATCGAAGGATCCTTGACGATGAAGAAGGTGAAGCGCTGCTTGCCATCCTGCGCGTGACTCGCCAGCCGTGTGCCGATCGACTGGATGTATTCGGTGGCCTCGGGGTCTTCGAGAATCTTGCCGGCGTCGCGCAGCCCCTTCACGACCATGCGGCCGATCTGGTACTCGTCGCTCTGGGTGATGGTGGTGTCAGCGGGGCTGCCGATGTCGGGAAGATTGTCTTCCTCGCCCGGCCATGCCGCGCTGCAGACCAAAAGCCCGGCCGCCACGGAAATCAGGATTCGACGCATAACAGCTTGTATTTGCGAGAGTCACCCGTTGGACCGCGACACCGGCCAGCCGTTCTGCCACCCGGCCGCAGCGCCTACAGGATATCCGATGCGTAGTCCGCGAGTCGTGACCGCTCACCGCGCATCAGTGTGACGTGCCCGGCGTGCTTCCAGCCCCTGAACCGATTGACAACAAACGTCAAGCCGGAGGTGGTCTCCGTGAGGTAAGGCGTGTCGATCTGCGCGATGTTCCCCAGGCACACGAGTTTCGTCCCGGGACCGGCCCGTGTCACCAGCGCCTTCATCTGCTTGGGCGTCAGGTTCTGCGCCTCGTCGATGATGATGAAGCGGTTGAGGAACGTGCGCCCGCGCATGAAGTTGATGGTGCGGATCTTGATGCGCTTGCGCAGCAGGTCGTTGGTGGCTGCCCGTCCCCAGTTGCCGCCTTCCTGGCTCTGGGTGAGCACCTCGAGGTTGTCCATCAGCGCGCCCATCCAGGGCTCCATCTTCTCTTCCTCGGTCCCGGGCAGGAAGCCGATGTCCTCGCCGAGCGGGATCGTCACCCGCGACATGATGATCTCGCTGTAACGATTGGTCTCGAGCGTCTGCATCAGGCCCGCGGCGAGCGTCAGCAGCGTCTTGCCGGTGCCGGCGGGGCCGAGCACGGTGATGAAATCCAGCTGCGGATCCATCAGCACGTTGAGCGCGAAGTTCTGTTCGCGATTGCGCGCCGTGATGCCCCACACGTTGTTCTTGTCGCTGCGAAAGTCGCGCGTCAGCTCGAGCACCGCGGTCTCGCCGTCGGTTTCGCGCACCATTGCCTCGATGCCGTTGTCGCTGGTCTCATAGACGAACTGGTTGAGCTGCCAGTCCTTCACGGCCGCCCCGCGCACCCGGTAGAACGTGTGGCTGCTCTCCTGCCATGACTCGATGTCACGGCCGAGCTGTTCCCAGAAATTCTCGGGCAGCGCCTGCATGCCGGAAAACAGCAGGTCGGCGTCCTCGATGGTCTTGTCGCTGTAGTAGTCCTCGGCGTGCACTCCGATGATCGCGGCCTTGATGCGCAGGTTGATGTCCTTCGACACCAGGGTGATGCGCGCATCGGGAAACTCGCCCTCCAGGGCGCGCGTGTACCCGAGTATGCGATTGTCGGCGACGTGTCCGGGGAGATTGTCCGGGAGCCCGGAGTCGAGCTGACGTGTCTGGAAAAACAGGCGCCCGGTGCTCGGTTTCTTGCCGTGATTGCCGGACTTCGACGGCGGCAGCTCCAGCCCGCGATCGATCTGTTCCTTGGTGGCGTTGTGCATCAGCTCGTCGAGGAAGCGGCTGACCTGGCGCACGTTGCGCGCCGATTCGGTCAAGCCCCGTTTCCCGGCGTCCAGCTCCTCGAGCACGATCATCGGGATGTAGATGTCGTGCTCTTCGAAGCGGAAGATCGCCGCTGGATCGTGCATCAGCACGTTGGTGTCGAGAACGAAGATGCGGCGCTCAGGGACAGTGGCCCCTGGCCGCGCGGCTTTGCTGGTCACAGTGACTTGACTGCCTCGAGCACCTCGGCGGCGTGCCCATCGACCTTGACCTTGCGCCACTCGCGCCGCAGCTGACCTTCGGCATCGATGAGGAAGGTGCTGCGCTCGACGCCCATGAACTTGCGGCCGTACATGCTCTTCTCGCGGATCACGTCGAACAGCTCGCAGGCCGCCTTGTCCTCGTCGCTGAGGAGTGCGAAGGGCAGCTTGAACTTGCCCTTGAACTTGTGATGCGACTCGAGGCTGTCGGGCGAGATGCCGACCACGATCGTGTTGGCCTTGCGAAACGCGGTGTGCAGCTCGCGAAAATCCTGTGCCTCGCGCGTGCAACCGGTGGTGTTGTCGCGCGGGTAGAAATACACGACCAGGTTGCTGCCCTGCGCCTCGGCAAGGGAGAAACGCTCGCCGGAGGTGGAGGGGAGAGAAAGCTTGGGGGCCTTGCGGCCGAGTTCGGTCTTGCTCACGGGACGGATTCCTTCCGGGGATTTTTACATTTTCACGGGTTCGAGAATGGCATCGAGATTCAGGTGATCGCAGAACTCCAGGAACTCCTCGCGCAGCGTCGAGAGATGAATGCGACTCGGCACGTTGACGATCATCTGCACCGAGAACATCGGTGCGCCGGTGTGCGCGGCTGCGTAGCTGCGCGTCGACAGCTCCGCGATGTCGATACCGCGTGAAGAGAAGAAGCCGGAGAGACTGGACACGATGCCGGTCTGGTCGAGGCACACGACGTCGACCGAGTACGGCAGCATGTCGCTGCGCGCGGTGCGCTGCTCGGTGCGTCGCAGCTGGATGCTGAGCTCGCTCGAATCGGCGAGCTTGCGCAGGTCGGTCTCGAGGCGGGCGAGCGCCGCCCAGTTGCCGGAGACCAGCAGCAGCATGGCGAACTCCGAACCCAGTGCCGTCATGCGGCTCTCGCTGATGCTGCCGCCGCAGTCGGTCACGACACGCGTCAGGTCGTGAACCATTCCCGTTCGATCACTGCCGATCGCCGAGATCGCCAGGTACTGCTTCATCTGGTCCGGTGCGGCCTCATCGCCACTGCTCGAACGCAGTGTACCGGTATTGGCGGGAGGGTGGAACGAGTCGTGCGCGCCGGCTTGCCTCGTCACGCCCGTGGCACGTAACATCCGCGGTCCTGCGCGATTGAGGCACCCGAGGTTCAGATGTTCGGCGGCAGTATGGTCGCAGCTGTCACACCGATGACGGCGGGCGGCGAGATCGATTTTCCCGCCTGGGAGCGCCTGCTGCAGTTCCACGCCGAGCAGAATACGGACGCGATCGTGGTCGGCGGGACCACCGGAGAGTCGCCGACCGTGGATGCCGCCGAACTCGACGAGCTGGTGCGGCGTGCGGTGCGCACGTTGCGCGGGCGCATGCCGGTCATCGCGGGGGCCGGGACGAATTCCACCCGGCGGACGGCGCAGCGCGCGCAGGAACTGGCTGGGGCGGGCGCGGATGCGCTCCTCGTCGTGACTCCGTATTACAACAAGCCGACCCAGGAAGGGCTGTTCGAACACTTCCGGGCCGTCGCCGCAGCCGTGAGCGCGCCAGTGATCCTTTACAACGTGCCCTCGCGTACGGGCGTTGATCTGCAGGCGGCGACCGTCGCGCGGCTGGCACGCGAGCCGCACATCGCGGGAATCAAGGAAGCCACCGGGAGCGTCGAGCGCGGCCGGGAGATCCTTGCATCAGTGTCGCAGGGTTTCGCTCTCATCAGCGGCGACGACGCGACCGCGCACGAGCTGATGGACATCGGCGCCACGGGAGTGATCTCCGTGACCGCCAACGTGGCGCCCCGCCTGATGCACGAGCTGTGCGTCGCGGCGCGCGAGCGGCACGAAGCGCGCACGCATGAGATCGACAGCAAGCTTCGGAACCTTCACAGCGCCTTGTTCGTCGAATCGAACCCGATACCCGTCAAGTGGGCGCTGCAAGCCATGGGGCTGATCGCCGGCGGGATCCGGCTGCCATTGACGCCGCTGGCGGCGCGCTACCATGACCAGGTGCGGGCGGCTCTGCGCAGCTCAGGGGTAATGAATTGAGGGCTTTCATGAATCAAGTGCGATGGGTGGCGCCACTGGTCGTGACGTTCGCGGCACTCGCCGGCTGCAAGTCGCTTTCCTGCAATGCGCCGCCCGACTACGGCAATTCGGACAGCATTCCGCCCCTGAATACTCCGGTGGGACTCGATCCACCGGATACGCGCAGCGGTCTGAAGGTGCCCGAGCTCAAGACACCCCCACGTCCGCGCACGGACGCCGAGGGCTGTCTCGACAGTCCTCCTTCCTATTTCCCGGATCGCGAGCGCGGCGATTTTCCGAAAGGTGACCGCCCGATGACGCCGACTGCGCCGTCGTCCTCGCGGCCTGCGCCGCAGAGCGAAGCGCCCGTTCCGACGCGGCCGGTTCCCGAGGCTGCTCCACAGACTCAGGCGCCGCCGCTGCCCGAACCACCTGCGGCCCCTGAGCCTCAGCCGCAGTCCGCGCCTCAGGTTCCGCCTGAGACGCAACCTCTGCCCGAACCGCAACCGCCGCCCGAGGCGCAGCCGCAACCCGAGCCACCGCCGCAACCCGAGCCACCGCCGCAAGCCGAACCGGCGCCGCAAGCCGAGCCACAACCGCCCACCTCATCCTGAATTGCGCGGGCGACAGCCCTTCGGTACGCTGCGCGCCCTCAATTTGCGCGGAGAGATGGCCGAGCGGTCGAAGGCGCTGGACTGGAATTCCAGTAAACCGGCAACGGTTTCGTGGGTTCGAATCCCACTCTCTCCGCCACCCAACCTTCACGTCTGCAAGTCGCTGATCTGAAAGCCTGGAAAATCAGGCCCTGACTCGCACTGTACCGATTCGACGGCTTGCACTGTACCGTTTTCTGTACGCGCGTCAGTAGATGTGCGTCACAGGCGGGAGCTTCTTGCGTGCGGAGAACGCGGCGCGTCTCCATTCCGCTGTCCGGGGAGAGCCACGCTGACCGCGCTTGCGATCTCTCACGAGCGACGTGAGCCGCTGACACCAGCCCCACTTTGAACTGCGTCCATCGGGCTGTGAATTGTCCAGGTGAAACTTGGACAGCCGCAGAGTTTGCTTGCACTTGGCGCAACGCTTCATAGAGGCACGGCCTCGCCACCAACAATGTGGTGGGTTCCTGGGCGGGGAAGCCTCGCCAGGGCGTG
>DATFRO010000012.1:0-30647 GCA_035263105.1 Steroidobacteraceae bacterium | reverse complement strand
CGTTGTAACCGTCGATCCGCGTATATCGCGACCCGGACGTGTCACTGTTGTAGCCGCTGCGGGAGTTCGAATCCACGTGCAGCAGAAACTCGCCGGGGCCCAGCGTCACCCCGTAGTCGAAGCCGAGTGATCCAACCCAATTGGACAGTCCCGCCAGCGACTCGCCGGTGAGATCGCAGGCGACCGTGGCTGCGGTCTGCACTTCGAGCGGACACGGCCCGCCCGGATAGTCCGTGTATTCGCCATCCGCATAGGCGACGGACGCGCGCAAGGTAAGACCGGTAAATAGCAGCGCAGCGAAGTCCGCCTCCACGCCTCGTACTCGCACCTCTGGAATGTTGGAGGGGTAGGAGCGGATCGCAGCCGTCTCCAGGCTTGAGACGATGTTGGCCTGATAATCTTTGACGATCGTCCAGTAGCCGGCGAGATTGAGTGTGGCGCGGCTATCGAGCATCGTGTACTTGAGACCCACCTCGTAAGTGGTGTTCCTCTCGTCCTCGATTACGGCTGTCGCCAGCGCCGGCTGGTTCTGGGCATCCAGTGGCAGGCCCGACATGTTCAGGCCACCGGACTTGTAGCCGTAGGCGTAGCTCACGTACGCCATTACGTCGTCCGTGAACTGATAGGCGAGGTTGGCGCGACCGGAAAGGCTGCCGCCACTGTCCTGAGCCGAGTAACTCTGCGGCCGGAAGATCGAGAGCTTGGCGCGGGTGAGCTCTGCCGCGGTCGCTGCAGGGAGTCCGGTGAGATCGAGCCCGCCGAACACCTGCGTCGCATACTGTCCTTCCTTGTCCTCGTACGTATAGCGCAGGCCCAGGGTTCCAGTCAGTCGCTGCGTGAAATCGTAGTTCACCTCGCCGAAAGCCGCGTAGCTCTTCATCTCGAAGTGCGAGGCGCCTTCCTGCGTGTAGCCGTCGAGCAGGTTGCGCGGGATCGGCACCGTGAAGTTCGCCTGGTTGAGCAGCCAGTACGCGGCTTCCGGCCCATAGGTACTGATCGGGTGGCCGTCGATCTCCTGTGAGAAGAAATACAGGCCGGCGACGTAGCGCAGCTTGGCGTCGCCGTTGGAAGCCAGGCGAAACTCCTGGCTGTATTGATCCTGGCGCGAAGGAATACGCTGAACCAGCTGGATCGGAATACCGGTGTAGTCGCGGTCGTTCGCGACATCCCAATCCCAGTAGCGCCAGGCAGTGACCGACGTCAGAGTCGCGGGGCCGAAGTCCCAGTCGGCAATCAAGGAGACGCCGCCGTCCTGTGTATCGACGTGCAACGGGGCATCGATGTCGGTCAGGCGGTCGTACACGTCGGTACTGGGCGGCGCATAGCCAAGCCCCGCCGCCAATGCTGGAAATTGGCGCGCAGGGCTGCGCAGGCTGGTGCCGACGCGCAGGAAGCCCTGGGTACAACACGCCGAATCGAGATCGGTGATGTCACCGATCAGGCGCAGCTTTACGCCGTCGGCGGGCACCCAGAGGAGCTGTCCGCGCACGGCGTAGTTGTCGAGTTCGTTCTCGTGTTCGCCTGTGTTGACGTTGAAGAGCACACCGTCGCGCTGGGTGATCTGCGCGGAGAGACGGCCGGCGAGCGCGTCGCCAACCAACGGACCCGAGACAGAGCCCTTCGCCTGGAGGAAGTCCTTGTCGCCGTAGGAAACCTCACCGTTCGCCTCTGGCTCGAAAGTGGGCTCGCGGCTGATGACGTGAATGGCGCCCGCCGTGGTGTTCTTGCCGAACAGCGTCCCCTGCGGGCCACGCAGCACTTCGACCCGATCGATATCGGTGAAGTCGAATGCCGCCGTTGCGGGGCGGCCGTGATAGACCTGATCGACATAGAAGCCTACGCCCGGTTCGATGCCGTCATTGGCCGCGCTGATCGACAGCGTGTTCGAGCCGAGACCGCGAATCGTGTAGGCCGTGTTCCGCGGATTGGCGGAGTTGTAGTAGAGCGATGGGACCAGTTGACTGAGCAGCGCCGTGTTCACCGTGTACGTGCTGTCGAGCAGAGTGCCATTCACGACGGAAACAGCAGCGGGAACTGTCTGCAGGTTCTCCTCCCGGCGCCTCGCAGTCACAGTGACCGCGCCGAGAGCTGCGCTGTCATTCGCGCCGATGGATGCGCTGGACTCCGTCGCCTCCTGTGCGGCGAGCGGCAGGGCGAACAGGCACGCCGAGGCGGCGGCGATAGCAACCTTGAAACGCATGGGCGATCTCCCTGGCGGCCTTCTCGTTATATTCATATCAATATAACGGGGTCCCGGGGGCTGCGGCAAACGGCGGCGCCGCCATTCGAGGTGAAAACCCGGAGATGGAATGAAGAGATGGTGGAGGCGGCGGGAATCGAACCCGCGTCCGAAGGCCCTACGCTACGTGACCTACATGCTTAGCCGCTTCAATTATTCTCACCGCACGCTACCCGAAGGGCAGGGAAGACGTGCAGCCAGCTCAAGTTACGTTTAACAGGCCGGCCTTCAGCACACCGGACCCGCGATCTTGTGAGCGCGTCCCCTGATTTGGATCCACAAGCAAATGCCAGTCAGAGGTTAGGCGGGATTAAGCCGCCAGAGCGTAGTTGTCGTCGTTTGCAACTATAAGTTTGCCGGCGGTTTAACGAGGAACCTGCACCTCGGCATGCACCCGTAGTCTCGCGACCCCCGTCGAAGCCGATCGCCCCCACACGTGCGGGGACCATTGTAGGGCCGCAACCGCAGGGCACAAGGGATCGGTGTCGATTTCGCGAACTGCGGCGGTGGATGTCGGGCGCAATTCGCCGAGCGAGTACCAGGCGCACAAAGCGGCGGATCAATGCCGCTTGAGGAGACGGGCCTTCTCCCGCTCCCAGTCGCGCGCCTTGTCCGTGTCGCGCTTGTCGTGCTGCTTCTTGCCCTTCGCAAGCCCGACCTCGAGTTTCGCGCGCCCGCTCTTCCAGTAGAGCGTGAGCGGCACCAGCGTGTAGCCCCGGCGCTCGACGGCGCCGACCAGTTGGTCGAGCTGGTGTCGATGCAGGAGAAGCTTGCGCGTGCGAGTGGGATCGGCATGCACGTGCGTGGAGGCCGAGGTGAGCGGTGAGAAATGCGCGCCGAACAGAAATGCCTCGCCGTTCTTCACGTAGACGTAACTCTCCTTGAGCTGCGCACGACCGGCACGCAGGCTCTTCACCTCCCAGCCCTCGAGCGCCAGGCCTGCCTCGTAGCGATCCTCGATGAAATAGTCGTGCCGCGCCTTGCGATTCTCGGCGATCGTGGGATTGGGCTTGTCGGACGGCTCGGACATCGTGCTGTAGGATAACCTCGTGCGGCAGATCGATCGTCACGCCCTGGTGCCTTTCACGACCGAGCAGATGTACGCGCTGGTCGATGATGTGCCCCGCTACCCGGAATTTCTGCCCTGGTGCCGCAAGGCCAGCGAAATCGAGCGTACCTCGGGTGAAGTCGTGGCGAGCCTGCAGGTGCACAAGGGCGCGCTGCACGCCACCTTCACCACGCGCAACCGGCTCGAACCCTGCAACGCGATCATCCTGCAGCTGGTCGACGGCCCGTTTCGCACACTGACCGGCGCCTGGCGATTCTCACCCATCGGCGACAAGGGTTCACGCGTGTCCCTGCAACTGCAGTTTGCGTTCGCGAACCCACTCAATGCCTGGCTGCTGGAGCCGGTGTTCGAGCACACCTGCAACTCGCTCGTCGATGCGTTCGTCACGCGGGCGCAGGCGATATATGGCTGACCCGGCGGTCCTGCGCTGCGAAGTGGCGTACGCGCGCCCCGATCGTCAATGGGTCGTCCCCGTCGAACTGCCGCCGGGCGCCACGGCGATGGATGCGCTGCTCGTTTCGCAGTTGGCAGAGCTGTGTCCCGAGATCGAGGCCGAACGCGCCGTGCTCGGTGTGTTTGGCAAAGTCGTCCCGCGAGATCATCGCCTGAGCAATGGCGATCGCGTGGAAGTCTATCGGCCCCTGCTTACCGATCCCCGCGAGGCGCGCCGCGCCCGGGCCAAGGCAGCCGGATCAAGGCGGTGAGGGTGGCGGCGGCGTCGGAGACGCGTCTGGTGTCTCGGACGGCGGAGGCGGCGGCGCCGGCAGCGCCTCCTGGGGCGCCTTGGGGTTCGCTGTCTCCTTGGGTTTTTCGGCGGGGGGTACCGGTTGTGCTGCAACCTGGGCCGCGCCGCGCGGCCGCTCGATGCGCGCGACCTTGTCGTCTTCGAAGTACACCGAGATCTGGGACTCTTCCGCCTTTCGCGTCCGACCGTGCTTGTAATAGAAGAGATAGTCCCAGCGGTCGTTGTCGAAAGAGTTCGGAACCATCGGCGTGCCCATGAGATAGCGCACCTGGCTGCGCGTCATTCCGACGCTGAGCTGCTCCACGGCCTTGGGATCGAGGTAATTCCCCTGCTGCACGTTGATGCGGTACACGCATCCGCCGCCCACGATCGCGGCCATGAGGCCAAGGCCAAGCGCGACCCGGGACAGATATGCAGCGGTCGCGCGCATGGCGCGGTCAGACAGACGAATCATGAACGGTGGAGTGCGGTGTGGGGGTGGAGGATAATGGCCGCGCATCATAGCGAATTCGCCCGTTCCCGGCAGGCGAAACCGCTCTACCCCGAGAGGCACGTACGTGGAAGGCAAAGACCTGCGCAAAGCCGGACTCAAGGTCACGCTGCCGCGGCTCAAGATCATCGAGATTCTGGAGCGCAGCGCCACCCGGCACCTGAGCGCAGAGGACATCTACAAGACCCTGCTCGAGTCGAACGAAGACATCGGCCTGGCGACGGTGTACCGCGTGCTGACCCAATTCGAAGCGGCCGGCCTGGTCACGCGGCACCACTTCGAAGACGGCATGGCGGTGTTCGAACTCAACCAGGGGCCGCACCACGATCACATCGTGTGCATTGACTGCGGGCGCGTGGAAGAGTTCGTGGACAAGGAGATCGAAGATCGGCAGAACGCGGTCGCCAAGCGCCTGGGCTACGAGATCCGGGATCATTCACTCATTCTTTACGGGCAGTGCCGGCGCAGTCCCTGCCCGCACAAGAAAATACGCGAGTAGCGGCTCAGCTCTGAGCTCGTGCGGCAGCGCGCTTGAGCATGTCGCGCGCGTGATCGCGCGCCTTTTGCGTCACCTCCACGCCGCCCAGCATGCGCGCCAGTTCCTCGATGCGCTCCGCGCCCCTCAGTTCGTTGAGCGCGGTGCGCGCGCTGCGTCCATCGGTCAGCTTCACGACGCGTACGTGGTGATCGGCCTGGCTGGCAACCTGCGGCAGGTGGGTGACGCACAGCACTTGGGTACGTGAACCGAGCAACCCGAGCTGGCGGCCGACGATTTCCGCCACGCCACCACCGACGCCCGCATCGACCTCATCGAACACTAGGCAAGGCGTCAGCGCCTTGCCCGCGGCCGCCACCTGCACGGCGAGACTGATGCGCGACAGCTCACCACCCGAAGCAACGCGGGCCAGCGGCTTCAGAGGCTGCCCCGGGTTTGCACTCACGGTGAATTCGACTTCGTCAATGCCGTAGGGCTGCGGCTCTGCACCTTCGGTCGCAGTGAGGACTGCCTCGAACCGCCCGCCTGCCATGCCGAGGGTTTGCATCAGCTGCGTGACTTCGCGAGTGAGGCGAGCCGCAGCCTTGCGACGGGCCGTCGAGAGCAATTGCGCGGCCTCAGCAAAGGTCTTGCGAGCCGCGGCGACTTCGCGACCCGTCGCTTCAAGATTGGAAGCGTGCGCTTCGAGGGCGCGCAATTCCTCGCGCAGGCGCTCGAGATGCGCAGGCAATTCTTCTGCGGGCAGGCGGTGCTTGCGAGCCAGTTCCTCGATCGTCGCCACGCGACGTTCTACCCACTCCTGGCGCTGCGGGTCGACATCGAGGGAGTCGAGATAGTGTCGCAACCCTGCAGCCGCCTCGCGGATCGCGATGCCCGCTTCAACCAGCAGCTGCTCCGGACCCGCGAGTCGGGAGTCCACTGCCGCGAGATTGCGGAGCACTCCCTGCGCGCGGCTCACCGTCGCGTGCGCGTTCACGGTCTCGGCTTCGTCGATAAGCTCGATCGCCTGCTGCACACCTTCGGCAAGGCGACCACTGTTCGCGTGGCGCCGCTGCTCCGCGAACAGTTCCGGCAATTCCGCGGCGGAGAGCGCCAGGGCTTCGAGCTCGCGCACCTGGTACTGGAGCAATTCGAGGCGGGCATCGCGGTCGCGACCCGCCGCTTCGAGCTCGGCGAGCCGGCCCCGCAGGTCCCGCCAACGATCGAAGGCGGCATTGACCTGTTCAGCGAGTTCCTCGTGCTTGCCGTGCGCGTCGACCAGCGAACGCTGCGCGGGCCGGCGCACCAGGGCGAGAAATTCCTGCTGCCCATGGATGTCGACCAGGAGCTCACCCAGCTCGCGCAGCGTCTGCAACGGCACCGGCTGGCCGTTGATGAAGGCGCGCGAACGTCCGTCATTCGACAACACGCGGCGCAGGATGCATTCGCCATCGCTCTCGATCGCCTGTGCCTCCAGCCAGCGACGCAGCTTCGGATAGGCGCGCACTTCGAACGTCGCCGAGATCTCCGCGCGGTCCGCGCCGTGACGGATTGCATCGGCACTCGCGCGTCCGCCGGCTGCGAGGGCGAGCGCATCCACGACGATTGACTTGCCGGCGCCAGTCTCGCCCGTGAGCGCTGTGAGACCCGAGCCGAATTCGAGCTCGATCTCATCGATGATCGCGAAGTCGCGAATCCTCAGGTAGGTCAGCACGGCTGGCGGTCAGCGCTCGGCCGGGGGCGTTGTGCCGGCGGACCCGTCGTAGCCGCCGCGTCCCCAATGGAGCTTGGAGCGCAGCAGGCGGAAGTACTCGTATCCGGGCGGATGGATCAGCGTAACGTGATGCTGCGACGCGCTGATCTCGAGCCGGTCGCCGATGTCGAGTTCACCGAGCACCGCGCCATCGCACAGGACCTGGGCACGCGTATCGACGCGCTCCTTCAGCCGCAACTCGATCCGGGCGTCTGCCGACACCACGATTGGCCGATCACTGAGCGTGTGCGGGGAGATCGGCACCAGCACCACGGCACCGAGCCGATGTTGGACGATCGGCCCGCCACACGAGAGCGCGTACGCTGTCGACCCGGTGGCGGACGCGACGACGAGTCCGTCCGCGCCGTGAGTGTTGACGAACTGCCCGTCGATCCAGGTCTCGATGTCGAGCATGCGGCCGGTTTCCCACTTCTGCACGACCACATCGTTGAGCGCGGTGAGTGCACCCGCGATGCGCCCGCCACGGTTCAGTCGCGCCTCGAGCAGCGAGCGTCGGTCTTCCGTGTACTTTCCGGCCAGCACGTCATCGAGCCTCTCGAGCATGTCTTCGGGCGAGACGTCCGTCAGGAACCCCAGGCGACCGCGATTCACCCCGAGGAGCGGCACCTTGCGACCCACCGCCAGCCGCGAGGCATGCAGCATCGTCCCATCGCCGCCAATGGCGATCAGCAGGTCCGCGCGATCCGCAAACCCCTGCGGGTCGGCCCGGGTTACCGGCGTCGACCCGAAGTTCACCGTGCTCGCCTGGTCGACCAGGACCTGGCCGCCGCGCTTCACCAGGTGCCCGGCGAGCGTGCGCATGCTGTCCGCGACACGCATATCGGTGTCCCGGCCCACGAGCGCGAAGGTCTGAAATGGCTTTGCCATCGGTATTTTTGGGCCTTTTACCATGTCGATCCGACCCGGGCCACGCGCGCTTCGCCCCGCTTTGCGCAGCTTGACTTCGCGGAAGGTGCGCTGTTAGTTAGCGAGACATGCGGCAACGCAGGTTGCCTGAATATACAGAGTGTTGATGCCGATGCCGACAGAGGCTGCCGACGACCTTCTCAATGAGCGTGCCCAGCATCTGCTCAGGATCCTGATCGAAAGTTATATCCGGGACGGTCAGCCGGTCGGGTCACGCACGCTGTCGCGCGAATCCGGACTGAACCTCAGTTCCGCGACGATCCGTAACGTGATGGCGGACCTCGAGGGGCTCGGGTTCGTGACCTCACCGCACACCTCCGCGGGACGTATCCCCACCGACAAGGGCTATCGACTTTTCGTCGACACACTCCTCAAGCTCAAGCCGCTCGAGGGGCCCGAGGTCGCGGACCTGCAACGCCGCCTCGAACAGCACAGTGATGAGCCCAAGGCGCTGGTGGCCGTCGCCTCCCAGGTGCTCTCGACGATCACGCACCTGGCGGGCGTCGTCACACTGCCGCGCCAGTCGCAGGCTGCGCTGAGTCAGATCGAGTTCGTGGGCCTTTCCGACAACCGCGTCCTCACCATCCTGGTCGTCGGGGGGCGTGAGGTGCAGAACCGCATCGTGCACCTGGAGCGGCACTACTCGCCGGATGAGTTGCGTCGCGCCGCCAATTACCTCAACGACCAGGTTCGAGGCCGCAGCCTGAGCGACGTGCGCACCGAGCTCCTCGCGCAGCTGCAGGAGACCCGTCAGAACCTCAACCAGTTGATGCTCGATGCCATCCAGCTGGCCCAGCAGGTCGTCGATTCCGGCGACCGTGGCATGGCGAGCTACGTCATCGCCGGCGAGACCAACCTGATGAGCTTCGCGGAACTCTCCAACGTCGACAAGTTGCGCCGCCTGTTCGAGGCCTTCAACGAGAAGCGCGACATCCTGCACCTGCTCGACCAGAGCCTGCGGGCGGAAGGTGTGCAGATCTTCATCGGGCAGGAATCCGGTTACACGATCCTCGATGACTGCAGCGTTGTGACTGCCCCCTATACCCTCGACAACGAAATCGTCGGCGTGCTGGGGGTGATCGGGCCGACGCGGATGGCCTACGAGCGCGTGATTCCCATCGTCGATATCACCGCGCGGCTTCTCGGCACCGCCTTGAATTCACGTCGCTGATCCCGATTTCGGCCTCCTTCGCGGTATCCTTCGCCGTTTCCAGTCGACCCCCGCCGGTACAGCGGCCAGGAGAGTTTTCGATGAGCAACAGGGCACACAAGGACGCCGAGCGCGGTGCACCCGACACGCAGCGAGAGTTCGACCCCGAAGCCACCGCCGTGCTGACGGATTCAGCGGGGCAGGCCAATGCCGGCGAACTCGCGAAGGCCCTGGCGGCTGCCGAGGCCAAGGCTCAGGAGAATTGGAATAATTACCTGAGGGCGGCGGCGGAGCTCGATAACGTTCGCAAACGCGGAGCGCGCGACCTGGAGAATGCGCTCAGGTACGGGCTGGAGAAGTTTGCCGCTGACATGCTCGAAGTGCGTGACAGCCTCGAGCTGGGGCTCGAGGCCGGGGAAACGGCCGATGCCCGCAGTCTCCTCGCCGGCAAGGAAGCGACGCTGCGCCTGCTGAGCAAAGCCTTCGACAAGTACGGCGTCGTCGAGATCAACCCGGTGGGGGCGCCGTTCGATCCGCAACTGCACGAGGCGATGGCGATGCAGGATTCCGCCACCGCCGAGCCCAATACCGTTCTGCAGGTTGTGCAGAAGGGTTACCAGCTCAACGGCCGGTTGCTGCGTCCCGCCCGGGTCATCGTGGCGCGTGCGCCTTCTGCCTGAGGTCTGAGGGACAAGCGCCCGTCGGACAACGACCTTTTTACAACCGTACGCTTGAAACACACATCGACTTCCCCATCATCGCGTTCAGGTTTCGAGCAAAGCTTTTTCAGGAGTTATTGAGTCATGGCCAAGACCATCGGTATCGACCTCGGCACGACCAATTCGTGTGTCGCCATCATGGAAGGCGGCAAGCCCCGGGTCATCGAAAACAGCGAGGGTGACCGGACCACGCCGTCCATCGTTGCCTTCACCAAGGACAACGAAGTGCTGGTCGGCCAGTCCGCCAAGCGCCAGGCGGTGACCAATCCGCAGAACACCCTGTTCGCGATCAAGCGTCTCATCGGCCGCAAGTTCAGCGACGACGTGGTGCAGAAGGACATCGGCATGGTGCCGTACAAGGTCGCCAAGGCCGACAACGGCGACGCCTGGGTGGAAGTGAACGGCAAGAAGATGGCGCCGCCCGAAGTCTCGGCGCGCGTCCTCATGAAGATGAAGAAGACTGCCGAGGACTACCTCGGCGAGACCGTGACCGAAGCCGTCGTCACGGTGCCGGCCTATTTCAACGACTCGCAGCGCCAGGCGACCAAGGACGCCGGCCGCATCGCGGGCTTGAACGTCAAGCGCATCATCAACGAGCCGACCGCGGCCGCGCTGGCATATGGTCTCGACAAGTCGGGCGGCGATCGCAAGATCGCGGTCTATGACCTCGGCGGCGGCACGTTCGACATCTCGATCATCGAGATCGCGGAGATCGACGGCGAACGCCAGTTCGAAGTGCTGTCGACCAACGGCGATACGTTCCTCGGTGGCGAGGACTTCGACCTGCGCGTGATCAACTTCATCGCCGAGGAATTCAAGAAGGAGAGTGGCGTCGACGTGCGTCGCGATCCGCTCGCGATGCAGCGTCTCAAGGAGGCTTCAGAGAAGGCGAAGATCGAGCTCTCTTCGAGCCAGCAGACCGACGTCAACCTGCCGTACATCACGGCAGACGCGAGCGGCCCGAAGCACCTCAACATCCGCTTGACGCGTGCCAAGCTCGAGTCACTGGTCGAGGACCTGGTGCAGAAGACTCTCGGTCCGTGCAAGACCGCGCTCAAGGACGCGGGGCTCTCGGTCAACGAAGTGGCCGAGGTGATCCTGGTCGGCGGTCAGACGCGCATGCCGTACGTGCAGAAGGTGGTCCGCGACCTGTTCGGCAAGGAGCCGCGCAAGGACGTGAACCCGGACGAGGCCGTGGCCGTCGGTGCCGCGATTCAGGCCGGTGTGCTCGCGGGCGACGTGAAAGACGTGCTGCTCCTCGATGTCACTCCGCTGTCGCTCGGTATCGAGACGCTGGGCGGTGTGATGACCAAGCTCATCGAGAAGAACACCACGATCCCGACCAAGGCGAACCAGACGTTCTCGACCGCGGACGACAACCAGACGGCCGTGACCATTCACGTGCTGCAGGGCGAGCGCGAGCGTGCAGGTGACAACAAGTCGCTCGGCCGCTTCGACCTGGCGGACATTCCGCCGGCGCCGCGCGGCATGCCGCAGATCGAGGTCACCTTCGACATCGATGCGAACGGTATCCTCAACGTGTCGGCGAAGGACAAGGCGACCAACAAGGAACAGCGCATCGTCATCAAGGCCTCGAGCGGCCTGAACGAGCAGGAAATCCAGCGCATGGTCAAGGACGCCGAGGCGCACGCCGAAGAGGACAAGCGCTTCCGTGAGCTGGTGGACGCACGCAATCGAGGCGACGCGCTCATGCATGCAACGGAAAAGTCGCTGAAGGACCTCGGCGACAAGGTCACCCAGGAAGAGCGGTACAAGATCGAGACCGCGATCTCGGCCCTCAAGACCGCGCTCAGCGGCGATGACAAGGATGCGATCGAATCCCGCGCACAGGAGCTGGCGCAGGCGTCGGCTGCCGTCGCGCAGCGCGCCTACGCCCAGCAGGGAGCTCAGGGCGCGCCGGGCGCCGATGCCGGGGCATCTGGCAGCGGTAGCGCGGGTGGCAAGGACGATGTGCTCGACGCCGAGTTCGAGGAAGTGAAAGACAAGAACCGCAAGAGCTCGTAACGGTTCATGCGGTTGGAATGGATGGCCGCCGCGGGGTCGTGAAGACCCCGCGGCGTTCGCATATTTGCAGGCCCGCGGCGCATGTCGAAACGCGACTACTACAAAGTGCTCGAGGTGGCGCGCAACGCCCCTGAAGCCGACATCAAGAAGGCGTACCGGCGGCTCGCGATGAAGTTTCATCCCGACCGCAATCCCCACGACAAGGAAGCCGAAGAGAAATTCAAGGAGGCGAAGGAGGCCTACGAAGTGCTCACCGACGCGCAGAAGCGCGCCGCGTACGACCAGTTTGGTCACGCGGGCGTCGAAGCGACGCGTGGCGGGGGCGGCGGGTTCAGCGCTGCCGACGCGTTCGGCGACATCTTCGGGGATGTGTTCGGCGACATCTTCGGCGGCGGCCGCCGCGGACGAAACCAGGTGTTTCGCGGCGCGGACCTGCGCTACGGGCTGGAGCTCGACCTCGATCAGGCGGTGTTCGGCGACAACATCGAGATCGACTTCCAGACGCTCGGTGAGTGCGAGGTGTGCAACGGAAGCGGCGCCGCCAAAGGGTCAACGCCCGTCACCTGCGAAACCTGCAACGGCCAGGGGAGCGTGCGCGTCAGCCAGGGCTTCTTCAGCGTTCAGCAGGCCTGCCCGCGCTGCAAGGGGCGCGGCCAGATCATTCAGAAGCCCTGCGACCATTGCCACGGACAGGGACGCACGCGCCGCGAAAAGACGTTGACCGTCAAGATACCGGCGGGCGTCGACAACGGCGATCGCATACGGCTGGCGGGCGAGGGCGAGGCAGGACGCAACGGCGGACCGGGCGGCGACCTGTACGTGGAAATCCAGGTGCGCGAGCACGCGATCTTCGAGCGCGACGGCAGCCATCTTTCCTGCGAAGTGCCCGTGAGCTTTGCGACGGCCGTGCTCGGTGGCCAGATCGAAGTGCCGACGCTCGACGGACACGTGACGCTGAAGATACCGTCCGAGACACAGTCCGGCCGCGTGTTTCGCCTGCGCGAAAAGGGCGTGCGTCCGGTGCGCGGCGGGCCTACCGGTGACTTGTTCTGTCGCGTCGCCGTGGAGACGCCGGTCGGCCTTTCCGCCGAGCAGAAGGACCTGATCCGCAAGCTCGACGAGTCTCTGCGCCACGACCGCAAGCGGCACAACCCGCGCGAGCAGGGTTGGCTCGAGGGTGTGAAGAAGTTCTTCGAGAATATCGCTCGATGACGCTCAACATCGCGCTGTTCGGAGTGAGCGGCCGCATGGGCAAGTCGCTGCTCGCGGCGCTGCGCGATGAGCCTGACTTGAAGCTGAGCGGCGCTCTCGCTTCTCTCTCCAGCACGAGTCTCGGTCGCGACGCCGGTGAACTCGCCGGTGGTGCGCGCCTCGGTGTCGCCGTGACAGCCGATCGTGACAAGGCGCTTGCTGGCGCCGATGCCGTCATCGATTTCACGCTGGCCGGCTCGGTACCGGGCACGCTGCACGCATGCGCGAGCCATGGCTGTCCCCTCGTGCTCGGCACGACCGGACTTCCACCGTCGACGCTTGCGCAACTGCGCGAATGCGCCGCGCAGATCCCAATCCTCTATTCGCCCAACATGAGTCTCGGGGTGAACGTCATGTTCACGCTGGTGAAGGCTGCCGCACACGCCCTGGGCGAGGATTTCGAAGTCGATGTCCTCGATGTCCACCATCGCAGCAAGATCGACGCACCGTCCGGGACTGCGTTGAAGCTCGGCGAGAGTGCAGCGGCTGGCCGCGGGCAGGATTTCGCGAAGGTGGCGGTCGTCGAACCGGGTCCTGCACCGGTCCGCGCACGCGGCCAGATCGTGCTCACCTCGGTACGCGAAGGCGAGGAAGTGGGCGAGCACCGCGTGACGTTCTCGGGAGCGGGGGAATCGCTGTGCCTGACGCACCGCGCCAGCGATCGGACGATCTATGCGCGGGGTGCCCTGCGAGCGGCGCGCTGGCTCGTCGGCAAACACCCCGGGTTCTATTCCATGGCCGATATACTTTTATGAATCAGTCAAGTACATGGATAACTTCAAGTGAAGATTAGCTCGGCGGCGGCGCTCGCGAGGCGTTTCGCACGCGCTCATCAGCGTGGACAGTGAGGGACCTAGTTCGTAGAATTCGCGCCGTTGCCAATAGGGTAGTCTGTCAAAGCGGGACGGAGTTCTGATGAAGGGCTCCTCCCGCTTTGTACATGCGCACCCCGATTTCTGCGCCTTGCGGGCGAAGGGGACAACCGGTTGACCGTTCCTGCTGTGCTGGCCTTGGAAGACGGAAGTGTCTTCCGGGGTATTTCGATTGGCGCCAAGGGAAACACCACCGGCGAAGTTGTCTTCAATACCTCCATCACCGGCTACCAGGAAATCCTCACCGATCCCTCCTACTGCCGGCAGATCGTCACTCTCACGCACCCACACATCGGTAACACCGGTGCGAATCCTGAAGATCTCGAGTCCGCGGCCATCTACGCCGCCGGTCTCATCGTGCGCGATCTGCCGTTGCTCGAGAGCAGCTGGCGCAGTGCCGAGTCGCTCGCGAGCTTCCTGCAACGCGGCAAGGTCGTCGCAATCGCCGAGATCGATACGCGCCGGCTGACGCGCATCCTGCGTGACAAGGGTGCGCAGGCGGGTTGCATCATGACCGGCGACACGATCGACGAAACCGCCGCCGTGCGCGCGGCGCGCAAGTTTCCGGGCCTTAAGGGCATGGACCTCGCCAAGGTCGTGACCACGCGACGCCAGTACCAGTGGAACGAAGGCAGCATCTGGCGCGAGGGTGACCGCGACTTGCCGCGTCCGGCAGCGCGCCTGCATGTCGTCGCGTACGACTACGGCATCAAGCGCAACATCCTGCGCCTGCTCGCCGATTACGGCTGCCGCATGACCGTCGTGCCGGCGATGACACCGGCAGAGAAGGTGCTGGCACTGAATCCCGATGGGGTCCTGCTCTCGAACGGTCCGGGCGATCCCGAACCCTGCGATTACGCGATCCGCGCGATCCAGGAGTTGCTCGAGGCCGAGGTCCCGATCTTCGGCATCTGCCTCGGTCATCAGCTGCTCGGCCTGGCGAGCGGGGCGCGCACGCTGAAGATGAAGTTCGGCCACCACGGCGCGAATCATCCGGTGCAGGACCTCGAGACCGGCCGCGTGCTGATCACGGTTCAGAATCACGGCTTCGCGGTGGATGAGAGCACGCTGCCCGCAAACACCAAGGCGACGTTCCGCTCGCTCTTCGATGGCACGCTCCAGGGACTGGAGCGCACCGACAAGCCGGCCTTCAGCTTCCAGGGGCATCCCGAGGCGAGTCCGGGTCCGCACGACCTGCAGCCCCTGTTCGAGCAGTTCATCTATCTCATGGTCAAGCGCCTGCAGAGCATCCAGCGCGCCCAGAAAGGCCAGCGCAGCAAGCGCCGCGTGGCCGAGAGCTAGGAGAGAATCTTTTGGATCACCTCACCCACCCTTCACTCGATGAAGGCGAACTGCTTGTGCTCGCCGCCGGTCGACTGACACCTCGCAAGGGTCGCCATGCCGAAGCGCACTGACATCAACAGCGTCCTGATCATCGGCGCCGGCCCGATCGTGATCGGGCAGGCGTGCGAGTTCGACTATTCGGGCGCTCAAGCTTGCAAGGCCCTGCGTGAAGAGGGCTATCGCGTCATCCTGGTGAACTCCAATCCGGCCACCATCATGACCGACCCCGAGACGGCGGACGCGATATACATCGAGCCGGTCAACTGGCGCACCGTCGCGCGCATCATCGAGAAGGAAACGCCGGACGCCTTGCTGCCCACGATGGGCGGCCAGACGGGCCTCAACTGTGCCCTCGACCTCGCGCGCGAAGGGATCCTGGAGAAGTGGGGTGTGGAACTGATCGCGGCCTCACGCGAAGCCATCGACATGGCGGAGGACCGCGAGCTGTTTCGCGATGCCATGCGCGAGATCGGCCTCGAGACGCCGCGCGCGCGCATCGCGCACAGCATGGAGGAAGCGATCGCGGTGCAGGCGGAGATCGGCTACCCCACGGTGATCCGGCCGTCCTTCACGCTCGGCGGCAGCGGCGGCGGCATCGCGTACAACCGCGAGGAGTTCGAACAGATCGTGGCGCGCGGCCTCGACGCGTCACCCACCAACGAGGTGCTGCTCGAAGAATCGGTGATGGGCTGGAAGGAGTTCGAGCTCGAAGTGGTGCGCGATCGCAAGGACAACTGCATCGTGGTCTGCTCGATCGAGAACCTCGATCCGATGGGCGTGCACACCGGTGATTCGATCACCGTGGCGCCGGTGCAGACCCTGACCGACAAGGAGTACCAGCGCATGCGCAACGCCGCGATCGCGGTGCTGCGCAAGATCGGTGTCGATACCGGCGGTTCCAACGTGCAGTTCGCCGTCAATCCGCAGGACGGGCGCCTGCTGATCATCGAGATGAACCCGCGCGTGTCACGTTCCTCCGCGCTCGCTTCCAAGGCGACCGGGTTTCCGATCGCGAAGGTCGCGGCCAAACTCGCCATCGGCTACACGCTCGATGAGCTCAAGAACGAGATCACCGGCGGAGCGACGCCGGCATCGTTCGAGCCCACGATCGACTACATCGTCACCAAGATTCCGCGCTTCACCTTCGAGAAGTTCCCGGGTGCGAACAAGCGCCTCACCACGCAGATGAAGTCGGTGGGTGAAGCGATGGCGATCGGTCGCACGTTCCAGGAGTCGATGCAGAAAGCGCTGCGCAGTCTCGAAACCGGCTGGGACGGTCTGAATCCGCAGCTGGCGCTGCCGTTGACCGAGGAAACGACCGGGGTGCTGGCGCAGGAGCTGGCGTCCCCGGGTCCCGATCGCGTGCTGTATGTCGCGGATGCATTGCGCGCCGGTTGGTCGCTCGACAAGGTTGCAGGCCTGTCGCGCATCGATCCCTGGTTCCTGCGGCAGATCCAGGATCTCGTGGAGGAAGAGGGCAAGGTGCAGAGCGGCGGGCTCGAGGCGCTCGACGTGAAGCGCCTGCGCACGCTCAAGCGCAAGGGATTCGCCGACAGCCGGCTCGCGCACCTGCTTGGCATCGAAGAGCCGGTGATCCGCAAGCGCCGCCACAAGTTCGCACTGCATCCGGCGTACAAGCGGGTCGACACCTGCGCGGCGGAATTCGCCACCTCGACCGCCTACATGTACTCGACCTATGAAGAGGAGTGCGAGGCGAACCCCACCGAGCGGCGCAAGATCATGATCCTGGGCGGCGGACCGAACCGGATCGGCCAGGGGATCGAATTCGACTACTGCTGCGTGCACGCGGCGCTGGCGCTGCGTGAGGACGGCTTCGAGACCATCATGGTCAACTGCAACCCCGAGACCGTCTCGACCGACTACGACACTTCCGATCGGCTGTACTTCGAGCCGCTCACGTTCGAAGACGTCATGGAGATCATCGCCAAGGAGAAGCCCGAGGGCGTGATCGTGCAGTACGGCGGCCAGACGCCGCTCAAGCTGTCGCGGGCGCTGGCGGCCGCGGGTGCGCCGATCATCGGCACGACGCCCGATTCGATCGACGTCGCGGAGGACCGTGAGCGTTTCCAGCAGCTGGTGAAGACGCTCGGCCTCAAGCAACCGGCCAATGCGACCGCGCGCAACGAAGAACAGGCCGTGATCCTCGCGCGCGAGGTGGGGTTCCCGCTCGTCGTGCGTCCGTCGTACGTGCTCGGCGGACGGGCGATGGAAGTCGTCTTCAACGAGGACGACCTGCGCGCCTACATGACCGATGCGGTCAAGGTGTCGAACGACAGCCCGGTGCTGCTCGACCGCTTCCTCGATCTTGCGATCGAGGTGGACGTTGATGCGGTCTGTGATGGCGAGGACGTGCTGATCGGCGGCATCATGGAGCACATCGAGCAGGCGGGCGTGCACTCGGGCGATTCGGGCTGCTCGCTGCCGCCGAACGGCCTGAGCGCGGAGCTGCAGGCGGAGCTGGAGGAGCAGACGCGCAAGCTCGCCAAGGCGCTCAACGTCGTCGGCCTGATGAACGTGCAGTTTGCGATCCAGAGCGGCGTGATCTACATCCTCGAAGTGAACCCGCGCGCCTCGCGTACGGTGCCGTTCGTTTCCAAGGCGACGGGAGTGCCGCTCGCGAAGGTCGCCGCGCGAGTGATGATCGGCCGCAAGCTCAAGGAGCAGGGCCTGCTGGAAATCAGGAAGCCGAGCTACTTCTCCGTGAAGGAAGCGGTGTTCCCGTTCACCAAGTTCCCGGAGGCCGACCCGATCCTGGGACCCGAGATGAAATCGACTGGCGAAGTGATGGGCACCGGCCGGACCTTCGGTGAAGCCTATGCAAAAGCACAAGCGGCGTCGGGCGTCGTGCTGCCGACGCGCGGCACCTGTCTGATCAGCGTGCGCGATCGCGACAAGCCGGGTGCCATCGAACTCGCAAAGCTGCTGATCGCTCGCGGCTTCGAGATCGTCGCCACGGACGGCACGGCCAAGGCACTGACCGACGCAGGCGTGCCGTGCCGGCGGGCCAACAAGGTACGCGAAGGCCGCCCGCACATCGTCGACATGATCAAGAACGACGAGATCAACCTGATCGTGAATACCACCGAGGGCAAGCAGGCCATCCGCGAGTCCCGTTCGATCCGTCGCGAAGCCGTGCACAAGCGTGTGACGTACTACACGACGGTTGCGGCGGCGCGCGCCACCTGTGATGCGCTTGACCATCTCGACGAAGTGGGGGTGAATCGCCTGCAGGATCTGCACCAGGAGCGCGTGGCGTGAAGCGGACTCCCATCACGTTGCAGGGCGCAGAGCGGCTGCGCACCGAACTCAAGCGGCTCAAGACCGAGGATCGGCCCAACATCATCAAGGCGATCGCGGAAGCTCGCTCACACGGCGATCTGAGCGAGAACGCGGAATATCACGCGGCACGCGAACAGCAGAGTTTCATCGAGGGACGGATCAACGAGATCGAGACGCGCCTCGCCAACGCCGAGGTCATAGACGTGACGCGGCTGCCGCCGAACCAGCGCGTCGTGTTCGGCGCCACCGTCGATCTCGAGGACCAGGAAGACGGCGGGCGCATCGCTTACCAGATCGTCGGTGAGGACGAAGCCGATATCCGCCGCGGACTCATCTCCGTCACCTCGCCGATCGCCCGCGCCCTCGTCGGCAAGAACCAGGGTGATGTCGTCGAGGTTGCCGCTCCCGCGGGCATGCGCGCGTACGAGATCATCGCCGTCCGCTACCAATAGGCGCGAAGGGACGCGAGCCTTTCGCGGCGCCATGAAACGCAGCAAGAGCAGCAGTCGCTGGCTGCAGGAACACGCCAAGGATCCCTACGTCAAGCGCGCCCACCGCGAAGGGTGGCGCTCACGCGCCGCCTTCAAGCTCGAGCAGATCCAGCGCGTGGAGAAACTGATTCGCCCCGGAATGCTCATCGTCGACCTCGGCGCGGCGCCCGGCGGCTGGAGCCAGTTCGCCGCGCGCGCCCTGCAGGGCCGCGGCGAGATCTATGCGCTGGACGTCCTGGAGATGCCTCATATCCCCGGAGTGACGTTCATCGAAGGTGACTTCCAGGAGCAGGCGGTACTCGATCGCCTGCTGGAGGCGCTGGGTGAGCGCAAGGTCGATCTTGTAATGTCCGACATGGCCCCAAACATGAGCGGCATCGACGCGGTCGACCAACCCCGCTCCATGAATCTCGCCGAGCTCGCACTGGATTTCGCCGGCCAGGTCCTGAAGCCCGGCGGCGACCTGTTGATGAAGGTGTTCCAGGGCGCCGGATTCCAGGAACTCGTGCAGGTTGCGCGCCGCCAGTTCACCACGGTGAAGCTGCGAAAACCCGATGCCTCGCGCGCACGCAGCGCCGAGATGTACCTGCTGGCGAGGAGCTTGCGGATGGTGTAGGTTCTTCGAACGCCTGCCGCATCCAATGGTCGAAGCCTTGCGAAGTTTCAGTAACTTGCCCGCCTCTCCGTCGAGGACCGACGCTTGAACGATTTGACGAAAAACATCCTCCTGTGGGTCATCATCGCCGTCGTTCTGCTGACGGTGTTCAGCAACTTCAGTCCGCGCTCCGGTGAGACCCGCGAGATGGCTTATTCGACCTTCCTGCAGGAGGTCGAGAGCAAGAACGTCGATACGGCGGTCATCAAGGGCGAGATCATCGAGGGGACCAAGCGCGACGGAACGCAGTTCCGCGTCTACAGCCCGGAGACGGATAACACCGCGCTGATCGGCCTGCTCAAGCGCGAGGGCGTCAACTTCCGCGGTGCGCCGCCGGACAAGCCGAACTTCCTGCTGCAGCTGTTCCTGTCCTCTTTCCCGGTGCTGCTGCTGGTCGCGATCTTCATCTACTTCATGCGCCAGATGCAGGGGGCGGCCGGAGGCCGCGGAGCCATGTCCTTCGGCAAGAGCCGCGCGCGCCTGCTCGGTGAGGACCAGGTGTCGGTGACCTTTGCCGACGTCGCGGGCGTCGACGAGGCCAAGGAAGAGGTGGTCGAAATCGTCGACTTCCTCAAGGACCCCGGCAAGTTCCAGAAGCTGGGTGGCAAGATTCCGAAGGGCGTGCTGATGGTCGGCGCGCCCGGTACCGGCAAGACGCTGCTCGCACGAGCGATCGCGGGCGAAGCGAAGGTGCCGTTCTTCACCATTTCGGGCTCCGATTTCGTCGAGATGTTCGTCGGTGTGGGCGCCTCGCGTGTGCGCGACATGTTCGAGCAGGCGAAGAAGCACGCGCCGTGCATCATCTTCATCGACGAAATCGATGCCGTCGGCCGGCACCGCGGCGCGGGTCTCGGCGGCGGTCACGACGAACGCGAGCAGACGCTCAATCAGCTGCTGGTCGAGATGGACGGCTTCGAAGGCAACGAAGGCATCATCGTCATCGCGGCCACCAACCGTCCGGACGTGCTCGATCCCGCGTTGCTGCGACCGGGTCGCTTCGATCGCCAGGTCGTGGTGCCGCTGCCCGACGTGCGCGGACGCGAGCAGATCCTCAAGGTGCACATGCGTCGCGTGCCGCTCGCCGACGACGTCCGGCCTTCCATCATCGCGCGGGGCACGCCCGGATTCTCCGGCGCCGATCTCGCCAACCTGGTGAACGAGGCGGCGCTGTTCGCGGCGCGCGCCAATCGCCGCCTGGTCTCGATGGAGGAGTTCGAGCGCGCCAAGGACAAGATCATGATGGGCGCCGAGCGGCGCTCGATGGTCATGAGCGAAGAAGAAAAGCGCATGACCGCGTATCACGAGGCGGGTCATGCCATCGTGGGCTTGAGCGTTCCCGAGCACGACCCGGTGTACAAGGTCACGATCATTCCGCGCGGCCGCGCGCTCGGCATCACGATGTTCCTGCCCGAGACCGATCGCTACAGCACCAGCAAGCGCCGACTCGAGAGCCGCATCGCGACATTGTTCGGCGGCCGCATCGCCGAGGAACTGATCTTCGGCGCCGAAGCCGTCACCACCGGCGCATCGAATGACATCGAGCGCGCGACGGAGCTCGCGCGCAACATGGTTACCAAGTGGGGCCTTTCGGACCGCCTCGGCCCGCTCACGTACTCGGAAGAGAGCGGCGAGGTGTTCCTCGGGCGCAGCGTGACGCAGCACAAGCAGGTTTCGGATGTCACGGCGCATGCGATCGATGAGGAGGTCCGCCGCGTCATCGACGACAACTTCCAGCGCGCCAAGGGGATCCTCACCTCGAGGCTCGAGACGCTGCACATGATGGCGGATGCGCTCATCAAGTACGAGACCATCGACGAAGAGCAGCTCAAGGACATCATGGCCGGTCGCACGCCGAAGCCGCCCAAAGATTGGGACGACTCGACGCCGATGCCAACGAGCAAGCCGCAAGACAAGCCGGCGCCGGCGATCGGGCCCGCAGCCGGCCAACACTGACAACACGGAACCTGTTTTCGAGAACGCCGTGAATACCGCCAGCTGTGCTGTCCATGCTCGGCTGGCGGACCGGGGTGGCCATCCTGACCACCCGCTCGTCGCATGCGACGAGCCCCTGTAGGCTCCGTGGCCGACGTCCGTGTCGGCCACGGTCGCAAGAACAGAACCCCTACCGAGGCCCTCGCCTCACTGAGCCGTTGTGCATCTGGTGTGCGGCGACAAGACCCTCGATCTGAGCCGGCCGGTTGTCATGGGCGTGCTCAATGTCACGCCGGATTCCTTCTCTGACGGCGGGCGCTTCCAGGATATCGGCCAGGCGCTCGCGCATGCGCACCGGATGATCGAGGAGGGCGCGGCGCTCATCGATATCGGTGGCGAGTCCACACGGCCGGGCGCAGCGCCCGTCGACGCTGAAGAGGAACTGCGCCGCGTGTTGCCGCTCGTGAGCGCGCTGGCGCACCGGATCAGCGTGCCGATCTCCGTCGATACCGCCAAGCCGGCAGTGATGCGCGCCGTGATCGATGCCGGTGCGGGCATGATCAATGACGTGCTGGCGCTGCGTACACCCGGAGCCCTCGAGGCGGTTGCCGGATCCCGCGCCGCGACGTGCCTCATGCACATGCAGGGCGAGCCACGCACCATGCAGGTTGCCCCTCACTACGAAGACGTGGTTCGCGAGGTGCACGAGTTCCTGCGCACGCGGCGTGACGCCTGTGTTGCGGCGGGCATTGGGCGGGAGCGGATCGCCATCGACCCCGGCTTCGGTTTCGGCAAGACCATGCCGCACAACCTCTCCGTGCTCGCAAACCTTGACCGGCTTCTCGATCTGGAGGTCCCGGTGCTCGCGGGGCTGTCGCGCAAGTCAATGATTGGCAAAATTACCGGGCGAGCCGTGGAGCAAAGGGTCTACGCCAGCGCCGCCTTCGCGACGATTGCAATCCTCAAGGGAGCGCGCATGATTCGCGCGCATGATGTGGCGCCGGCCGTCGACGCCGTGAAAGTCGCGACGGCAGTACTGACGGGAGAAGCCGAGTGAGCCGCAGGTACTTTGGAACCGATGGTGTGCGCGGGCGGGTGGGGAGCGACCCCATGAGCGTGGACTTCGCGCTGCGGCTCGCGAGCGCGGCTGCGCGCGTCCTGGCCCCCGAAGGCGGCACGGTGCTCATCGGCAAGGACACGCGTCTCTCGGGCTACATGTTCGAGGCGGCCCTCGAAGCGGGGTTCGTGGCCGCCGGAGTCGACGTGATGCTGATCGGGCCGCTGCCGACGCCCGGCATTGCCTACATGACGCAGCGCTTCGAGTGCGACTTCGGTGTCGTGATCAGTGCCTCGCACAACCTCTACGACGACAACGGCATCAAGTTCTTCGATTCGAGCGGTGCGAAGCTGAGCGACGAGCTCGAGGTGCGCATCGAGGAGTACCTGCAGCAACCAGCGCTCACGCGCGAATCCAAGGCGCTCGGGCGCGCCACGCGCGTCGACAAGTCGCGCACTCACTACCAGCAGTTCTGTGCCGCATCGATGCCCAAAGGCATGGACCTGTCGGGCTTCAAGGTCGTCATCGATTGCGCGAATGGCGCGGCGTACAAGGTGGGCCCGCGCGTGCTCGCCGATCTCGGCGCAGAAATCGTCCCGATCGGCTGCTCGCCGAACGGTCGCAACATCAACGACGGCTGCGGGTCGCTCCATCCGGAACTGCTGCAGCTCACTGTGCCGGGAGTGCGCGCCACCGCGGGCATCGCGCTCGATGGCGACGGCGATCGACTGGTGATGGTTGATGAGCTGGGGCGGCTGGTCGACGGTGACCAGCTCCTCTATATCATCGCGCGCTCGCGCGCCGAGACCAGCGCGCTGCGCGGCCCGGTCGTCGGCACGGTGATGAGCAATCTGGGGCTCGAAGTGGGCTTGCGACAGCTCGGCATCGAGTTCCGGCGCGCGCAGGTCGGCGACCGTTACGTCCTCAGCCTGTTGCGCGAGACCGGCGGCATTCTCGGCGGCGAGACCTCGGGGCATCTCCTGTGCCTCGACAAGACGACGACCGGCGACGGACTGATCAGCGCCCTGCAGGTACTCGCGATCATGAAGCAGAGCCGCCGCAGCCTCGGCGAACTCGCGGCCGGCATGCTGCGCTTTCCGCAGGTGCTGCTCAACGTCAAGGTCAACCAGCGCTTCGACCCGGGCGCGAATCCGGTCGTGCGCGCGGCGGTGCAGGCCATCGAAGCCGAGCTCAAGGACGACGGGCGTGTGGTGCTGCGGGCCTCCGGAACCGAACCGGTGATCCGGGTCATGCTCGAAGGCCGTGATGAAAATGTGATCCGCTCGCACGCCGAGCGTCTCGCGCAGATCGTCCGCAACGCCGCTGCAGCCTAGGGGACCTCTGCACAGAGCTTCCCTGACGTTGCTTTCGCGCCGCACGGCGCTTAATATCGCGCGCCTTTTTACCTGCCGGCCCTGAGGGGCTGCGGGACGATCAGGCCCGTTGCGGCCATTTCCGGAGATTTGCGATGCGTCGGTCACTGGTTGCGGGCAACTGGAAGATGCACGGCTCGCGCGCCGAAACCGCGGCGCTGCTCGATGAGCTGATCCACCAGCAGAGCGCGGCGCTCGCCGCGGAAGTCGCGGTGTGTCCGCCGTTCGTCTACCTGCAGGAAGCGGCGCGCCGGCTCAAGGAGAGCAATATCGCGCTCGGTGGGCAGGACCTGTGCGCGGAACCGATCGGCGCCTTCACCGGTGAGATCTCGGCCGCGATGCTCAAGGATGTCGGCTGCCGCTACGTGATCGTGGGCCATTCGGAGCGACGCGCGTTGTTTCACGAAGATGACACACTGGTGGCGCGCAAATTCCTGGCCGCGCAGAGCCAGAAGCTGACGCCCATCCTGTGCATCGGCGAGACGCTGGAGCAGAGAGAGCGCGGCGACACGGAGACGGTGGTCGCGCGTCAGCTCGATGCGGTGCTCGCTGTGGCGGGTGTGGCGGCGTTCGCGGAGGCGGTCATCGCGTACGAACCCGTCTGGGCGATCGGCACCGGGAAGAACGCGACGCCGGACCAGGCGCAGGCCGTGCACGCGTTCATCCGTGGGAGGATCGCGGCGCGGGATGCTAAAATCGCCGCCGACCTGCGCCTCTTGTACGGCGGCAGCGTCAAGGCAGCCAACGCGGCGGAACTGTTCGAGATGCCGGACGTCGACGGCGGTCTGGTCGGCGGAGCGTCCCTGCGGGGCGATGAATTCGGCAAGATCTGCGCGGCCGCCTGAGGCGGGCTTGAGAGCGAGGCAATCGATGCAAGCAACGGGTCACATGATCATCCTGGTCATTCACGTCTTCCTGGCAGTCGCCATCATCGGGCTGGTGCTGCTGCAGAGAGGCAAGGGCGCGGACGCCGGAGCGGGTTTCGGCTCGGGCGCGTCCGGAACGGTATTCGGCGCGCGGGGCGCGGCGACCGCGCTCTCCAAGACGACGGCAATACTCGCGACACTCTTCTTTGTGACGAGCCTGGCGCTGGCATTTCTCGGCGGACATCGCGTCGAGCAGCCGAAGAGCCTGCTCGAGCGCCAGGAGCAGAGCCAGCAACAGGCGCCCGCCGCGCAGGTTCCAGCGCCGGTGACCACGCCTCCCGCGACGACAACGGCGCCAGCGACCACTGCGCCAGCCCAAACCGGTGCACCGGCGACGACACTGAGTCCGGAGCCCGCGCCGGCGCAAACGCCGCCGCAGCAGTAACAGCGGAAATTCCTTCCGTGCCGACGTGGTGGAATTGGTAGACACACTAGCTTGAGGGGCTAGCGGCGCAAGCCGTGTCGGTTCGAATCCGACCGTCGGCACCACCCGGATTCAAGGCCAACAGCCGCTGCGGTCCACCAGCGGTTGATGGCTTTTTTGCGTCTGCGCCCCTGTTACAATGCGCGCCGGTTTTTCAGGAACTTGGCGCAATCCCCGCCGATGCTGCACGAATACCTCCCCATCCTTATTTTTCTCATCGTCGGCGGCGGCTTGGGAATCGTGATGCTCATTCTCGGGTTCCTGTTCGGGACCCGCCGCCCGGACCCTGAAAAACTTTCACCCTACGAGTGCGGGTTCGAGGCGTTCGAGGACTCGCGCATGAAGTTCGACGTGCGCTACTACCTCGTCGCGATCCTGTTCATCATCTTCGACCTCGAGATCGCCTTCCTCTTTCCGTGGGCTGTGTCTCTCTCGACGATCGGCGCATTCGGCCTGATTGCCATGGCGCTCTTCCTGACGGTGCTCATCGTCGGGTTCATCTACGAGTGGAAGAAAGGGGCCCTGGAATGGGATTGACGGCCGAAGCTTCCAGCCCGCCGGTACAGAAGGGATTCCTGACCACGGGTCTCGATTCGCTCATCAATTGGGCGCGCACCGGATCCATGTGGCCGATGACCTTCGGGCTCGCATGCTGTGCGGTCGAGATGATGCACGCGGGCGCAGCCCGCTACGACCTCGATCGATTCGGTGTGATCTTCCGCCCGAGTCCGCGCCAGTCCGACGTCATGATCGTCGCGGGTACGCTGGTCAACAAGATGGCGCCGGCGTTGCGCAAGGTCTACGACCAGATGTCGGAGCCGCGCTGGGTGATCTCGATGGGCTCCTGCGCCAACGGCGGCGGCTACTATCATTATTCTTATGCGGTCGTGCGTGGCTGCGATCGCATAGTTCCCGTGGATGTGTACGTGCCCGGTTGTCCGCCGACGGCCGAGGCGCTGTTGTACGGCGTGATCCAGCTGCAGAAGAAGATCCGCCGCACCAATACGATCGCCCGTTAGGTTCTTGAGCATGTCTGAACGCATCGAGGCACTCGCCGCCCGCGTTGATGCGCGCCTGAATGGTCGCGCGAAGCGCGTGCCGTCGAATCCGCACGAGCTCACCGTCGAGGTGGCCGCCGCGGAGCTGCTCGAAGTCGCGCGCGAGCTGCGCGATGACCCGGAGTTGCGCTTCGAGCTGTTGATGGATGTGTGTGGCGTCGATTACCTGGAGTACGGGCGCGACCAGTGGAAGACGATCGATGCGACGGACTCGGGGTTCAGCCGCGGCGTGATCCGCGAAGGCGAGGTGGAAAAGCCGCGCCCCGGCAAGCGCTTCGCCGTCGCCTATCACCTGCTGTCGATCACGCACAACGCGCGCCTGCGGGTGCGCGTGTTCTGCCCGGACGACGAGCAGCCGATCGTCGATTCCGTGATCTCGATCTGGAGCTCGGCGGACTGGTTCGAGCGCGAGGCGTTCGACCTCTACGGCATCTTGTTCCGCGGCCACCCGGACCTGCGCCGTATCCTCACCGACTACGGCTTCATCGGGCACCCGTTCCGCAAGGACTTTCCGCTGATCGGCAACGTGGAGGTGCGCTACGACCCCGAGAAGCGCCGCGTGATCTACCAGCCGGTGAGCATCGAGCCGCGCACGCTCGTGCCCAAGGTGATCCGCGAGGACAATCGCTACCAGGCGGCTCTCAAGGACGCGAAGCCCGATGGCTGAGATCCGCAACTTCACCCTGAACTTCGGTCCCCAGCACCCGGCAGCGCACGGCGTGCTGCGCCTGGTGCTCGAGTTGGACGGCGAGGTGATCCGCAAGGCCGATCCGCACATCGGTCTGCTGCACCGGGCGACCGAGAAGCTCGCCGAGAGCAAGCCGTTCAACCAGACGATCGGCTACATGGACCGGCTCGATTACGTCTCGATGATGTGCAACGAGCACGCCTACGTGATGGCGATCGAGCGGCTGCTCGGTGTCGAGCCGCCGCTTCGTGCGCAGTACATCCGCGTGATGTTCGACGAGGTGACGCGCATCCTGAATCACCTCATGTGGCTCGGCGCGCACGCGCTCGATATCGGCGCGCTGACGGTGTTCCTCTATTGCTTCCGCGAGCGCGAGGACCTGATGGACTGCTACGAGGCGGTGTCGGGCACGCGCATGCACGCGACCTACTATCGGCCCGGCGGCGTGTATCGCGATCTGCCCGAGCAGATGCCGAAGTACCAGCCCTCGAAGTGGCGCACGCAGAAGGACGTCGACAAGCTCAACGAGCGCCGTTCCGGCTCGCTCCTCGATTTCCTGGAGGACTTCACCAACCGCTTCCCGAAGTGCGTCGACGACTACGAAACGCTCCTCACCGACAACCGCATCTGGAAGCAGCGCACGGTCAACATCGGCGTCGTCTCGCCGGAGCGCGCAATGCAGCTCGGCTTCTCGGGTCCGATGCTCCGCGGCTCCGGGATCGTCTGGGACTTGCGCAAGAAGCAGCCGTACGACGTGTACGACAAGATGGATTTCGACATTCCCGTGGGCGTGAACGGCGACTGCTACGACCGCTATCTCGTGCGTGTCGAGGAGTTCCGCCAGTCGAATCGCATCATCAAGCAGTGCATCGAGTGGCTGCGCGCCAACCCGGGCCGCACGATGCTCGAGGACCACAAGATCACGCCGCCGTCGCGCGAGCACATGAAGGAAGACATGGAATCGCTGATCCATCACTTCAAGCTCTACACCGAGGGCTACAGCGTGCCGGAAGGCGAGTCGTATGCCGCGGTCGAGGGGCCGAAGGGCGAGCTCGGCGTGTATCTCGTATCGGATGGCGCCAACAAGCCGTACCGGCTCAAGGTGCGCGCGCCGGGCTTCGCACACCTCGCGAGCCTCGACGAGATGGTCCGCGGCCACATGCTCGCGGATGTCGTGGCGGTGATCGGCACGCAGGACATCGTTTTCGGAGAGGTCGATCGCTGATGGCGAACGAGACCACGACCACTCTTTCGCAGCACGTGCGCGAGGAGATCGATCACTGGGTGAAGAAGTTTCCCCCGGGGCGGCAGCGCTCGGCGGTGATCTCGGCGCTGCGCGCCGTGCAGCACGAGAACCAGGGTTTCCTCACCACCGAGCTGATGGACGCTGTGGCCGTCTATCTGAAGCTCCCGCCGATCCAGGTCTACGAAGTGGCGAGCTTCTACTCGATGTTCGAGACCAAGCCCTGCGGCCGACACCACATTTCAGTCTGTACCAACATCTCCTGCATGCTGTGCGGAGCCGACGACATCGTGGCGCACGTCGAGAAAAAGCTCGGCATCAAGACGGGCGACAGCACGCCGGACGGGCGGATCTACCTCAAGAAAGAAGAGGAGTGCCTCGCGGCCTGCGTCGGTGCGCCGATGATGATGGTCGATCACGTCTATCACGAGAATCTCACCCCGGCGAAGGTCGATGAGATCCTGGACGCGCTGGAATGAGTTACCAACAGAACCAGGTCTGTTTCGAGCCGCTGCACCTTCCGGAGTCCTGGAAGCTCGCCACCTATCAGAAGATTGGTGGTTATGAGGCCTGGAAGAAGATCCTGGCCGAGAAGACGCCGCGCATGCAGATCATCGACGCGGTCAAGGCGTCTGGCCTGCGCGGACGCGGTGGGGCGGCGTTCCCCACGGGTGTGAAGTGGAGCTTTATGCCGCGCGAAGCGCCCATGCAGAAGTACGCAGTGTGCAATTCGGACGAGAGCGAGCCCGGCACCTGCCACGATCGCGACATCCTGCGCTACAACCCGCATTCGCTCATCGAAGGCATGGCGATCGGCGGCTACGCGATGGGCGCGACGGTCGGTTACAACTACATTCGCGGCGAGTTCCTGGCCGAGCCGGTGCCACGCTTCGAAGCAGCACTGGAAGAAGCATACGCCGCCGGTCTTCTGGGCAAGAACATCCAGGGCTCGGGGATCGACTTCGATCTCTACACCTTTGTCGGCGCAGGCGCCTACATCTGCGGCGAAGAGACCGCGCTCCTCGATTCGCTCGAGGGCAAGACGGGCAAGCCGCGCTTCAAGCCGCCATTTCCGGCCGCGTACGGTTTGTACGGCGCGCCAACGACGATCAACAACACGCAGAGCTACGCATCGGTCCCGACAATCCTGCGCAAGGGGCCGCAGTGGTTCGCCGCGCTCGGACCCGCGAATGCCGGAGGCACCGCCATCTTCTCGGTGTCGGGTCACGTCGCCAGACCGGGCAACTTCGAGTTGCCGCTCGGCATTCCGTTCAAGGATCTGCTGGAGATTGCCGGCGGCATGCGCCACGGTCGCCGCCTGAAGGCCGTGATCCCGGGCGGTGCCTCGGTGCCGGTCGTCCCCGGCGACACGATGCTCCAGGCCAACATGGACTACGACAGCCTGAAGAAGGCGGGCTCGGCGATCGGTTCGGCCGCCGTCGTCGTCATGGACGAAACGACCTGCATGGTGCGCATGCTCGAGCGCATCTCGCGCTTCTTCATGTCCGAATCCTGCGGCCAGTGCACGCCGTGCCGCGAGGGCACCGGCTGGCTCAATCGCATGCTCAAGCGAATCTTGGCAGGGCAGGGCAAGCAGTCGGACCTCGATCTGCTGGTCGATGTCGCCAATCGCATCGAGGGTCACACCATCTGCGCGCTCGGCGACGCAGCCGCGTGGCCGGTGCAGAGTTTCATGAAGCACTTCCGCCACGAGTTCGCCTACATGATCGAGCACGGCGGACGCAGCATCGTGGATGAGCAGAAGGCCGCGGCATGAGCGAAGAGCAGGTCAACATCGAAGTCGACGGCGTCGCGCTCAAGGCGAAGAAGGGCGCGATGATCATGCAGGTCACCGATCCGGCCGGCATGTACATCCCGCGCTTCTGCTATCACGAGAAGCTCTCGGTCGCGGCCAATTGCCGTATGTGCCTGGTCGAGGTCGAGAAGGCGCCCAAGCCGCTGCCCGCGTGCGCGACGCCGGTCACCGAGGGCATGAAGGTGTTCACCAAGTCGCCGCGCGCCATCGCCGCGCAGAAGGCGACGATGGAATTCCTGCTGATCAACCATCCGCTCGACTGCCCGATCTGCGACCAGGGCGGGGAGTGCGAGCTGCAGGACCTGGCGATGGGGTTCGGGCGCGACGTGTCGCGCTACAACGAAGGCAAGCGCTCGGTCGCCGACGAGAACTTAGGTCCCCTGATCGCCACCGACATGACGCGCTGCATCCACTGCACGCGCTGCATCCGCTTCACCGAGGAGATCGCCGGCACCCAGGAGCTCGGCATGATCGGGCGCGGCGAGCACATGAAGGTGCGCGTCGCCATGGAACAGACGGTGCTTCACGAGCTTTCCGGCAACGTCATCGATCTGTGCCCGGTCGGCGCGCTCGTATCGAAACCCTATCGCTTCAGCGCGCGTGCATGGGAGATGACTTCGCATGC
>DATFRO010000011.1:0-15730 GCA_035263105.1 Steroidobacteraceae bacterium | reverse complement strand
CCGGACACGACCGACTTGAGATCGGCGTCGTCGAACACGATGACCGGCGCTTTGCCGCCGAGCTCGAGGTGCGTGCGCTTCACGCCCTTCGCGGCCGCCTGCAGGATTCTCTCGCCGGTCGACACATCCCCTGTCAGCGAGATCATGCGCACGGCGGGATGCGACACCAGCGGCGCACCGACGCTCTTGCCGCGCCCGGTGATGATGTTGATCACGCCCGGCGGGAACAGCTCCGCGACGATCTCCGCGAGCTTGAGCGCCGTGAGGGGCGTCTGCTCGGAGGGCTTGAGCACCACGGTGTTGCCGGCCGCGACCGCAGGTGACAGCTTCCACGCCGCCATCATCAGCGGATAGTTCCACGGCGCGATGGATGCCACGACGCCGACCGGGTCGCGGCGGATCATGCTGGTGAAGCCCGGCAGGTATTCGCCGGAGATGGCGCCGGTCACGGTGCGCGCCGCACCGGCGAAGAAGCGAAACACATCGGCGATCGCCGGGATCTCGTCGTTCTTCACCGCCGCCAGCGGCTTGCCGCAATTGCGCGACTCGAGCTCTGCGAACCCATCAGCCTCGGCTTCGATGCGATCGGCGAGCTTCAGCAGCAACGTCGCTCGATCCTTCGGCGCGGTCGCGGACCAGGAACTGAATGCGCCCGCGGCTGCGAGCACGGCGGCGTTCACCTGCTCCTCGGAGGCTTCGGCAATCTCCACGATGACTTTGCCGGTCGCCGGATCGAGGACCTTCTCCTCCTCTCCCTTGCCAGCGGTGAACTTGCCTTTGATCAGGAGCTTGGTTTGCATGTCGTCCTCGTTGGTGGGCGGCCGCAGCTCGCGCGTTACCGGGATTCGAACTCTCTTGGACGCGTCAGATAGTACGCCAGCAGGATCGGCACCAGCGTGACCGCGATGACCGCCACCGCGACCACGTTGGTGATCGGGCGCTCGCGCGGGCGGAACAACTCGTTGAAGAACCAGATGGGGAGCGTCTGCTCGTGCCCGGCGGTGAAGAGCGTGACGATGATCTCGTCGAAGGAGAGCGCGAACGCCAGCATCCCGCCGGCGAGCAGTGCCGTGGCGATCTGCGGCAGCAGCACATGGCGGAACGTCTGCCAGCCGTCGGCGCCGAGATCCATCGAGGCCTCGATCCAGTTCTTCGGCAGGCGCCGCAAGCGGGCGATCACGTTGTTGTGCACGATCACCAGGCAGAAGGTCGCGTGACCGGCGACGATGGTCCAGAAACCCGCAGTGAGGCCGGCGAGGCGGATCGCCGAGAGGAGCGCGATGCCGGTGATGATGCCGGGCAGCGCGATCGGCAGCACGAACAGCAGCGTCACCACGTTCTTGCCGGCGAACTGCGCGCGTGCGAGCGCGAACGCGGCGAACGTGCCGAGGATCAGCGCCATCATGGTGGCCGCGCTCGCCACCGCGAGCGACAGGCGCAGCGCGGCCCAGATGTCGTTGCGCGCAAAAGCGACCGAGAACCAGTGCAGCGTGAGCCCGGGCGGCGGGAACTGGTAGGTGCGATCCTCGGTGGTGAACGCATAGAGAATGATGATCAGCACCGGGAAGTGCAGGAAGGCGAGGCCCGCAAAAGCGGCCAGCTTCTGTCCGGCCGATGCGCTGTTCCAGTCGCGAGGGCGTCTAGAGCGCATCGAATGCTCCGAGCCGGCGCGCGAGCGTGAGGTAGATCGCGATCAGCACGATCGGCACGACGGAGAACGCGGCCGCCAGCGGTATGTTCCCGGCCGTGCCCTGCTGCTGGTACACCATCATGCCGATGAAGTAACCCGGCGCGCCGACGACGTTCGGAATGATGTAGTCGCCGAGGGTGAGCGAGAACGTGAAGATCGACCCCGCGGCGAGCCCGGGCAGTGCGAGCGGCAGGATCACGTTGCGGAAGGTCTGCCCGGGACGCGCGCCGAGATCCGCCGAGGCCTGCACCATCGACTGGGGAACGCGCTCGAGCGCGGCCGCGAGCGGCAGGATCATGAACGGCAGCCACATGTAGACGAAGACGATGAACATGCCGAGGTACGAAGAGGCGAGTGAAGGCCCGCCGATCACCGGCGTGGCGAGCGCGCCCTCGAGCAGCGGATCGAGACCGATGGTGCTCAGCATCCAGCTGAGGATCCCCTGCTTCGCGAGGATCAGGCGCCAGGCGTAGACCTTCACCAGGTAGCTGGTCCACATCGGCAGCATGACGCCGACATAGAGGAACGCCTTGATCCGCGGACTCGCATAGCGCGCCATGTAGTTCGCGAGCGGGAAGGCGATCGCGGCGCTCGCGATCGTGACCGCAACGGCCATGCCGAGCGTACGCAGGATGATGTCGACGTTGGCCGGGTGCGAGAAGAGCTGCTGATAGGTGGCGAGCGTGACCTTCGGCACCACTGTGGCGGTGAATTCGTCGATTGCATAGAAGCTCTGCAGGAGCAGCGCGAACAGCGAACCGAGATAGACGGTCCCGAGCCACAGGAGCGGGGGCAGCAGGAGCAGCAGCAGGTAGAAGGTGCTGCGGCGATAGAGGAACGTCGACACGCCACGGCCGAGCGATGCACCGCGGGCATCGGAGATGAGTGTCGCGCCCGTCATGCCGGAGCCTGCTCTTCGAGCGGCACCATCTGGCTCGCGGGCCACGACACGTGCACCTGGCTGCCGATGGCGTAGTTCGAGGTCGCAGCGCCGGACTCGGGCCTCACCACCGCCAGCACCGATCCATCCTCGGTGCGCACCTGCCAGCGGCTGCTAGCGCCGTGATACTGCACGTCGATCACCGTTGCGGGACAGCCGACGACGCCGTCGCGCGATGAAGCCCCGCTCCCGTCCAGGGTCATCGCCTCGGCGCGGATCGCAAACGCCCGCGCCGCACCCGCCAGACGCTGTGCCAGCGCGCCGTCGATGACGTTGGCGCCGCCGACGAAGCGCGCAACGAACGGCGTGCGCGGCCGCATGTACAGGCCGCGTGGCGTGTCGAGCTGCTCGATGCGCCCGCGATCGAACACCGCCACCCGGTCCGCCATGCTGAGCGCCTCGCCCTGGTCGTGCGTCACGTACACGAACGTGATCTTGAGCTTGCGCTGCAGGTTCTTGAGCTCGATCTGCATCGCCTCGCGCAGCTTCAGGTCCAGCGCGCCGAGCGGCTCATCCAGCAGCAGCACCGCGGGATGGTTGATGAGTGCGCGTGCCAGCGCGACGCGCTGCTTCTGTCCGCCGGAGAGTTGCAGTGGCGAGCGCTCGCCGAGACCCTCGAGTTGCACCAGCGCCAGCATTTGCGCGGCACGCTGGCGTCGCTCCTCGAGCCCCACGCGTCGCACGCGCAAGCCGTAGGCGACGTTCTCCGCCACGCTCATGTGGGGAAAGAGCGCGTAGTCCTGGAACACAGTGTTGACGTTGCGCTCGTACGGCGGCACGCCGGTGACGTCGGTGCCATCGAGCAGCACGTGGCCGGAGGAGGGCTGCTCGAATCCCGCGATCAGGCGCAGGCACGTGGTCTTGCCGGAACCCGACGGCCCGAGCAGCGCGAAGAATTCGCCCGGCGCGATCGACAGGCTCACTTCATCGACGGCACGCACGCCGCCGAAGCGACGCGAGACAGTTTGGAATTCGATCGCCGCTGGCATGAGGGCGCTCCTCACCCAGGCCCTCTCCCCGTGTCCGGGGAGAGGGCGTCATTCACGAGTCGCGTCAGCGGCCACCCATCAGGGCCACGTAGTCCGTCGACCACCGACTGTATGGAATGCAGGTGCCCTGGCCGCACTTCGCTTCCGGCGTGCGCCAGAACCAGATCTTCTCGAAGTTATCGAAGCCGTTGGTCTTGCAGCCTTCGGCTCCGAGCAGCGCATTGCCTTCGCAGGCTGCGGGTACTGCCGGCACCGAGCCGAACCACGCCGCGACATCGCCCTGCACCTTCGGGCTCAGCGACCACTCCATCCACTTGTAGGCGCAGTTCGGATGTGCAGCCTTGGCGTGCATCATGGTCGTGTCCGCCCACCCGGTCGCACCCTCCGCGGGGACCACGCTGTCGACGGCCTGCTTGTTGCCCTTGAGCGTGTTCACCTGGAAGGGCCACGAGCTCGAAGCCACGATGCCCTCGGTGGTGAAGTCCTGCACCTGCACGTTCGCATCGTGCCAGTAGCGATGCACGAGCGGATGCTGGGCGCGCAGCAATGTGAGCGCCGCGTTGTATTGCTCTTCGTTCAGTTCGTAAGGGTTCTTGATGCCGAGAGCAGGTTGCTTCGACATGAGATAGAGCGCCGCATCGGCGATGTAGATCGGGCCGTCGTACGCCTGGATGCGGCCCTTGTTGGCCTTGCCATCCGGGAGTTTCTGCGGCTCCAGCACCGCCGCCCACGAGGTGGGCGCAGTCTTGAAGACCTTGGTGCTGTACATGAGCACGTTCGGTCCCCACTGGTAGGGCGTGCCGTAGTGCTTGCCATCGACGAAGTGCCAGGGGGCTTCCTGCAGGCGCTTGTCGACGGTCGTGTAGCTCGGGATCAGGTTGACATCGACCGGCTGCACCGTGCCACCGCGGATCAGGCGCAGCGAGGCATCGCCCGAGGCGGTGACGAGGTCGTAGCCGCCCTGTGTCATCAGCGAGACCATTTCATCGGAAGTGCCCGCGACCTTGACGTTGACCTTGCAGCCGCTCGACTGCTCAAAGCCGGTCACCCAGTCGTAGTTCTTGTCGGTGTCGCCGCGCTCGATGTAGCCGGGCCAGGCCACGATATCGAGCTGGCCTTCCGCGGCACCGAGCTCGTGCTTCGCGGGCTCCGCCGCCGGGGCCGGAGCTTCGGGCTTCTTCTGACACGCCAGGATCAACAGCGCCGGCACGCACAAGGCCGCACAGCGCATCCAGAGGGACGTTGAACTCACAGGACGCCGCATAAGTTCTCCCTGTAGCTCTTGTTGGACTTCGTGAACGAGGCCGCGGGTCGATTCGGTCCGCGCCTCGGTGAGGGGCGTTATTGTAGGAGCCACTGGCGCAAAAGGCCAAAGCACCGGAAACTTCGCGTACCGCACTGAAGTCCACCGAACATCCGCGCGGCCTTAGGATTTGCGATGAAGATTTCCGAGTTCTCAGTACACCGCCCGGTGTTCGCGATCGTCATCAGCCTGCTGCTCGTGGTGGTGGGGCTGGTGTGCCTGAGCCGGCTGTGGCAGACGGTGCGCGAGTTCCCGGACATCAACCCGCCGATCGTCTCCATCGACACCAGCTACCGCGGCGCCTCGGCGCAGATCGTCGAGACCAAGATCACCCAGCCGATCGAGGATCGCATCGCCGGCGTCGAGATGATCGACAAGCTGCGTTCCTCGAGCGCGGACGAGCGCTCGCGCATCACGGTCGAGTTCGACCTCGAGCGTAACGTCGACGAAGCGGCGAATGACATCCGTGACCGCGTCGGGCGCGTGATCAACGACCTGCCGATCGAGGCGGATCCGCCGGAAATCGCCAAGGCCGATTCCAACGACGATCCGATCATCTACCTCAATCTCTCCAGCAGCACGATGAACGTGCTCGATCTCACCGATTTCGCGGAACGCAACATCGTCGATCGTTTCGCGGCCCTGCCCGGCGTCGCCCGCGTGCAGCTCACCGGCTCGCGTCGCTACGCGATGCGCGTGTGGATCGATCGCCAGGCGCTGGCGGCGCGCGCCATGACCGTCGGCGACATCGAGAATGCGCTGCGCCGCGAGAACGTGCAGGTGCCCGCCGGGCGTCTCGAATCGCAGCAACGCGAATTCACGCTCAATACCGCGACCGGTTTCGACACCGACGCGGATTTCCGCAGCCTGGTGCTGGGGCGCGGAGCCGGCGGGTACCTGGTGCGGCTCGGAGAGGTGGCGAGCGTGGAGCTGGCTGCCGAGAACGAGCGCAGCGTCGCGCGCACCAACGGGATTCCCGGCATCAACATCGGCATGGTCGCGCAGTCGAAGGCCAGCGCGCTGGAGGTTGCGCACGCGGTTCGCAACGAGGTCGCGGTGCTGAGCCAGGATATGCCCAAGGGCACGCAGCTCGCGGTGCACGTGGATCGCGCGGTGTTCATCGAGGCGTCGATGCGCGAGGTGATGATCGCGCTCGGCATTTCGCTCTGCCTGGTGCTGATCGTCATCTATGCATTCCTCGGCAACTGGCGCGCGACGCTGATCCCGGCGGTGACCATTCCGATCTCGATCATCGCCGCGTGCGCGGTGATGTATGCGCTCGGCTTCACCATCAACCTGCTGACCCTGCTCGGCATGGTGCTCGCCATCGGGCTGGTGGTGGACGATGCGATCGTGGTGCTCGAGAACATCTACCGGCGCATTGAGCACGGCGAACAGAGTCTGCTCGCGGCGATCGACGGCAGTCGCGAGATCGGCTTCGCGGTGATCGCCACCACCCTGGTGCTGTCGGCGGTGTTCGTGCCGATTTCGTTCCAGACCGGGCGGGTGGGGCGGCTGTTCAGCGAGTTCGGTTTCACGCTCGCGGCCGCGATCCTGTTCTCCTGCCTGATCGCGCTCACGCTCACACCAATGATGAGCTCGCAGCTCTTCGCCAAAGGTGCCATGCGCAGTCGCACCAGCGAGCTCGTCGACACCGCCTTCGGCCGGCTGAGTGGCGCCTACGGTCGCGTGCTGGGGCGCGCGATCTCGCGCCCGTGGATGATCATCGGCGCAGCCGCGGTGCTGTTCGCGGCGACGATTCTTGTTTTCCTGCAGCTGCCACAGGAGACGACGCCCAACGAAGACCGGGGCGTGATCCGCGTTCTGCTCACCGGCCCCGAGGGCGCGACCATGGACTACATGGAGCGCTACGCGCGCCAGCTCGAGGACATCATGCACGCGGAGGCGGAGCACGGGGATATCAAGCGCTACAACACGCGAATCGCGCCGGGCGGTCTGTCCGGGAACGGCGAGGTCAACCGTGCGGTCGGCTTTATCGTGCTGGAGGACTGGGGCAGGCGCACGCGCTCGGCGAGCGAAATCGCCGCGATCCTGCAGCGCAAGGCCTCGCTCCTGCCCGGCGTGCGCGCTTCGGTGTTCACGCCCACCGCATTCAACTGGGGTGCGACTGCGCCGGTGCAGGCGGTGCTGCAGGGGCCCGACTACGAGCAGCTGCGCCAGTGGAGCGAGAAGATCTTGAAGCGCGCCGAGCAGAACCCGGGCCTCGACAACCTCGATACCGACTACAAGGAGCGCAAGCCGCAGATGAAGGTGTCGGTGGACCGCAATCGCGCCGCGGATCTTGGTGTGTCGCTCGAGACCATCGGTCACACACTGGAGACCATGCTGGGCTCGCGCATCGTGACCACCTTCATCAAGCAGGGACGCGAGTACTACGTGATCCTGCAGGGCCGGAGCCAGGATCGCGCTTCACCCAACGACCTCGATAACCTCTACGTGCGCTCCGACCGCACCGGCGAGTTGATCCCGTTGAGCAGCATGGTGCGGCTCGATGAGTCCGCGACCGCGACACAGCTCAACCGCTTCGACCGCCTGCGAGCCATCACGGTGAGCGCCGGGCTCGCCAACAACTACTCGATGGGCGAGGCGATCGAGTTCTTCCGCCAGGCCGTCAAGGAGGAGCTGCCGCCGAGCGCGAAACTTGCCTTCGACGGCGAGTCGCGCGAGTACCTCAAGTCGAGCAGCGCGCTCTACTGGACCTTCCTCGGCGCGCTCCTGATCGTGTTCCTGGTGCTCGCGGCGCAGTTCGAGAGTTTCACCCTGCCGTTCGTGATCATGACCACCGTGCCGCTCGCGATGGTCGGCGCGATCGTCGGCCTGTGGCTCTATGGCATGTCCATCAATATCTTCAGCCAGATCGCGATCGTCATGCTGGTCGGGCTCGCGGCCAAGAACGGTGTGCTGATCGTGGAGTTCGCCAACCAGCTGCGCGATCGCGGTGTCGAGTTCGTGGACGCCGTGCGGCAGGCCTCGCTCACGCGCCTGCGCCCCGTGCTCATGACCAGCCTGTGCAGCGCCTTCGGCTCGATTCCGTTGTTGCTGGCGCACGGTGCGGGCGCCGAAAGCCGCCAGGCAATCGGTGTCGTGGTGATGTGGGGCGTGATGCTGTCGATGGTGCTGACGCTGGTGGTCGTGCCTGCGGTGTACGCGGTGACCGCGCGCAACACGCGCTCGCCGAAATACTGGACGCGCATCATCGAGCGGCTGAAGCAGGCGCAACCGTCGAGCGCGACCGAGTCGGCTCCCGGAGCGCGCAACTGATGCCAGCGTGGCCCGCGTTGCCGTATCGCGCCTGGCGTGACACCTGCACCAACCTGCAGCTGCGCACGCAGATCGTCGGCAAGATCCGCCTCGCGCAGACGCCGTGGATCAATCACTCCTGGCACGTGACGCTCTATGTGTCGGGACGCGGGCTGACCACCGGCCCGATTCCGTACCGCGAACAGAGTTTCCAGATCGACTTCGATTTCGTGGAGCACCAGCTGATGGTGCGCGCAGGCGACGGCCGCAGCCGCTCGATGCCGTTGATCGAGCAGACCGTGGCGGATTTCTACGCGACCCTGTTCCAGCTGCTCGGTGCGCTCGACATCGATGTGCGCATCCATCGCACGCCTAACGAGGTCGCGAATCCGGTACCGTTCGATCGGGACCGCGAGCATCGTGCCTACGATGCGCCGGCGGTGCAGCGCTTCTGGCAGGCCCTGTTGCAGATCGATCGCGTGTTCACGCTGTTTCGCAGCGGGTTTCTCGGCAAGGTCAGCCCGGTGCACTTCTTCTGGGGCAGCTTCGATCTCGCGGTGACGCGCTTTTCCGGGCGGCGCGCGCCGTTTCGCGGCGGCACGACGCCGGGGTTGCCCGGTGCCGTCGTGCAGGAAGCGTATTCGCACGAAGTGAGCAGCGCCGGGTTCTGGCCGGGCGGCGACGGTGTGGACGACGCGGCGTTCTACTCCTATGCGTACCCGGAGCCGGGCAGCTTCAGCAAAGCGCCGGTCTTGCCGCGCGGAGCGTCCTATCACGAGCAACTCGGCATGTTCACGCTGCCGTACGAAATCGTGCGCAGTGCCCCCTCACCTGAGCAGACGCTGATGAGCTTCCTGCAGAGCACGTACGATGCGGCTGCGGACCTCGGTCATTGGGATCGCAAGGCGCTCGAATGCGCGACCGGCGTCCCCGGCGTGCCTCGCCAGCCCTGAATCTCATTCGGCTCTCAGCGATCAACGGCTGAGCTGTTGACTCAGTTCGGCCACGGCCGATGCCGCCTGGTCGTTCGGGAAATGCCGCTCGAAGTCGATGAGCAACGCGCGCGCAAGACTGCGATCGCCGCCATCACGCGCGAGCCCGGCGAGCCGCAGCAACTCGGCCGCGGTGGCGGGCCGAAAGTCCGGGTCGGCATCCAGGTGGCGCCGCGCCGCCGCGAGTGCCGCGGAAGGCTGGCGCGCGGCGAGCAGGCGCTGGATATAGTCCTGCGCGAGTCGCGATGCCAGTCGCCGATCCGGCCAGCGCAGCAGCGCCGTGCAGAGCCATGCGTATTCTTCGAGCGAGTGATGGCGGTTGGCGAGCCGGTTCTCGGCCGCCTGCAGCGCTTCCTTGTAAGCCCCGCCACGCCAGTGGCCGTACAACTCGTCGATGAAGCGCGCGTGCTCCCGGCCCACGTCGTACTCGGTGCGCGTCTGCTCACGCTCGGGCGAACGCCACACGTCGTGCCCGATCTCGTGACGGCGCTCGTACAGCGCGCCGCCGATGATGCTGAAGACGGCGAGCCAGCCGTACATCAGGCATCCGATGGCGAGCGGCAGGCCGAAGAAGGGTGAGCCGACAAGCTGCCGGCTGACATAGATCGCCGCCAGCGCCAGCACGGCGATCGCTCCCCAGATGAGGAGATAGTCCCAGCCGAGTCTGCGAATCATCCCCACCAGCATGCGCGGATTGATGGAGCTGAGAATGCTGCCGGTGCTGGCGAGCACGGCGATGCACGCCGGCAGCACGAGAAGGCCCAGCACCCGCAGGCACAACACCACCTTCGCACCGAGCAGCGTCGTCAGTGCGCCGCTCGCCGCGTAGAACACGCCGATGATCAGGAGCTGGCCGAGCGGGCGCTGCTCGCTCGCCGGGTTCACCATCTCGATGGAGAGCACCGGCGGCTCGCGCAATCCGCGTGCCGCCGCATCCAGCACCACGAATGCGTACTTGAGGAACCAGGACAGCAGGATCAGGGCGAGCGGCAGTCCCAGCAGGCCCGCGCGCGATGCCAGGGTCAGCAGAACCGCGAACACGGCGATCAGCAGCAACGGCGCGGCGCGCAGCGGGCCTCGCAGGTATGCGAGCAATGATGCGGAGGTCATGAGTCGAGCGAAACGCCTGCAGCGGTCCCTGATCCCGTATGATTGCGCGCCTGGCTCCTCGGGGGAAAGCACAATGACGTATCGCTGGTCGTGCATCGTCCTGGCGCTGTTGATCGGGTCCTGCGGGGCGCAGCCCGGACGTGCCACGGATTCCTTTGACCTGGTTCTCAAGGGCGGCACCGTCTATGACGGCAGCGGCAAGCCCGGCTTCGTATCCGACGTCGGCGTGCGCGGTGATCGCGTCGTCGCCGTCGGTGATCTGTCCAAGGCGACTGCGAAGAAGACTCTCGATGTGCACGGCAAGGTCGTGGCGCCGGGATTCATCAATGTCCTGGCGCATTCCGAGGAGTCCCTGATCGCGGACGGCCGCTCGCAGGGCGAGATCCGGGAGGGCGTGACGCTGGAAATCATGGGTGAAGGCGGCTCGATGGGACCGCTCAACGACAGCATGAAAGCTGAAGCGCTCAAGCAGGAAGCGGACATCAAGTACCCGATCGACTGGACCACGCTCGGCGAGTACCTGGCGGGGTTGGAACGCAAGGGCATCTCGACCAACGTCGCATCACTGGTCGGTGCAGCCACCATTCGCACGCACGAGCTGGGCTACGCGAACAAGCAGGCGACGCCCGAGCAGATGGAGCGCATGAAGGCGCTGGTGCAGCAGGCGATGGAGGAGGGCGCGCTCGGCGTCGGCAGCGCACTCATCTACGTGCCCGGCAGCTTCGCGTCGACCGAAGAGGTCATCGAGCTGTGCAAGGTCGCGGCGCGCTACGACGGCGTCTACGCCACGCACATGCGCAGCGAAGGCGATCGGTTCCTGGAGGCCATCGACGAGACCGTGCGCATCGCGCGCGAAGCGGGCATCCGTGCCGAGATCTTTCACCTCAAGGCCGCGGGTGAGAGCAACTGGCCGAAGATGGCGCAGGGCATCGAGCGGATCGAAGCGGCGCGCCGCTCCGGCGTGAAGCTCACGGCGGACATGTATCCGTACACCGCGGGCGCGACCGGACTCGATGCGGCGATGCCGCCGTGGGTGCAGGAAGGCGGCCTCGATGCCTGGGTCGAGCGACTCAAGCAACCCGACGTGCGCAAGCGCGTGGCGGCAGAGATGCGCACACGCTCGCCGGAGTGGGAGAACCTGTACCTCGCGGCGGGCTCAGCGGATCGGCTGCTCCTCATCGCCTTCAAGAACCCGGCGCTCAAGCCGCTCACCGGCAAGTCGCTCGCCGAAGTGGCGAAGATGCGCGGCAAGTCGCCGGAGGAAACGGCGATGGACCTGGTGGTGGAGGATCACACGCGCGTCGGTACTGCGTACTTCCTCATGTCGGAAGACAACGTGCGGCTCGGCCTGAAGCAGCCGTGGGTGAGCATCGGTTCCGACGAGGCTTCGATGGCGCCGGAAGGCGTGTTCCTGCTGCAGAATCCGCACCCGCGAGCCTACGGTGCATTCGCTCGCTTTCTCGGTCACTACGCGCGCGACGAGAAAGTGACGACGCCCGAGGACGCGGTGCGGCGCATGACGCAGCTGCCGGCGGAAACTTTCGGCGTGAAGGACCGCGGCTGCCTGCGGTCGGGCTGCTTCGCGGACCTCGTCGTCTTCGATCTCGCCAAGGTGCAGGACCTCGCGACGTTCCAGAAGCCGCACCAGTACTCGACCGGTGTCGTGGATGTGTTCGTCAACGGCGTGCAGGTGCTCGCGAACGGCGAGCACACCGGCGCAAAACCCGGACGCTTCGTGCGCGGCCCCGGCTATCGCGGCGGGCGCATGCAGATCCCGAAGCCGCCGAATCCGGAACAACGCAAGTTCAACGATTAGGCGCTGCGCTTGCGAAAGCCCCGAGGATCGCCGCGCGCAACGCGTCGGCGGCCCGGCGGCCCTGTTCCAGGTCCCAGCAGTTGACGACCGCCAGGCGAAAGCCGCCTGGCGGCATCGCGTGTGTCGCGTGCGCGTCGTCCGTGTGAAAGGTGATCTGCACGCTCGATAGCGCCGGATCCTCGAGCAGCCCGGACACGAGCGCCGGCGGCGGCGCGCGGCGCGGCGCGGAATGCGGCCCCCACGCGACCACGCTGAATCCATCGCGCCGGCGGCCATCGTCGTAGCGCCATCGGCCTGTGGCGTAGAGGTCCACGACCGCGGCGACCCAGGGATCGCCTCCGTACAGATCCGGCCACTGATCGGCGAAGCGCAGGTGGCACTCGATGATGGCGCCGCCGATCGTCTCGAAGTTCACCATTCCCGTGTAGTCGCCAAGGTGCTCGCGCAGCCACTCGCAGAGCGTCGCTTCGAGCTCCGGGCGAGCCGCGCTCATCACGAGCCAGTGATCGAACGTGCCAGCGCCTGCGGTGGCGCCACGCGCATGACGCCACCACGTGGACTCGCCACCGACCACCGCGACGTCCGTGCTCAGGTGTTCGCCTTCGAGCAGCGTCATCCACATGTGCCCGGGTGTCTGCGCTGCGAGCAGCTCATCGCGGCTGCGGATCACGCAGCTTCCCGCGCCCATGCCCCGCAGGTTGTAGATCGGTTTGCTGAACACCGGAAACCGCGTCGGCTCGACGCCGTGTGGGCCGTGCTCGAGGTGCTGCGTCTCGCAGATCAGGAGCTTGTTGAACACCCAGCGCTGTGCGGGAAAGAGGCGCCAGCTCTCGACGTCGTCGGTGGGCACCACGACGTCATCCGGACACGGCACGCGCGCGAAATACTGCTCGCGCCAGGGATCGCATTCGATGATCGGCATGCCGCATTGTTTCGCCCGCCGCCCGGGCCGTCAAAGCCGCCACAATTCGCCAGCATTCTTCGGCAGCGCGACGCAATTGCGGCCTGCGCACGGCGCAATCCCCGGTTGCAATACACCCTGGATGCAAAACCCCGTGGGCAACTGGAGAACTCACATGAAACCGATCCTGACCAGAATCATCGCCGGCGTGGGGCTCGCAGCCCTGGCGACATCCGGCATTGCGAATGCGGCGCCGGACGGTGCCAAGCCGAGCCAGAAGGAAGAGGCCATCGGCGTGTTCAGCGGCATGGCCATCGGCGCGCTGGCCGGCGGCCCGTTCGGCGCAGTCGTCGGCGCGACGCTCGGAAGCCTCCTGGGCCAGCGCGGCGATGCGAGGAAGCAGCAGATCGCGACGCTCGATCAACGCCTCAAGGAATCCGACCAGACCATTACGCAGCTCGCCGCCGAGCTGCGCGGCTCGCAGCAGCGCGTCGCTGACCTGAGCGAAGAGATCCGGTCGCAGCCGCTGCCGGTCGCGGTGCGCAAGACCATGCGTGGCGATGTCCTGTTCCGCACCAACGACAGCACGCTGAGCGGCGACACCGAAGCGCAGCTCACGCAGCTGGCGCAGGCGCTGGCAGGCGTGCCGGACGTGAGCGTCAAGCTCGACGGTTATGCGGATCCGCGTGGTACGCCGGAGCAGAACCTCAAGCTCTCCGACGAGCGCGCCGCCGCGGTGAAAAGCGCACTCGAGGCCGGTGGCATCGACAGCCAGCGCATCACGATCGTCGCGCACGGCGAGGACGGCGTGACGACCTCGCAGGGCGATGTCGATGGTTATGCACTCGACCGCCGCGTGGTGATCACGCTCGAGGGTGCGAACGCGCAGGTCGCGCAGAGCGCCGCCGATTCGCCGCCCGATCCGTGACGGCTCCGGAGTTCGGGGTGGCCACGAGCGTTGCGCTTCTTGACAGCCCGCCAACTGTGGCGCGACGCTCGGCGCTCCAACCCTGATGCCGCCCCGAACTCCGACCCGCGAGCCGCCCATGAAAGCAACCTCCTCGCAGATCGTCTCGTTTCGCAATCCCGTCACCCCCGAAGCGTCGACTCCTGATCCGAAGACACTTCTCGCGGGCGAGCCGCAGCTCACGCTGTGGAATCACTACACTGATCCGAACAACCAGTTCTTCGCCGGCGTCTGGTCGAGCACGCGTGGCAAGTGGCGCATCAGCTACGTCGAGCACGAGTTCTGCCACATGACCAGGGGCCGCGTGCGCATCACCAATACTGGCGGCGAGCAGTGGGAGTTCGTGGCGGGCGACAGCTTCGTGGTGCCCGGTGGATTCGCCGGGACCTGGGAAGTGATCGAGGACTGCAGCAAGTTCTACGTGATCTTCCAGCCGTCCGCTCCAACCTGAGGCAAGCACGCGCCGTTTCGGCGCGTGCACGCGCTGCGCCGCGCGCTCGCATCGGTGCATGCGCGGCAGTTGCTGCCCGATCTTCGTGCAGAACCCCGCTTGCACTGCGTCCGCAGCGTGAGCGCACGTCCCAGTGAGGCGCACGCGCGCGTGGCATGCTTTCTGCAAAGACGCTGCGCATGTACAGAAAAATTGTCCCCCCGGCACGCGGATCCGGAGCAGCGACCTCGGAGCTCTCCGGATCCGCGCTGCTCGTGCGCGAGGCGATGCGAAATCGCCTGCGCGTGCCGCATGTAACGCGCGCTGTTATGATGCAGCCCGCGTGGTAGGGGGTCTCTTCGGACTTCCACTGTAACGAGGAGATGTTCATGCGAAGCCACATTGCGATCGCGGCAGGTCTGCTCCTGGCAACAGGGGTGGCGCATGCGCAGCTGACCGGAACGGTCACTGCGGTAAATGACTACGATTTTCGCGGCATCAGCTTGTCGGGCACCGATCCGGCCCTGCAAGGCAGTATCGACTGGGCTCACGACAGCGGTTTCTACGCCGGCTTGTGGGCGAGCTCCAGCCTGGACTTCGGGCCTGGAACGGACGCTGACTGGGAAACGGACGCGTACTTCGGGATCACCGGCGGGGACGCGGAGAAAAGCTTCGGCTGGTCGGCGGGATTTGTCTATTACTACTACTGGCCGGACGGCGACGACGTGCAGTATCCGGAGATCTACGTCGGCGGCAATTTCCGGTCATTCGGCGCGAAGCTCTGGTACACGAACGACTACGGTAATCTCAACACCGATGCGTGGTACTTCGAAGGCAACTTCGATCATGACCTGCCGGCCAATTTCTCGGTCCACCTGCATCTCGGCTACAACTTCGGCGACTACTGGAAGGACTCCGCCTACGGGGAGAACTTCGACTACTCGGTGGGCGTCGGTTACGCGTTGGGGAACTTCAACCTGTTGTTGAAGTGGGTCGACAACGATGCGGACTTCACCGAGCGGGGCGATGCCTTCAACAACGAAGGTCGCGTGATCTTCTCGATCTCGACCACGTTCCCGTGGGAGAAGGGCAGCTAGTTCAGTGAGGAGAGAGGGCTTCGCGCCCTCTCTCTTTTCACGGCAGCGTCTTGATGATCTCGGCGAGCCGGCCGAACAGCTCGTCGATGTGAGTCTTCTCGATGATGAGCGGCGGTGACAGCGCCAGCACATGGCCGGTCACACGCGTCAGCAACCCCTCGTCGAAACTGCGCGTGAAGAGCTCGAATGCACGTGAGCTGCCGTCGGCGCGCGGCTCGAGCTCGATCGCGCCGA
>DATFRO010000010.1:0-10746 GCA_035263105.1 Steroidobacteraceae bacterium | reverse complement strand
GACTCCTGCGTGTAGCGGATCACGTCGTCGCAACCGTTCTTGCGCGCAATCGCGGCCTTCTCCTCGCTCCCAGCGGTGCCGATCACATGCGCGCCGATGTGATGCGCCCACTGGCACAAGAGCGAGCCGACGCCGCCTGCCGCCGCGTGAATGAGACAGGTATCGCCGCGCTTGAGCGGCCGCAGCTTGGTGAGAAGCATGACGCAGGTGAGGGACTTGACCAGCGCCGCACCGAGCGCTCGATCATCGAGATCGCGCGGCAACTTGATCAGCCGCTCCGCGCGGATGAGTCGCTCCGACGCGTAGCCGCCGTAGGCCACCGTGATGTACCCGGCGCGATCGCCCGGCTTGAACTCGGTGACACGTGATCCGACGGCCTCGACGACGCCCACCGCTTCGACACCCGGAATGTCGGGAAGGGTCAGCGTCTTGTAGAGACCGCTTCGAACATATGTGTCGTGGAAGTTCACGCCGATGACGGTCTGGCGCAGCCGCACTTCGTCCGGCCCCGGCGCGCCGACAGCGACTTCCTCGACGCGCAGCACCTCCGGCCCGCCGATCTCGCGCAACATGATCACCACGGCCACGATCAGCGTGCCTCGACCACGTACCAGCGCAATTCACGCACGGTTCGACTCTCCGACGCTTCAGCTCCTGCAGGTCACGCTCACGTGTCCTTGCGCAGGTAATCGTCCGTCTTGTTGAGCCAGTCCTCGCGCGGCGGCGTGAACACGTCGACGTCGAGAGTGTCCTCGAGCGCGCGTGCCGAGTGCGGCAGGTTCGACGGGATCACCAGCACTTCACCGGCGCGCACGATGAGCTCGTGCTCGCCCTTCGCGCCGAGGTGAAAGAGCAGCGCGCCACTGATGATGTAGGTGACCTGCTCGTTGTGATGAAAATGCTGGGGAACGAAATCGCCTTTCTTGAGCACGATCTGCGCGATCATCGTGCGCTCGCCGGTGATCATGCGGCGCGTGATCGTGCCTTTCAGCGGCTCTTCCGGAACGTTGGTCCAGCGGTGATGTTGAAACGGCTTTTGCTCGGCCACCGGCTCCCCTCCTCTTGCATTGGGACCCGTAGCGTACACGCACGCCGCAAACGTATGCGAGATCCGGGGTAACCCGGCGGAACCTTGGGTTCGCCGCTGACTCATAGCAGATCGCCACGAACGCGCCGCTTGGGGAACGTGAGCCCGGCGGGGCGCGATAAGAAGAGATTACGTCGGGTTCAGGGAATCTCGATGGCCGCATCAACCAACGGTCGCTATGTTTACGCGTTTCGCATGCGCGCGGGCGGCAGACTGGGCATGGCGACACGGGATCAGCGATGGGGCCTCGGCATGGCGCTCGTTCTCGCGGCGCCGTGCGCGCTCGGCGCGATCAAGATCGACGGGCGGCTGGACGAACCGGAATGGGAGCGTGCGCAGGTCTTCACCGACTTTCGGGTCACGCAACCCTACACCCTCGGCACGCCGCGTCATCCAACCGAGGTGCGCCTGCTCGGCACGCCCGAAGGCATCGTCGTCGGCTTTCATTGCGTGCAGCCGGCGAGCACGCCGCGCCAGAAGGAACAGACGCCGCGCGACGTCGACAACAATGGCGATCGAGTGAATGTCTACGTCGACCTCGATGCCGACGCGAAGGTCGCCTACAACGTCACCATCGCGCTGGCGGGGTCCTACCAGGACGCCACCATCACCAACGAGAACCTCTACAGCACCGACTGGGACGGTGACGTTGCATACGCCGTGCGCGACGAGCAGGACGACTGGTATGTCGAGATGCTGCTGCCGTGGACGCTCGCCAGCATGAAGCATCCAGACACCCCCAAGCGCACCGTCGGGATCATGTTCGATCGCGTGATCGGCCAGACGCAGGAGCGCAGCGCGCTCGAAGGCAAGAGCTTTTCGCGACCGCGCTATCTCTCCGAGTTTCCGAAAGTCGAGATCGACCAGTACCAGTCGTCTCTGTTCCACGTCTTCCCGTACGTGACGGTCTCGAATGACTGGGCGATGGACCAATCGGATTTCAAAGCCGGTGCGGACATCCTCTGGAAACCGTCCGGGAGCTTCCAGCTCACTGCTGCGCTCAATCCCGATTTCGGCCAGGTCGAAGCCGACGAGCTGGTCGTCAATTTCAACGCTATCGAGGTGTTGTTCAGCGACAAGCGGCCGTTCTTCGCCGAGAACCAGGCGCTCTTCGACGTGCGCGTCGTGGGCGACGACCGCCTGGTCTACACGCGGCGTGTCGGCGGTCCGCGCGACGACGATCCGACGCGCGCCGCAGAAATCGATGGGGCCGTGAAATTCAATGGTACGGTCGGCCAGCTCGACTTTGGGCTCCTGTCCGCGGTCGAGCACGACTACGGCGACGACATCGGTCGCGCATTCGCTGCGCCCCGGCTGCGGTACACCGTCGGCAACTGGACGGTGGGCTACCTCGGCACGTGGACCGACCGGCCCTTCCTCGATCGCAACGCGCAGGTGCACTCGAGCGACGTCATCTGGCGGCCGGACCCGCGGCTCTCCCTGCAGGCCGAGATGATCGCGAGCCTGGTCGATGATGCGGGCGTGCACCACAACGGCGACGGCGCTGTGCTGAAGGCGAGCTACACGCCCTCCCCCGACTGGCAGCATGAGTCCTCGCTCACCCACTACAGCGGCGACCTCGACTTCAACGATCTCGGATTCCAGGAACGCCCGAGCTGGAACCGGGTGCTCTACTCCATCTCGCGGCGCTTTCGCGAGTTTGCCGAGAGCGACCGGCGTGCCGGTGTCTCGTGGCGTCTCGAGACGCAAGGCAATTGGAACGACTCCGGGGATCGTCTCGCGCCTTACGTCGGTCTCTTCCGCGAAGCACAGCAGCGCTCCGGCGCGACGCTCACCAGCCAGATCGAGATCACCGGCGAAGGCGTCGACGATCTCATCTCGCGCGGCCATGGCAACGTCAACGTCGATGCGCGCCTCAAGTCGCTGGAGCAGCAGTACCAGAGCGCGCGCTTCGGCAAATGGCGCGCCTACGGACGCGCGACCCTGCTCCAGGAGGGCAACAACGACAACGCCTTCGAGGTCGAAAGCAAGATCGAGTATTTCCCACGCGACAACCTCAACGCGGACGTGCGCATCGTGATGCACTGGAGTCGCGACTGGCTCATCTGGCGGGAAGACGACCTGCTCGCGAGCTTTCATCGCAAGGAGGCCGTCGTCGGCTTCGATCTCAACTGGTTTCCGGCGTTCAACCAGGAGTTGCGCCTCAAGTTCCAGTGGCTCGGTCTCGACGCGTGGAACGCAATTCCGTATCGCATCGCGCCGTCCGGCGACCTGGTCGAAAGCGCAGACGTCGTACCGGACTTCCAGGTGAACAATCTCGGCCTGCAAATCCGCTATCGCTGGACGTTCGCGCCGCAGTCGGACTTCTACATCGTCTACAGCCGCGGCGGCATCACGTTCGAGGACAACCCGTCGGAGTCCGGGCTCAACCAGCTCTTTTCTTCAGCGTTCAGCCTGCGCGACAGCGACCAGCTCCTCGTCAAGGCCCGCTATCGATTCTGACGCTTCATCAGCGCACCAACGCGCGTAGCCAATCTGACTATCTGTTGCGAGATGTCGAGGCATCGCACGTCAATCGCAACATCGCGATTCCATCTTGACAAACTTTCGCTTCGGCGTATTTCTATCACCCAAGCGAGCGCAAGAATTCGAACGTCGAACCGCTCGTCTGCCAGGACTCGAGGTCGCGCACTCTTCGCCAGGAGGGCTTGAGATGTCGAACCTTGTTCGCGATCGGTTGCCGTGCATCGCAGTGCTTGCCGCCCTGCTCTGCCTCATTCCGGTCCGCAGTGACGCGCAAGTCATTCCGCCCGGCTCCTACCAGCAGAGCTGCCAGCAGATCAACGTGCTCAACGTGGTGCTGGTGGCGCAATGTCGCACCCGCGCGGGCAACTTCGTCAACGCGCGCCTGCAAGGCTTCGCCTTGTGCATCGGCGACATCGCCAATCTCGACGGCGTGCTCGCCTGCAACTTTGCCAACCCGCCAACCGGCTCATACGAGCAGACGTGCCGGGATGTCTGGGCAGAGCAGCTGGTGCTTCACGCCAGTTGCCAGGACGGCAGGGGTAACTTCCACGTCACGTCGCTCGCGCAGTGGCGCAACTGCGTCGGCGACGTGTGGAACAACGATGGCACGCTGACCTGCACGTTCGCGCAGCCACCGTCGGGCTCATACACCGCGTCGTGCGACAACATCTGGGTCCGCGGCTCGGACTTGTTCGCACGCTGCCAGAAGCTGGATGGCACGTGGATGCAGGTTGGCTTCCTCAACTATCCGAGTTGCACGCGCGATCTCGCCAACAGTGACGGCGCAATCGTCTGTGCCGTGGCAAACCGGCTCGAGTACGCCCAGGCCTGTGCCGCCATGATCAGTACGATTCCTGATTTCAACTGCATGACAGGAACGGAGTTGCCGATCACGTTCAATGGTGTCGTCCAGACAACCGCCGTCGGCAACTGCGACAAGCCCGTCGTGCTCGGCCTCTCGAACGAAGGCCAGTGCGTGCCGTTCTCGCGCCTGGTGCGCATCGACACCCAGCGCGCTGACGTGCAGACCGTGGCGATCTGCCGCAAATACCACGCGCGCCCGGCGAACAGCACAATCTTCGACGACATCGCGATGATCCAACACGACAACACCTCCGGGATGACGTGCTTCTACCAGTCGCGCATCGAGGCGGGTATCGATGGCACGCTCGTGCCCAGCCCCATGAGTTCCTCGCAGGCAGCATCGAACGTCTGGTTGGACACGCACACGGCATTCCAGCCGCCGCAGGAATTCAAGGAACGCTGGGCAGGCGGGCCGGGCGGGATTCCGTGCGTCAACTGTCACGATGCCGATGCCTTCATCTGGTCGCCGTATGTTTCGCAGGCCGTCGGAAGCGGGGGCTGGCAGCCACTCGGGCCGTACCGGTTCGATGCATTCGGCATTTTCCTGGGCCCGGCGACGCACGCTGTCAAGCCGGCCAACGCCACCCTGTGCGTGAGTTGTCATCGCATCGGCATCAACTCGTGGAAGGGAATCGCGAAGTTCATCGTCGACTGGATGCCGCTCACCAACGGCACGAACCCGACGGTCATGAGCAATCAATGGAGCCAGGCGCAGAAGGATGCATTCAACGAGGTCAACTGGTGCGTGGATCACTACACGGAGGCGCGCTGCAATGCTGAATAGAGGAGTACTCATCGCACTCGCGCTGCTCGCGAGCGACGTGGCATTCGGCGGACCGCCAGGCACCGGGTTGGTCAGGATCGAGCCGATCCATCGCAAGGACGGCATGTATGTGCAGCTGGCCAACCTGAGCAAGCAGGTGGTCACGATCGACTACCTGTCGATCGACATGCCGCCGAAGAATCCGCTCGTCAAGATGTGCTACACGAGCCTGCGACCCGGAGATCTCAGGCCGGGCCAGGTGAAGGTCATGCGCGTCGCCACGCGCAGCTCGCTGAAGAATTGCCTGCCGAGCTGGCAAGTGCAGACCGTGCCGCCGGAAGAAGTGACGCGCACCAACCCCGTCATCGTTCAGAGTTACTTGCTGCTCCTCACCTCCGTTGCCCAGAAGCCCGCGACCACAACCGCGACGTGGAACTTCGCGCCGGTCGCGCGATAGGCGACGGCTGCGCTCGGCACGCGGTCATGCCGGGAAGGGCTGTCGACGGCGCGATTAGTTTCGCAATCGCGCCTCACTCCGCCGGTGGCACGCACGCCTGCGACGGAGGCGTCGCGCCGCCGATCGTGCGACGGGTCAGGAGCGTGCGCGAAACGTTTGCAATCACACGCGCGGCGCGCGGATCGCGATTGCTCAGCACGATGGTCGTGTAGCCGGTATCCGGGAACCAGTACATCAGCGAGGCCACGCCAAGGTCGCCCCCGGTATGACCGTAGAGCCGGTGACCGTTCTGCGTGATTACTTCGAGACCTAGTCCTTCACGCACTTCGCCTGCGAGCCCCCGCGCACCCGCACCCTCCTGGCTTTGTGCAGTCATCATCAGTGCCAGCGAGTCCGCGCTGATCAACTTGCCGCCCCGCAGGGCGCGGACGAACGCGAACAGGTCCGCCGCAGTGAGGTACGCGCCGCCCTGTGGGCCGCCGCGCGCGGGAAGCTCATAGACGGCGCTGCGCGGACGGCCGAGCCGAAACACGTAACCTTCGCCCTTCGGAAATAGGTTCGTAAGCGGCGTGGCGACATCCCGATCCTCCGCGTCCATCTCGTGATACAGGGCGCGCGTCATGCCCGCGCGTTCGAAGATCTGGTGCTGCACGTAGTCGTAGAAGCTCTGTCCACTCACGCGCTCAACGATTGCGCCGAGCAGCACGTAGCCCGAGTTCGAGTAGAGGTACTCGCCCGGCTTCGCACCGAGCGGAGTGTCGCCAACCAGTGCGAGATAGTCCGCGACACTGCGCAGGCTGGGCCGGGCCGCCGCCCATTGCGGGCGCTGGTAGTAGTCCTCGGGACCCAGCCCCGATGTGTGCGACAGGAGCTGCCGCACCGTCGCCCGATCGCGCACGCCGGCGTCGGGATAGTTGGGCAGATACTTGCCGACCACATCGTCGTACGACAAGCGACCCGCCTCGACGAGCTGCGCGATTGCAGTTCCGGTGATGCTCTTGCCGATCGACGCGATGTTGAGCCGGGTGTCGAGAGTCATCGGACGCTCGTAGGCGAGGCTCGCGGAGCCGTAAGCGCGGTGCAGGATGATCCGGTCATCCTTCACGAGCAGCACGACGCCCGAAAAGTCGCCACGTCGCGCGTAGCCCGCTGCGAGCGCGCCAACGGATTGCGCAACCTCGCGGGGCGTCGGATCGCTCAGCGCTGGACCGCCGGGATAAAGACCCTTGAGACTGAATCCGCTCGCCAGCGTCCGACCGTCCTGATCCACTTGTCGCAGCGTTGCGCAGTAGCGAACCGCGCCGATGCTGTCGTGCACTTCCGCCTGCACCCAGCCCTCGTGCTCGGCGACGATGCGCTCCAGCACCAGACCGCCCGTTTCCACATAGATCCGCGCGAGCGCGTCCGCCTGCTCGTCAGCCGGGGTTTCAGCGAGAGCGGCGCTCGAGTAGTGCTCGCGCGCGAAACGCTCGAAGCCTGCCTGATCGCCAGTGTTCAGCGCCTCGATCACCTCGCGCATGAGCGGCGACTCGGGGTCGGCGCTGTGCGCCGGAGTGCCGAGTACGAACCCAAGCGCGAGTGCAGTGACGAGCAAGCCGGGATGGCGCATCAAGGGCTCCGAGCGAACGGATAGCAAGTCTCGCGCAGCAACACGCGCGAGTCTTGAACGCACGTGCTCTGGGCGAATCAGCCGACTCCGTCGACGGGCGCCGCCACCAGCGCCACTGCCAACGCCCGGTCGTCGATGACAGGCGTGGGGAATGAATGCGGCTCGGTGGATCGGAAGTGCTCAGTGAGCAATTCCGGCGCGACGTACAGGAAATCCTGCCTGCATTCGCCCTCGGCCTCTCCCCAGTGCACCTCGCCTGGACGGTGCACGACGATCCGGCCCGGCGTGACCGACCAGTGGCGACCGCGACAATGGGTCGCACCCGCGCCGCGAAAGATGCCGACCGCGTAGCGCTCGTGAAAGTGCGCCGGACAGCGATCCCGAATCGCCACGTCGAGCGTGATCTCGGCGAGTCCGGGAATCGGGTGGTACAGCGCAGTAGCCATCGGAACGTGCCTCCTCCGCGCGCGAAGCTGAACAGTCTTGCGTGTGCGCCGCTGCAGCCGCGGCATTAACGAAATTTAAAGTACGGCGGCGTGCTCAGCAAAATCCGCCGCCTGCGCGTTCAGCAACGCGCCGCGCGCTGCCGGTGAAATCTGTTTGACACACTCTTGTAATCAACTCCGGCCTCTTGGCAAGAGCCCAGGAGGCAATCATGTGGACTCAGCGATTCAGGAAAGGACTCCTCAGCGCCGCGGCGACGCTCGTCGCCAGCACCGCGGCAACACTCATCGTCGCAGCGGACGCACGAGCATCGGACATCTCGGGTGCGGGCGCGACGTTCCCCTACCCCATCTATTCGAAGTGGGCTGACGCGTACAAGAAAGAGACCGGCGTCGGACTCAATTACCAATCGATCGGCTCGGGCGGCGGCATCAAGCAGATCAAGGCGAAGACGGTGACGTTCGGCGCGTCCGACATGCCGTTGAAGCCCGAAGACCTGAAGGACGCCGGCCTGGTGCAGTTCCCGATGATCATTGGCGGCGTGGTGCCGGTCGTGAACGTCAAGGGTGTCGGTGCGGGCCAGCTCACGCTCGACGGCGCGACACTCGCCTCGATCTACATGGGCGAGATCACCAAGTGGAACGACGCGCGCATCAAGAAGCTCAACCCGAAGCTCAACCTGCCCGATCTCGCGATCGCGCCCATCTACCGCTCCGACGGTTCGGGCACGAACTTCCTCTTCACCGACTACCTGTCGAAGTCGAGCGCGAAGTTCAAGGACTCGATCGGCGCGGCCACTTCCGTGCAATGGCCGGTCGGCATCGGCGCGAAGGGCAATGAAGGCGTCGCCAACATGACGGCGCAGACCGGCGGCGCGATCGGCTACGTCGAGTACGCGTACGCCAAGCAGAACAGGATGGCGAATGCGCTGATGGTCAACAAGGACGGCAAGACCGTGGCGCCGGATGCGAAGGCGTTCCAGGCGGCTGCGGCGAGCGCGGACTGGAAGCATGCGCAGAACTACTACCTGATCCTCACCGATCAGCCGGGTGCCGCGAGCTGGCCGATCACCGGCGCGAGTTTCATCCTGGTCTACGCGAACCCGAGCGATCCGGAGGCCGTGGCCGCGGCGCTCAAGTTCTTCGACTGGGCGTACAAGAACGGTGGCTCCATGGCCGCGGACCTCGACTACGTGCCGCTGCCCGAGAGCCTGATTTCGCAGATCCGCTCGACGTGGAAGCAGGACATCCACGGCGTGTCGGTCGCGATGAGCGGCGCGCAGAAGAAGTAACGACGCAGCGTCATGGATGATGCGGTACGTCTGAGGACCGCCCGTTCGCGGGCGGTCCGTGCCCAGCACGCCGCGCGACAGAAGCGCGCCGAGGTGGCGTTTCACGCCGCGACGCTCATCGCGGCGCTCCTCGTGCTCGCGCTGCTCGGCGGCGTGATGATCGCGCTCGTCAGAGGCGCGTGGCCCGCGCTCTCGCACTTCAAGCTCAGTTTCCTCACGACGCAGATCTGGAATCCGGTGACCGAGAAGTTCGGTGCACTCGCGCCGATCTACGGCACGCTGGTGACGTCCTTCGTCGCGATGCTGCTCGCGGTGCCGATCGGCTTTGGCGTCGCGATCTTCCTCACCGAGCTCGCGCCGCAGTGGCTGAAGCGTCCCGTGGGCATCGCGATCGAGCTTCTCGCCGCGGTGCCCAGCATCATCTTCGGCATCTGGGGTCTCTTCGTGCTCGCGCCGATCTTGCAGCAGCACGTGCAGCCCTGGCTCATCGATCATTTCGGGCCGATCCCGTTGATCGGGAGCCTGTTCCAGGGGCCGCCGTTCGGCATCGGCGTGCTCACCGCGGCCATCGTGCTCGCCATCATGGTGCTGCCTTTCATTTCGGCGGTGATGCGCGATGTGTTCGAGACGGTGCCCGATGTGCTCAAGGAATCGGGCTACGGGCTCGGCGCGACCACGTGGGAAGTGATCTGGAACGTGGTGGTGCCCTATTCGCGCGCGGGAATGGTCGGCGGCGTCATGCTAGGCCTCGGCCGCGCACTCGGCGAAACCATGGCCGTCACCTTCGTCATTGGCAACGCGCATCGCATCAGCGCTTCGATTCTCGCGCCTGGCACGACGATTTCGGCCGCGATCGCCAATGAGTTCACCGAGGCCGTCGGTGATCTCTATACGTCCGCTCTCGTCGCGCTGGGCGTGCTGTTGTTCATCATCACCTTCACCGTGATCGCCGCGGCGCGTCTGATGCTGCAGCGGCTGAGTCACAAGGCGTTCTCCGCCGTATGAGCCGTCACCAATTCCGCAAACTCACGAATGCACTCGCGCTCGCACTCTCCGGCGCCGCGACGCTCATCGGCCTCGCGTGCCTCGGCGCGATTCTCTGGACGCTGCTCAAGAACGGGCTCTCCGGGATCTCGCTCGCGCTCTTCACGCAGATGACGCCGCCGCCGGGCAACGCCGGCGGTCTACTCAATGCGCTCTACGGCAGCTTCGTCATGACGCTGCTCGGGATCCTGTTCGGCGCGCCCATCGGCATTCTCGCCGGCACGTACCTCGCGGAATACGGGCGCACCGCGAAACTCAGCGTCGTGATCCGCTTCGTGAACGATGTGCTGCTCAGCGCGCCGTCGATCATCGTCGGACTCTTTGTCTATGAAGTGATGGTGGTGCGCATGGGCCACTTCTCCGCTATCGCGGGCGCCGTGGCGCTCGCCGTCATCGCGATCCCGGTCGTGGTGCGCACCACCGAGGACATGCTGCACCTGGTACCCCAAGGCATGAAGGACGCGTCCACCGCGCTCGGCGTGCACGAGTGGCGCACGATCACGAGCGTCATCTACCCGGCCGCGCGTAGCGGGCTCCTCACCGGGTTGCTTCTGGCCGTGGCGCGCATCAGCGGCGAGACCGCGCCGCTTCTTTTTACGGCGCTCAACAACCAGTTCTGGAGCCGCGACCTCAACGCGCCGATGGCGAACCTGCCGGTCGTGATCTTTCAGTTCGCGCTGAGCCCTTATAAGGACTGGCA
>DATFRO010000009.1:0-18074 GCA_035263105.1 Steroidobacteraceae bacterium | reverse complement strand
TGGGTCGGTGAACGACCTGCACGACATCACGATCACAGACGACCTCAACGCCACGGGCGTCGATCTCACCTTTATAAGCCACACCATCAACTGGGTAGATGATGGCACTCCGGTTCCGCACCGTTTTTCCAACGCCGGAGGGCTTCTCACCTTCGACAATTTTCCCATCGTCACCGCCGGGCGGCAGTTCGTCATCCAGATCACGGTTGTGCTCAACAACACGCCGGTGAACGTGCCGGAAAAGCAGTTTATCAACACAGCCAATTGGCAGTTCGGCCGGCTTATCAACGGGGTCTTCTTCGAACCCCTGCCGGGTGAGAAAGGCGTGACGCCGCCCTTGACCATCGCAGCACCCCTGCTCACGGTCACGAAGTCGGGCCCGGCGACGATGAACCTGAGCGAGCCGGGCGACTTCCTCCTCGACGTGCACAACATCGGGGTGTCCACCGCGGTCGACGTGACGCTGGTCGACCGGCTCCCCGACGGCCCGAACGCGGGGATGTGCGACGCCACGCCGCAGGTGTTGAGTGCGCGCGTGTTCGCGGCCGACGGCGTTACGCCGGTGCCGGGTAAGGGTCCGCTGGCCCAGGGGACGGACTATTCGCTCGTCTACAACGCTGCCACGTGTGAGCTCACGCTCAACACGCTGGGTGCGAGCATCGCTTCCATGATCGGCGTGGACGAACGCCTGATGATCGCATATCGCACGCAACTCGACGCCGGTTCCCAGAACGGCATCACGTTGACCAACGTGGCCGGTGCGACCCAGTGGTACAACGACACCGCTGCGAATCCCACCCGCACCGTCTTCACGCGCACGGTGACCGACGGCACCGTGGGCATCGTGGACCACCAGGACGCGCACACGGTCACCGTCGTGCAGCGGCTGTACGCCGAGAAGGCGGTGGCGCTGCAGGTCGACCGCATGTCGCCTGGCCTCGTCGACGCGGGCGACACGCTGCGCTACACGATCAGGATTCACAACAACGGTGTGGCTCCGATCACGCACGCCATGCTGCGCGACGCGGTGCCTGCGAACACGACGTACGTCGCCGATTCGATGACGCTGAACGGCCAGCCCGTGGGCCGACCCGACGGCGGCGTGTCGCCGATGGTCGCGGGCATCGATGTGAGCTCATCGAACCTGACCCCGCCGCTCCCCGGCCCTGGTGCGGGCACGCTGTCGGGCGGCGGCCAGGTGGCCGTCGTGCAATACGACCTGCGCGTCAACGACGGCGTCGCGCCCGGCACGGTGATTTCGAACCAGGCCACCGTCTCGAGCACGGAATTGCCGAACCTGCTCACCGACGGCGACGGCAATCCCGCGACCGGGCCCGAGCCGACCGTGGTGGTCGTCGGCGACCTGCAGACGCTCAAGATCGTGAAGGAGGTCGGCGTCGTCGGCGGTGGCCCGGCCCTCGCGGGCGCGACGCTCGAGTACACCGTCACCGTCACGAACAGCGGCACGGTGCCGGCTTATGCGGTCGTGATCCGCGACGACATCGCGGTACCGCAGGCGGGCTACCTCACGTTCGTGCCTGGGTCGTGGACGATGAACGGCACGGCCGCAGGCATCACGGTCGCAGGATCGCTCCTGACCGCCGACTACTCCACCGGCAACGGTCCGCTGCAACCGGGCCAATCGGTGCTGCTGCGCTTCCGCGCGGTGCTGACCGCGGGCCTCGCGCTCGGCACGCGGGTCACGAACACGGCGACGGTCTACTGGAACGATCCGGTGCAGACACTGGCCGCGAGCGTGTCGATCGACGTCGGCGCCATCGTAGGCGTCGGCATCCTCAACGGCACCGCGTGGCACGACGCCAATTTCAACGGCGTGATCGATGTCAACGAGCGCCGGCTCGAAGGCTGGACGGCCCAGCTCTACCGCAACGATCAACCCGTGCAGTCGGTGCTGACGGATGTCAACGGCGTCTACCAGATCAGCGGCATCGTGCCGAACTACCAGACGCCGGATCGCTACGAATTGCGATTCCTTGCGCCCGGTGCCGGGGCCAACACCGCCAAGCTCGGTCGTGCGCAGTCGGCCTTCACCAATGACTTGCAGCGCATCTCCGACATCATCGTGCCGTCAGGCAGCAACCTGCAGAATCTCAATCTGCCGATCGAGCCGAACGGGGTCGTCTACAACACGATTTCGCGCGGACCGATCGCGGGCGCTGTCCTCAGGATGTTGCAGGCCGGCAGCCTCACGCCGCTCCCGCAGAGCTGCTTCTACGATCCGGCGCAACAGGGCCAGGTCACGCTCGCGAGCGGTTACTACCGGTTCGACATCAACTTCTCCGATCCGGCATGCCCCAATGGCGGTGATTTCCTCATCGACGTTGCGGCACCCTCGGCCAACTACGTCGCGGGCTACTCGCAGCTCATTCCGCCGACGTCAGGTCCCACCACCGCGGGCTTTTCGGTGCCCAACTGTCCGGGCAGCGCCGCGGATGTGATCCCCGGCACGGCGCAACGCTGCGAGGTGCAGGGCTCGGAGTTCGCGCCAACGCCTGCGGTGCGGCTGCGCAGTGCGGGCACCAACTACTACGTGCACCTGGTGCTCGATGACAGCTTCGTGCCGGGCTCGAGCCAGATCTTCAACAATCACATTCCGCTCGATCCGCAGCTCGACGCGGCGCTCGCGGTGACCAAGACCACACCGCTCCTCGACGTGACGCGCGGTCAGCTCGTGCCCTACACGATCACGGTGCGCAACACCGGCGAGCTGCCGCTGTTACAGGACGTGCGGCTCGTGGACACGTTCCCGGCGGGCTTCCGCTACGTGCCGGGATCCGCACGCATCGACGACAAGCCGGCCGAGCCCACCGTGAATGGTCGCGAGCTCGTGTGGACCGATCTGCCGATGGACCGTGGCGAGCAGCACACGATCCTGATGCTGCTCGCGGTCGGCGCGGGCGTCGGCGAAGGCGAGTTCACCAATCACGCGCAGGCGTTCTACGGACCGACCGGGGGCGTTCTGTCCGGCGACGCCACCGCGACGGTGCGCGTGGTGCCGGATCCGACCTTCGATTGCACGGACGTGACCGGCAAGGTCTTCAACGACGCCAATCGCAACGGCTTCCAGGATCCGGGCGAAGAGGGTCTGCCCGGCATTCGTCTCGTGACGGCGAATGGCCTCGCGGCGACGACCGACGCCTACGGCCGATATCACATCACCTGCGCGACCACACCGCTCGAAGGCCGCGGCAGCAACTTCGTCCTCAAGCTCGACGACCGCACGCTCCCGAGTGGCTATCGCGCTTCGACGCAACCGCTGCGCGTGGAGCGCGCGACGCGCGGCAAGGCGCTCAAGATGAACTTCGGCGCCTCGATCTATCGCGTCGTGAGCCTCGACCTGGCCGACGCCGTATTCGAATCCGGCACCACCGAAATCCGCGAGCAGTGGCGGCCGCGAATCGAGTTGCTGCTCACTGAGCTGCGCAAGGCGCCTTCGGTGCTGCGCCTCTCCTACCTCGCGGAAGTCGAGGACAAGCAACTCGTCGACCAGCGTCTGAGCGTCGTCAAGCAGCAGGTTCTCGACGCCTGGAAAGCGATGGACGGCGCCTATCAGCTCACGATCGAGCCGGAGGTCTTCTGGCGGCTGGGCGGGCCGCAGAAAAAGCCGGCGGTGCGCGCACCGCAGAGCAGGTGAACGCCATGCGCAAACTGGAATCTTCGTTACTCGTGTGGATCTGCGGCTGCCTGGCCTCGGCCATCGCCGTCGCGCAGAGCGTCGAGGAGGCACCGCTCGGCCAGAGCGTGGAGCGGCACCTGTCGAGCGATGAGCCCGTGACCGAGTGGGTGCAGGACCCGGCGCTCTTCAAGAAGGAAGCGGGCGACCACTTCGAGGTGCAGGACGTCGCGGGCGAAGCGCTCGAGACCGTCAAGCTCACCAACGTGATCCCGGCGATTCACTTCGAATCGGGCGTGGCCGAGATTCCGCCGGGCGACGTGGAGCTGCTGCGCAAGGTGCTCGAAGGCGTCCAGCAGCGGCGCAACGTGCGCCTGCACCTGGTCGGGCACGCGGATGATCAGCCGCTCTCCCCGGCGCTCGCGCGCCGCTACACCGACAACGCGGGACTCTCCCGCGAGCGCGCCGGCGAAGTGGCCGAATTCCTGCAGCGCGCCCTCGAGCTGCCGCCGGACGCGATCACTTATGAGTGGGCCGGCGACACGCGTCCGATCGCGCCCAACACGACTCCCGAGGGCCGCGCGCAGAATCGGCGCGTGGAGGTGGAAGTCTGGTACGACGAGCCGAAGGAGCGCATGGCGCAGCAGGAAGTGCTGGTGGCGCAGGACTTCAAGCGCGTCAAGGTCTGCCGGGTCGAGACACTCTGCAAGTTGCGCTTCAAGGAAGGCCAGGGTCGGCGGGCGCGCGTCAAGAATCTCGTGCCGGCGCTGCACTACGCGGACGAAACCCCGGAGGTTTCCGCCGACTTCATCGAACACATCCGCAAGGCGCTCGACAATCTAAGCAACAAGCAGAACGTGGTGGTCAAGTTCATCGGCTACACGGATGACACGCCGCTCACCGACCGCGACGCGCGCATCTACGGCGACCAGGTCGCGTTTTCGAAGGCGAAGGCGTTGCGCGTCGCACTCGCCGTGCAGGAAGCGCTCAAACTGCCGAGCGCGGCGATCGCGAGCGACGGCCGCGGCGCGAGCCAGCCGCTCGCGGGCAACGACACTGCGCAGGGACGCGCGCTCAACCGTCGCGTCGAGGTGCAGTTCTGGCACGACGATCCGCTGCAGGAGCTGCCCGATGAACCGCAGCTCTGCCCGGCGAACGACGGCACCGAGGTGGTGACGCGCGTCTACGATCCGCCCTGGGGCAGCATCGCGCCGCTCGAGCTGCAAAGCGGGCAACCGATCATTCCGGCGGGCTACGCTGAGCAGCTGCGTCGTGCGATGGCCGACATCCACGACAAGGCGCATGTGCGCCTGCGCTTCCTTGGTTATACGGCGAACGAGCGGCTCGACCGGCGCACCGCGGCGATCTATGGCGATGACGTCGGTCTTTCCGCGGCGCGCGCCGGCCGCGCGATGGAGGCCATCCGCCAGCAGATGAACCTCACGCCCGAGCAGGTGGAGCACGAAGGGCGCGGCTACGTGCACTCCGCGGACGTCGTCAACACCGGCTTCACGCAGGATGAAACGTCACAGGTCGTGGTGCAGGTGGTCTACGACGAACCTGCACCGCTCGACGATTACGAGGGCGTGGACATCACCCGCCTCACGCGCGAGCTGAGTCCGAAGAACGCCCTCGGTCTGAACCTCATGCACATCAGCGTCGACGGTCAGCCCCTCGACGATCCGGACCGCAGTTCCTCCGATGTGCAGCGCTGCACGGACGTCGCTCTCGAGAAGGCCGACATCCAGTTCCAGTTCGACAACCTGAGCTCTCGTCCGCGGCTGAGCGTCACCGCACCTGCCAGCGCGGCCTTCTATCCGTACGAGGACGGCCTGCTCGGCCAGCCGGTGCGCTTCAGCGCGTACGCCAACTACTGGTCCTTCATCGATCGCGCGGAAGTGCGCATCTTCGCCGCCGGCCAGTCGGTCACGGATAAACCACTTGCGATCGTCGCGGTGAGTGCGAGCGGCCTCGCCGAATGGCAACCGCTCGTGCCGCGCTCCGCAGGAGCGGGGCACGAATTGCAGTACGTGCTGCGCGCGTACGGCAAGGACGGGCAGTTCGACGACACCCGTGTGCAGTCGCTCGCGATGACGATCCACGACGCGTCCGGGTTGCCCGACGAGTTGAAGAATGCCCTCGACGCGCAAGCGGACTCTGCCGAAGTTGAAGTGGCGACGAGCAGCGTGAGTCACGAGGCGGAGCAGTTCGCCGTCGAGGACGGTGAGAACGGCGTGTCGAGCTACTTTGGCGACGCCCCACAAAGGGAGCTGATCGCCGACCGCGAACTGGGCACGACCACGTACTTTGGGAGTGACGAGGCCACCCCGGAGTGGGAACGGCCGCTCTCGGCGCCGGAGGGCGACCTGCTCGCGGGCTATGGTGAGAACGCGCTCGCGTTCCAGAACATTCGACTCGGCAGCGGCACCGTCAAGGTTCACGGCAGCAACATTCCGCCGGAGCACACGGTCTGGGTCGCGGGACGCCAGGTGCCGGTCGACGCGAGCGGCAACTTCATCGCCGAAGCGCTCCTGCCTTCGGGCCAGCACACGGTCGAAGTGGCGGTGCTCGATGAGGCCGGCAACGGTTCGCTGTACTTGCGCGACCTCGAGTTCGAGCCCAAGGACCGCTTCTACGTCGGCATCGCGGACGTGACGTACTCGCACACCAGCACCAGCGGACCCGCCGAACTCCTGCAGGGTGAGAACCCGAGCTACGACTTCGACTCCACGCTCGATGGACGGCTCGCGTTCTACCTCACCGAAAAGCTCGCGGATCACTGGCACGTGACGGCGAGCGCCGATACGCGCGAAGGGCCGGTGAAGGACCTCTTCAGCAACTTCCTGGACAAGTCGCCCGACTCACTCTTCCGTCGCATGGATCCCGATTATCACGTGCCGACCTTCGGCGATGACAGCGTGGTGGAAGAGCTCGCCCCCACCATGGGCAAGCTCTATCTCAAGGTGAGCCACGACGAGAGTCACGCGCTCTGGGGCAACTTCAAGGTCGGCTACGCCGACAACGAGCTCACACAGGTCGATCGCGGGCTCTACGGCGGCAACGCGTACTGGCAATCCGAGGCCACCACGAATTTCGGCGAGCAGCGCGTCGCGGTCGATGCGTTTGCCGCGCAGCCCGGCACCGTGGCGAGCCGTGAAGAGTTCCGCGGCACCGGCGGCTCGCTCTACTTCCTGCACAACCAGGACATCCTGACGGGCTCCGAGAGCGTGCGCATCGAGCTGCGCGACAAGGACTCGGGACTCGTCACCGGCGTCGTCAACCTGCGCCCGGTGCTCGACTACGACATCGACTACCTGCAAGGACGCGTCCTGCTCGCGGAGCCCTTGAACTCGACCGAGGACGACAACCAGCTGATTCACAGCAGCGGCGTGAGCGGGCAGGAGGCGTTCCTCGTGGTGCGCTACGAATACACGCCGGGCTTCACCGACATCAACGCCATGAACACCGGCGGCCAGGGTCACTACTGGATCAACGACTACATCAAGGTCGGCCTGACCGCGAGCAGCAACGAAGAAGGCAATACGGACAGCAGCCTGCGTGGCGCGGACCTGACGCTGCGCAAGAGCGCCAACTCGTGGGTGAAGATCCAGGGCGGCAGAAGCGCCGGCGCGGTGTCGAGCGCACTTCTCTCGAGTGACGGCGGCTTCAATTTCGCGGGCCAGGATCCGCTCGCCTTCACCGACGCGAACGCCGACGGCTATCGCGCCGATGTCAGCGTCGGGTTCGACGACTTCTTCGCCGCCAACGGGGCCCGCCTGACGCTCTACACGCAGGAACTGGATGCCGGCTATTCGGCGCCGGGGTTCGCCAACCTCACCGACAGCGAGCAATACGGCGGCACCTTGCTCCTGCCCTTCGGCGATCGCGTGCAGGTGAGCGCCAAAGCGGACAAGAAGGTGCAGGATCTCGGGCTCGAAACCTCGGCCCAGGAACTCGACGTCGGCTTCCACATGACCGATCACTGGAGCGTGAGCACCGGTGTTCGCAAGGACGTGCGCGAAGACAATTCGCTGATCGTTCCGCTCACGCAGGAGCAAGGCGAACGCACCGACGCGGTGGTGCAGGTCGGCTTCGACTCGCTCGCGTCCTGGCGCACTTACGCGTTCGTCCAGGACACGGTCTCCAAGACCGAGAGTCGCGAGGACAACGGGCGCATGGGTGTCGGGAGCTCCTACCAGTTCGGTGAGCGGCTGCGCATGAACATGGAGGTTTCCGACGGCGACTTTGGTCCGGGCGGCCGGCTCGGCACCAATTACCAGCTCTCCGATGAGACCAATCTCTATCTCAACTACGGCCTCGAGAACGAGCGCACCGACAACGGCCTGCGCACGCGTCGCGGCAACCTGATCTCAGGTGTGAAGCAGCGGCTCTCCGACAGCAGCAGCATGTACATCGAGGAGCGCTACCAGGACACCAACCAGATGTCGGGCCTCACCCACGCCACGGGCGTGAACCTGACCGCGAACAACCGCTGGAACTTCGGCGCGAACATGGAGATCGGCACGCTGGTGGACGACCTGACCGGCGCCGGGACCAAGCGCAAGGCCGGTGGCATTCGCGTCGGGTACGGGTTGGGCTCGGTGCAGTTCTCGAGCGGCATCGAATACATGTACGACGATGCCGAGCAACTCGACACCACGCGGACCGAGAGAACCACCTGGCTGCTCAGGAACAACTTCAAGTACCAGGTCACGCCGGACTGGCGCCTGGTCGGCAAGCTCAACTACGCGCAAAGCGAAAGCTCGGAGGGCCAGTTCTACGACGGCGGTTACACCGAGGCGGTGATCGGCTTCGGCTACCGGCCGGTCGCCAGCGACCGCCTCACCGCACTCGCCAAGTACACCTACTTCTACAACGTGCCGACGACCGACCAGGTGACGCCGCAAAGCATCGCGGCGCAATTCATCCAGAAGAGCTACATCGCCTCGCTCGACCTCACGTACGACATGACGCAGAACTGGTCGGTCGGTGGCAAATACGCGTACCGCCGGGGTGCAGTGAGCCTCGAGCGCGTGGACCCGCAGTTCCTCGACAATGCGGCACACCTCGTCATCGTGCGCACGGACTTCCGCGTCGGTGAGTACTGGGAGGGAATGCTCGAAGGCCGCATGCTCGACCTGACGGATCTCGACGAGCAGCGAGCCGGCGCGCTGGTCGGTGTCTACCGGTACGTTGGCGAACACGTGAAAGCCGGCGTCGGCTACAACTTCACCAACTTCTCGGAAGACCTGACGGACCTGAGCTTCACGCACCAGGGCGTGTTCATCAACGTGTCCGGGTCGATGTGAGCATGCTGCATCGGCTGCGCAATACTGCGAAGAACTGGAAAATGTTTGCCGCATGGCTGCGTGCGTGCCTGCGCTGCGCGTGGCGCGGGACGCACGATCATTTCAGCCGCGGCTGGCGCAGCGTGGCGGAGGCCGCAGCTCCTGGGCTCGCCGTCACGCTCGCCCTCTACCTGCGCGCGCACGGCGCCGATTCGGCCCACGACCATCTCGCCACGCTCGCGACGGGCGCGGCAGCGAGTCTCCTATGGGTCGGCTCTGTGCTGTGCTGGAACGCCTGGCTGGCGCCGTATCGATTGTGGCGCGCGGCGCTGACGCGCATGTCGAAGCTCGCAGTCGTGCGCCGCATCGATCCGCGCGTGATCCGGCGCGAGCTGGAGTTACTCCTCCGGCAGGGGCAAGTCCTGATGGATGCCCGCAACCCCTCGAAGCGGGTCCTCTCCGTGTGGTACGGACGCGTCCTGCGCGCGGCGTCGCGTGCCGGCCAGGACCATCGCGCGTTGCTCGAGAACCTGGGGCCGGCGCCCGGAACGCGCGGCGGTCCGTTGGAGCTCCTGATCCTGAGCAATCGAATCGACAAGCTGCGCCTGATCCTGGATCGCGTGTCCTCGAGCCGAAAATCCGAGAACGTCACCGGTCTCGGGCCACGACGCATCCACGGCGTCTGAGTCCCGCTAGCGCTCGGACTCTCGACGGCCGTCGGCATCACGCGCAGACAGGACGCAACGCTGCAGCACTGACTCGACTTCGAGAATCACGCGCAGCGTCGCACGTCGCAAGAGCAGTCCGACGATATCCGGAGAGACAACAGGAAGGCGGCGGGGCTCGTGTGCCCCGCCGCAATTGCGGTCACCGCCGCTTTCAACGGGATGTGGAAGCTGCGGCATTAGCGGAGTCCGCGTGCTGCGCCGAGGCGCTCGCTCCCGACCGGTTCACCTGCGCGTTGCCGCTGCTGGACGAGTTGGCCCCAGCCGACGCATTCGCCGATCCGGCGCCGCTCGTGAGGCCGCTCTGGCCGGCGCTCGAGGTGTCGAGTGCGCCGCCGAGCGCAAGGCCCTTGTCACTCGAGTCCGCGCCTGAGTTCGACGTGGAACCGTCGTTCTTCGGCGCCGGCACCGCAGGTGTCGCGAGGAGGTCGTGGCTCAACGCGGCATTACCCTGGCCCATCACGCCGCCCTGGCCCATCACGCTGCCCTGCCCGATCAGGCCGCTGTCAGTCGCGGGCTGAGACGGTGCTGGCTGTGACGTCGCCGATGTCGCGGAAGTCGCCGCTGCATTCGCCGCGCCATTGACCGTGCCGTTCACCGAGCCTGCAAGCGAACCGCTCGCATCTCGCGCGCTGTCCACGGTCGACGCAGCTTTGTCGCGTCCTTTCGCACCGGTCGTCTGCGCCTTGTCGCGCGCGGCGCCCGCCGTGTCATGAGCGCGATCCGTAGCGCCCGCCGCCGTGCTCTTCGCACGCTGCCCGACGCGATCCAGCGCATCGGTCTGCCCGCCGAGCGTGCCGGTCACGGAGCCGTTGCCGGTGCCGTTCGCCATGCCGCCGAGGCCGCCCATGCCGCCGTTGAGCGTGCCGCCCAACGCGCCGTTCACCGAACCACCCACTGCACCGCCCAGGACCTGGGCATACACCGGCGAAGCCGACGCCAGCACGCAAGTCACGGCGAGGCTCGCCAGGAAACGTTGAGTCTTCATCGTCATCACTCCTGTTTTGCGCCGCGGCCGATCCGCGACCTTCAACAGCAATGACGAGCGGGCCTCGCGATTTCTTCCCGAACCGGTGATTTAACTTATTTCGGTCTCTCTTCTATATGGCCCGCGGCAGCCAGTTCCTCGCGCAGGCCGTCTCCCACGAGACCCTTGCCATAAACGCGATCGGGGCCCGGGGTGCCGAGATCGATGGCCTGTGCGGCAAGGGCCGCGATCGCGGCATCGGCCGCTGTAGAGGCGGACGTTTGCAGCTGCAGAGCGAGCAGGCCGGCGACGATCGGCGCGGCGAAAGATGTCCCGCGCACCGTGCCAAAAGCCTGGCCCGGGATGGCTCCGGCCATGTCGGCACCGGGCGCCGCGAAATCCACCTGCGGTCCGCGTCCCGCCTCGATGAGCACCGCGCGATGCGCATCGACTGCGGTCACGCCGACGACGCCATCATAAGAAGCCGGATACAGCGGCGGCGCGGAGGGTCCGTCGTTTCCCACCGCCGCGACGATGACCTGGCCATGCGCGAGCACTGCGCGCACGACGTACTCGACCATCACGTTGCGCGGACCGACGAGACTCACGTTGATCACGGGCACGTCTTCGGCCACGAGCCACGCGAACGCATCCGCAATCCAATCGACCGAGCCGCCGCGCAGCGCGCCGCAGAACACATCGGCCGCGTAGAGCTCAGCGCCAGGAGCCGCGCCGTGAAATTGACCGTCCTGCCCGGCGATCAGCGAAGCGACGGCAGTTCCATGTGGATCCGGCACCGCCTTGCCGCCGCAGCCGTGCAAGTGAACCGCCGAATCCTTGAACACCGCATGCGTCGCGTCGACACCGCGATCGATCATGCCGATCTTGATGCGCACGCTCGCGCCGGCGGCGGGCGCTTCGGCGGCGACGGCGGCCGAGGGCGGCACCGGCTCGACTTCGCCGACCTCGGTGTACACGTGATTGAAGTCGTAGGCGCCCGCGGGATCGATCTTGCGGAGTGTCTTGAGCGCGCGGCCGGTCGACATGCCGTGCGGCGGCTGCAGCGTCACGATGCGCGCGCCGAGTCCCGCCAACGCCGTTTCGCGCAGCACCGTGAACCCTGCCGCTCGCGCCTGTTCGAGCACGGCCTCGGTGGGTGAATACGCCAGGATTTCGCTCCTGATGATCGCATTGCCCTTCGGATCCGCCTCGAACGTGTCGCGATGCTTGCGGAGCAGCTCCTGCACACGCAGGAGGCGCGCATTCTGCAATAGCTTGGGATCCAGCTGACCGGTGACGCTGGATGCCGTCTTGCTGAGATCCGGAAGCTGCACGGGCAGGTTCGGCACCGGCACCTGCGGCAGGGCAACCTGAGCGTGGACGCGCGGCGCCAGGGCGCTCGCGCCGCAACCCGCAAGCGCCAATGTAATTACTACGCGCGCACGGATGGCGGTCCGGATCCGGTGCCGGCAATGTTCGACGGGAGGACGGCGGCGAAGAGCACGCATGCGCGTACCTTAGCGAGGCGCGAACACGATGCAACCGATTTATTTGTCGTTCGCAGTGGAAGAAAATGCGACCCGGGATCGTCCACGCCACCAGGAGCCATGAGTCGCGCGCTGGAGCTGTTCCGCGACGAGATCGTCGAGCTGCTGCCGCGGCTGCGCCGCTTCGCGCGGGCGATCGCGCGCAATCCGCACGACGCCGACGACCTGGTGCAGATCACGGTGGAGCGCGCGCTGCGCCGGTTCGAGCAGTGGGAAGACGAGTCGCGGCTCGCGAGCTGGATGTTCGGCATCATGCGCAATGCCTGGATCGACGAAGTGCGCAGCCGCGTGCGGCGCGACCGCGTGTTCGCGCCTGCGGAAGCGGGTGAGAGCGTGGGTGCGAGCTCGACGACTCACGAGGCGATCGCATTGCAGTCGGCGCTCGCGCAATTGCCCGACGAGCAGCGCCTGGCTGTGGCGCTGGTGCTGATCGAGGGGCTTTCCTACAAGGAAGCGGCCGAGGTCCTCGAGATCCCGATCGGCACACTGACGAGCCGGCTCGCGCGGGCGCGCGAGGCGCTCGCGACGATCCTCGAATGAGAGCGAGAGGCAATGACGATACCCGATGAAATCCTGATGGCGTATGTCGACGAGGAACTCGACGCGCCAACGCGTGCCGAGGTCGAACAGGCGATCGCGGCCGATCCCGGGCTCGCGCGCCGCGTGTCTCGCGAGCGAGCGCTGCGCGAGAAGCTGCGTGCCGCGTTCGATGGCGTGCTGAGTGAGCCCGTGCCCGAGCGGCTCATCGCCGCCGCGCGCGAATCTCCTGCGATGGATGACGTGAAGCTGGCGCGCGGCGTGGCTGATCTCGCCCCGGTGCGCGCCGACCGGGCAGCGGCACGACGACGGCGCTGGGCCTGGCCGGAGTGGACCGCGATGGCGGCAAGCGTTGCGCTCGGCGCCGTCATCGGCCATCTCGCGTTCGAAAGGCAGGCGCCCTCGCCCTTCACGGCCGCGGGCGGTCGGCTCGTCGCGCAAGCGGGTCTCGCCGATGCGCTCACCAATCAACTCGCGAGCACGCAAGGTGCGCAATCCGAGACCCGCATCGGCGTGAGTTTTCGTGCAAAGTCCGGGGGGTTCTGCCGAACGTTCGTCACGCGCGCGGCCGGAGGACTGGCCGGGCTCGCCTGTCGCGAAGGCAACGATTGGACCCTCGAAGCGGTGGCGCGCACGCAGCCGGAATCGAATGGCACGTACGCAACCGCGAGTTCGGCGCTCCCGAACGCAGTGTTACAAGCGGTCCAGGGGCAGATCGCCGGCGAGCCGCTCGACGCAGCCGCGGAAGCCGCCGCGCAGAAAAGCGGCTGGCGCTGAGACTACGCGCCGTTGCTTGTTGCCTCGCGCATCTTCGCGACGTACCAGTCGAGGAAGCGCCGCTGGTAGCTTTCCATCTGCGACAGCGGTCCCGGCTGGTAGTAGCGCGAATCGACACCCGCCTGGTTGCGCTCGATGATCTGCTTGTCGGCGATCGTCGTGACGTCCCAGAGCCACGTCAGCTTGCCGAGATCGTAATCCTTGCCTTCGACTGCGGACTCGTTGACCAGCCAGGTGATGTCGCAATCAGTGCTCGAGAGGCTGCGCGGCGTGAACCGATACAGCACGACATGATCGACGTACGCGAGACCAAAGGTCGTCGGGCCCATGTGCAGATCGGTCGTGCCACCGTCGACTCCGGTGATCGATCCCAGGAACGGCGCGACGAGCTCGCCATCGCGGCTTCCCGTCTTGTAGCCGCGGAACAGCGGGTAGCGCTCGAACTGACACTCGACGCCGAGCGCTGGCGCATCGAGCCAGGAGTGCGCCACCACGTGCTGCGTGAGACCCACCTGCGGCGCGCGCGCCATCACTTCCTCGATCGATGAGCCCCATTCGGACGGCGGGATCGCGCGCCCGTGCGCGACGGAGTATTCCGGGTGCGCGGGCAGGCAGTGATAGCACTCGTTGTAGTTCTCGACCGCGAGCTTCCAGTTGCTCGCGATCGCGTAGTTCTGTTTCTTCGCCACCTTCGCGCGCTCGAGCCCGTACGGCGCCAGCGGTTCTGTGAGGTCCTTCTCCAGTGCATCGAACGGCACCGGATTCGGATCGAAATTGATGAAGATCAACCCGGCGAGCACTTTCACGTGCAGGCGATGCAGGCCGTGGCGTGACTTGTCGAAGCCCTCCGGCATGCGACTCGCAGCGAGCAGCGCGCCATCGAGTCCGTAGGTCCAGCCGTGATAGCGGCACGTCAGCCGTGTCTCATGACCTGTCGGCGCGCTGCAGATGAGCGAACCGCGATGCCGGCACACGTTCATGAGTGCGTTGATCTGGCCGTCGCCGGCGCGAACGATGATGACGGACTCGCCCGCCATCTCGAACAGGAAGTAGTCGCCCCGCTTCAGGATCTGGCTGTGATGCCCGACGTAGAGCCACGACTTCATGAAGAGCGAGCGGATCTCCTCCTCGAAGATCGCGGGGTCGTGATAGACCTCGCGCGGCAGTCCATAGCCGCTGCGATACTCCTTGAGCAGATTGTTCAACGATTCGGTCATGTCATCTGCCGGGGCGAGTCCCGGGCGCTGCGCTAATGCGGGCCGTGAGGGTATCACTGCGCGTGCGCGGACCGAAGCGGCCAGCGCACTTTCCCGCCGCGCCAATCGCGGAGAATCTCCCGCGCGGCGTTGAGCCCGGGCATGCCGGTCACGCCGCCACCGGGATGCGTCGCGGACCCGCACATGTAGAGTGCCGCGACCGGACTGCGGTAGGCGGAAAACCCGAGTGTCGGGCGCGCGCTGTACAGCTGGTCGAGCGTGAGTCGGCCGTGAAAGATGTCGCCGCGCACCAGGCCGATCTTGCGCTCGAGGTCGAGTGGCGAAAGCGCCGTACGCCCGAGCACCGAGCGTTTGAAGTTGGGCGCGTAGCGCGTGACGGTGTCGATGATGAGATCTGCGGCCTGCTCGCGACAGTCATCCCACGAGCGTCCGTCGGGAAGCTCCGGCGCGAAGTGCTGACAGAACAGGCTCGCGACATGCGCGTCCGCTGGCGCGAGCGAATCGTCGAGCGTCGAAGGAATGTGCATCTCGATCGCGGGCTGGCGCGCCCAGCCGTCCCGACGCGCATCGTTGTACGCCTCATCGAGATACGGCAGTGACGGCGCGATGATGATGCTCGCCGTGTGCTGCTCCGCCGGCGCCGTGCCGGGCAGGCACGTGAAGTTCGGCAGCTCCGACAAGGCGACATTCATACGGAACGTGCCGGAGCCCGATTTCCACTGCTCGATCCGCTCGCTGAAGTCGCTCGGCAGCGCGTCGCGCGCGACGAGCCGGCCGAACAGGATCTTGGGATGCGCACTCGACACGACACCCGCGGCGCTGATCGCCTCGCCACTCTCGAGCGTCACCCCACACGCGCGTCCGTGCTCGATATCGACACGTGCGACGGGGGCTGAGGTCGAGATCTCGACGCCCGCTTCGCGGCAGGCCTTCGCCATCGCCTGCGTGATCGAGCCCATCCCGCCGATCGCGTGTCCCCAGGCGCCACGAATGCCGTTCACTTCGCCGAACACGTGATGCAGCAGTACGTAGCCCGAGCCCGGCGTGTACGGACTCGCGTAGTTGCCGATGATGGAGTCGAACCCGAGCACGCCCTTGAGCGCGTCGCTCTCGAACCAGTCGTCGAGCATTTCGCCGGCGCTGCGGCCGAAGAGATTGAGGAGATCGCGCTGCGCGACGATGCCGAGCTTGCGAACCTTGCGGCCGAGCGCGATGCCGCGCAGCAGATCCGCGAGCCCGCCGTTGGCATCGAGCGGTGTCTCGAGCAGGACCGAGCGCACCAGGTCGACCAGGTGATCCATGCGCTGGTGATAGGCGTGCAGGCGTTCGGCATCGCGCCGGGAGAAGCGCGCCACCTCATCGCGTGTGCGTCGCGGGTCCTTGTCGACGATCAGGTATTGCGAGTCACCTTGCGGCGCGAAGTACGAGAGCGGACGCACCACGATGCGCAGGCCGCGCTTCGCCAGGTCGAGGTCGGCGATCACCTGCGGATGCAAGAGACCCACGGAGTAGCTGGCGACGGAATTGCGAAAGCCGGGGTGAAACTCCTCCGTGATCGCCGCGCCACCCACGACTGCGGAGCGCTCCAGCACGCGTACGCGTCGCCCGGCCCTCGCGAGGTAGAACGCACACACCAGCGCGTTGTGGCCGCCGCCGATGAGGAGGAAATCGTATTGCGCCATGCGCCGAGACTCAGTGAGGCATCCCCGGAAGCACAAGTCTGCCCGAGCGACGCAGTTCGAGGAAAGCTCGGGCTGAAAGATCAAGACTCAAAAGAGGAAGGCCGCCCTTAAGGCGGCCTTCTCATCGCTGCGGTTCCCGCACGCTCAGCGCAGCTCAACCCTTCCACTGGTCGTTGTGCTTCTTGTGATACACGCGCTTGCTCTGGTGATTCTCGGCATTCTGCACGCGTTTCTGCTCGTTCGCCGTGACGTGCCCGCTGGCCGCCGCGTTCGCCTGGTCGCGATCGGTGCGCGCCTGGCCGCGCTCGAGCGAGCCGACTTCGCGGTTGGTGAGCGAGCCGTTCTTGATGCCGTTCTGGATGCGCTGCTCCTGGTTCACGTCGCGCTGCACGTCCGACTGCATGCGCTCGGAGGACTTCGAGTCCGGGTTGCCGAGCTGCGCGTCGTGCTTCTGCGCGTAGATGTCCTGGCTCGCCTTGTTCTCGGCGGCCTTGAGCTTCGCCTGTTCGGCCGCGCTCATCTTGCCGTCCTTGAGGTCGCGCGATTCCATCTTGTCGATGCGCGTTTCGTCGCGCTCGAGCTGGCCGGCTTCCTTGGTCGACAGTTCGCCCGACTTCAGGCCCTGCTCGATACGTTGCTGCTGGTTGACGTCGCGCTGCTCGTCCTTGGCGACGACGCCGTCGGCCCAGGCCGTCGCACTCAGCACGCCCGCCGCCACTATTGCCGAACAGATTCCGAACAATTTCATGGGGATCTCCCGTGGTTTCCTGACCGTCTGGGGAGATAACGCAGCAGTGGCGGGCCGGTTGACGTGCTCCAGCGACCGTTCAGCATTCGCAAGCAGTTGAAGCACAAGGGCCTGTTCAGTACACTTCGCGCCCTCGCCGTCGGCTCTTCTCGCGTGCCGCCGACATAATCTCGGGGTGTAGCTCAGCCTGGTAGAGCGCTACGTTCGGGACGTATAGGTCGCAGGTTCAAATCCTGTCACCCCGACCACTCCATTCAATCAGGATCCTGAAACGCGGGTCGCGGCGCGTCTGCTCAGCCGTCCGGATACAACGCGGTGAAGACGTTGGGAGGCAGGAATTTCCGACCGCTTTCCCGCTTCGAGGCCGCTGAGTCCGTGATCGCATTGGCATCCCAGATCTCGTTCAACTCACGCATCTTGGTGCCCCGCATCCCGCTCACTCTGCCAGTCCGATCGACCTCGAATATCGGACGTAAGATGCCGTCCTTGACGGGCGAACCAATGTGCTTTTCCAGAATCCCGACCGCCGTCCGGGTGTTCGAGCCGTAAATGCCGTCTGCAAACCTGCCGCCGCGCTTCATGGTCGATTCGAAGATCCGGTCAATCTCGGCGCGGTCGCTCGCCGGCAAGTCATCGACGATCTCCGGTGCGGTCAGGAATATCTTCAGCATCGACTGGACGAGCATCACGTCATCGAGACCGTTGTTGCCGTGCGGAGCGATGGACTTGCTGACGGACCACTGCTCGATGCCGTCCGGCACTAGCACTTTTTCTGGCATGGGCGTACCCCCGATCATGTTATTGGAGTTGTTCGGAACGAGGTGCGGCAGTCAATCTAGACCGGCCGCCGCAAAGCGTCCAGCGATTCAAGTTCCTTCACCCCGGCGATCACAGACGTGTTTCGTTGCGCCTGGGTCCTCGTAGTCATCGCTGTCGTCGGCTGCACGGCGCC
>DATFRO010000008.1:0-35733 GCA_035263105.1 Steroidobacteraceae bacterium | reverse complement strand
GGCGAGATCCGAACGCCACCGCCGATCCCAGATGCCCTGCTGGAGCGCGTCCACTCGCGACGCTATCTCGATTTCCTGCGAGGCGCCTGGGCGGAGTGGGTCGCCGAGGATCCGGCCAATGCCGACATCGACGCGCTGCCTTCGGTCTGGCCGGTACGAACCTTTCGCGATGATGTGGAGCCCACCAACCTCACCGCGCGTCTCGGCCTCTACTCCTTCGATGCGGGCACTCCACTGACCTCAGGGACGTGGCTCGCTGCGCTCGGGGGCGGAGCCTGTGCTGCCGCAGCGGCGGCCGCACTTCGCGTGCCTTCGCCGCCGCGCGCGGCCGTGGCACTCACGCGTCCGCCGGGTCACCACGCCGGGCGGGACTTCTTCGGCGGCTATTGCTTCATCAACAACGCCGCCATCGCTGCGCAGGCGCTGCTCGATGCCGGCGCACGGCGCGTGGCCGTGCTCGATGTGGACTACCACCACGGCAACGGCACACAGAGCCTGTTCTACGAGCGCGCCGATGTGCTCACCATTTCGCTCCACGGCGACCCGCGCTTCGAGTATCCGTTCTACCTGGGGCACGCCGACGAAGTCGGCACAGGCGCCGGCGAGGGGTTCAATCTCAACATTCCGCTGCCGGCCGGCACGGACTTCACGCGCTGGCGTGCCGCGCTCATGACGGCACTCGGCCGCGTGAGTGACTACGAGCCGGATGCATTAGTCGTTGCACTCGGAGTCGACACGTTCGAAGGCGACCCGATCTCCGGCTTCAAGCTCAAGAGCGAGGATTATCTGCAGCTGGGCCGCGATCTGTCGGCGACTCGATTGCCGGTGGTCTTCACACTGGAGGGCGGCTACGCGGTCGCGGCCATGGGCGTGAATGTCGTCAACGTCCTCGAAGGTTTCCTGCGGTCGTAGGCCGCGCTCACCAGGCATCGGAGGCTCGCGTGGGAGACGAACTCGCATCGGCCAACGTCAATCGATCGTATTCGCTCGCCGCAACCAGCATCGCGATCTTCACGTTCATGCTGTTCTTCATGTACCCGCGGTTCGTGAGCGGCGAAGTCAATCCCCTGCTGTTTCAAGCGGCGCTGATCGTGATGGGGGTGGCCACGTTCTCGTTCGTGTTCGCGTCTTTCTACTACTACTCCTCCGCCAGCAGCCGGATCAACGACGCTGAGCGCCCCCGCTACTCCCGCCTGGGCGATCGCTTCTGGCTGCTCGGATGCATCCTGCTCTTCCTTGCGCCGAGCCTGATCCTCTTCGCGATTCACCTCGGTGTGGTCGCCTCGGTGTGGTTCGCACTCTGGCTGGTGTATCTGCTGTTCGTGATCCGCAACTTCCCCAAGGTCCAGACCGCGCGGCAGTGAAGCGCGAGCTTTCGCACCCATGCATTCCCGTGTCGACGAACTCATCAAGCTCCTGCGGCTCGAACCGCATCCGGAAGGCGGGCTCTACCGGCAGGTGTTCCGTTCTCAACTTACGGTCACGCCGCCGGATTCCCGGGGCCCGCGTGCGGCGCTCACCGTCATCTATTACCTCCTGGTCCAGGGGAGCGTGAGTCGCTGGCATCGCGTCACCTCGGATGAGGCGTGGCACTGGTACGAGGGCGATCCACTCGAGCTCTTTGTGGCGCCTCCCGATAGCGGAGTCGTCACTTCCTTTCTTCTTGGGCCTCTCGCTCGCGCGGCGTCTCCTCAACTCGTCGTTCCCGCGGGCCATTGGCAGGCTGCGCGCGCTCGCGGTGCTTACACGCTGGTCGGATGCTCGGTCGGGCCGGGCTTCGAGTTCACCGATTTCACGTTGCTCACGGCGCTGCCGGAGCGCGAGAGACCGCGCCTCATACCGAAGTCGCTGCTCGAGGAACTGTCTTAGGAGAACCCGCGGTCAGGCGGCAAGTCTCAGCACACGACAGGATTCAGCGGAGTGCCATCGCTCAAGTTCGACGTATTCGGCAGGAAGGTTCTCGTGGAGCGCAGTGGCGATCGATGGGAGGTCTTCTACGTGGGCAGCGAAGGGAAGCGTCGACGCGCAGAGGATATCTTCATTCCTGACATGGTTCTCGAAGACGAACTCGAACGTTACCTGGCGGATCTGTGCCACGAGTGGGCGACACCGGGGAATCCGAACGTCGTGCGGGTTTCTTGGTGATTGGTGACGCGGCTCGGCCAGGGAGTCAGATGTCCAGATCGACAGCGTGTGCTACGTGAAAGTTGAGCGTCAGGCGGCACATATGTCCATCGTCACGCTCGTCATCGACATGCAGGTCGACTTCTTCCAGAAGGATCTGCTCGCGAGAATGAGGCCGCAGCTGGTCGTGAAGACCAACGAGCTGGTTGGAGCCGCGAGGAGAGTCGGCGTGCCGATCATCTGGGTGAAGCAGGAGTTTTCTGCCGACCTGTCCGATGCCTCTCTCGAAGTCAGGCGTGAGCGGATCGAGATTGTAATTTCGGGAACTCCGGGAGCCGAGCTTCTGCCCGAGCTCGATGTGCGGCCCTCGGATGCGGTGATCGTGAAGAAGCGCTACAGCGCCTTCTTCGGCACTGATCTCGAACAGCGGCTGAAAGAGGCGCGATGCTCAAAACTCATCGTCGCCGGCATCAACACGCATGCCTGCATCCGCGCCACGGTCGTGGATGCCTACCAAAGAGACATCGAGGTGCTCCTGGCGCGGGACTGCATCGCCTCGCACGATGAGGAGCACGATCGGATCACGTGGCGATACATGGACGGGAAGCTCGGCAGTGGATTGCGCAATGACGCGCTCTCGCAGCTGCTTGGTGGTGAGCGCACCGCCTGAAATGAGTAATTGAAATGACCCCTCTCGGTGCGTGCCCGCGCGCCGTTTGCCCTTATACTTCGCACCCTTTGGGGCCACTGGAACGACCATGACGCACCGACTCACGCTTCTCTTCGCGACTCTCCTCCTGACACTCGCCGGCTGCTCGAAACACGAGGAGCCCGCAGCCAAGCAGGCGCCCGACGCGACTGCGCAGGCCGCGAAGACCGCAGCCACCACGGCGCTGCACACCGCGCTCGATCACCTGACGACCGCGATCCTCAAGGAAGATCCCGAGGAGGCCACCTCGCTCGGTGTGTCCGAAGAACTTGCGGGCGGCAAGTACGCTAACCGCCTGACGGATGTGTCGCCCGAGGGCATGGCGCGCAAGGCCCAGGTCCTGCGTGATGCGCGCGCCGAGCTCGCGAGCATCGACCCTGCCTCGCTCACTCCGGAGGATGCTGTCACACGCGATGTGATCCAGACCTACATCGACGACGTCACGGCCGGCGAGAAGTTCGGTTACGGCACCTACGGCTTCAGCCCGCCGACGCCGTACGTGGTGACGCAACTCACGGGCTCCTTCACCTACATCCCGGATTTCCTCGACTCGCAGCACCAGGTCAAGAACCAGCAGGACGCCGAAGACTACGTCGCACGCGTCGAGGCGTACGCGAAGGTGATGGACCAGGAGACCACCAACGTCAAAGCGCAGGCCGCGAAGGGCGTGGTCCCGCCCGATTTCTGCATCGACGGTGCGCTCAAGCAGCTCAAGGGATTTGCCGCGAAGAAGCCCGCCGACACCGTGCTGGTGCAGGCGCTCGCCCGCAAGGTGAGCGATGCCAAGCTCGATGCCGCCGTGCAGAAGGATCTCGTGGCGCGCACCACGAAGATCGTGAAGGAGCAGGTGCTGCCCGCGTACCAGCGCCAGATCGCCGAACTGAAGGCGGCGCGCGCGCATGCACCGCATGATGCCGGCGTGTGGCGCCTGCCGGACGGCGCGAACTACTACCTGGTCGGGCTGCGCAACTACAACACCACCGAGCTCTCGCCGGACCAGGTCCACGAGATGGGCCTGACGCTGATCGAGTCGCTCCACAAGCAGATGGATGCGATTCTCAAGGGACAGGGCATGGCCGAGGGCAGCGTCGGCGCGCGCATGGACAAGCTCGCGAAGGATCCGAAGCAGCTCTATCCGAACACCGACGCGGGCCGCAAGGAGCTGCTCGCCGCGCTCAATCAACAGATCGCGGACCTGCAACCGCTCCTGCCGAAATATTTCGGCGTGCTGGCGAAGGCCAAGCTCGAGATCCGTCGCGTGCCGCCGTACATCGAAGCGGGCGCTCCGGGCGGCTACTACATGACGGGCTCGGTCGATGGTTCACGGCCCGGCGCGTACTACATCAACCTGCGCGACACGAGCGAGTGGCCGAAGTTTTCGCTCCCGACGCTCACTTATCACGAAGGCGAGCCGGGCCATCACTGGCAGGGCTCGATCGCGCTCGAGTCGAAGCTCCCGTTGATCCGCGGCGGCATGCTCGACTTCTCGGGCTACGCCGAGGGCTGGGGCCTGTACGCGGAACAGCTCGCGGACGAGATGGGCGTTTACAAGAACGATCCGTTCGGTGAGCTCGGCTACCTGCAATCGATGGTGTTCCGCGCGACGCGCCTCGTCGTCGACACCGGCATGCACTACAAGAAGTGGTCGCGCGAGAAGGCGATCGACTTCATGGTCGAGGCGACCGGCGATCAGCGTTCCTCGGTCACGACCGAGATCGAGCGCTACGCCGTGTGGCCGGGACAGGCGACCGCGTACATGGTCGGACGCGAGACCATCAACCGCCTGCGCGACGAAGCGCAATTGCAGCTCGCCGACAAGTTCGATCTCCGCGCGTTCCACGACCTGGTGCTCACCAACGGCTCGGTGCCGCTCTCGGTGCTCGACACGGTCGTGAAGAACTGGATCCAGCAGCAGAAGGGCCCGGGCTGACGCGGACGCCGACACGGCCCGGCGCAAGGCGATGTACCTGGCGAACTACATGCACTTGGGCCGGCCCCGGGAGTTCGATCCGAACACCGGGGCAGTCCGGCCGCTGCCCGCGGGAGCCAAGCCTGACACGTGGGGTGCCGTCTGGAAGAAAGGCGGCAAGTGGTTCGCGCTTCGCCTGGACAGCGAGTCGCTGCTCTTTCAGCGTGGCCCCGACACGTGGCGCCTGCGGCCCGAGAACGAGTTCAGCGTCAGCTACGGCCGCCTCGCCGTGTTCAGGCGCTTCACGATCACGCGGCAGAACGAGGTCGTGTTCTCATTCAAGTACTGCCTGGGGATCTCCGGTACGTTCCTGATGTTCTTCAGCTCGACCTATGATTACCTGGATGAGGAAGCCGACGATTTCTTCGTGTATGTCGTGAGCGTATGGAATGGCTGGAAGGACCAGCCGATCGCTGCGTTCGAGGCCCGCGTTGCGCCTCGTAACGAAACGCAGGCGGAATCGTGAGTTCACCGGCAACTACAGGCCCGACCGTCGAGGTCATCCTGACCTCCGAGATCACTTGTCCGAAGTGCGGCGCGAAGTCCGTCGAACAAATGCCCACGGACGCGTGCATCGTGTTCCACACCTGCGAGCACTGCCACGCGCTCTTGCGGCCGCTCACCGGTGACTGCTGCGTGTTCTGCTCATACGGAAGCGTGAAGTGTCCACCGGTTCAGAAGGAGGCCAGGTGCTGCACCTGACGCGAAGGTTGATGACACGTCTCGCGCCGGTGGTCCTGAGTGCGTTCGCGTTGTGCGCGTCCGGAGTTGCGGCGGCCGCGACGCCGTTCGATCTCGTGATCGAGAACGGCCACATCGTCGATGGCACGGGCTCGCCCTGGTACGCCGCGGACGTCGGCATTCGCGGCGGCAGGATCGCAGCGATAGGACATCTCGCCGGTGAGGCGGCGACGCGTCGTGTGAACGCCGGCGGGAATGTTGTCGCGCCGGGTTTCATCGACATGCTCGGCCAGTCCGAGCTCACGATCCTGGTGAATCCACACCTGCCCTCGAAGATTTTCCAGGGCATCACGACCGAGATCACGGGCGAAGGCGGCTCGGTCGCACCGCTCAATGACGCGATCATCGCCGCCAATCACGTGACCTATGAGCACTATGGGCTGAAGCCGGACTGGCGCACGCTCACGCAATACTTCGCGCGACTCGAGAAGCAGGGACTCGGCATCAACCTCGCCACCTACGTCGGCGCGACGCAGGTCAGGCGCATGGTGCTCGGTGACGTCGACAGAGCGCCGAGTGCCACGGAGCTCGAGCAGATGAAACAGCTCGTGCGCACCGCGATGGAGGAAGGCGCCGTCGGTGTGTCGACATCACTCCAGTACGCGCCAGCGCCGTACGCGAGCACCGAAGAGCTGATCGCGCTCGCGAGCGAGGCGTCGAAGTACGGCGGTGTCTACGCGACGCACATGCGCTCGGAAGGCGCGGGCATCTTCGACGCCATCGACGAAGCGGTGCGCATCGGCCGCGAAGCGAAGATCCCGGTCGAGATCTGGCACCTGAAGGCCGCCGGCAAGCCGCAGTGGGGCTGGATGCCGGACATCGTGCTCAAGATCGATCAGGCGCGCGCCAGCGGCGTCGATGTGAGCGCGAACACGTACGCGTACCCCGCGTGGTTCAACGACATGTCGGCGTTCATTCCACCGTGGGCACACGATGGCGGCATCAAGAAGATGGTCGAGCGGCTCAAGGACCCCGCGATGCGCAAGCGCATCCGCAAGGACCTGCTCACGCCGGACGCTTCGTGGGACAACGAGTGGCAGGAAATCCCCGGGCCCGAGGCGATTCTCATCGCGGTCGTCGCGAACCCGAAGCTCCTGCCGCTCCAGGGCAAGAACCTGGCGCAGGTCGCGAAGGAGCGTGGCAAGGATCCGATCGACACGCTGATGGACATCCTGATCGAGGACAACGGGTTCACCTACAACGCGGTGTTCGGCATGTCGGAGCCCGACGTCGCGCTCGCCTTGCAGCAACCGTGGACCTCAGTCTGCAACGATTCACAAGGCACGGCGCCTGACGGCATTCTCGGCAAGGAGCATCCGCACCCGCGTGCCTACGGCACGTTCCCGCGCATCCTGCGCAAGTACGTGCGCGAGGAGCACACGCTCACGCTCGAGGATGCGATCCGCAAGTTCAGCGCGCTCCCCGCGCAGCGCATGCGTCTCACCGACCGCGGCGTGCTCAAGGAGGGCATGTGGGCCGACATCGTGGTGTTCGATCCCTCGATGATTCGCGACGTCGCGACGTTCGAGGACCCGAATCACCTCTCAGCCGGGATGCAGTACGTACTGGTGAACGGCGTGCCGGTGATTGCGGACGGCAACGCGACCGACGCGCTGCCGGGCAAAGTGCTGCGCGGGCCGGGCTATCGACCGGCGGCTGCCCGGTAACGATTCCTCACCGGCCCCGAAGGTGCGGCCGTGCGCGTGAAAATACTCGGTGTCTGCGGGAGCCTGCGCGAAGCGTCGACGAATACGCGCCTGCTGCACGCGGCGCTGCGTTGCCTGCCTGCCGGTGTGAAAATGCACCTCACGAGCTGCATCGGTAGATTGCCCCTGTTCAACCCGGACTTGCAGAACGCGCACATCGCCGTGGTGGACGAATGGGTCGAAGAGGTCAAGGCCGCGGACGGCCTGCTGATCTCGACACCCGAGTACGCGCGCGGCTACCCGGGCGCACTGAAGAATGCGCTCGACTGGCTGGTCAACACCGACGCCTACGTCAACAAGCCCTTCATGCTGCTCAAGTGCAGCGCGCGCTCGAACGTCGCACACGAAACGCTGACCGTGGTGCTGGAGACGATGTCGGGCATTCACATCGCAGGTGCTTCGACCACGGTGCCGCTCCTCGGCACCGGCCTCACCGTGGAACAGATCCTCGAGAACCCGGAGTTTGCGGAACGAATTCGTGCGGCGCTGTCCAAGTTTGCCTCCGAACTTGAGCGCACCCGGGAGCAATGACATGGCAGCGAGCAAGGCGACGCAAACGGGCGATGTCTTTTCGATGACGTGCCGCGTCGATGTGAACATCCAGGCGAGCCCGAACGCCGTGTGGGGCCTCCTGACGGACGCGAAGGCCTACCCGAACTGGAATTCCACCGTCACCGCCATCGAGGGCGAGATCCGCGAGGGCGAGCGCCTGCGCCTGCATGTTCCCGGGACCGAGCGCACCTTCACACCACTGGTCTCCGGTATCGTGCCGAACGAGCGCATGACCTGGACCGGCGGGGTCGCGCCCCTCTTCAAGGGCGTGCGCAGTTTCGTTCTCAAGGCGCGCGCGGATAATACGACCGACTTCTCGATGGCGGAGCGTTTCTCGGGCCTGATGCTGCCCTTCGTCAAGGGCTCGATGCCCGACTTCGTTCCGGTATTCGAGCGTTACGCGGACGACTTGAAGCGCGAGGCGGAACGCAGCAGCGCCGCTTGAGCGAACGGTGGAGATGAGATCGTGTTGAAGACCTACGTTGGTAGTTGTCACTGCGGAGCAGTGCGCTTCGAGGCGGATATCGACCTCGCGCAGCCGACCTATCGCTGCAACTGCTCGATCTGCTCGCGCAACCGCTTCTGGCCCGCGATCGTGAAGCCGGATGCGTTCCGCTTGCTGTCCGGCCAGTCGGAGCTCACCAGGTATCAGTTCAATACGAAGCGCCACGAGCATCATTTCTGCAGGCACTGCGGGGTACGCGCCTTCGGTATCGGCAACGCGGCGGACGAGAACCGCATGTATGGTGTGAATCTCGGGTGCCTCGAGAACGTGACGGCGGAGGAACTGGCCGCCGCGCCGATCGTTTACGTCGACGGCAGGCACGACAACTGGAGCTCGCCGCCCGCGATCACCAGTTACCTGTAGATCACGACGTGGCCAAAGAGCCGCGCGCAAATGGGGAGGACACATGAAACGCGAACAAAAGATCGTGGCGATCGGCGCTGCCAGCGGTGTCGCAACAATGATGCCACCCGCTCTACCGCGCGCCCGGCATGTCAGCGACCGCGTACTTGAACCTCGGCATGATCCTCTACGTCTTGTACCGCCTCCGTGGCAGGTTAGACCCACGCCGACCAACAACCGGATGCCCGTTCGGCAGTGAGTTGCAGCACTCCGTCATGACTCGCCAGCCGCTCGTCAAACTTGTCCGCCGCAGCTGAACGGGCCGGGTACACATAGCTCATGTCAAAGCCTCTTGTGCAAACTTTCCTCGGCGTGCTTCTCGCGATCGCGATCACGACCACGATGGACGCCAACGGGCTGCTCAGCTTCAGCGCGCTGCCGCTGTGCCCGCTGCTGGCGCTCTTCTGGTACCTCGGCCGGTTCTCACGCGCGCAGGTGGGATTCGTGTGGGGACAGCCGAAGCACTACGCGCTCGCGAGCCTGCACCCGATCGCGGTTCTTGGAATCATCGTGGTGCTTGCCGCGGCGGCGGGCGTGATCCAGCCCGCGAAGCTGGGGCCGAAAGCCTGGGCCAACTTCGCGCTCCTTTCGGTCACCACAGTGCTGGTCGCGATCGTCACCGAAGAAGGATTCTTTCGCGGCTGGCTGTGGGCCTCGCTTACGCGTGCAGGCCAGGGACCGCGCGCGGTCGTGCTCTACAGCAGTCTCGCGTTCGCGCTCTGGCATTTGTCCGCGGTGATCTTCGACACGGGCTACAACCCCCCGCCCGCGCAGATCCCGGTGTTCATGATCAATGCCGCGGTGATCGGCGTGATCTGGGCCCTGATCCGCGGCATCTCCGGTTCGGTGCTGGTGTCCAGCCTCGCGCACGGCATCTGGAACGGCGGGGCGTACGTGTTCTTCGGCTACGGGTCGCACAGCGGCGCGCTGGGGATCGAGAACACGGCGTTCTACGGGCCGGAGGTGGGACTGCTCGGCCTCGGTCTCAACGTCGTGTTCGCCGCGGTGCTGTGGTACTGGGCTTTCAGCCGCTCATCGCCGGCGCTGCAAATGACGGCGCCTTGAGTCGCCCTACCCGCCGCCAACTCCCGCTACACTCTGCATCCCCGGGCCGGCCCCGCGCCGGCCGCAAAGGATTTCTGGCACATGGAGACCTGTATGAGACGCGCCTCGCTCGCTTTCAGTATCGCCTTGCTCCTCACCGCCGCTGGCAATTGCGACGCGCGTGATCTTCCGGTCGTCGACACGAGCGTGCGCCCGGGCGATGCGTTCTACCAGTACGTGAATGGCGCGTGGCTCAAGGCGACGGAGATTCCTGCCGACCGCAGCTCCGTGAGTGACGCGAGTGCACTCAGCGAGAAGGCCGACCAGCGCACGCGCGACATCATCCAGGAGACGGCGCGCGACACCGGCGCGACCGCCGACGCGAAGAAGATCGCGGACTTCTACAACGCGTTCATGGACGAGGCGACGATCGAGAGGCTCGGGCTCAAGCCCCTCGAGCCGCAGCTGAAGGCGATCGCGGCGATCCACGATCGCAAGAGCCTGTCGCGCGTGCTCGGCAGCCAGCTGCGCGCCGATGTCGATGCGCTCAACGCCACCGAGTTCTACACCGATAAGCTCCTCGGGCTGTGGGTCGCTCAGGACCTCGACGACCCGTCTCACTACGCGCCGTTCCTGTTGCAGGGCGGTCTCGGCATGCCGGACCGCGACTACTATCTCGACGACGCGCCCGCGACCGCCGAGATCCGCGCCAAGTACACGCCGCATCTCGCCAAGGTGCTCTCGCTGGCGAACATCAAGGACGCCGACGCGAAGGCCGCGCGCATCTTCGATCTCGAAAAGCGCATGGCCACCGTGCACGGCACACGCGTCGACTCGATCGACGTGGCCAAGGCGGACAACCACTGGTCGCGCAAGGATTTCGACAGCAAGGCGCCGGGCCTCGACTGGCAGGAGTACTTCGCCGCCGCCGGGCTCGGCAAACAGACGGACTTCATCGTCTGGCAGCCTGCCGCGGTCACAGGCCTCTCGGCGCTGCTCGCGAGCCAGCCGCTCGAGACCTGGAAGGATTACCTGACCGTGCGCGCCCTCGAACACGCCTCGCCGTACCTGCCGAAGGGTTTCGTCGATGAGCGCTTCGAGTTCTACAGCAAGACGCTCTACGGCACGCCAAAGCCGCGCGATCGCTGGAAGCGCGGCATCTCGGTGACCAACATCGCGCTCGGCGATGCGGTCGGTAAGCTCTACGCGGCGCGCTACTTTGCGCCGACCGAGAAGGCGCGCGCCGAAGCGATGGTCCACAACCTGATCGCCGCCTTCTCGCGCCGCATCGACCAGCTCGACTGGATGGCGCCAGAAACCAAGACCAAGGCGAAGGCCAAGCTCGCGGTGCTCAAGATCGGAGTCGGTTATCCCGACCACTGGATCGACTACTCGAGCCTCGAAGTCCGGCCCGGTGATGCGCTCGGCAACGCGATGCGCGCGGAGGTGTTCGAGACGCAGCGCAATCTCGCGAAGCTCGGCAAGCCCGTCGATCGCTCCGAGTGGGTGATGACGCCGCAAACCGTCAACGCGGTGAACCTGCCGGTGATGAATGCGATGAACTTTCCGGCGGCGATCCTGCAACCGCCCTACTTCGATCCGAATCGTCCCGCGGTGATGGACTACGGCGCCACCGGCGCCACGATCGGCCACGAGATCAGTCACAGCTTCGACGACCAGGGCGCGCTCTTCGACTCGACCGGCAAGCTCCACAACTGGTGGACGCCCGAGGACTTCGCACACTTCAAGGCCGCCTCGCAAAAGCTCGCGAAGCAATACGACCAGTACCGGCCGTTCCCGGATCTCGCGCTGAACGGCCAGCAGGTGCTGAGCGAGAACATCGCGGACCTCGCGGGGCTCGCGGTCGCGCACGACGCGTGGGAGCTCTCGCTCAATGGCAAGCCCGCGCCGGCGGTCGACGGCTTCAGCGGCGATCAGCAGTTCTTCATCAGCTTCGCGCAAAGCTGGCGCGGCAAGCAGCGCGATGCCGCCCTGCGCTCGCAGGTGATCACCGATGGTCACGCGCCCGACGAGTATCGCGCCGACACCGTGCGCAACCTGGATGCGTGGTACAAGGCCTTCGACGTGAAGCCTGGAGAAAAGTTGTACCTCGCGCCGGACGCGCGCGTGCGGATCTGGTGATGCGAGCGCGCTCGTGATCAACCCGAAACCCGTCACCCTCGAAGGCCACGGCCTGCAGCTCGAGCCGCTCGCGGTGGAGCATGAGGAGGCGCTGCGCGCCGCCGCCAGCGATGGCGAACTCTGGAAGCTCTGGTACACGGCGATTCCCGACCGGGACAAGGTCACTGCCTATATCGCCACCGCTCTTGCGGGACAGCAGCAGGGTCACATGCTGCCCTGGGTGGTGCGCGAGCTGCGCAGTGGAACGATCGTCGGCACGACGCGCTATCACGACATCATCGCGGAGGTCGACCGCGTCGAGATCGGCTACACCTGGTACGGCAGCAGCTGGCAGCGCACGCACGTGAACACCGCATGCAAGCTGCTGCTCTTCGCGCATGCCTTCGAGAGTTTGGGTTGCAAGGTGGTCGGCCTGCGCACCGACAACTTCAATTTCCGGTCGCAGCGTGCCATCGAGGCGCTCGGTGCGAAGAAGGACGGCGTGATCCGCCATCACCACCTGCGCCGGAACGGCACGGTTCGCGACAGCGTGATGTACAGCGTGCTCGCGCAGGAGTGGCCGGACGTGAAGCGGCACCTGTTGTTCCGCCTGGAGCGCCACCGCACGCCTAACGACTGACGAGGAGGCTGATAACGGCCTAAGATGGCGCCTTCGTGTCCAGGGAGAACCTCATGAAGCGCCCTTCCAGCTGGCTGCTGCTCATTTCGCTCCTGAGCTGTGCACTCGTCGCACACGCGGCAGAACCGAGTCGCATCACGAATCTCTACGACGCCTTCGGCAAGCCGTCCGCCCTGCAACAGGACTGGGGGTTCGCGGCGCTGGTCGAATACGGCGGCAAGCGGATCCTCTTCGACACCGGAAACAACGCCGCAATCTTCGAGCACAACGTGCGCCAGCTCGGGATCGACCTGCGACGCCTCGATGCCGTCGTGATCTCCCATCGGCACGGCGATCACACCAGTGGCCTCAAGTACCTGTTGCAGGTCAATCCCAAGGTCAGGATCTACGTTCCCATCGAAGCCGCGTACTTCAACGAGTCTTTTGCGGCCGCACTCCTCGCACGTCATCCAGGTCTCCCCGCCAGCCAGCAGTACTATGGCGGCAAGGAGCACGAGGACAGGCGCACCGGATCGCCGTGGGAGCATGCCAACTTCGAACCGGTGAGCAAGACCACCGAGATCTTCCCGGGCTTCTACATCCTCACCACGAAATCGCAGAAGCCCGGCACCATCGAAATGAATGAGCTCTCACTCGCGGTGCAAACGCCCAAAGGGCTCGCGGTCGTCGTCGGCTGCTCGCATCCCGGCGTGGAGAACATTCTCGCGGCGGCCGCGCAGATCGATCCGCACCTGTACACGGTCATGGGCGGCTTCCATCTAGTGATGACACCGGAAGACGAAGTGCGCCGTGTCGCCCTCGTGCTGCACGACGAGCTGCACCTCGAGCGTGTCGCTCCCGCGCATTGCACCAGCGAGCTGGGATTCGTGGTGTTCATGGATGAGTTCAAGGACCATTTCGACCCGGCCGGCCTCGGCGCGGTCATCGCCTTGCCATAGGAAACAACGCGCATGAGCAGACTCTACGGGGACCAGCATCGCGAGCTGCAGGATGCTTTCAGCACCCGCAAGCTCGCCGATCGCATCGAGCAGATCGCGTGCCGCACCGAGTTCGATGAAGAGACCAAGGGCTTCATCGAATCGATGGACATGTTCTTTCTCGCCACCACCGATCATCACGGCCGGCCGACCGTGTCGTACAAGGGCGGCGATCCGGGGTTTGTGAAGGTGCTCGACGCCACGACGCTCGTGTTTCCGAGCTACGACGGCAACGGCATGTTCCTGTCGATGGGCAATGTCGCGCTCAACAAGCAGATCGGGATGTTGTTCATCTCCTTCGAGCGGCCGCATCGCATCCGCGTGCAGGGCACAGCAACCATCTCGCGCGACGATCCGATGAAGGAGCGTTACTACAAGGAGGCGGATCTCATCGTGCGCCTGCAGCTCTCCGAGGTGTGGCAGAACTGCCCGCGCTACATTCACCGCTACCAGAAGACGCAGGCGTCGCGCTACGTGCCCCGTAAGGAGAAAGAGACGCCACTCGCCGAGTGGAAGCGCGTCGACGCGGTGCAGGACGTGCTCTCGACGCGCGATGCGGCCAAGGCGCAGGCGCTCGGCACGATCGGCGCCGAAGAATGGCTCAACAAGGTGAAGAGCGGCGATCCCACAGCCTGAAGCCGCCGCGCAGGGGCGCGCCGCAGGTCGCGGGCGCGCCGTCGCCGCAGAAGCACAACCCGCGCGCGGCGCAAGCGCGCCTGAAGCTCCTCACTGCGAAGCGAAGAACTTCGCTGCCACGGCGATGCAGAAGGGCGCGACCAGCGTCGAGTGATACGCCTCGAGCACTGCCGCCGCCCCGCCGTCCGTTGCACCGCCGGCCACGGCCGCGGCCGCGACGATGTTCTTGGCGTCCGCGAATCCCGATCGCAGGTCATCGTAGGGATCATTCGCCGCACGTGAGTCGATGTCGACAACGGCGAGCGAGGCCGGCGAGCGCGACGCCCAGAACCCCTGCATGAACTGCGTGTTCATGAAGAAGACGGTCGGATCCGAATTGCCCGCACAAAGGAGCGTCGGCGCAGTGGGCGTCCACTCGGTGCGCAGGTCGTTCTGCTTCAGGCGCACGCGCAGCGACAGCGCGGGGGCCGCCGCGGGGTTGCCGGTGGTCGTCGTCGGAAAGTCGCCGTCCGGGTTCGCCTGCGCATCCCTCAGGTACGTCAGCCGGTAGCTGTTGGTCACGAGGTTGTTGCTGCCGAAGCCCTGCGCGAACACCGTCGCCAGGTTCGCGGGCGCCTTCGCCGGCGTGATCCCCGCGAAAGACGGATCCGGCGGGGTCGCGCTGAAGAGCGCACTCTGCGGCAGCAAGCCCTGGGCGAACAAGTCACTCCTCGCGAGCGTGGACGGCAACAGCGTGTCGATGCCGTTCGCGTACTGCGACTCGAAGACATCGGAGGCGTGCGAATAGATGTCGCCGTACGCCTGCTGGTAGCCGGTGGCGAGGAACGTGAACGCGATCGGCCCATCGGCGTTGACCTGGCCTTCAAAGACCGCGTCGACGAACGCGGCGATCGTGTAAGGCCCGGAGAGCGGCGCGGAGGCCGTCACGGTCATGCCGGCCGCCTGCATCGCGCGCTGGGTCGCCATCGCGACGTACCCGCCTTGCGAATAGCCCGTGATGAAGAGCCGGCCGTCATCCCGCGACGTCGCGGCGTCGGCGACCGGCAGCGCGCGGCGCGCCGCGGTCAGCGCATCGATCATGTCTTTCGACTGCTGATCGGCGATGAGATACGGATGGTAGGTGAGCGTGGAAGTGTCGTAGCCCGCGTAGTTTGGCGCGACCACGATGTAGCCCTGCGCGGCGAAGAACGCGGCGAGCGCCACCGCTTCCGCATTACTCCCATCCGCCACCATCGAAAGATCGAAACCCTTGTCGGTGCTCGTGCCGTGCGCGTACAGCAGGATCGGACGCGCCCCGGTGCACTTCGAGTCGCCGCCCGTCGGCACCATGAGCGCGCCGGATGCCGTGGTCGCCTCGTCCTTCGCACCGACGGTGTTGTACTGGATGTGGTAGACGGCGATGTCGCAGAGCGGCGTGCCGCCGAGCGCGAGCACCTGCTGGTTGGCGTCGGCGCCCAGCTGCAACAGCAGCGCCGCGGCGCTCAGCACGCCGCGCGACTCGGGTGGATTCTGCAGCAGCGTGCCGCGCGACCCGTTCGAGCCGGAGCCCGAATCGGAGCCGCCGGTGAAATCATTGAAGAGCTTGTCGTTGCATCCGGCGCAAGCGAGCGCCGCGAGCAGGCCAAGCATGAACGATCTGAATGGATGCATCCTTTCACCCGGTCGTAGCACTGCGGCGCAGTGACTTTGGAAAAGTTACGGCTCCGCGCGGCCGCGGCATGTAGGCACAATGCCGATTCGACTGTCGGCTGCAAGTGAGGTTCTGTCAGCGGCGTGTGAAGTTCAGCAAGGGCCGCTGATCGCTGCGATCGGTGTCGACGCGTACGCCCGGCTACAGCCCCAGATCGGAAAGTCCCGGGTGATCGTCCGGCCGCCGCCCCGCGGGCCAGTGATACTTGCGCTCCGCTTCCTTGATCGGCAGATCGTTGATGCTGGCGATGCGCCGCGCCATGTAGCCCTGCGCATCGAACTCCCAGTTCTCGTTGCCGTAGGAGCGAAACCACTGGCCGCTGTCGTCGTGCCATTCGTACGCAAAGCGCACGGCGATGCGGTTCTCATGGAACGCCCACAGTTCCTTGATCAGGCGGTAGTCGAGCTCACGCGCCCACTTGCGCTTGAGGAACGCGACGATTTCAGCGCGCCCGCGCAGGAACTCCGCGCGATTGCGCCAGGTGCTCTGCGGTGAATAGGCGAGCGACACTTTTTCCGGATCGCGCGCGTTCCACGCATCTTCGGCGAGACGCACCTTGCGGATCGCGCCCTCGCGATCGAACGGCGGCAGTGGCGGACGCGGATTTTCAGGTGCCATGACGATTCTCGCTTCTCAGCCGTGCGTGCGCTCTTCCGGATACTCGGGCAGCCCGTCGTCGAGCTTCACCCAGGGGAGCTTGCTCGAGGTGCGCACGTGATCCACCGGCGCAAGCTCCGCCGGCGCATCGAGACTGCAGGTGGTGACATCGATCTCGCCCACGAAGTTCGCGTGCATGAAGATGAGGGGTGTGCCGCAATCGTGGCAGAAGCTGCGCGTCGCCTTCGAGGATGACTGGTACGTCGCGGGCTCACCGCGCAGCCACTGGAAGTTCGGCCGCTTCACCGTGAACCAGGTGACGAACGGCGCGCCGCTCGTGCGCCGGCAGATCGAGCAGTGACAGTTGGTGCGATTGAAGGGCTCGCCGGTCACCTCGTAACGGATGCGCCCGCAGTAGCAACCCCCCTGCAACGTCATGACAGCACCTTGAGCACAAACGCCGCCCACATGCCCCAGAGGAGCAGCGAGCTTGCCGCATAAACCAGGAAGCGCTGCAGGACGCGGTTGTAGGTGCAGTGGATGAAGCTGTGCACCACGCGCAGCGCCACGTAAACCCACGCCGCGGTCACGAAGCCCTCACTCGCCTGGTTCGTCAGCATCAGGAGCGCGATGAGGAAATAGAAGAGCACCGGCATCTCGAACAGGTTCATCAGGTTGTCGGAGGGCGCCGCGACTTCCGCGAGGCTCTTCGCGCCGAGCGCGCGCGTCGCAACGCTCTGCGGATCGATGCTGTGCACGCGAATGAAGCGCAGGCGCTTGAAATACATGTAACACCACACCACGAAGGTGAGCCCGACCATGGCCAGGGCTGGCTGAACGAGCGGGCTCATAGGCTGCGCCCGTCGAACGGCACGACCTTGAGAGTGCCGAACTCCAGGCCATCCACGCAGCGGACGTTGATCGCGGCCATTTGCGCGCCCTTGCCATCCGTGCCGATGCCGAAGGGTGAGCAGCCGCAATTAGGGCAAAAGTGGTGCTTGATTCGATGCTTGTTGAATGTGTAAGTAGCGAGGTCTGCCTCCGGGGTGCCGAGCCGGAGCCGGTCGCGCGGCGCGAACCAGAGCAGGTAACCCTTCCTGGAACAGTGCGAGCAGTTGCACTGGGTCACTTGCTCGATTTCCCCCTCGACGTCGAACGCGATGCGCCCGCAATGGCAGCCGCCGTGATGCGTCATGATCCTCTCTCCAGGCCTCGTCTCTGGTACAGTTTCCGCCTTTCCCTTTTCCATTGAAACCCGCGGACGACACTTTGACGATGGGCCAGCCAGCGCCTGTCCAGGCAGTGTCCGACGGCGAAGCCGTCGGCTACGACACGACCGTGCGCGTCGCGCCCGGCGCGCCGGCGGACGCGATCGAGATTCACGGCGCGCGCCAGAACAATCTCAAGAACCTCACGCTCAGCATCCCGCTCAACGAGCTGATCGTCGTCACCGGCGTCTCGGGCTCGGGCAAGTCATCGCTGGTGTTCGACACGCTCTACGCGGAAGGCCAGCGCCGCTACGTGCAGACGTTCTCCCCGTATGCGCGCCAGTTCCTCGATCGCATGGACAAGCCGCAGGTCGATCGGATCGAGGGCATCCTGCCCGCGATCGCCATCGACCAGACCAACCCGGTGCGCACCTCGCGCTCGACCGTCGGCACGATGACGGAGCTCAACGATCACCTGAAGCTCCTCTTCGCACGCGCGTCGCAGCTCTACTGCCGCAACTGCGGGGTCGCGGTCCGGCGCGACACCCCTGACAGCATTTGCACGGCGATCGTGGAGCGCGCCGCGGCGGCCGGTGATCCGCGCGTGCTCATCACGTTCCCGGTGACGGTGCCGAAGAACTTCACCGAGGCCGAAGTGAAGTCGCTCCTCGAGAAGCAGGGCTACACGCGCATTCACTCGCGCAAGGGCGCGACGCTGCACGTGATCCAGGATCGGCTGCGCATCGGCGGTGCGGAGCGTGCGCGCCTGCTCGATGCGATCGAGGCGGCGCTGCGGGTCGGTCGCGGGCGCCTCAGCGTGCAGGTGGAAGACGCTGATGAGGCCACGTCGGGCGCCAAGGGAGCGGCGTGGCGCTTCTCGAGCGACCTGCACTGCGCGGACTGCGACATCCACTACCACGAGCCGGCCCCGCACATCTTCTCGTTCAACTCGCCCCTGGGCGCCTGCGAGCAATGCCGTGGCTTCGGCCGCACCATCGGCATCGACTACGGCCTCGTCATCCCTGACGAGTCGAAGTCGCTCAAGGGCGGGGCGATCCGCCCGTGGCAGAGCGAGTCCTATCAGGAGTGCCAGGACGACCTGCTCAAGTTCGCGCGCAAGCGGCGCATCCCGATCGAGACACCGTGGCGCGAGCTGACCGAGGAGCAGCGGCGCTGGGTGATCGAGGGCGAGGGCCCGTGGAACAAGAAGGTCTGGTACGGCGCCAAGCGCTTCTTCGCCTGGCTCGAATCGCGCAGCTACCGCATGCACGTGCGCGTGCTGCTCTCCCGCTATCGCGCTTACACGCCCTGCACCGCGTGCAGTGGCGCGCGACTGCGTCCCGAGGCGCTCCTGTGGCGGCTCGGCACGGCTGCGGACGCCACACGTGTGAGCGCATCCGCCGCGCGATTCCGCCCCGACGGCGTCGGCTGGACGGCGGCGCAGTTCGAGGCCCTGCCCGGCCTCACGCTGCACGATGTGATGCTGCTGCCGATCGAGCGCTGCCGCGACTTCTTTGCGCACCTCGAGCTGCCCGCGCCGCTCGATGAGGCGACGGACCTGCTGCTCGAGGGCATTCGTACACGGCTCGGCTTCCTGTGCGATGTCGGGCTCGGCTATCTCACGCTCGATCGCCAATCGCGCACGCTCTCGGGTGGCGAAGTTCAGCGCATCAACCTGACGACGGCGCTCGGCACCTCGCTCGTCAACACGCTGTTCGTGCTCGATGAGCCGTCGATCGGCCTGCACCCGCGCGACATGGGACGGGTGATCGAGGTGATGCAGCGGCTGCGCGATGCCGGCAACTCGCTCGTCGTGGTCGAGCACGATCCGCAGGTGATGCTCGCGGCGGACCGGATTCTCGATCTCGGCCCCGGCCCGGGCGAGCATGGCGGCGAGATCGTGTATTTCGGTCCTGCGGCTGAGATCGCGCAGGCCCGCCAATCACTCACCGCTGCGTACCTCACCGGACGCAAGCACGCCGCCGACACGCGCGATCCTCAACCCGTCAGCGGGCGCACGCACAGGCTACTGCTCGCGGGAGCCGCCGAGCACAACCTCAAGAATGTCGACGTGGCGTTTCCGCTCGGGCGGCTCGTCTGCGTGACCGGCGTGTCGGGCTCGGGCAAGTCGACCCTGGTGCACGATGTCCTTTACGCGGCGCTCCGCAAGGCGAAGGGCAAGCCAACCGAAGCGCCCGGTGAGTACGTTTCACTACGCGGACACGAGCACGTCGGCGACATCGTGCTCGTCGATCAGTCGCCGATCGGGCGCACCACGCGTTCCAACCCGGCGAGCTACGTCGGGGCGTTCGATCCCATTCGCGCACTCTTCGCGCGCGCACCGCTCGCGAAAGACCGCCGCTACACCGCAGGCACCTTCAGTTTCAACTCGGGCACCGGACGCTGCCCGACCTGTAGCGGCAATGGTTTCGAGCACGTCGAGATGCAGTTCCTGTCGGATGTGTATCTGCGCTGCCCGGACTGCGACGGCAAGCGCTATCGCGACGAGACGCTCGAAGTGACGATCGCCGGCGCTGGCGGGCGGACGCTCGACATCTCGCGTGTGCTCGAACTCACCGTGAGTGAGGCGGTGGAGCTCTTCGCCTCGCATCCCGAGGTTCTCACGCGCCTGCAGCCGCTCAAGGATGTGGGGCTCGAGTACCTGAGGCTCGGGCAACCCGTGCCGACGCTCTCCGGCGGTGAGGCTCAGCGACTCAAGCTCGCGGGACATCTCGCCGAAGCCGGCGCGCGCAAGCGCGAGACCAAGGAAGGCAAGCTCCTGCTCTTCGATGAACCGACGACCGGCCTGCACTTCGAGGACATCGCGAAGCTCCTGCGCGCGTTTCGGACGCTGGTCGGGGCGGGACACTCGCTCATCGTGATCGAGCACAATCTCGATGTGATCCGCGCCGCCGACTGGATCATCGACCTCGGACCCGAGGCGGGCGCTGCCGGTGGCGAAGTCGTCTGCACGGGAACGCCGGCTGACGTCAAGCAGTGCACACGCTCGCACACCGGCAAGGCGCTGCTCGACTACGAGCGAGCGCTCGGGAAATCGCTCGCAGCGACTCAGCCCGCGGCCAACCGCGCGTCTGTGACAACGTTGGCGCCGTCCGTCACGGGAGCAACGGCGGCAGCGCCGGCGCACTCGCCCGCATCGCCAATCTCACCGATCGCGGCGCGCTCGAACGCCATTCGCGTGCACAACGCGCGCGAGCACAACTTGAGGATCACGGACCTCGAGATCCCGCGCGATCGCTTCACGGTGATCACCGGCGTTTCGGGCTCCGGAAAATCCACGCTCGCCTTCGACATCCTGTTCGCCGAGGGCCAGCGGCGCTATCTCGAGTCGCTCAATGCGTACGCGCGCCAGTTCGTGCAGCCCGCGGCGCGCCCGGACGTCGATGCCATCTTCGGTATTCCGCCGACCGTCGCGATCGAGCAGCGCACCAGCCGCGGCGGACGCAAGAGCACGGTCGCGACGCTCACCGAGATCTACCACTTCCTGCGCCTGCTCTACGTGAAGCTCGGCACCCAGTTCTGCCCCAAGTGCGACGTACCGATCGAGCCGCAGAGTGCCGAGTCGATCGTGGCGCGCATCCTGCGCGAGGCGCGCGGCAGGAGCGTGACGCTCCTCGCGCCGCTGGTCGTCAATCGCAAGGGCTACTACACCGACCTGGCGAAGTGGGCTGCCGGCAAGGGTTTTGCGCACTTGCGTGTCGATGGCGAGCTCGTGCCGACGAAGAAGTGGCCGCGCCTCGCGCGCTTCAAAGAGCACACGCTCGAACTCCCGGTCGCGACGCTGCGCGTGACGGCCGACCAGGAGGCGCCGCTGCGCGCCGCGGTGGAGCAGGCGTTGGAGCACGGCAAGGGTGTCCTGCACTTGTTGCGCGAGGCGCCGGCGACCAGGCGAAGCGGGAGTTCGCCCGTGTCGCGCGACGGATCGGTCGGTTCGGTCCTCACCGTGCTCTCCACGCGCCGCAACTGCTCGAGCTGCGGCACGAGCTTCGCCGAACTCGATCCGCGCCTCTTCTCCTTCAACTCGCGCCATGGCTGGTGCGAAAGTTGCTACGGCACCGGGCTCAAGCTCCACGGCTTCGATGAAGAGCAATCGGGTGAGGAGATCTGGTGGAACGAGTGGTGGGAGGGTTCGGCACCCGCATGCACGGACTGCCAGGGACAGCGGCTCAACCCGATCGCCCTCCACGTGCGCTTTCGCGACCGTTCGATCGCCGAGCTCACCTCGCTCCCGGTGACGGGACTGCGTGCCTTCACTCGCGCCCTCAAGTTGAGCGGCCGCGATGCCGAGATCACGCGCGATGTGCTCGCGGAACTCGAATCGCGCCTGCGCTTTCTCGACGAAGTCGGGCTCGGCTACCTGTCGCTCGATCGCTCAGCGCCGACGCTCTCGGGCGGTGAAGCGCAGCGCATTCGCCTCGCCGCACAGCTCGGCTCGAACCTGCAAGGCGTGTGCTACGTGCTCGATGAACCCACCATCGGCCTGCACCCGCGCGACAACCGCGTGTTGCTCGACACGCTCGACAAGCTGCGCGCTAATGGCAACACGCTGGTGGTGGTGGAACACGACGAGGACACGATCCGCCATGCCGATCACGTGATCGATCTCGGCCCCGGTGCCGGCGCGTTCGGCGGCCAGATCGTCGGCCAGGGGAGCGCGCGCGAGCTCACGCGCATTCCGCAATCGGTGACCGGGCAGTTCCTGGCGAAGCCGCTCGCGCACCCGCTGGTTCCCAAGCGTGCGGTGCGCCCGTCCGATCCGACGCTCGTGCTCGACCGGGTCGAGCTGCACAATTTGCAGGACATCCAGGCCGAAGTGCCGGTGGGGCGCCTCATCGCGGTCACCGGTGTTTCGGGCTCGGGCAAATCGACGCTCGCGCGCGATGTGCTGCACGACAACCTCAAGCGTTTGCTGAGCGACCCGCCGGGCAACGGCAAGGAACGCGAGCTGCTCATCGGATGCCGCGAGATTCGCGGCTGGCGCGAGATCGCCCGCGTCCTCGAAGTCGACCAGACACCGATCGGCAAGACCCCACGCTCCTGCCCCGCCACCTATGTGGGCTTCTGGGACGCGATCCGCCGTGTGTTCGCGGAAACCACCGAAGCGCGCATCCGCGGTTACGGCCCGAGCCGCTTCTCCTTCAACACCGCGGGCGGCCGCTGCGATGCGTGCGAAGGCCAGGGCATCAAGAAGATCGAGATGAACTTCCTGCCCGACGTGCGCGTGCTGTGCGACGTGTGCGCCGGCCGGCGCTTCAACCCGGAAACCCTCGCCGTGCGCTTCAAGGAGCGCAGCGTCGGTGACGTCCTGGCGATGAGCGTCGATGAGGCAGCACCCTTCTTCGCCGCGCATCCCTCGATCCATCACGCGTTGCGCCTGTTGCAGGACGTCGGGCTCGGCTATCTCACGCTCGGCCAGCAGAGCCCGACGCTCTCCGGTGGCGAGGCGCAGCGCATCAAGCTCGTGACCGAGCTCGCGAAGGTCCGGCCCAGTCACAAGCCCTCCCGTCACGGGAACGGCGCGGGCAAGACGCTCTACGTCCTCGATGAGCCGACGGTCGGACTGCACATGGCTGACGTCGAGAAGCTGGTCCGCGTGCTGCACCGGCTGGTGGATGCGGGCAACACCGTGGTGGTGATCGAGCACAACCTCGATGTCATCGCCGAGGCCGACTGGGTCATCGATCTCGGGCCCGAAGGCGGCGATGCCGGCGGTAGAATCGTCGCCCAGGGGCCGCCCGACAGCCTGCTGCGTCACCGACGCTCGCATACCGGGCGCGCGCTCAAGGAATTCCTGGACTCCCGCACGTCGTAAGGAGACGCACGTGGCCGCGACCATCGAACGGGTGATCGAGTCTCAAGCCCACGATCTCGGCGGTTTCGAGGTGAGGCGCCTGCTGCCCGCGGCCGGACGGCAGATGGTGGGCCCTTTCATCTTCTTCGATCACATCGGCCCGGCGGTATTCGGGCCGGGGCGCGGCATCGACGTGCGCCCGCATCCGCATATCGGGCTCGCCACGGTGACGTACCTCTTTGAGGGCGAGATCGTGCACCGCGACAGCCTCAACTACGTGCAGCCCATCCGGCCCGGGGACGTCAACTGGATGACGGCGGGTCGCGGGATCGTGCACTCCGAGCGTACGGGCGAGGAACTGCGCCGGCGCGGCTCGCGCGTGCATGGCATCCAGACCTGGCTCGCGTTGCCGCGCGCCGCCGAGGAAACCGAGCCCGCGTTCTTTCATCATCCCGCCGCGTCGCTCCCCGAAGTGCGCAGTCCCGGCGTCATCGCGCGCGTGATCGCGGGCACCGCGCTCGGCCAACAATCGCCGGTCGAGGTCTTTTCCTCGACGCTGTATGTCGATCTGAACCTCGCGGCCGATGCCACCTTCGAGCTCTCCGACGAGCACCAGGATCGCGCGGTGTACGTCGCCGCCGGGCTCATCGATCTCAATGGAACACGGTATGCGGTAGGCGCAATGCCGGTGCTCGAGCCCGCGGCAACGGCACGCATTCGTGCGTTGAAGGATGCGCGCGTGCTGCTTCTCGGCGGCTCACCGCTCGAGGGCCGCCGCTACATCTGGTGGAATTTCGTCTCGAGCAGCCGCGAGCGCATGGAACAGGCCAAGACCGACTGGGTGGCGCAGCGCTTCGGGAAAGTGCCGGGCGAAACCGAGTTCATCCCGTTGCCGCAGAAACCGCCGGCCTCGCCTCAACCCCTGTAGTCGCAAACGAACGACGACGCGCGAGCGCGATCATGCGCTCGCGTGTTCGACTCGTGCTGATGGGGCCGGTCAGGCGCGTCCGACGTTCGAGTCGGACGGCGAGTGGTAATACTCGCTCTCTTCGGCGAATTGTGCGGCGAGGCGCCGCAGCTCACTCAGGCGGCCTTCCGCGGTGCTGATCGGCTGGCACTCCTCGCAGCGCGGATTGCCGCACGGCTGGCGCGCGTACAGCCAGTACTGGATCGCTCCCGCCAGCAGGCCGTCGGCAATGTCCCACAGATCCGCGTTGTCGTGCTTTTCCGCGAGGCGATTGCCGAGCTCTACGGTCTTGCCGAAGGCATCGTCAAAAAATTGTTCGGTGGGATCCATGGGGCGGCGCCGCGCGTTCTTGTCGTGGCAGATATTCTACGGCAATCGAGCGCCCGTCCGACAAGTCAATCGACGCTTCAGCCTGCGACTGCCTGAACCGGAGCCGTCCTGAGCGCCGAGCGCCTGAACCGGCGCCGCAAGGCCACGGACAGTGCGATGAGAAGGCCCACGCCCGTGGCGCCGCCACCACCGCCGCTGCCGCCGCTCACCATCGGACCCGCCGGCGCCGGACTACTCTGCTGGTTCATGACCAGGGAGATGACGCGCATGTCGTTTGCGGAGTTGGTGTCGTTCGGTGTGCTGACCTTGACCGTGCCTTCGAACGTGCCCGGCGACGTGGAGCGCAGCGCAACGCTGAGGCGGCGCGTGCCGCGCGCTTCGATCGTGCCGAGCTGGCAGGTGACGCCTCCTGCGCCGGTCGCACAGTTCCCGCCGGGTACGGCAACTGATTCGACCGCGACCGGCGCTTGCAGCGAGATCGAGACCTGCACGTCGTTCAATTGCGCCGAGCCGATCGAGCTCACTTCGACCGGCAGCATCACCTCGGTGCCGGCAGTACCTTCGATCGTATCGGGCGTGTCCTGGATCGAGGCGTCAGCGAACTTCGTGCTGACGATGCAGCTCGAGCGTGCCGCAATGGGCCGCATGTGCTCGAGGCTGCACTGGGAAAAGATCTTGCTGCCGTTGATCTGCGCCGCCATGAGATAGGTCGGCGCGGTGCCCTGGCAGGGCGAACCCGCTTCGGCGTCGTGGCTCGCGCCGAAGTTGTGTCCGATCTCGTGTGCGGAGATGAGCGCGGTGGTCGTGAGGTCGTAGCGGCCTTCGCTGACCGCGACGCCGTGCGCGGCATCGCACACCGTGCCCACATACGCGATGCCCGCCATGTTGTCGGCGATGTCCCGGCCGGTGATGAGGTGCGCGAGCCCGGCGGCGCGCAGCTCCGGGGTGCTGTTGCGATAGCGGCCGACCTCATCGAGAAGGTCCGAGCCCTTGTTGGTGTTGAACGGTTCGCTCGCGGTGGTGAAGACCTTGACCTGGCTCACCACGATGTCGATGCCGAGCTGACCGCTGAAGATGCCATCGACGATGTTCATGCGCGCGAGCAGCTCTGCCTCGGTGTTGGCGGGATGCGCGACGTAGAACTCGTAGTCGGCGATCACTGCAATCTCGAGCTCGCTCCCCGCGGTGACACTCTGTGTCGCGTCCGTTCCGAGCTCATCGACGAGCGCGTGGTAGGCAGTGAGCGCGCTGCGTCGCTGGTCGGTCACTTCGACACCGCAGGACATCGGGCTCGAGCCCGCATCGCTGTCGGAGAGGCGGTACACCACCGGCGCCGAGCTGGCGACCGCGAGCCGATCGGTCGCGAAACGATTGACGATGCGCGCCGGCTCGATGGTGTAGAGCTCGTTGCCGTCCCAGATCGCTCCGTGCAGCTCCTCGCCGATGCGCGTGAGGCGCACCCAGGAACCGGGAAGGCCTTCGATGCGTCCACGGAGCAGTTGGAAGTTCGGCGCCGACTGATTGGCGGCGGCGGCCGCCCGCCGCGCGAGTGCCTGCGTGCCCAGCAGGCGCGAATTCGGCTCGAGCGCCAGATCGAATTGACGTCCGTAGGCCAGGAACGACAGACGGCCGCTGGCGATCTGCGCCTGGAGAGAGGATGCGTGCGGGGTTGTCGGGGCCTGGAGCTCGATCGGCTCGGCGTAGCGGATGTGAAGGTCGCCCGCGCCAGCTGCTGCGCTCAGGAGGAGCAAAAACGCTGCAGATGCAATCGAGGAAAACCAATGTAATCGCATCGGTTACCCCTGCCGGCACGGGCGGCAGTTCTAGTTGTTGCTAACGGACCCCGGTTCTTCTCGGTATCTTCTGTATGCAGGACGGTATCGGCCGCACTACATACACTCCGCGGGTGTATCGCATCAAATCCTCGTCAGGGCCGCTGCGGCTTTTCGGCGTTCGGTGATGCGCTTCACGAGTCGACTGGCGGGTTTTCGGGTCCGGATGCAGATTCGGCGGGTTCAAAACGGGCTTCTGACATATCGCAGGAACTGAAGGATGTCACGACTTCTCAGGCGCCTGGTGGCCGGGATCGGGCTCCTCGTCGCCGTCCTCGGCGTCGCGGTGCTGTTCTGGCTCAACAGTGCGGGCGCCTTCGTGCATGTCACGCCGCATTTTTCCGGCAGCTGCGAGGCGCTGGCCCTGCCCGGGAGCGCCGCGGACATCCGCATCGACCGAGCGAACTCGACGGCCTACCTGTCCGTGCTCGATCGCAGTGCGCTGCGCGCGGGCCGCGATGCGACCGGAACGGTGCTGCGTGTCGATCTCAAGACCCATCCGCTGGCGGCTCTTCCCGCGCTCGCGTCCGTGCCGCCGGGATTTCGCCCCGGGGGCATGAGCCTTTTCACCGCGCCCGACGGCACGCAGCGCCTGTTCGTGCTGAGCGATCCGCCCCAGGCGCCGCACACGGTGGAAATCTTCGCTCGCGAGAGTGCCGCCGGCCCGTTCGCGTTTGCCGAGACACTGCACAATCCACTGCTTTTCAGCCCCGATTCGATCGTCGCGGTCGGCCCGCGCCAGTTTTACGTAACCAATAACACGGGCGCACGCAGCGCCTGGGAACGCTTCACGGAGGTCGCGTTCGGGCGGGCGTTGTCGACCGTCGTCTACTACGACGGCGAAGTGATGCGCGTCGTCGATGAGGCGGTTGCGCTCGGCGCGGGAATCGCGGCGAGCGCCGACGGCGGCCGGATCTACGTCGGGCAGGCCGGCGGGCGGAGCGTGCGCGTCTACTCGCGCGATTCTGCCAATGGCGACCTCGCCTTGATCGAGGACGTCGACGTCTACAGCTCTCCTGACCACCTGGATGTTGCCGAGGATGGCGGGATCTGGGCCGCCGCCCACCCGAACCTGCTGGCCCTGTTGAAGCACCTGCACGATCCCGGCCGGCGAACCGCGACCCAGGTGCTGCGCATCGCCCCCGACCCGCTCGCGGAACGGCGCCTGGGCGAGGTGTACTTGAGCACCGGCGAGGAGATCTCGGCGGGAAGCGTCGCGGCCGCCACCGACGATAGTTTCGTGCTGGGCGCGCGGCTCGACGCCAGGATCCTGCTCTGTCATCCGTGCCGGTGAGTGCACTTTTTTCCCGACGGTTTCGCCCAACAGAGCCCACCGTTCGATTCCGAGCCGCGCCGCATCAGTGTTGCGCGCGCACGACGTATTGCCGAGCGCCCCGCTCCTCTGATAGCCTCCGATGCCACCGGTGTCATTTCCGCACGCGTGCCGGAATGCTACCGGTGTCAAAAACCGCCAAGCGCGGCTTCGGTAACACAGGGTCGAATGCGCAAGAGGGGGATGACTGAGATGTTGAAGCTCAACCTGGGCCAGACGCTGAGTCGCTGGCTGATGGGTTTCCTTGCCGGTTTCATTTCTTGTTCTGCAGCGCTCGCGGCCGACCAGGTCGCGGCTGATCAGGCCGCAAGCACGGCCGCCGCGCAGGCAGCGAGTCCTGCTGGCGCGGCTGCGCCCGCACCGGCCCCGCAATCGACGGCCGCAGCCAATCCGGACGTGCCGCTCGGTGAAGTCGTCGTCACCGGCTATCGCCAGAGCCTCGCGGTCGCGCTCGATCGCAAGAAGCTCGCGAACGGCAGCGAGGACGTCATCATGGCCGATGACATCGCGGACTTTCCCGATCTGAATCTCGCCGAGTCGTTGCAACGTGTACCAGGCGTGTCGATCGCACGCGATGCCGGCGAGGGGCGCCAGATCTCCGTACGCGGACTCGGCCCGCAGTTCACCCGAGTACGCATCAACGGCATGGAGGCGATGAGCGCGAACGGCGGCACCGATGCGGCGGGCGGCACCAATCGCGATCGCAGCTTCGACTTCAACACCTTTGCCTCCGAGCTCTTCAACTCGGTCACGGTCCGCAAGTCCTCCGCGGCCGAGATCGAAGAGGGATCGCTCGGCGCGACCGTGGACCTGCGAACCGGCAGGCCCTTCGACTATCACGGCCTCACTGTTCTCACGTCTGTCACCGGTGCCTACAGCGATATTTCCGATGACATCGATCCGCGCGTCGTCTTTCTGGCGAGCGATACCTGGGCGGATGGCCGCTTTGGAGCGCTGATCTCGGCGGCCTACACCAAGCGCGAGCTGGCCGACGAAGGCTCGAGCACGGTGCGCTGGCAGCAGTCGGATGCATCGGCCGCGGGCGGCGCGTGCCTCAACCCGATGTTGCCGGCGGCGTGTTTCGGCGCGCTGGATCCTGCTTATACCTCCGCGCCTTCCTACGATGCGATCAACCGCGCCTTTCATCCGCGCATCCCGCGCTTCGACAAGTACACGCACGAGCAGGAGCGCCTGGGCGTTACCGCGTCGCTCCAGTTCCAGCCGACGGAATCCATGCTGTTCAGCCTCGATGCGCTGTATGCCAACTACAAGGCCGAGCGCAACGAGATCTTCCTTGAAGCACCCGTGTTCAGCACCAACGGCGCAGCGGCGATCAACAATGTGAACCCGGTGGCCGCCGAGGTCGACTCACAAAACACACTGGTGTACGGCGTCTTCCAGGATGTGGACATTCGCTCCGAGGCGCGCTTCGACAAGCTCGAGACGGATTTCACCCACGTCACGCTCGACGGCGCTTTCAACCTCACGGACAGTTTCAAGTTGAACGCATTCGTCGGCTTCTCCGAGGCGAACCACGACAATCCGGTCCAGACCACGTTGCTGTTCGACCATGCCGACACGGATGGTTACAGCTACGACTATCGCGCCAACGATCGCCTGCCGCTGATCACCTACGGCACGACCGACGTGACCAGCCCAGCCACCTGGACGCTGACTCAGGTGCGCCTGCGCCCGCAGAGTTCGATCAACAGCTTCCAGGATGCGGCGCTCGACCTGGAGTGGACCGCGAACGAGGCCTTCGCGCTCAAGTTCGGCCCGCAGTGGAAGAAGTTCACGTTCAAGACCACTTCGGAGCAGCGCTCCAACGGCACCACGGCGAACCAGGAAGGCGTCATCCCGGCCAGCGTCGCCGCTACGCCGGTCGCCAACTTCAGCAAGCTCACGACTTTCGGCAATGGTCTCGACCTGCCAGCAGGCAGCGTGACGACGTGGCTGATGCCGGACGTGCATGCAGCGGAGTCGCTTTTCGACCTCAACAACAAGTCTGTGTGGCGCACCGGCATCGAGACCGCCATCGGCAATAACTACGAGATCGACGAGGAGGATACCGGCGGCTACGTGCAGGGAGACTTCCGCTTCCCGCTCGGCTCGATGACCCTGCGCGGCAATCTCGGCGTGCGCTACGTCGAAACCAAGCAGACCTCGAAAGGCTTCACGATCAGCAGCGGCGTGCCGCTCGAGACCGAAGTCGAGCGCACCTACAGCGACACGTTGCCGTCTTTGAACCTCGTGTGGGAGGTGACGGACGACTTCTTCATACGCGGTGCCGCGGCGAAGGTCATGGTGCGTCCGAACGGCAGTGGCCAGCCCGCCTCGGGCATCGGCATCCTCGCGCCCGGCGCAGCCGTGACGGTGGCCGGCGCCAACAAGACCGTGACCGCGGGCAATCCGCTGCTCGAGCCGTTCCGTGCCAAGTCGTACGACCTGAGCTTCGAGTGGTACTTCCAGCCCGAGGCGCTCGTGTCACTGGCGCTGTTCTACAAGGACATCGACAGCTTCGTGCAGATCATCCGCACGACCGGCGACTTCGCGGAGAACCCGCTGGGGCTTCCGGACAGCGTGGCGATCGCTGCCTGCGGCACGGCAATTCCGGATCCGACGACGTGCCTGGCCGGCTGGCAGTTCAGCCTCCCGGCCAATACGCCGGGCGGGAATCTGAAGGGCGTCGAGGTCAGCTACCAGCAGCCGTTCTCCTTCATGCCGGCGCCGTTCAACTCCTTCGGCGTGCAGCTCAACTACACCTACGTCGAATCGAAGATCGACTACCTCGACCAGACTGGCGCGGTTGTGCTGAGCACGGATCTGACCAATCTCTCGAAGAACGCCTACAACGCGACGCTCTACTTCGAGAACACGAAGTTCAGCGCACGCCTGGCAGCCAGCTACCGCGACGACTACCTGACGACGGTGCCGGGCCGCAACGGCAACGACGTAGAAGGCACGGCGTCAACGTTCAACCTGGATTTCTCCTCATCGCTCAGGCTCAACAAGAGCTTCGAGCTGACGCTCGAGGCGCTCAACCTGACGGACGAGTTCCAGGATCAGTGGGTGCAGTCGGACGCCGAGCGGCTCTCTTACTACCACCACCAGGGCCGCACGTACCTGTTGGGTGCTCGCTTCTCGTTCGGCAACCAGTAGACGAGGACTGACATGGAACAGAGGTGGCGGAGGACTCCGCCACCTCTCTCCACCAACCGGTTTCGTTCCAGAACACCACAACACCAGGCAAACACGCGGTCCCTCGCCGCGCTGGCGGGCGCGGACCGGCGTCGATCGAAAATGGAGGGGAAGATCATGCGTAGCACGAAATTCTGGGTTCCAGCACTCGGGGTCGCGACACTTCTCATCGCGGCGTCGGCCGGCGCCATACCCAAGCGCGACCTGGGCCACGAAGTACTGGCGCCGAACGACGGCTGGGCCTCATCGGGCAGCGGCGTTACCGGCGGCGTGCTCGCGACCTTCGATCAAACCTACGTCGTGCGCACGCGGCGCGAGCTGATCGCGGCGCTCAACAACGGGGTGCCCGCCTCGACCTCGCCGTCCAACCCGTCGAACACGGCCAAAATCATCTACGTCATGGGAACGCTCGACTTCAACGTCGACGACAACAACGCCCCACTCACCTGCGAGGACTACTTCCGGCCCGACCCGGCGACCGGAACAATGTTCTCGTACGAGGCGTTCCTCGCGACGTACGATCCGGCGGTCTGGGGTCGTGTCAACCCGAGCGGCCCGCTCGAGAACGCGCGTGCAGCGTCGGCGGCCGCGCAGCAGCTGCGCGTGCGCATCCGGCCCGGCTCGAACACCACGATCGTCGGTGTCGGCACGAACGCAGTGATCCGCGGCGCCTGGTTCGACTTGCGCGGCACGGCGGGTGTGGTCGGCAGCCGCACCAACATCATCATCCGCAACCTCAACTTCGAGGACAGCTACGACTGCTTCCCGCAGTGGGCGCCGACCGATGGCACGCTGGGCTCGTGGAACGCGCTCTATGACGCGATCTCCCTGCGCGACACCGACCACGTCTGGATCGATCACAACACGTTCCGCGACAAGGAAACCGCGGACAGCACACAGCCGCTGTACTTCGGTGTGCTGTTCCAGGTGCACGACGGCCACCTGGACGTGACGAACGCCTCGGACCTCGTGACCGTGTCGTGGAATCAGTTCCTCGATCACGACAAGGTGCACCTCATCGGGTCCTCCGACAGCGCCACCGCCGACCGGGGAAAGCTGCGCGTGACCTTCCATCACAACCTGTACGAGGGTGTCGGCCAACGCACGCCGCGCGTGCGTTTCGGCAAGGTCCACGTCTACAACAACTACTACGTGTTACGAAATCCCGAGAGCTTCGTCTACAGCTGGGGCGTGGGCGTCGAGTCGGGGATCTACGCCGAGAACAACTTTTTTCGCACCGAGAACGCGATCACACCCGACCTGCTGATCGAGCGCTTCAACGGCACCGCGATCCACGAGTCCGGAACGCTGCTCAACGGCGCCTCCGACGCGCACTTCGTCGATCTCCTCGCGGCCTACAACGACGCCAACGATCCCGATCTCGGCAACGATCCGGGCTGGGTGCCGACGCTGTTCACGCCGATCGACGAGACGCGCGACGTGCAGGCGCTCGTGCTTTCCGGCGCCGGGCCGATCGTGTGGGGAATCGCGGTCCGGCCCCCGACTTCGTGGCCGCGCTGACCCCCTAGCGGCGGGTCATGAAACGCAGGTCCCAGCCCGCCGGGTCGAACGCTTGGCGGGTTGCGGCCTGCACCGGCGGGTAGCCACCGACGTCTTTTTCGTCATTGATGATGCGTCCGCGGCCCTCGATCGTATCGGCAAGCACACGGCTGTCGTGGTGGTCACGATCCCAGGGACGCGCGCCGACGTTCTTGATCACGGCGTCCTGCACATCGCCGGCCGGCAGGAGTTTCACGCCTTCGGGGAGCGGCGGTGACTGATCGAGCCGGATCAGCTGCGCTTTCGAGGTCGTGTAGCGGCCGAGCTCGGGCAAGGGCTTGCCGAGGCGATCGACGGCGATGTTGTCGGCCATGTAGTACTCGAGATCACCGGAGCCGCCGATCATGAGGAGCGCGAGATCCGTGGGCGTCGAGGGGCCGGCGCGCAGCACGTTGCCGACCAGTGCAAGGCGGCCGGTCTGGTACGGATGATCGCCCCACTCCTCGGCGATCAGGTTGTAGTGCACGGCGCGCTGGCCCGGGTCGTAGATGAGGTTGTTGATGACGGCGCCGCGTACACCGCCCTTGAAGAGCGGGCTGCGCTCGAGATCGTGGGCATAGAGATTGCCGATGATGAGGATGTCGGTGACGTTGTCATGAATCAGCGAACCCTTGGAATGCTCGCCCTTGGAGTGCGTGGAATCAGCGAGGCCCTCGGCAATGATGTTGTTGCTGAAAGTGATCCGGTGCGAAGTCCCTTCGCGCCAGTCAGCGGGCGTCTTGCCGGTGAAGCGCGGCCCGGAAGCGGAGAGATTCTCGTCGGTCGCCCAGGTGAACGAGCAGTGATCGACGATCACATCGTGCGCGCCGCCGAGCGTCGACAGCGCGTCCGTTTCCCAGCCGCTCATGTGCGCCTCGCCGGCGCTCCCGGTGCGCACGCGGATGTGCTGGATCACGACGTCGTGGGTTGCGACGTCGATGCCGCCGCGAATGAGCGTGATGCCGGGCGAGGGCGCCGTCTGGCCGGCGATGGTGATGAAGGGCTCCTTGATCGTCACCGTCTGCTTGTCGAGATCGATGATCCCGCCCACTTCGAACACGATGATGCGTGCGCCCTTGGTCGCGACCGCTTCGACGAACGAGCCGGGGCCGCGGCCTGCAAGTGTCGTCACCTTGATGATGGCGCCGCCGCGCCCGCCCGGTGTGTGTGCGGCCCAGCCGAGCGCGCCCGGAAATGCGAGCAGCGATTTGTCAGCGGCCTCTCCCGACGGCGCTTTCGCGGCCGGCGCGTTCGCCGAGGGCAGCGCGAGCGCGACAACTGCGCAGGCGACGAGCGTTCCCCACCATCGAGCGGCGGCGAGCGAGCGAGTGGCGGGGTGTGCGGAGCGCGTGGGCTGAGTCATGCAAAGTCCTCGTGTGTGATGCCGCGGAGGCGCTGCGAGTGGCGCCGGTGAATTGTAAATGACACCGGTTTCCTATATACAGAATCGCGACCCGAAAGCGCCAACTTTTCAGCGATGAACACCGCCCAGTCAGAGTTCAAAGTGCAGGCCGCAGCGATCGCCGATCGCTTCGTCACCGCGCGCCTGGACGCGACGCGACTGCGCGAATTTCCCGATGCGCTGCCCCCCACGCTCGAGGCGGCGTACGCGATCCAGGCGGCCGCGATCTCCCGCTGGCCGCACGCGATCGCCGGCTGGAAGGTCGCCATGCTGGCGCCGGGCTGGAAGGAAAAGCTCGGCGAGGAACGCCTCGTCGGCCCGGTGTTTCGCGACGCGGTGCGAGTCGCCTCGGACGGCACGGTGGTCGAGTTTCCGGTATTCGATGGCGGCTTCGCGGCGGTGGAAGCCGAGTTCATTTTTCGGCTCGGCAAGGATGCGCCGGGCACGAAAACCCGGTGGACGGCGGAGGAGGCGGCCGGCCTGGTCGAGTCCCTGCACGTCGGCGTCGAGACCGCCGGCAGCCCACTTTCAAGCATCAATGATTTAGGTCCCCTAGCTATTGTTTCAGATTTTGGTAACAACTCGGGCGTGATTGTGGGTGCGCGGGTTCCGAACTGGAAGGCCCGGCCACTGCAGTCGATCCCGGCCGAGACCTTTATAGAAGGCGTGTCGGTGGGTCGGGGGAGCGCGGCCTCGGTGCCCGGAGATCCGCTGGCCGCGCTCGCCTTTGCCCTCGCCCGCTGCGCGCGTCTCGGGTCGCCGCTGAAGGCCGGCGACTTTATTTCGACCGGCGCGACCACCGGGGTGCACCAGATCCGTGAAGGGCAGAGCGCGCGTCTCAGCTTCGGCGAGTTCGGCGACATTCACTGCCGCGCCGTGCGTGCGAAACGGATCGATGGCGCCGCGCGCGCCGCCGACCAGAAGTCGTGCTGACACGCCGCGGGCTGCTGCTCGGCGCGGGCGCAGCCATCGCCGGATTCCGCCCCGCACTCGCCCAGTCCCGTGAGTCATTTCTCACCGCCGCCGATGTTCACGTGGCGGGGTACCCGACCGTCGAAGCGATGCGCTGGATGGGCGAGAAGATCGACCGCGAAAGCGGCGGTCGACTGGGTGTTCGCGTCTACCACTCGGGCCAGCTCGGGCGCGAGAACGACACCATCAACCTCGCCCGTTTCGGCGTCCTCGACATCACGCGCGTCAACATGGCGGCGCTCAACAACGCCTTCCCAGCGACCAGCATCCTGTCCGCCCCGTATGTCTTCGACTCGACCGCGCACATGCGCCGCGCGCTCGACGGCCCGGTGGGCCGCGAAATCCTGCGTCGCTTCGAGGCGCGCGGCCTCATCGGGCTCGCCTTCTACGACTCCGGCGCGCGCTGCTTCTACAACGTGCGCCACCCGGTCCACGAACCGCACGACCTGCACGGCCTGAAGCTGCGCGTGCCACCGTCGGACATCTTCATCGCAATGGGCCGGGCGCTCGGCGTCAACCCGACGCCGCTATCGTACGGCGAAATCTACTCGGCCCTGCAAACGCATCTCATCGATGGAGCCGAGAATAACTGGATCACCTTCGACACCAGCCGCCATTTCGAAGTCGCCCGCTACTGGTCGCAGTCCGAGCATTCGTATTCGCCCGAAGCCCTCCTGATGGGCAAGGGACGCTTCGACGCGCTCTCCGCCTCCGACCAGGAGCTGGT
>DATFRO010000007.1:0-24828 GCA_035263105.1 Steroidobacteraceae bacterium | reverse complement strand
CGCTCGAGCAGCTACTACGAGAGTCTCGAGGGGCTCAACCAGACGCTGAAAAATTCCGGACGACCGCTGATCGACATCCGTCCGGCCGATGAGCATCTCGAGGACGAGGACCTGATCGAGATGGTGGGTGCGGGCCTGCTGCCGATGACGGTCGCGGACAGTTACCTCGCCAATTTCTGGACCCAGGTGTTCGACAAGGCCAAGGCGCGCAGCGACCTCACCGTGCACATCGGTTCGCGTTTCGCCTGGGCCCTGCGCAAGAAGACACCGAAACTCAAGGCGCTGGTCGACGAATTCGTCGCCGGTCACAAGATGGGTACGCGTAGCGGCAACATCGTCCTGGTCAAGTACCTGAAGAACGTCGACTGGGTGAAGAACGCCATGGACAAGAGCGAGGTCGCAAAGCTCGAGCCCATGATCAACCTGTTTCGCCGCTACGGTGACCAGTTCGATTTCGACCCGCTGATGGTCGCGGCGCAGGCGTACCAGGAATCGGGCCTCGACCAGAACCGGCGCAGCCACGTCGGCGCCGTCGGCGTGATGCAGGTGATGCCGACCACGGCCGCGGACAAGCGCGTCAATGTGAAGGATATCGACAAGCTCGAGCCCAACATCCTCGCGGGAACGAAGTACCTGCACATCCTCGAGGAGCAGTACTTCAACGATCCGGGAATCTCGCGAGTCGACAAGATGCTGTTCACGTTCGCGGCCTACAACGCGGGTCCCGCGCGCATCAACGGGTTGCGTCGCGAAGCCCCCAAGCAGGGACTCGATCCCAACAAGTGGTTCCAGAACGTCGAAGTGATCGCCTCAAAGCGCATCGGGCGCGAGACCGTGCAGTACGTCAGCAACATCTACAAGTACTACCTCGCCTACCAGCTCGTCATGCAGAGCGGACAGCTGAAGGAAAAGGCGAAAGAGCAGATGACGAAGGGCTGACTGCGCCACATTAATTCCAATCGCGTGCCGAGAATCCCTTAACGGCACGCGCGTTCTCATGTCGGGCTGCACCGACAGCACGTGACATCCTTGTGAACTGAATACCAGCTGCGACGCGGCTCTCAGTTCCCGCGTGCGTGCGTGTCCTATAGTCGCCGCGTCCCTGCAGTACACGGAGGCGAACGTGAGCAACCCGTATGACACCGCCAAAGAGCGCATGTCGATTCTCGGGCCCACACTGCGTTTCAAGGGCGAGCTCTCCGCGGAGGAGGATCTGCTGGTCGAAGGCACTGTCGAAGGCAGCATCCACCACTCCCAGCGCATCACCATCGGACCGCACGGCAAGGTCAAGGCCAACATCAGCGCCGCGCTGATTGTGGTCGAGGGCACCGTCGAGGGCGATCTGCACGCGCACAAGTCGGTGAAGATCAAGGACTCTGCGGCCGTGCGCGGCAACGTCCACGCACCCTCCGTCACCATCACCGAAGGGGCCAACTTCAATGGCGGAATCGAAATGGAATCCCGACAGGGCGCGCAAGCTGCTGGTGGAGCTGGGGCTGACGCGCCGCGAGCCACTCCCACAGGTCGCAGTGCCGCCGGCCGCTGAACCCAGCCCGATCCCGAATCACGAGGAGACCGAAATGAATACACCCGCCGCCAATTCGCGGTTCGCGCCGCCGCACGCCGACAGCACACCGCTCGCCACGCCGTCCAAGAACGTGACTTCGGTCCTCGGACCGACATTGCGCTTCAAGGGCGAGCTCACTGCGGACGAGGACCTGTTGATCCAGGGTCAGCTGGAGGGCTCGATCGAGCACACGCGGAGCCTGACGATCGGCACGGAGGGCGGCGTCAAGGGCAACATCCGGGCGCGCACCGTCATCATCGACGGCACGGTCGAAGGCGACGTGCATGGAGTCGAGGCCGTCACGGTGCGCGAAACCGCTCGCGTGCGCGGCAATATCTTCGCACCGCGCGTCGGCCTCGCCGACGGAGCCAAGTTTACCGGCAAGATCGATATGGACAGCTCCGAAGCCGCGGCGACGGGTTCTTCGTCGCGCTCCGCGTCATCGCGCAGCCAGAGCTCCGAGCACGTGCTGAGCGAGACCGCGGCCGAGCGCGTCCTGACCTCCCGCTCCTGAGACATCCCGGGTGCGCGTGCTCGTTCGAGCCGCGCACCGTGGTTGACGCCGAAGTGCTCGGCGGCCTGTCTTGCCGACGGCGGCCGCCATCCAGATCGGATCACGCTCAGTCGCGGCTGAAGGCTTGCGACACGCGCTCGAACAGGTGCCGCACCGCCTCCTTGGCACCCGCCACGTCCTCGGCGCGAATCCTGTCCAACAACTGCGCATGCATTTCCACCAGCGGACCATGCCCGCCTCGCGCCGTCATGCGTCGCAGGGCGATGCGCCCGCGGACATCGAAGTGCAGTGAATCCCACACCGTGACGAACACGCGGTTGCCGCTCGCCTCGATCAGGCGGCGGTGCAGCCGCAACGCGTCGTCGATGTAGGCTTCCGGATCACCGCCCGCCACAGCTGCTGTCATGCCGCGCAGGCAGTTCTCCATGTACGTGACGACCTCGGGCGCACAGGGCACGGCGAGTTCCACGGCGCGAACCTCCAGCGTCGCGCGCAGTTCGTAGGACTCGCGCATCTCATCGAGATCCGCGCCGCGCACGCGCGTGCCGCGATAACGTTCGGAGGTCACGAGCCCCGAGCCCTCGAGCTCGCGCAGCGCTTCGCGAATCGGCGCCTGGCTGACGTTGAACTCGCGCGCCAGCGCCAGCTCCTTGAGCTGTGTGCCCGCGGGATACTTGCCGTCGAGGATCCGTGCGACCAGAACATCGCGAATCTGGTCGCGCATGCAAGTGCGCTTGAGCGCGGTATCGCTGATGGCTTTCAGTTCGGGTCGGCTCATGGGTCTCCTTCCGATCAGAGCACCGGCTGGTCGAGTTGCTCCGCTGTCCAGCCGCCGCCTAATGCGCGGACGAGTCCGACGGCCGCGCTCATGCGCTGCACGCGGGTTTCAAGCGCCGCGCGCTGCGCGAGGAGCGATGCCGTATGGGTCGTGGTCACCTCGATGTAGTCGGCCACGCCCGCCGCGTAGCGGCGGTCGGCGTGATACGCGGAGCGTTGCGCAGAGGCAGCCGCGGCTTCGTCAGCCTTGAGCGCATCCGCGAGGTGATGCAGCGCCGCCAGGTTGTCTTCCACTTCCTGGTAGGCGGTGAGTGCGGCTTGCCGGTAGGCTGCGACCGCTTCGTCATAGGCCGCATGTGCACGCCGCGTTTCGCCCGAACGGCGGCCGAAATCGAGCACGGGCACGATCGCAGCAGGTCCGGCCGACCAGTAGCGGCTCGGCGCTTCGAACCATGCCGAGGATTGCGTCGCCTCGTAGCCGATGGACCCGCCGAGCGCGAATAGCGGAAACCAGGCGGCACGCGCCACGCCGATCTCGGCATTCGCAGCCGCCACTGCGCGCTCCGCGCTCGCGATGTCGGGCCGTCGTTGCAGCAGTGTCGATGGCAACCCGGCATCGAGCGGCGGCGGCTCGCCGACAAACAGGGCCGACTCGAGGTTGAAGCTGCTCGGGGGCAGGCCGAGCAACACCGCGATCGCGTGCTCGAGCAGGGAGCGCTGCAGGCGCACGGCAGCAAGCTGGGCGCGTGCGCTCTGGCGCTGCGTTTCCGCCTGGTCCACATCCGTGGCGGCAGCGATGCCACCCGCGTAGCGATTGCGCGTGAGCTCGAAGGCCCGGTCGTAATCCTGCACCGTGGCCTCGAGCAGCTGCAGGGTCGCGTCCGCGCCGCGCAAGGCGAAGTAGTCCGTGGCGAGCTCAGCGCGCAGCGAAAGGTCGAGGGCGGCGAGATCCGCGGCGCTCGCTTGCGCACGATCGCCAGCGGCTGCGGCCGTATTGCGCAGACGACCAAACAAGTCGACTTCCCACGCCAGGTTGGCCGCAGCCACGAGGTCGTTGCCGGTGGTCCGAACACCTCCTGCAAGCGGAGCGTTGGCCGAGTTCTTCTCGCGCGTCGCGGAAGCACTCACACTCACCGTGGGGAAAATGTCCGATCGCGCGCGGTGCGCGATCGCGCGCGCCTGTTCGTAGCGCGCCACGGCGCCATGCAGGTCCTCGCTGCCTTCCCGCAACTGCTCCTGCAGGTCGTTCAACTTCGCATCGCCGAACGCTTCCCACCAGGCGCCGCGCGGTTGCGTATCAGCCGGTACCGCCGGCATCCACTCGCCGGCTTCCTTGTATGCGTCGACTGCGGGCGAGCTGGGTACCTCGTACTTCGGTGCGAGCGAACACGCGCCGAGAAGCACCGCGCAGCTCAGAGCCGTAACGCGGAAATGCGCGCTCATGATTTTTCGGCGGCATTCGCCGGTTTGGCGATGCGCACTACCGTGTCCTCGGTCAGCGAGTCGGGTGGGCTCACGATGACTTCGTCGCTTGGCGTGAGACCACCCAGGATCTCGATTTCCGACCCGAAGTCGCGGCCCATCGATACGGTCTTCAGCGCGACATGGCCTTGCGCATCGACGGTCGCAACCTTGAGCGCGTCGCCACGGGTCAGCAGCACATTGGCCGGCAGCCGCAGCGCGGTCGCGCTGCTCGCGGGCAGCTCGAAGCGCACCTCCGCGTAGGCGCCCGGCAGCAAAGCAGCCTTCGAGTTGTCGACGACCAGCTGTGCGAGCAAGGTCCGCGTAGCAGCGTCGATGGCATTGGACGTGCGTTCGAGCGTCGCGGTGTAGGTTTCGCCCGGCCGCTCGGGGAAACGCACTTGCGCCGGCAGGTCCGGACGCATCAGGGCCGCGTAGGCCTGCGGCACGCGTACGTAGAGGCGCAACTTGCTGGTGTCCGCGATCCGGAACAGCTCCGGACCGGCGCCGCCCGCGTTGATGAGCTGCCCGACATCCGTGTTGCGCACGGTGACCACGCCGTCGAAGGGAGCGACGATGCGCTTGAACGAGGACAACTCGCGCAGCCGCTGCAGGTTCGCCTGCGCGGCCTGCAACTGCGCGGCGCTGGTCTCGGCGAGGCTGATCTTCTCGTCCGCTTCCTGTTTCGACACCGAGTCTGTGTCGCGCAGCCCCTGCCAGCGCTCGGCGGTGATGTTGGCGATGTTGCGATTCGCGCGCGCATTGGCGAGATCGGCCTCGGCCTGGCGCAGTTGCTGATCGAGCTCGGGCGCGTCGATTTCCGCCAGCAATTGGCCCGCCTTGACGTGCGTGCCGATGTCGACCAGCCAGCGCTTCAGGTACCCGTTGGTACGCGCGTAGATCGGCGCGTCGTAGTTGGCCTGCACGTTGCCGGGCAAGGTGAGCGCGGTGGAATCGCTCTGCGCCTGCGGGTGAACGGTCGCGACCGTTACGACCGCCTGCTGCTCGGTCTGCTCGCGCAACCGCGCGCCCGCGCGCAGCGACGCCAGTACGCCCCACAACAGGAGCGCAAGGATCACCGCGACCGCCACGGCGGCGCGCGTCGTGCCGCGGGTCAACGCGAGTTTCCGGTTGGGTCGAAGGTGCTCCATGTCCATGATCTTTGGATCCTGAAGATTCTAGAGAGTGGGCTGTCGCGCGGGTGCCCCGGAATGCCCGGTATCACCGCGGCCGTGCAGACGTGCGAATACCACCGGCACGAAAAAGAGTGTCGCGACGGTTGCGAACAGCAGGCCGCCGATGACGGCGCGCCCGAGCGGCGCGTTCTGTTCGCCGCCTTCACCCAGGCCGAGCGCCATCGGCAACATGCCGATGATCATGGCGAGTGCGGTCATCAGCACCGGGCGGAAACGCGTGAACCCGGCGTCGAGCGCCGCCTGCAGCGCACTCGCGCCGGCATTGATCCGCTCGCGCGCAAAACTCACCAGCAGGATGCTGTTGGCGGTGGCGACCCCCATGCACATGACGGCGCCCGTGAGCGCCGGCACGCTGAGCGTGGTGCCCGTGATCAGCAGCATCCACGCGATGCCGGCAATCGCGCCCGGCAGGGCCGTGATGATGATGAAGGGATCGAGCCACGACTGGAAGTTGATGACGATCAGCAGGTACACCAGCACGATCGCGCCGGTGAGCCCGATGAAGAGACCGGTATAGGACGACGTCATGGTCTGCATCTGCCCGCGAGCGATGAGGCGCGTGCCCTTGGGAAGGTTGCCGTCGTGACCTGCCATGATCGCCCTGATGTCCTTGGCGACCGCGCCGAGATCCCGGCCCTGCACCGCGCCGTAGATATCGATCACCGGCAGCGTGTCGTAGTGCGACACCACGCTCGCGCCGAAGCCGCGCGTGATGGTCGCGAGGCCGCCGAGAATCTGCGACTGATCGCGCACGCTCACGGGAATGCTGCTGAGGTCGTCGAGTGAGGCCATGCGGTACTGCGGCGCCTGCGCCACGATCGGGTACTGCACGCCGGTCTGCGGATTGAGCCAGAAGGTCGGCGAGATCTGCCCGCTCCCGGAGAGGGTGAGCAGCAGGTTGTTGGCGATATCGCGCTGATTGATCCCAAGCTGCTCGGCGCGGCTGCGATCGGTGCTGACGCGCAGCTCCGGCTGATTGAAGGTCTGCTGAATGCGCAGGTCCACGAGCCCCGGCACATGGCGCATGCGCTCGAGCATCTGGTTGGCGAGCTCGCGATTCTTCGCGTCGGGTCCGGCAATCTGCACATCGATCGGCGAAGGCAGCCCGAAGTTCAGGATCTGGCTGACGATGTCCGCCGGCAGAAACGCAAAACCGACGCCGGGAAATTGCCTGGGCAGCACCTCGCGCAGCTGCGCGACGTAGCCGGCGGTCGGCCCGTGATGCTTCGCGAGCCCGATCAGGATGTCCGCGTCGCTGCTGCCGATGGTGCCGGAGTTGCTGTACGTCATGTTGATGCTGGACACCGGCAGGCCCACGTTGTCGACGACGCTCGCCAGCTCGTGCGCCGGAATGACTTCGCGTAGCGCGGTTTCGATCTCATCAACCAGCGCGGTCGTCTGCTCGACTCGCAAGCCGCTCTGCGCGCGGATGTGCAGCTTGATCTGCCCGGAGTCCACGTCCGGGAAGAAGTTCTGGCCGAGGAACGGCAACAGCAGGAGCGACGCCAGCACGGCACCGAGGAAGATCGGCACGAAGCGGCGCTGCGCGAGCGCGCGCCCGAGGAGGTCGCGATACCGGCCGCGCACGCGGGCAAACCAGGTTTCGAAGCGCTGCTGATAGCGTTGCAGGAGCGTCGGATCCTGCGCCGCCGCCTCCTCCTCTGCGGCGGTGCGTAGCCAGTACTTCGCGAGCGTCGGCACCAGCGTGCGCGACAGCACGTAGGAGGTGAGCATCGCGAACACCACCGCTTCGGCCATCGGCACGAAGAGGTATCGCGCTACGCCGGTGAGCAGGAACATCGGCACGAACACGATGCAGATCGACAGCGTCGACACGAGGGCCGGCACCAGGATCTGTCGCGAGCCCTCGAGGATTGCGCTCTCGACGCTCTCGCCGTGCTCGAGGTGACGGTTGATGTTCTCGATCGTGACCGTCGCGTCATCGACCAGGATGCCGACCGCGAGCGCGAGACCGCCGAGCGTCATCAGGTTGATGGTCTCGCCGAGCGCATTCAGCAGGATGATCGAGGACAGGATCGAGAGCGGAATCGAGATGGTGATGATGAGCGTGCTGCGCCAGCTCCCGAGGAACAGCAGGATCATCAGCGCGGTGAGCGCCGCGGCGATGACGCCTTCGAGGACGACCCCGCGTATCGCGGCCTTGACGAATACCGACTGATCGCCCGTCACCGCGACCGACATGCTCTCCGGGATCAGCTCGCGCACCTGGGCCAGGCGTGACTTGATGGTATTGATGATGTCGAGCGTCGAGGCGGAGCCGGTCTTCTGGATCGTCATCAGCACCGCGCGCTTGCCGTCGACGCGCACGATGTTCTGCTGCGGCGGGTGCCCGTCGTGCACGTAGGCCACGTCGCGCACGTAAGTGATCGCGCCGTTCTGGCTCTTGATCGGCAGGTCGTTGAGCTCATCGAGCTTGAGCGGGCTCGCGTTGAGCTTCACGTTGTATTCGGTGTCACCGATCTTCTGCGTGCCGGCCGGCAGGATGAGGTTCTGGTTGCCGATCGCCGTGTTCACGTCGGCGGCGGAGAGCCCATGCGCGCGCAGCGCATCGGGACGCAGATCGACCTGCACCTGTCGCGTCGCGCCGCCGTAGGGATAGGGCACGGACGCGCCGTACACCGTCGCGATCTGCGAGCGGATCACCTGGTTGCCGACATCGAAGAGCTGCGCCTCGGGCATCTTGTCGCTCGAGAGCGCGAGCTGGACGATCGGAACGCTCGAAGCGCTGTACTTCAGGATCAGCGGCGGAGTCGTGCCTGGCGGCATCTGGCGCAGCGCCGTCTGCGCGAAAGCCGTGACCTGCGACATCGCGAGATTGATGTCGACGCGCGGCTGGAAGAACACCTTGATGACGGCGACGCCGGGATACGTCTGCGATTCCACGTGCTCGATGTCGTTGACGATCGTGGTCGCGTAGCGCTCGATCGGGGTCGTGATGCGCCCCGCCATCTCCTCCGGCGAGATGCCGGAATAGGAGAAGGCGATCCCGACCACCGGGATGCGAATGTCGGGGAAGATGTCGGTCGGCATGCCGGAGCGGATCGGCGTTCCGAAGATGACCATCGCACCGAGCAACGGCAGCAGCAGAGCGAGGACGATAAAGGTGTATGGACGCCTAAGCGCCAGACTGACGATCCACATCGGAGCAGCTCGGGGGTGCTAAATCGATTATCGATAAGCTACCACGGAGTTCCGCGACAGGGAGATATCTTTTTCGAAATTAATGGGATGAAGGTCGTGCCGATGGCTCGGCGCTGCGTCTGTCTTACAAGTGTTTGAGAACAGCAGTCGTTTGCCATGCGCAGCCGGCAGCGGCCTCTTTCGCCGGGGCAGCGAGTGTCGTGAAGGCGATGTCGGCGGCGCGCGCATCTTGAGTCGGATCGGCGAAGAGCTCGCTTTGCGCAAGCGGTGTCGGTTTGCCGGCGGACAAGCGCTCGACCAGTTGGATGCCGCCGGTGCCTTCGAGTACCACTTCGCCCAGCGGGTCGATGATGTTTACCTGGAGCGAGATCCCGTCCAGGTGGCCACCGTATTCCAGGTTCGAATCGAAGACGGCTCGCAGCTTGCTCTCGCCGGGCGTCAGCGACTCCCTGACCCCATCCCACTCCGCGACGCCGCCATCGAATCTGGCGCAGCGCGAGATGACACTTGGAACGATCACCGCAGTCGCGTCGAGGTGCTGCAGCATGAGGCCAAAGACTCGCTGGCGCGATGCCTTGAGCTTCGCTTCGTCGGGCCGTCCCGTGACTGGATCGAAGTAGCCACCCGCCGCGGTGCGCTCGGCTTCCCACAGCGGGCCGTACTCATCGCCGCCAACGACCTCGAAGCCTAGTTGTCGCAGCTTCTGCATCAACGCCTCGCGATACCGGAGCGTCACTGCCTCGTGCTGCGCCATCTCCCCGAGCGCAAGCGGGGCCAAGGCGACCCGCGGGAATCGCGCAGCCACCTCCTCGAGCGACATCGAGCGCTGCGCGCCCGCTGCATCAGCTTGCATCGCGGGCGCGCCCGCGATGTGCGCCGGGGCAGGTGCGGTGCTGCCGCCCACGAGTGGATCGAGAGCGATGGACAGAGCGCGTGCGTCGCGCGCCGGATCGGTCATGATGAACTTCGGGTCGACGGGCAGCTGTCGGGTGGTTGAGAGCATTTTCACGACAGTCACGCGCGAATAGCTCAGTAGCTGCAGGCCGCCGGCGCCGGAGTACAGGAGCTTCCCTCCGGCATCCGTCAGTCGCACGACGAACGATAGTGCCGGTAACCGGCCCTCGACGTCGACGCCACCCGCGGCCAGCGTCGCCATGAAGTGTGAAAAGCCGGTCCGGTCCGGACCGCTGCTCGAGTCGACGACGCCGTCCCAGCTCGCCTTGCCGACGTTGAACGGCGCCGAGCGCAGCGCTATCGCCGGCTGCAGGAGCGCGTCGACCTGGTGAGTCGCCAGGTATTCGTGGCTGCTGAATTCGTTCAGTGCGTCGACCTTCTCCTTGATCCGCTGGCCCGTCATCGGGTCATACAGTCCACCGAGTGCCGCCTGGTTCCGTTCGCGGACCTCGCGCATGGCGGATGCGGGAACCACCGCGAACCCCGCGCTGGTGAGACGCGCGGCGATTTCGGCCTCGTAGCGCGCGGCAACGGTGTCCTTGTCCGGCACTTCCTCCGCCACGACGATCGGCATGATCCCGATCGTCTTGACGGTCGACATCAGATCGGCGCGTGGTACCTCGAAGTTCGAGGCAGGCTTATCCTCCCCGTGAGCGCGATGTTCGGCGGCAGCCCCGGATCCCAGTGCGAGCAGGATGAGTGCGAGCGACGCCCGATTCATTTGTTTGTCCCTGTGACTGGCGACGCCGCAGCCGCGGCGTCCTGCTCGAGGTAACGCCGCACGAGCGGTGCATCGACGGCGAGCGGTACTCGGTCGAGATACGTTTGGAAGGCAGTGCGGGCCGCTTGCGGATTGCCATGCCGCGAGTAGAGGAGCGCGAGCTCCCGAAATGCCGCCGGCGGCGGCTCTGGCAGCGCGACCGCGCGCTCATAGGCGGCGCGCGCTTGCACATCCGTTGCATCCGTTCGCGGGATGCGATTGCGAGCAATCTCACCTTGCAGGAATTGCGCTCGACTGCTGTCGCCCGTCGCGATCACGGCCTCGACCGCCGTCTCGGCCCGGTCGAGCTCGCCGGCCTCGAGCAGTATCGCGACCTGCTCGAGCGGGAGGCCCGTGACTTCGGCCAGGTACTCTGCGCGCCGGGTTTGGCGCCCGGCGCCGACAGTGCTCGCGAGCTCCCCGGCAAGCAGGGCCCGATGGTTCGCGATTCGCTCAGTGAGTTGAGGATGCGAGGCATACTTCGCGATCTCTGCGTCCTCGGAAGATGTCCGTTCGGCGAGACGCTGCAGCACCGCCAGCGCACCGCTTGGATCGTAGCCCGCCGCAATCATGCGGCGGATCCCGCCGTCGTCCGCCTCGCGCTCCAGATCACGCGAGTAGCCAGCGACGGATGCACGCGCCCAGATCAGCAGCGTGTCTTGCGGAATCAGGACGGCCTGGTTCGGCTGCAGACCTGCGTGCTGGCCTGCAAGGCCGACCGCGATGCCCAGCAGCAAGCCCGTGGTGCGAGCGGCGAGTGTCTTGTGACGCTCGTCCCTCATGCCGCGCAGCACGTGAGCATTTTCATAGTGCGTCCCTTCATGCCCGAGCACCGCGGCAAGCTCCGACTCATCGGCCAGCGATACGAGCAGTGCCGTCGTCACGTAGATCGATCCGTTGGAGAGCGCGAACGCATTCGGCTCCGTGCCCCGGATCACTCGCACGTGCACGGCATTGGGATCGCTACTGCCTGCGAGCAGGGACTTGGCCACACGCTGCAGGTACGCATCGAGGCTCGCGTGACCGTACAGCAGGTGATTGCGCACGATGCGCCCTTCGATTGCCTCGTTCGCTTCCTCCATGGTCCGGAGTTCCTGTGCGCTCGGCGGAGCGAAGTGCGGCGGCGGCGGCACGAGGTGCGCGACAACGATCACTTCTTCGAGGACCTCTGGTGCGGCGGCGGCGAAAATGCGCACTGTACGGTCGTTCAGAAATTCGAACGTCAGACCCGTGCCTTCCAGCAGGCGTGCAAGCGCTTCGCGCGGCGCGAGGCCAGCAGGCGCGCCTCGTGTCCCCTGGTCGTGGACAGTCTCGGACAGGTAGGCAAACTGCAAGGCGGTTTGGTGAGAGAGTTCGACGAGAGCTTGCGCAAGGGACCCCGATGGGATGCCCGCCACGAGCACGCTCGACCCTGAGGGCTGCGCCGGCAGGTCCTGCGCATGAGCAGCGAGCGAGCACACGCACAGCGCGCAGGCTCCCAACATCGCCTTCGCGGTGTCGCGCAGCCCGCCGAAGCGCGGCCTCCCGTTCGTGTTCATGATTATCGAGACGTAAGGTACCGAGGACACCGCATCAATCACATGCGGGGTCAACGCCGATACACCCGGACACGGTCTTCCCTGACCTCGACCCCGACGCCATCCAGGCTGCGAAGGAACACGATGAAGGAGTCGGTGTCGTCCTGCGCGAACACGCCGCTGATCTCTATCGTGCGCAGCTCCGGTGTCACCACTTCGATGGGCGTGCGGTTGTAGCGATTGAACTCCGCGACAACATCACCGAGTGGCTGATGTTCAAAGGCGATCTCGTGACGGAGCCATGCCGTCGCCTGCTGCGCGTCCACGTGCGCAGCGGCGTCGGGCAAGGCCCCGTTGTCGATCCGCACCTGTTCCCCGGCACCGAGCAACAGCTCGGGCGGCCCGGCGTGCTTCCCGGTGGAGACACCGGCAATCGGTTGCTTCTTCACGCTGACCCGGCCCTCGAGCACGGTGACCAGGGCGGATTCGCCCTGCACGTAAACGTCGAACCGGGTGCCTATGTCGACGATCGCCGCGGGACCCGCATCCACGTGGAACGGCCGCGACGCATCGTGCACGACTTCGAACACGGCTTGGCCGCGTTTGACAGAGAGGTCGCGCGCAATGCTGCTATACGCAACGATGACCTCGGTATCGCTGTTGAGATGTATCACGGAGCCATCGGCGAGCCGGCGCGTCAATTGCTCGCCGTGCCCGGTGGAAATGTGCACCGGACTTCGCGGGACCTGTGCCGTCACGACAGGTGTCGGCTTCGGCGTCAACGTGAAGAAGTGGAGCCCGACCACGGCGACGAGGCCCGCCGCGGCGACGGCCACCAACGCACCGAATACCGGCAGCAGACGCGAGCCACGCGCAGGCCGGCCAAAATCGCGCGAAATGGGTTGTGCGTGGTCGTCTTCCTCGTCTTCTTCTTCACCGCCATCGTCCGCGGCTTCGGCCTGCACCCGTTCGAGCAGGGTATCGAGTGAGAACGCCGGGTCATCCTCCAGCCGGCCGAGCTCGCGCGAAACCTGCGAGACGCCCAGGTACTCCGCCACGTGATCGGGCGACTCCCGCAGCCAGTGATCAAACTTCTCGCGCTGCCGCGCGTCCGGGCTTTTGCGATTGGCGACGAACCAACCTGCAGCCTCTTTCGCCACGACCTTGCGGTTGCGCCTGTACGAGTTCACGAGCTCACCCAGGTTCCGTCATGCGGCACCGGCAGTGTGCCAGCGCCTTCTTGAGATATTTCTTGACCGAATTTGTCGAGACGCCGAGCCTGGCCGCCGCCGCTTCGTAGCTCATGCCATCCATATGGCACATCTTCACGGCCGCCTGCCATCTCGCCGGCAGCTCCTGCAGCACCGTGCGCAGTTGCGCCACGCGCCGCTCCGTCTCGATCTCGCCGCAGAAGTCGGGCACGTCGGCGAGTTGCGCCTCGACGAGAGGATCGTCGACGTCGGCCGCATTGCGCTGCCGCCGTTCATCACCGATCCGTTCGTACATGAGGTTGCGGGCCACCGCGAACAGGTAGCCCTCGGGATTGCGGATGGTCTCCGCGTTCGGAATGGCCCGCATCCGCGCGTACACGTCTTGGAAGAGGTCGGCCGCATCCTGGGGATTGCGGGCACTTGCGCGGAGGAAGCCGGACAAACGCTCCCCGAGCTCCCGAAAGAGCTTGTCGACCAACGCCTGCGTGGACTCCGCCATAGCTAGTGATAGAGCGCAGAGCGCGGAGTTCGGGTACCCCTCTCTTGTTAGGCCTCCGAGTATGGGCCTGTGCTGCGCCGCGCACCACTACGAAGCGGACGGTACAGGCGGATGCTGTTCGGTTCGACCACCTTCGTCTCCTGACGCGTTCCGCAGGGGCTGCGCATTGAGCCCGTGCCGATCAGTTGACCCGCACCATCGACAGCCGCTCGCTCGGCGTCGCCTGCGAGACCAGGATGACCATGAGGCCGTTGCCGTTGCGCAGGATACGGGCCTGCTCGGAGCTCATCGGCTGCTCGATCTTCGCCGGCTGCAGGTTGTACATCGCGCCGGTGAGTGGATCGACGATCAACAGGCCGATCAGGCCGCCGAACACCACGTTGCCGAAGTACCAGCCACTCACGCTCGAAGTGAGCTTCGCCTCCGCCGATGTGTAGCCCGGCATGTTGAAGACGAGGCGATAGTTCTGTCCTTTGAAGTAGCCGTATTTCGGCTGGAGCTCCGCGACGAACGGCGTCGTCTGGGTCGTGATCAGTTCGTTGTCACGATTGAAGATCGTGACCTGTGCGCCGGGCGGATCCGAGGCGACCGGGATGGAGCGCAGGCCGCTGTGAACGATGGTCGCGCAACCGCCGGCGAAGACCGCTGCTGCGCCGATGACGAGCGATGCGATTCTGGACTTCATCGCGCCCACCGAGCGCGGCCCCATTGCGACTTGTGACTTGTGCATGGCTCCTCCAACGTGACCAGTCCATGTGGACTTGGAATGCTAGGAGCCTGCTTCGCATGATTCGGGTACCCCAAGTTCTCCAGCCTGGGTGGGACGACTCGGTTTCCCGCTGCGAGAGTGGGCGCATCACGAAGCACTACTCAGCGGCCGAGCTGACGAATGTGATCGCGGCGACGGAGAAGGCTTGCGAAGAGTCTCGCAAGAGCCCACAGCGAAGTGGCTTCGACGTCGAACGGGCTGATGCAATGCTCAGCAACGTGTCGATTCGAGAGGAGCGAAATTGGTGCCGGCTGAGGGATTCGAACCCCCGACCCCCTGATTACAAATCAGGTGCTCTACCAACTGAGCTAAGCCGGCAACAGTGCGGATTCTAGCAGCCGGTGCGTCGCAGACCCGCTAGCCAGTCGCTCCCGGGGTTTGCGGGCAGGCGAGCACCTGCAAGCGAACGATGCGCCCGCTCTCACCCGGGATGTCGGACGGATTCACCATCGCATCGGTGGGCTTCAAGTCGATGTCGATCCAGTAGACGGTGTCCTTGCGCGTGCGATCGGCGACGGATGGGGTGAAGCCAAGCGCCCTCACCTCCTCGGCACGGCGTTGCGCCCGCTGCGGTTCGCTGAAGATGCCGAGCGAGATGACATTCGTCTGGTCGGCGGCGGGCATGATGTAGGCGTCCGCCACACCCTTCTGCTTGAGCACCGACATCGCGCGCTGTGCTTCGGCGCGCGAGGGCAGATCCGCGAGATAAACCCACAGACCCGCCCACACGTCGCCCTGTGCGAGGCGAGTCCGCGGCGAATAACCCGAACCGCGCATCGTCGAGGAGGCCTGGCTCGCTTCAGCGAGATCGCGGAACGGCCCGAGGCTGATGCAGCGCGCGACGTTGTTGATGAGGCCGGCGGACTGGTCCGAAGGTGCTGCGGATTCCGGTTGCCCCGGGGACCGCTGCGGTGTCGCCGACGGCTGCGGTGTCGCCGCCGGCGCCTCGGGCGCAGGTGCCTGCTCATCGGCCTTCGCGGGTTCCTGCGCCAGTTGCAGCGTGGGCACGCTGACCGTTGCCGCAGACACTTGTGGCTTGGCGGGGGCGTGCCACTGAGTCCATGCGAGGACGATCAGGTTCACCAGCAGCAACGCCAGGAACAGCCCTTTCATACGCGGATATTACGACTTCCGGTTCATCATGCGTGGCCGGCCGTCACGGCGAGGCCGCGCAACACCAGGTCCGGTACGATCTCAGCGGCACTGGTCATCGCACGCTTGAGCTGCTCCGCATCTCCGCCCGTGAGGTAGACCCGCGGAGCATCACCACCCGCGCGACGCGCCAGATCTACAACGGCGCGATCCGCGGCCGCGGCGAGCGCATAGAACGCCCCGCTCGCCACGGCGCGCGCGGTGTCGTTCGCGAACACGCCTTTCTCGGCGATGTTGCCGGACGCGACGCTCGAGTACTCGCGCGCCTTGCGTGCGATGTCGCCGGTCCCGTCGAGCAACGCGTCCATCATCATGCGACTGCCGGGAATGATCAGCCCACCGAGGTGCAATCCCGCGGCGTCGAGTCCGTCGATCGTGAGCGCGGTGCCGGCATCGATGATGCAAGCCCATCCGGGTGCCAGATGATGCGCGGCGATGAGCGTCAGCCAGCGATCCACGCCGAGAGAAGTCGGCTGTGGATAGGCATTGGTCACTTCGCAGGCGTACGCCTGGGAAACCGCGAACTCGGGTGTCAGCTGCCACAGCCGTTGTGCCTCGCCACGGATCGTCGTCTCCATCGCCGCGCCGGCGACATTTGCAACCAGCAGCCGTTGCGGACGGAACCGCTCGCGGAACAGCTGCCGCGTCCATTCCTCGACGGGAACGTCCCGGTGCAACAGCGACTGTTGTGGAGTGAGTGCTCCTTCGAGGAGCTGCGCCCATTTCACGCGCGTGTTGCCGATGTCGAGCAGCAGGATCATGCGTCATTCCTTCATGCGGCGGCTCGCATGCTGACCTCGCCGGAGACGAAGCGCTTGAGCCCAGTGGGCGTTTCGAGCATCAGCGCACCGTCCTCGTCGATGCCGCGCGCGATACCGCCCTGAGTCTCCTGGCCCGCGAGAACGCGAACCTCCCGGCCTGCCATGGCATCCGCATCGCGCCACTCGGTCATGAAGGGCTGGAAGCCGCGCTGCTCGAACTCGACGAGCGCCTCGACGAGCTCGCTGACGATCGCAGCTGCGACAGCATTGCGTCCCGGCAAAGCAGCGCCGGCGCGAATTTCCGCGAGATCGATTGGAGCGACGCCGGTCGCCTGGATCGCCCGTCGCGACTGCGGACTCAAGCTGAAGTTGAGCCCCAGGCCCAGCACGACGTAGGCAGGGCCAGCCGATTCAGCGCGCAGCTCGATGAGAATGCCGCCGAGCTTGCGTCCCTCGCAGACGATGTCGTTGGGCCACTTGAGTTTGATCTGCGCAAGACCTTCGCGACGCAATGCGCGCAGCACCCCGACGCCCGCGGCAAGGCTCAAGGCACCGACCCGTCGCGGTGTTTCCGCAAATTGCCAGCTCAGCGACAGGCACAAACCGCTCCCGTACGGCGCGGTCCAGCCGCGCCCGCGCCGGCCGCGACCCGCGGATTGATATTCGGCAAGGCAGAGATCCGCGCGGCCCACCGGCAGGTCGGTCCTGGCAAAGAGGTGCGAATTGGTCGAGGCGATCTCATCGAAGACTTCGCAGTCGCGCAGTCGCGCGCTCGCCAATGGCGCGAGACTCTTGCGTACGCGGGTGCCGGTCAAGGTCTCGATGGGCTGCGGCAATCGATAGCCGCGCTTCGGCACGCTGTGTAGCTCCAGCCCGAGCGCCGACAGTCCATGCAACGCCTTCCACACTGCGGTGCGACTCACACGCAGCGCAGCCGCAAGACGCGCACCGGAGTGAAATTCGCCGTCAGCGAGCCGCCCGATGAGCCTTTGACGCAGCGATGCGCCGCGCCCTGTCTGCCGCGTGTTCAACGTCGTAGCAGCCACAACCGCCCTGCGCGGGGTTCAGCGTGACGCAGCATGCGCGCGATATTGCTGCGGTGGGTATAGATGACGAATACCGCCATCACGACGCTGAACGCTGCGAGAGCGAGCGGCAGCGGCGACTGCGTGGCGCACACGTAGACAGGCAATGCCACGCTGGCGCACATCGTCGCCAGGCCGACGTATCCCGACAGCGCGACCACGGCCAGCCAGACGAGCAGTACCGGCAGCAGCAGGATGGGCTGCATGCCGAGCAGCGCTCCGACCAGTGTCGCGGCGCCCTTTCCGCCCCGGAATTCATGCCAGACCGGATAGACATGCCCGAAAACAGCCGCGGCGGCGCACGCCGCAACGAGCCAAGCGCGATCGACCGCCGGATCGAAGCCGATACCCGGCATGAGCAGCTGCGGGATTACAGCCGCCGCCACGACGCCCTTGGTCACGTCGATGAGCACAACCCAGAACGCGAACGCCTTGCCGTGCGTGCGCAGCGCATTCGTTCCGCCTACATTGCCGCTCCCTGCGCTGCGCAAATCCACGCCGCCGCGCAAACGCCCCACGATGAGGCCGCCCATGAGCGATCCCAGCAGGTAACTCAACAGCGTCTTGAGACCAAGCTCGAGCAAATGCGCCCCCGTGTCGCAGGTCGAAATTGTAGCGCAGCGCCGTTGAGGGCCGGCTGCTGCGCAATCGCCGCGGCCTCAGTCGTAGCGGATGACAGCCCGGGCTCGATGGCTTCCCCATGAGAAGTTCTCGGCGACGTTCAGATCGACGAGCACCGCGAGAGCGGTGACTTCGTAGCCGGCCCGCTGGCTGAGATCGGCCGCGGCGCGCAGCGTACCGCCGGTGGCGAGCACGTCATCGATGACGATCAAGCGCCCGTGGCCGGTGTGCATCTCGAGCGTACCGGTGCCGTACTCGAGCTCGTAGTCCAGTGCGACTACCGGTGGGGGAAGCTTGCCTTGCTTGCGTATGGGTACAAAGCCCTTGTGGTGCCGCGCCGCGAGCGCCGCCGCCAGGATGAAGCCGCGCGATTCGATACCCGCGAGCGCGTCCACCGCCTGCCACTCGTCCGGCGTGAACAGGGTCTCGACGGCCCCGAGTGTCGCGTCGAGGTGCGTGCGCAACAGCGGACTGATGTCGCGAAACAGGATCCCCGGACGCGGGAAATCAGGCGTTTCGATGATGAGGCGCTTGAGATCGATCATGGAGGAATTCTAGCTCGGGTCGCACCGCATCGCGGTCTCGCAGCCGGTGTCACTTGCGACGCGGCAAGTGCACTTCCGCCAGCATGCAGCGCACACTCCCGCCACCGTAAGTCTCGATGGTCGGGATCGGGACGGCCAGGATGGCTGCGTGACGCTCAAGGCGCTGTCTTTGCACGTCGTCCAGGCTGTTCGCCGCCGCCGCGGACATGACGACGAGCTTGCCCCCGCTTTGCGTCTGCAGCTCGAGCATGTTGCCGGCGAACCGGAGCATCTGCGCTTCGCTGATGGCGATGATCTCGTGGCCCGAGTTTTCAATGATGTGCAGCACTGCACGCCGACGCGTCGCGTCCACGATGGCCTCGGGACACAGCACGGCGAAGTGCTCGCCGACGCACATGAGCACATTGGTGTGGTAGAGCGCGACTCCCTGCCGGTCGAAGGCCTCGAAGCTCACCACCTCGTAATCGAGCTGCTGGGCGAAGTCGCCGAGCGCGTCGAGGTGCGTGCGCGGCGAGAGGCTCGCATACGCGAGCCGATTCACGCGGTCGAGAACCAGGCTCCCGGTGCCCTCCAGATACTGATCGAGCATCTCGTGATCGCTGAGATCGACGGTACGCGCAATGCGAAACTGGTGTCGCGACGCGAGCTCCTGCAGCACGTCGACCCGTCGCTCCGAGCGGCGATTGGCGGCGAGCATTGGGTAGAGGACCACGGTACCGTCGCCGTGAAAGCTCACCCAGTTGTTGGGGAATATGGCGTCCGGTTTTTCCGGGTCCGGGGTATCACTGGCGATGCACACGTGCACCCCAGCGGCGCTCAGTGCAGTCGCCAGTGCATCGAATTCCTGCGCGACGCGCGTGCGGATGGGGGCGATGGGCTCTTCTGTCGTGCGAGCCTGGAAGGCGTTCGAATCCGCCGTTGCCGGGTTCGCGCCGAAGCGGGACGGCCGAACCATGAGCACGCTGCGCGCAGCCTGAGCCTCGTGCGTATCCACTTGCACCATGACCCTATCGCCCCGCCGGGCTGATCGGGACTCAGCCGGCTGCCACTTTCGCCAATGCGACGACGTGCTCGCGCGCAGAGACTACCACTCCGCCCGGCCTCTCGATCGTCACGGCGAAGGCCGCAGGCTGGTTCACAGCGAGTTTGGCGGTGATCGGCACGACCACTTCGGTGGCATTCGCCGGGATGTCGAATACGCCGCCGTCGATGGGATAGCGGTCGTCGCGCCTGGCATCGAAGATCCAGAGCTGGTACTGCGAGCGTTTCGGATCGTTCGCGGCGAGTCCGGTGAAGCGGATGAAGCCGCGCTGCGTCGCGTTGTCCCACACCACGTCGCCCTTCACCCCCTGCGATGCCGGATCCTCGGTGTTCGACCACTCGCTCTGCGTCGCGCCCTTCTGCAACAAGGCAAGCCGCTGCTCTGCGAGTGTCGGGGTGTGCGGCACCGTCCGTGTGACCGAGACGGGTGGTTCCACCATCTCGCGCAGCTTCGGCCACCAGGCGATCACCGCCAGCACGAGACACGCGGCGGCAGCGAGCCAGCCGAAGCGCCCGGCCGCCGACGACGCGACCGCCGTCGAGCGCGGACGCAAGGGGGTAACGTTACTTTGACCTGCCGGCAACTCCTTTACGGCCTGGGCTTCGATCCGCGCCCGCAGGGCTGCGGGCAGCGGCTCGTCGGGAAAGTCGCCGGCCAGCGCCACGGCGGCTGCGATGCGTTCGATGAGCTGCGGATCCCCATCGTCATGTTGCGCCAGGAGGCGATCGAGCTCGGACTGCTCTGCGGCGCTCATGCCTTCGGTCGCCTGCTTCACCAGCAGGTCGAGCAGGCGCTCATTGCGCAGGAGTGCGTCGCTCATGTGCGCGACCCTCCTGCCGCCTGCGCGCCGAATGTTTCCATGAGTTCCCGGACTTCGATCAACCCTCGCCGCATGTTGGTCTTCACGGTACCGAGGGCCATCCCGGTCCTGGCGGCGATCTCCGAGTGACTGAGCCCCTGGAGGATGCCGAGTTCGAGCACCTTCTGCTGTTCGGGCCTGAGACGCGCGACGGCACGCGCAGCCTGTTCGGCCTCGACACAAACTTCGGCGCGAGTGCCGGGCTCGGCCCACCCGGCCGCCTCGAGCGCTTCGGTCGATTCACGCGCGGGTTCCTGCGCGGCGCGTCGCAGGCGATCGATCAGTCTTCGACGAGCGATGGTCGTGATGAATACCTTCTCCGAGCCCTGAGCGGGATCGAAACGACCGGCACTGCGCCACAGGTCGATGAAAATCTCCTGAACCGCGTCCTCGGCATCGGCGCGGGTGCGTGTCAGGCGGCGCGCCAGCGCCCAAATGAGATTACCGAACTGATCGATGCATTCGGCTACGGCGCGCTGCTCGCCACGGGCAATACGTTTCAGAACCGGCTCGTCCATACGCTGGCTTACGCTAGTTCGCCTCGTCCCTGGTTTTGGATTCAGCCGACTGTGATCCGTTATGCAGTAATGAAGCCGCAGTCCCCCGAACCGGTCAACCGCTCACAGCGGGCGGCCGAGGAACAAGTAGAGCGCGGCGTTGCCACCTTCGGCAAGGCCAACCGCGAAATAGAAGGGTCCGAGGATCGTGTCCGCCGCCAGGTACAGCGAACCCGAGTAGATAACCCCGCCGGGTTCGGGCCCGTTGAGGCGATTCTCGAGATTCGCGGCCTCGACCGAGCCGCCCACGTAGATGCCCTTCGCGACCGTCGGGACAAAGGCGACGCGGTGTTCGTACACAAAGCGGCCCATCGTCGCGCCATCAACGAGGAATTCCTGCTGGCTGTAGCCCGAGAGCTTCAGAAAGCCTCCGAGCTGGAAGGCGTCGTAGATCGGGCGCTCGGTGTCGAAACTGGTGTAGTAGTCGAGACCGATGCGGTAGTGATCCTTCTCAGTGCCGAATGCCTTCTCCAGGCGGGCGATACCCGTGTCGTAGTCTGTATCCGAACCCAGCGATGGGCGCGATGTGCCGAGATTCATCACGGCGAGATAGCCCGTGGATGGAAAGCTCCAATTGTCGTACTGGTCGAGCACCACCTGCAGGTACGCGGCGCCAAAGTTGTCGTGTTGATCGGGGAGAATGGCGCTGCCCGTCCCCTTGGTGAAGCTGATCTTGCCGTAGTTGTATCCGAGCCGCGCCTCACCCACGGTGCCGAAGCGGTAGCCCAGATCCAGACCGGCTTCACCCCGCCGGTTGCGGTACTGCGCCGCGTTGTTGTCCCCGATGAAGATGTTGTCGAGCTGCTGTGTAAACACCACGCGCGGCGCCACGAACCACTCGCGCTCGAGGTCGAGCGGCTGGTACAGCTCGCTTCCCAGGCCCGAAAGATTGCCGAGGTAGGCACGGTTACGCCATTCGAGGCCGCGATCATTCAGCCACGTCATGCGATGGTCGACGTTCAGATTGAATGAGCTTGTACCCTGGAAATTGGTCGAAAGAGTGAGTCCCATGTGCAGGTAGTTGGGACCCCAGCTCTTCTCGCGCGGTTCGACCAGCAGATACGAGCCCCCGTCAGTCGGATCGACGCGATAGCGAACCTGTTGGAAGTCATCGGTCGCCAGGAGCGTTTTCAGTCCCTGGGCGAGACTCTTCTCGTCTCGCTGGCCGTTGGTCGCGCCAGTGAAGGTCGCTTCGGCCACGCGCGGATTCACGTAGGTGAGTGACTTCGTGTCGAGACGCACGCCCGCGTACTGCACCGGCGCCTGATCCCCACGGACGCGCGCGAGGAAGGCGGCGTAGTCCGCTTCGCTCAAGCTGAGTGTGCGCAGGCGATCCTCCACCGCGCGTGCGGCACGCTCGCCAATCTCGATCGTCGATGCCGAGTGTTCGAAATCGCCCGCACTGTAGTCGCCGAGCTGCGGCAGGATGAGAACGTCGCGCTCCGTGAGCTCACCGAGCGATTTCTGCACGTTCTGCTCGGTGAGGATGTTCACCATCTGCGAGCCTACGCTCAGGAGCGATTGAATCTGGTCGCGCCGCATCAGCCCGGTACCCAGGTTGACCGCGATGAGGATATCGGCACCCATCGAACGCGCCACATCAACGCCGAGATTGCGGGTGAGGCCGCCATCGACGAGCAGCCGGCCGTCGAGTTCCACCGGAGAGAAGACGCCTGGAACCGACATGCTGGCGCGCAAGCACTGCGGGAGACTTCCGTGGTCGAGCACCACCATCGACCCACTCTCGATGTCAGTGGCGATGGCGCGGAACGGGATGCGCAGTTTGTCGAAGCTCTCCTGGTCCTGGTTGGGGCCGGCGAGTCCCTGCAGGAAAATTTCCAGCTGCTGGCCGATGATCGCGCCGGTAGGCAGCTGGATCTGCGCACCGCGTATACCAAACTCTGCGGCACCTATCGAAGAGCGATCCAGGGACTTGGAGCGGACCGAGCGATCGGGGCGTGGCGGCTGATCGAGCAGCACGTTGTCCCAGTTCGCCTCGCGCACCAGCTTCTCCATCTTGGCTGGAGATTCGCCGTATGCGTACCCGCCACCCACGAGGGAGCCCATGCTCGTGCCAACGATGCAGTCCACCGGGACGCGCAATTCCTCGAGCACCTTGAGCACGCCGATGTGCGCAACGCCACGCGCTCCGCCGCCACTCAGGACCAGGCAGATCTTGGGGCGCGGTGTTGCCGACGCCGCGGTTGCCGCGTTCGGCTCCGCAGCGAGTGCCGAATTGATGCCGGCAACCACGGTGATTGAAGCGACAAGAAGCGAACGCAGTGCAAGCGAGGGCATGGCGACTTCCTTCGGATTTCGGCCCCATGAGCAGACCCCGACGCCCGGGCCTCCCGGGGACGGAGCTTCGTGTGCTCGCAGAGTAGCGCGTCAGGGTCGCAACCGCGCGCGCGACAAGTAGATTCCCGAGGGGTTTTCGCGGGATTTTCGCGGCCAAAGAAAAACCCCCGAGGCCTTGCGACCTCAGGGGTTTTGTTTGAGAGCCTGGCAGTGACCTACTTTGGCATGGCTTGCGGCCACACTATCATCGGCGCAGAGCGTTTTCACTTCCGAGTTCGGAATGGGATCGGGTGGTTCCCACTCGCTATATCCGCCAGGCAAACTTTTCGAGAGCCCGGCCGGAGCTCTCGCTCCGGCCGTTCCCTCCAATCCGGCACACTTGCTTTCTCGACGTGTCGCATTCGCATCGTCAAAGAAACACCCAACCGCTTGGGTGTTATATGGTCAAGCCTCACGGGCAATTAGTACTGGTTAGCTCAATGCATCGCTGCACGTACACACCCAGCCTATCAACGTCGTAGTCTGCGACGGCCCTTCAGGGGAATCGAGTTCCCAGGGAGAACTAATCTTGGGGGGGGCTTCCCGCTTAGATGCTTTCAGCGGTTATCCCGTCCGTACATAGCTACCCGGCAATGCCACTGGCGTGACAACCGGAACACCAGAGGTACGTCCACTCCGGTCCTCTCGTACTAGGAGCAGCTCACCCTCAATTCTCCAACGCCTACGGCAGATAGGGACCGAACTGTCTCACGACGTTCTGAACCCAGCTCGCGTACCACTTTAAATGGCGAACAGCCATACCCTTGGGACCTGCTACAGCCCCAGGATGTGATGAGCCGACATCGAGGTGCCAAACTCCTCCGTCGATGTGGACTCTTGGGAGGAATCAGCCTGTTATCCCCGGAGTACCTTTTATCCGTTTAGCGATGGCCCTTCCATACAGAACCACCGGATCACTAAGACCTGCTTTCGCACCTGCTCGACGTGTGTGTCTCGCAGTCAAGCACCCTTGTGCCTTTGCACGCAACGCGCGATGTCCGACCGCGCTGAGGGTACCTTTGTGCTCCTCCGTTACTCTTTGGGAGGAGACCGCCCCAGTCAAACTACCCACCATACACTGTCCCCGGCCCGGATTACGGGCCCAGGTTAGAACCTCAAGCATACCAGGGTGGTATTTCAACGTTGGCTCCACGCGAACTAGCGTCCGCGCTTCAAAGCCTCCCACCTATCCTACACAGGCATACTCGAAATTCAGTGTAAAGCTATAGTGAAGGTTCACGGGGTCTTTCCGTCTTGCCGCGGGAACGCCGCATCTTCACAGCGATTTCAACTTCACTGAGTCTCAGGTGGAGACAGTGTGGCTATCGTTACGCCATTCGTGCAGGTCGGAACTTACCCGACAAGGAATTTCGCTACCTTAGGACCGTTATAGTTACGGCCGCCGTTTACCGGGGCTTCGATCAGGAGCTTCGCCTTGCGGCTGACCCCATCAATTAACCTTCCGGCACCGGGCAGGCGTCA
>DATFRO010000006.1:0-30679 GCA_035263105.1 Steroidobacteraceae bacterium | reverse complement strand
GCGGCGATCGCGGCCTGCGCGTGACCGGGCATTTCGATCTCCGGCACGACGGTGATGTAGCGCTCGGCGGCATAACGCACGATGTCGCGCACTTCGTCCTGGGTGTAGAACCCGCCATAGCGCACGGGCTGTCCGTCCGCGTCAACGCCCGCGGCACCCGCAGGCACGCGCCAGGCGCCGACTTCGGTGAGCTTCGGGTACCTGCGGATCTCGAGGCGCCAGCCCTGGTCGTCGGTCAGATGCCAGTGCATCACGTTGAGCTTGTGCAGTGCCATCCAGTCGAGCATCTGCTTCACGAGTTCCGGCGGCATGTAATGGCGCGCGACGTCGAGCATCAGCCCGCGCCAGGCAAAGCGTGGCCGGTCGTGGATCGTGACGGAGCCGATGCTCACGTGCTGCCGATCGCCGGGCTGCGCCGTGATCAGCTGCCAAAGCGTGATTGCGCCGTAGAAAAGGCCCCGAGGGGTGCCGGCTGAGATGACGATTCGCTGGGGGGATACAGCGAGCGAATAGCCTTCAACATCCGGCACTCCCCCGGAGGCGTCGAGCTGAAACTGGATTGCGGGCCGCGCCGCGTCCGGCACTGAACCCGCCGCTTGCAGCTGTGGGCCACCGGTGCGCGCAACCAGGTCGATGAAGTAGCGGGCGGTGCGTTCGACTTCGGCATCCGCGCCAAAGATCACGGGCGTGGTCGACTCGATCACGAAGCTGCCCTGCCCCGCTACGCTCTCGGCGGGCGCGGGAATCACATTCATGCCGGCCGGCACTTCGTGCCTGGACTCGCATCCGCACAGCACGATGAGCAGAACGCACAGCCCACATCGCAGCGCGCTCAGCATGGCGGATTCCGGGCGCCGGCCTCTAAACAACCCGCGCCGAAACGGGCACCATAGCGGCAGGCAAACTCCCGGGCTTCACCATGCTTGATTCGACGCATGCGACCGTGATGCGGGGCCGCGAGGCCCTCGCGCGCGGCGACGTTCGCGCCGCGGCCGCCGCCAGCGAAGAGCGGCTCAAGGCCGAGCCTCGCGATGTCGCCGCGCTCGAGCTGCGTTACCACGTGCATCAGCGGCTCGGTGAAGCGGCGAAAGCGGCTGAAACCCTGCGCACGATCATCGGCATCGATGCACGCGCCGACTGGGCGTACAACGATCTCATTCGCTTGCTGGTGGCCAATGGACTGCGCGGCGACGCAGACGCGGTGGCGCGCACGGCGCTGCGCGTGAATCCGGCCAACGCCGAGGCGCACAGCCTGTTCGGCACCCTGCTCTCCGAGTCGAACGACCTGCCCTCGGGTGAATGGCATTTCCGCCGCGCCCTCGAGCTCGGCGGAGCTCGAGCGGAGTTCCTCACCAATCTCGCGATCAACCTGATGCGCCAGGGACGGCTCGACGAAGCCGAAGCCACCTTCACGCGCGCGGGCCAGGCCGCGCCCAACGAGCTGATGACACTCGCGCACTGGTCGAAGCTCTACGAACTGCGCGGCGACCTCGAGCGCGCGCAGCAGATGCTCGATCGCGCGGAGAAGAACTCCTCCGCGAGCGCCGTCAACTTGCTGCGCGCGAGTTACCTCGGCCGCCAGGGCCGCCACCGCGAAGCGCTCGCGATTCTGGAGCGTGAGTCGACCCTCAACGGCGATGGCTTGCTGGAACGCGGCCGTCTCTACGATCGGCTCGGCCGGTTCACGGAGGCATGGCGCGATTTCGTCGCCGGGAAAGCCCGGCTTGCGGCCGAAGGCGGTGGTCTCACCTACAACGCGCAGGCGGTGGAGATTTTCTTCGCGCGCCTGAAGCGCTTCTTCGTGCGCTCCACTCTCGAGCTGTTGCCGGCGACGGTCGCTCGCCCCGGCACGCCGCAACCCGTGTTCATCGTCGGCTTTCCGCGCTCCGGAACCACGATGATCGAGCAGGTGCTGTCGAGTCACTCGAGCGTACGCGCGGGTGGCGAGCTCTCGTTCATGGGCGACATCCGCCGTCTCGCGAACCTGCTGTTCCCCGGGCCGGAGCCGTTCCCGGAAAACCTCGCGCGCACGTTCACCGCGGATAATCGCTTTGCCGCGACGTTGTTCCGCGATTTCTACCTCGCGCGCGCCGGACAGTACGGCCTGCTCGAGCCCGGCAAGGCCTTCTTCACCGACAAGATGCCCTTCAACGAGATCTGGCTGCCGCTGCTGCGCATGAGCTTTCCCGAGGCGCGCATCGTGCACGTCGTGCGCCACCCGTTCGACGTGTGCGTCTCGGTCATGTCCAACAACCTGACGCACGGGTTCAACTGTGGCTATCGCATCGCGGACACCGTGCATCATCTCGCCGCGGTGTTCGACCTGGTGCAGCACTACCGGCGCGAGCTGCAGATCTCCGAGTACGCGCTGAAGTACGAGACGTTCGTGGCCGGCCAGCGCGAGGAGACCGAGCGGCTGCTCGAATACCTGGGTGTGCCCTTCGAAGAGACCTGCCTCAGGTTCCATGAGAACCAGCGGCACGCGCCCACGCCGAGCTATGCGCAGGTCACCGAGAAACTCAACGACCGCTCGATCGATCGATACCGCCACTACGCGCAGCATCTGCAACCCTTCCTGCCCCAGCTGCGGCCCATCATGGCCGCTTACGGCTACGAAGCCTGACAAGCTCCTCGCAACGGGCGCGTCCTCGCGCCCAAGAGGATGGTTCCCTCTCCCCCGATCAGCAGGGAGAGGGAACCGCAGGAGGATCAGAACTTGAAGCGCACGCCGGCGTAGTAAGTCCTGCCGTTGTCGTAGATCGCGCGCGGATTCACCTTGGTATCCGCGAACTGCACGATCTTCTCGTCGGTCAGGTTGATGCCGTCGAACGTCAACGCCAGGTTGTCGATGATGTTCACCAGGAGTGACGCATCGAGCGAGGACAACGAGTCCTGGTTGAGGTGCGTGGAGCGGTCGAAGGTCACGAAGAACTCCGAACGGTACGTGTACGAGAGACGCGCACTCACCCGTGGATTCTCGAAGTACGCGGACGCGTTGAACGTGTCGCGCGAAGCACCCGGCAGCGGATCGCCGTTGTCAGCCTCGGCATCCGTGAAGGTGTAGTTGCCGGTGAGGCCGAACCCGCCCCAGATCGGCTGCGTCGCCTGCAGCTCGAAGCCTTCCATCCGCCCGCCACCGCCGTTGGAGCGCTGGTTGATGAGGAACGGGCAGTTGAACACGTTGGGACTGACGGTCGTGCACTGCAGGTTCGGTGAAGTCGCCGACTGCACGTTGAAGAACTGCGTCACCGGCTTGTCGGTGATGAAGGACTTGATGTCCTTGTAGAACAGCGCAGCTCCGAAGATGCGGCCCGCACCGGGGTACCACTCCATCGACAGGTCCGCCTGGTTGGCGCGGAACGGATCGAGGTCCGGGTTGCCCGCGGTGCCTGTCAACGCACCGGGGTTGAGGCTGGTGCGTGGCGCGACGTCGTTGAAGTCCGGGCGCGTCATCACGCGCCCCAGGGCGAAGCGCATGATGATGTCGTCGGTCATGTTGTAGGCCATGTTCAGGCTCGGCAGGTAATCCGTGTACGAGCGATCCACGCTGATCGGGATGTAGTTGCCGAACGGGTTCTGGATCGCATTCGGATCGTTGGTGATCAGGTTGCCGTTCGATTCCTGGTCGGTGCGCACGATGCGAACACCCGCGTTGCCGCGCCAGCCACCGCCTTCGAAGCGTCCCATCACGTAGCCACCGTAGGTCTTCTCGTTGACCGAGAAGTTCTGCTGCGGGTAGTAGGTGCGCCCGGTGCCCGCCGCCGTCGCCACGTCCAGGTTGTTGAACAGGATCTGCTCGACGCTGCCCTTGTCGACCTGCCAGTACTGGTCCAGCGTGCCGGCGCTGCTGATGTTCTCGAGGAAGTCGCCCGGCGTCTGGCCGTCGGCGAACGCCGTGGCCGGCGTCGTGTTGATGCGCACGTGGAAGCCGCCGTAGGTGGTCGCGTTGAAGATCAGCTCGCGGTTGTGGTCGTAGTACTTGGCGCCGAACTTCAGGCCCTTGAACGCGCCCATATCGAAGTCCTTTTCGGCGTCGATGTACGCGTAGGTCTCGTCGTCGTTATTCAGGATCTGGTGCAGTGAGCTGAAGATGAACTGCATCGACGCGGGATTGGTCGGATCGACCGCGACGCCGTTGCCGTTCGGCACGTACGTCACCGATGGCGCCTTGCCGCGCAGGTCGTAGTTGAACACCGCCGGCGCGCCGAACTCGACGAAGGGCTGCGAGTCGGTGTCGCCCTCGGCGTCGGTGTAGCCGAGGCGGAAGCTCAGGTGCCAGTCTTCCGTCGGGCTGAAGTTCGTCAGCAGGTCGATGTTGCGCGACTCGGAATGCGCGAAACGGTCGATCGCATCGTAGACGACGCCGAAGTCGCTAGTCCCGTTGTTGAGCGAGGAGATCGTGCCCGCGACCGCGGTGCCGGTGTTGGTCCCGGAGGCGGTGCTGGTGTCGATGACGGCGTTGGTCAGCGTTCCGCCGTTGCCGATGGCACGCACACCCCACGCCAGGTAGTTCTCGTTCAAGTTGTCGGCATCGAACTTCGAGTACAGGCCCGTGAGGTTGAACTCGAGGTTGTCACTCGGCTTGAACTGGAACGCGAAGTTGCCGCCGGTGCGCTTGCGCTCCTGCTGGAACAGCGCCGAGCCGATGAGCGAAGGCACCAGCACGTTGTTCACGGCCGGACCCGGATCGGCATCGACGGAGAAATAGCCCAGTGTTTCCACGCCGTCGCGGCGGATGTGGCGATCCTGGTAGATGCCGGCAATCAGGAAGCCGACGGTGTCGGAGCTGTTCTTCCAGCTGAAGAGCGCCCCCGCGTTCGGGTCCGTGTCCCCGGCCATATCGGTGTACGCGCCCTCGAGGCGACCGTAGATCGTCATGGATTCGAGATCGAGCGGATTGCGCGTCTTGATGTCGACCGTGCCGCCGACGCCGCCTTCCTCGAGATCCGCCTGCGTCGTCTTGTAGACGACGGTCTGGCCGATGATGTCGGCGGGCAGCAGCAGGTAGTTGAAGCTGCGCGTGGTGTTCAACTGGTCGAGGATGAACCAGTCCGCCGTGGAGAGGCTGTGTCCGTTGAGGAGCGTCTTCGTCAGGCGGGCATCGGTGCCGCGAATGTTGACGCGCTCGCCTTCGCCGAACTCGCGATTGACGGTGACGCCCGGCACGCGCTGCAGCGCTTCCGCGAGGTTCTTGTCCGGGAACTTGCCGACGTCCTCCGCCGTGAGCGCATCGACGACGCCATCGGCGTTGCGCTTGGTGTCGATGGACTGTTGCAAGCTGTAACGGATGCCCGTGACGACAACTTCCTCGACGGTGCCACCGGCTGCGGTCTGTGCATGGCCGACGATGGGACCGCCGAGTCCGGCGACCACGGCCGAGCCGTACAGGATCCGCTTGATGTCTCTACTGATCGATCTGCTCGAACTCATATGTCCCCCTGTTCACTGATTACCAGTCGTTACACCGGCCTGCGGGCTCGCCGCCCCGACCGCTTGAGATTCAGCTCACCCGCAAATTCCTCTCACCCTCATTCCCCGGCATGGTTATCGACATACCAGCTCGCCGCGCCGATTACGCCGAGCTGTCCGTGCTCGACCAGCTTCACGGGAATCTGCTCGAGGAGCGTGCGCATCGGGCTCGACCCGACGAAGCGCTCCATGAAGCTGCTCTTGAGGAGAAAATTCTTGATCCGCGGCAGCACGCCGCCCGCGAGGAACACGCCGCCGTGCGCGCCGAACAGGAGCGTGAGCTGGCCCGCCACGCTCCCCATCGCGCCACAGAACACTTCGAGCGCCTGCGTTGCATGCGGCTCGCCATCGTCGAGCGCGGCGCTCGAGATCTCTGCGGGCGTGCGGTAGAGCGCGCGCTCGGAGTTCACGACGCACAGCGCGTTGTGCACGTTGACGAGGCCGGGGCCCGACACCACGTTTTCGTTCGACACGTGCGTCATGCGCGAGCGCAGCACCTTGAGGATTTCGATCTCGAGATCGGTGGTGGGTGCGAAGGAGACCTGCCCCGCTTCGGTGCTCAGCACCAGCGGATGGTGCTGAGCCGGCACCAGCACTGCGGCACCGAGCCCGGTTCCCGGCCCGATGACGAGCGTCGGCCCCGCATTGCTGACGCGCGTCGCGCGACTGATGAGCGTCGTCTCCTGCGCACTGAGAAACTGCGTGCCGTAGGCGATCGCCGCGAAATCGTTGATGAGCGCGAGGTCGCGAAAGCCGAAGCGCTCGCGCAATTCGCCGAGCGACACCGGCCAGGGAAGATTCGATTGCAGCATGGTGTCGCCCACCGGCACGCCGGCGCTCGCGATGGTTGCGCGCTCCACCGCTGCGGTGTCGGGCGAGGAGAGATAGTCGGCGAAAATCCCGGCGAGGCTCGGATAGTCGGCGCAGGCGTACTGGCGGAAACGGCTGACATTTGGCGCGCGCACGCCACGTTCGCCGGGCTCCACGAGCGCGAGGCGCGCGTACGTGCCGCCGATATCGGTCGCCAGGATCGGTGCGACTTTTTTTGCCAAGCCCCTCGCCTCAAGCACGAATCGAGACCTGTGGAACGTCGACTTCTGATGGATCGTTGGCGCGTATGGTTAAGACTTTTTGACATCGATGTCAAGCCGACGTAAGTTCGTGTGCCATGTGCAACGGGCGAGCGCATGCACTCCCAGGCGGCCTTTTCAGGGCAAAAACGGCCTCGTTCAGCTGGTTTGCGGTGTTGTATGGATCATACGACCGAGGCTTCCTGAACCGGCTCGGCGCTCGTGATGTACCCGCTTTGACAACGTTGACACCGGTGGTCTGACAAAGCGACTACGGCTGCAAAATCAATGAGAAACGTGGAGTATTGAAACCATGTCGAACGCGCATTCCGCGCCGGCCGCCGACCGGCACTACGTCACCTCGATCGTCATCATCGGCGTGCTGTTCTTCGTGTTCGGCTTCGTCACGTGGGTGAACGGGCCGCTCATCACCTTCGTGAAGCTCGCCTTCGATCTCGACACGGATGCGAAGGCGTTCCTGGTCACGACCGCCTTCTACATGGCGTACTTTTTCCTCGCGCTCCCCTCCTCGTGGATCCTCGAGCGCACCGGCATGAAGAAGGGCATGGCGCTCGGCCTGCTGGTGATGGCGCTCGGCAGTTACGTGTTCGGTACCTACGCGACGCAGCGGCACTACCCGCTCGCGCTCACTGGCCTGTTCGTGATCGGGTCGGGCCTCGCGCTGCTACAGACCGCCTCGAACCCGTACATCAGCATCCTCGGCCCGATCGAGAGCGCGGCCCGGCGCATCAGCATCATGGGCATCTGCAACAAGCTCGCGGGGATCCTGAGCCCGATCGTGCTCGGCGCACTGGTGTTGCGCGGCATCGGTCAACTCGAGGGACAGGTGAACGCGGCAGCGACGCCGCAAGCACGCGATGCAATCCTCAACGAGTTCGCGGCGAAGGTGTACGTCCCGTACCTGGTGCTCGCCTCGCTCCTGGTGCTGCTCGCAATCTGGATCATCCGCTCGCCGCTGCCCGAGATTCGTGCCTCCGAAGCGAATGCGGAGCGCACCGACGGCGGTGACAGCCGCAAGAGCATTTTTCAGTTCCCGCACCTCTGGCTGGGCGCCCTCTGCATCTTCGTCTACGTCGGCGTCGAGGTGCTCGCGGGCGATGCGATCGGAACCTACGGCAAGGGCTTTCACATCCCGACCGACCAGACCAAGTACTTCACCGCCTTCACGCTCACCGCGATGCTGGTCGGCTACGTCGCCGGCGTGATCGCGATCCCGCGCTACATCTCGCAGCAGCAGGGGCTCAGCATCTCGGCCGTGCTCGGCGTGCTGTTCGCGTTCGCCGCGTTTCTCACTTCGGGCTACGTGTCGGTCGGCTTCGTCGCGGCGCTCGGTCTCGCCAACGCGCTCATGTGGCCGGCGATCTTTCCGCTCGCCATCCGCAGCCTCGGGCGCTTCACCGAGAAGGGCTCGGCGATCCTGATCATGGGCATCGCGGGCGGCGCGATCCTGCCGAACCTGTTCGCGCACCTCAAGGAACACCTGGATTTCCAGGCCGTGTTCCTCGCCATCACCGTGCCCTGCTACCTCTACATCCTGTACTACGGGCTGAAGGGGCATCGGGCCGGGATGCGCGAAACGGCCTCCGGTACCGCGTCGGCGCTCCAGCAGACGTGAGCGCCGGCCATTCGCACCAACCGTGAAAAGTCGGGGACGGTCAGCGCCCGAGCTGTGATAAAACGTAGCGCACGGCCGGACGGTGTAAGGATCCCTGGGGTGCGCAAAGCGACGATTACGGACGTTGCCAAGCGATCGAAGGTCTCTCCCAAGACCGTCTCCCGGGTCATCAACAACGAGCCCTCGGTGCGCGAGCGCACGCGCAACCGGGTGCTCGAAGTGATTTCCGAGCTCAACTACCACCCGGACATCTCCGCGCGGAACCTGCGCAGCGCCAAGTCGTACGCGGTCGGCCTCGCCTACGACAACCCGAACCCGTACTACGTCATCAGCGTGCAGAGCGGCGTGCTGTCGGCCTGCCGCGAGACCGGCTTCGGCCTGCAGATTCACCCCTGCAACGGCGCCTCGCCGCAGATCGCCGAGGAGCTGCTCGATCTCGCCCGCCGTTCGCGGCTCGCGGGCCTGATCCTCGCGCCGCCGATGTCGGAGCGCCCCGAGCTCCTGAAGTACCTGAGCGCCAATGGCGTGCACCTGGTGCGCATCATTTCCGCGGCCGGGGATCCGAAGGACGACCTGCCCTGTGTGTACGTCGACGACCGCGATGCGGCCTACGCGATCACCGAGCACCTGATCCAGCTCGGCCATGAGCGCATCGGATTCTTGTGGGGCGGCACGGCTCACCTGTCGAGCTTCGAGCGCTACAAGGGCTACCGCCTCGCGCTCGAGCGTTACGGGATCACGCCGGACAAGGCACTCGAGCTCCCCGGGGACTACTCGTTCGACGACGGCTTCCGCGGCACGCGCAAGCTCCTGTCCCTGCCGCAGCGGCCGACGGCGATCTTCGGCTCGAACGACGAAATCGCGGCGGGCGCGCTGGTCGCCGCGCGCTCGATGGGACTCGACGTCCCGAACCAACTGTCGATCGCGGGGTTCGAGGACAGTCCCTTCTCGCGCCAGTCATGGCCCGCGCTCACGACCGCACGGCAGGCCACGGAGGAAATCGCGCGCACTGCAACGCTGCTGCTGATCGCGGAACTGCGCCCGCACGTGGTGAGCAAGCACAACATGATCGGGCGCAGCCGCGGCTTCAGCCCGGAGCTCGTGGTGCGCGGCTCGACCGCGCGCGCGCCCGCCTCGAGCGGGTAGTCGACCGCGTGATGAGTGGAGTCGCCGAAGTCATGGCTCGAGCACCGGCCGCGCCGGCACGAAAACCCGAAGACACGCTCATGCACCAGGAGGCGGCGCAGAGTGGCGCCGCGATCGCGCGCCAGTTCTCGCACAACGCGGCCAGCGTCGCGCGCCTCGCGGATGAGCTGCGCGCGAAGCCGCCGCGCTTCATCGTGACGAGTGCACGGGGCAGTTCCGACCACGCCGCAACGTTCGCCAAGTACATCTTCGAGACGCAGCTCGGCATCATCACGGCTTCGGCGGCGCCGTCGGTGAGCTCGATCTACGGCTCGACGCAGGATCTCGCCGACGTGCTGTTCATCGCGATTTCGCAGTCGGGGCGCAGCCCGGATCTGCTGCGCCAGGCGGAGGCGGCGCGCGCCGCGGGCGCGCGCGTCGTCACGCTCGTCAACTCGCCGGATGCGCCGCTCACGGCGCTCGCGGACACGGTGATCGATCTGCACGCAGGCCCGGAAAAAAGCGTCGCGGCCACCAAGAGCTACTTGTGCTCGCTGGCGGCGATCCTGAACCTTGCCGCGCACTGGAAGCGTGATGAGGCATTGCTCGACGCGTTGCAGACGCTCCCGGAGCGGCTCGCACTCGCCTGGAATTGCGACTGGTCCGCACTCGTCGAGGCGCTGGTGGATGCGCGCAACCTCTTCGTGCTGGCGCGCGGCTTCGGCCTCGGCGCAGCGCAGGAAGCAGCGCTCAAGTTCAAGGAAACGTGCGGCCTGCACGCCGAAGCGTTCAGCGGCGCGGAGGTCATGCACGGGCCGATGACGCTGGTCGGCCCGGGCTTTCCGATCGTGTGCTTCACACAGGATGACGAGAGCCGGCCCGGCCTCGTGAGTCTCAGCGAGGAATTTCGCGCGCGCGGCGCGAACGTCCTGCTCGCGAGCGACAGCGACGAGCCCGGCACGTTGATGGTGCCCGCGATCGGTCACGCCGCGTGCACGCCGCTGCTCGAGATCCAGAGCTTCTATCGCGCCGTGAACGCCCTCGCCCTGCGCCGCGGCCGCGATCCGGACGCACCGCCGAGCCTGCGCAAGGTGACGCGGACCGTGTGATGAGCACCGCACTCCTCAATGCGCGCATTCTGCTCAGCGACGGCTTTCGCGCCGATCGCGCGGTGCTGATCGACGGCGAGCGCATCACGGCGCTTGTCGATCGCAGCGATGCGCGCGTCGCAAACGCCCAGGTTCACGATCTCGGTGGCCGCTTTCTGGTGCCGGGATTCATCGATTGCCAGGTGAATGGCGGCGGTGGCGTGCTGCTCAACGACGACCCGAGCGTGGCGGCACTCGAACGCATGGTCGCGGCGCATCGCGGCTTCGGCACGACCGGGCTCCTCCCGACGCTCATCACGACCGATCTCGAGGTCATGCGCGCGGCCATCGCAGCGGTTCGTCAGGCGATCACCGCCGGCAACCCCGGCATTCTCGGGATCCATCTCGAGGGCCCCTTGCTTTCACCGGCACGCCCCGGCGTGCACGATCCGGCGCTGTTTCGCGAAGTCGATCCGCAGCTCATCGATCTGCTGTCATCGCTCGGCGTCGGCCGCACCGTGGTCACGATTGCTCCCGAGTGCGTGCCGTTGCCTGCGATTCGAGAGCTCACGCGACGCGGCGTGATTCTCTGCGCGGGACACTCGGGCGCCGACTACGCGACCGCACGCGCGGCCTTCGAATCCGGCGTGCGCGGTGTGACGCATCTCTTCAACGCGATGTCGCCCCTGCAATCGCGCGATCCGGGCATGGTGGGTGCCGCGCTCGATGATCCCGACTGCTGGTGCGGGCTGGTGGTCGACGGTCATCACGTGCACCCGGCCACCTTGCGCGTCGCCGTCGCGGCCAAGCGCCGCGGTCGCATGATGCTGGTGACGGATGCGATGTCCTGCGTCGGCACGTCCGAGACCTCGTTCATGCTGGGTGCAGAGCGCGTGACCTGCGTGGACGGCGTTTGCAAGACTGCGGACGGCGTGCTCGCCGGTTCGGCGCTCGACATGGCGAACGCGGTTCGCAACAGCGTGCGGCTCTTGAACCTACCGCTCGACGAGGCCGCGCGCATGGCGGCGACTTACCCGGCGGAATTCCTCGGGTTGTCGGCGGAGCGCGGCCGCATTGCCGAGGGACTGCGTGCCGATTTCGTGGAACTCGACGAGGGCCTGCGCGTGCAGCAGGTCTGGGAGGGAGGCCGGCCGCAGCTTTAACGACCCATGCGCGTGATGATCGGAAAGGACGCTGCCGCGGCCGCCGTGATGGCCGCGGATTGGCTCGCCGCTCGCATCCTCGAAGACGTGGCGGCGCGCGGCCGATGCGTCCTCGCACTGAGCGGCGGCGAAACGCCCTGGAAAACGCTCGAGGAACTGATCACGCGCAACGTGCCCTGGCACGCGCTGCAGGTGGCGCAGGTCGACGAACGTGTGGTGGCGGCTGACGATCCGCGGCGCAATTTCCTGCGTATTCACGACCTGCTGTGCAAGCGTGGCCGGCTCGATGCCGGTCAGCTGCACCCGATGCCGGTAGAGCGGCCCGATCCCGACCTCGCGGCGCGCGAGTATGCGAAGACGCTCGCCGCCATCGCAGGAACTCCGCCCGTGCTCGACATCGTGCAACTCGGACTCGGCGCCGACGGCCACACCGCCTCGCTCCTGCCGGGCGATGCGACGCTGAAGATCTCGGACCGCGACGTCGCCGCGACGCAGCTCCATGCGGGTACACGTCGCGTGACGCTCACTTATCCCTGTATCAATCGCGCACGCGCGCACTGCTGGCTGGTCACCGGCGCCGCGAAGGCCGCGATGCTGCGCGATTTGATCGCGGGCCGTGGAGAGTTCCCCGCCGCGAAGGTGGCTCGCGAGAACGCAATCGCGTTCAGCGACGCCGCGGCGGTGACAGTGCAGCCACGATCAACCTGACGTCGTCTTCTGCTTCGTGATCTCGTGCCCGCCGAAGGCGTGGCGCATGCCGGCGAGCAGGCGTGCGGCGAAATCGTTCCGGCCCTGGCTCGCGAACCGCATCATCAGTGCGAGGCTCATCACGGGCGCGGGCACACCGAGCTCGATCGCCTCGAGCGCCGTCCAGCGACCTTCGCCGGAATCCGCGATGACCGGAGCCGCATCCGCGAGCGAGGCGCTGTCGGCGAGGAGCGGCGCCGTCAGATCGAGGAGCCATGAGCGCACGACGCTCCCATGCCGCCAGCATTCGGCAATGGCGCCGAGATCGAGCGAGAACTCCTTCTTCTCGTGCATGAGCGCGAAGCCCTCGCCGTAGGCCTGCATCAGGCCGTACTCGATCCCGTTGTGTACCATTTTCACGAAGTGGCCGGCCCCGACCGTACCGCAGTGCACCCACCCCTTGTCCGGCGCCGGCGCGAGCGCCTCGACGAAGGGCCGCACGCGCGCCATCGCCGCGGGAGAGCCGCCCAGCATCAGCGCATAGCCATTCTCGAGACCCCAGACGCCGCCCGACACACCGGCGTCGACGAACTCGATGCGCTGCTTCGCGAGCTCCTGCGCGCGCCGCATCGCGTCGCGATAGTGCGCGTTGGCCCCATCGACGATCAGGTCGCCCGCCTGCATCAACGGTGCCAGCGACTTCAGTGTGGTCTCGGTCGGCGCGCCGGCCGGCAACATGAGCCAGACGACGCGCGGTGCCGGGAGCTGCGCGATGAGCGCCTCGAGCGAGTCTGTCGTCGTGATGCCGGCAGTACCGCGAAACTGCGCGTGCGTTGCAGCGGATCGGTCGAAGCCGACCACGCTGACCTTGTGCCGCGCCAGCCGGCGCGCCATGTTGCCGCCCATGCGGCCGAGTCCCACGATTCCGATCTGCACGTGCCTGCTCCTCGCCCCGATGGAGGGTTGACTATAGCCCGACTCTGAATGTTTCATTTGCAGCCGGTTCCGCGGCCGCGGATGTCGCAGCGCGGGGAACCTCACCTTCAGGCCCGCATCGAATAGTCGAATGCGCCATCAAACAGTCCCTTTCAAAGGACGCCAAGAGCGCGGCTCGCTGACGCGACTGCGGCCGCTGGATGCGCCGGAGCTGCCCTGGCGACTCGAGGACGTCGACTTCGGCAGGCTCGACGCGAGCCTGGTGCGGGATGACGAGCGCCTCTTCTACCTGCTCGCCTCCGCGTCGTTCGTGGAATCCGGCGCGAGCCTCTACACGCGCAACCTGATCGACTACTACCGCGACGATTCGGACGCGTGCGCGTGGCTCTCGAACCACTGGGAAGCCGAGGAACTGCAGCACGGACGCGCGCTGCGCACCTACGTGCAGGCGGCGTGGCCCGACTTCGACTGGCACGGCGGCTACGCGCGCTTCATGGTGGACTATGGCGCGCTCTGTAGCATGGACGAGCTCGAACCGACGCACGCGCTCGAGCTCGCGGCGCGCTGCGTGGTGGAAACGGGCACCGCGACCTACTACCGCATGCTGTGCCAGGCGGCGCGCGAACCGGTGCTGCACCAGATCTTGGATCACATCCGCCGCGACGAGGTGCGGCACTTCAAGCACTTCTACCGCTTCTTTCTCGCGCACCGCGCCGCGGAGAAGACTTCGCGCACGCGAATCGCCGCCGCGCTGCTGAAGCGCGGGCTCGAATCGACGGACGAGGATGGCTTCTGCGCGTTCCGCCACACCTACGAGACGCGCTACCCGAAGCGCTTGAACGTGAAGCGCGCGTACCGCGCTTTCCGGCGCGAGGTGCACCGGCTGGCGTTACAGCACTACCCGCACCGCATGGCCGCCGAGATGTTCCTCACGCCGCTGGGCTTGGGTCCGCGCACGCGCCGCTCGGTGGTGTGGGCCCTGACCCGCACCATGCGCGTCGCCCTCTGAAGCCGAGGCCCGAGACCTTCCTAGATCGACATCTTCGGATCGCCCTCGAGCACGCGCTGCTCGAGACGCGGCGTCTCGCCCGCCTTCCACAACTGCGCGCGATGCACGACGCGATAGAGGAGCGGTCCGCCATCCTCGCTCGCGCTGCGCTCGAGCGGCCGCGGGATGCAGACGAACTCGCACTCGATCGCGCTGCTCGACACGCGGACCAGGGAATAACCGTGCCCGCCCATGTCGACGAACGACAGGTGCGGCGCGAGATCGGGATTCGAAGCCTTGCGCGCCGCCACGATATCGCCGCTCTTCTGATACTCGAAACACGAGCGCACGCCGCGATGAAGCAGCAGGTTCACCGAGGCATCGGGCCGCGCCTGGCCGGGGCGGTCGGCGAGAAACAACGGACGCAGCGGATGATCCTTCGGGAAGCGATGCTCGAAGGCTTCGGGGAGTCCCGGCGCCGAGAGCGACGCGGTGATGAAGGCGACGCCGACCGGATCGAACTTCTCCGGCGGCAACGCTTTCGCAGCGAGGCCGGCCCAGAAGCTGTGTCGATCGCCCGCGACCGTGGCAAAGCCCGTGATCTTCGCCTCGCGCACCAGGTCGTAGATCTGTGCGCGCTCCACGTACGCGCCGCTGTGATCACCGCCGCCGAAACTCGCGTAGCCCGCGCCAGGCCAGGGCTTCGTCAGTCCGGGCGGCAGATTCTGCGGATCGACGCGCCAGTCGAGCGTGCCCGTCGAGCAGCCCCACACTTTCCAGGTCGCCTGCGAAGATCGCAGACGCTCGAGAAACCAGGCCTTCTGCTCGGCTCCGAAGATCGTCTGCGCGGGCTGATCCTTCTGGAAGTTCGGCACCTCCGTATCGCCGAAGCGGATGCTCGCCGGCGGGTGGCCGCCCGCGTAGGTGCGACCCGCGTCGAGAATCTCCATCGCTTCCTGCGGAAACATCTCCGGGAAATCGCCACTGGTGAGCGGCGTCGCTTCCGGCTTGCTCGTCGGCTCCTCGGAGCGATAGCTGTGCTGATCGGTGATCAGCAGGTCGACGTTGCGTCCGAAGCGCAGCGCGCGATAGCCGGTGAGACTCGCGATCGCCGCCAGGTTGTTGGGCTCCTGGCCGAGACCGTCCGCATCGAATCGTGAGATGGGCGCATCGCTCACACTCGGTGGATCGAAGCGCTCAACGGACGAGCCGCCCGGCTGGCGCACGCGCGCCGGCTGGTATTCGAACCACGCCTGCATCGCTGCGACTTTTCTCGTCTGCCTCGGCGTCGTGGTGTCGCCGAACTTCTGCAGGCCCTGCCAGCCGAGCCACGAGAATTCGTGGTTGTCCCACATGTTCACGAACGGCCAGCGCGCCCGCGCATCCTGCAGGTCCGGATCGTGCAGGTAGCCGCGATAGGCCGCGCGATAGTCCTCGACGGTGGTCGGGATGTGGAAGTCCTCGACCTTTTCGCCGTGCGCGTAGCGGATCACATCGCGCAGGCGCCGGTCGTACATGCCCTGCGGCCGGTCCTCCGGGTACCAGACGAGCTCGTAGATGAAGTCACCGAGATGCAGCACGAAATCGAGCCGCTCGGCCGCGGGCGCGCGCTTGTCTTCGAAGATCATCCTCCGGTACGCGTTCTGCGCGCCCTGGCAGACGTTCTGGCAACTCACGAAGGTGAAGCGCACGGTGCGCGGCTCATCGTTCGCCGGCATCGTCAGTGTGCGACCGACGCGACTGCCCGCACCGGTCTCGTCGGTGAAGCGATACCAGTACTCGCGTGCGGGCTTGAGTCCACCGACCAGCACGCGAGAGGTCCAGTCGTTCGCAGCGCGAATGACCGCCGGCGCCGTCGCGACGACGCGCTGAAACTGCTCGTCCTCGGCGACTTCGAGCGTGAGACGGGCCTCGGTTTTCTCGTTGAACGGGCGACGCGTCCACAGGATCACGCTGTCCGCTTGCGGATCGCCGGAGGCGACGCCTTCCGGATAGAGATCGCGCTGCTCGTGCCAGGCGATGCGCGAGGCGCGCCCCTGTGAATCACCCCAGGCGAGCGAAGCGCCGAGCGCGCTCGCATAAGCGAGAAATTGGCGCCGGTTGAGTTCAGTCATCGTCCCCTCCGTGACCCGCGACGATGCCAGAGTCCCGCGCTAGCGGCTTGTAGGGAGTTGACCGAGCAGGCGCTCGTGCGCAGCGCTGCGCCAGCGGCTGGGTGCGAAACCCGTCAGCGCCTGCACGCTGTGGCTCATGTGCGCGAGATCGGAAAAGCCGAGCTCGTGGGCGAGCACCGTGAGCGGCTTATGCGTGCGCGAGAGCATGTGCAACGCACGCCGCGCACGCGCTTCCATGCGAAACAGCTTGGGCGAAGTGCCAAACACGCGTCCGAAGCCGCGCGACAGCGTTTCGGGCGCAATGTTCTGCTGTTCGGCCCACGTCCCGAGACACAGCGAAGTCTCGTTCGCCAGCGCTCCGGCGAGGCGCTCCGTCCAATGGTGCTCGCGCACCGGCGGCGCCTCGATCTCCAGCATAAGCTCGCGCGTCGCCTGCATCGGGTCGGACTCAGCACTGCGAACCAATGCTTCGGGATCGCGGATGCGGAAGTGTCCCTCGAGACCGTCGTCAAACCACGGCAACCGCAGGATCTCGAGACCGTTGCGGCCGAGCGGAAAGTTCGCGTGGCAGTCGAAGCGGCCGTGCAACAGGACGTCGCCGGGAGCGACGGCAAATCGACCCGCAAAGCTCGACTCGACGAAGGCGCCCGCGAGAACCACCGTCGCGTAACCCGCGGTGTGACGATGTCGCGGCAGGCTGTAGCCCGGCGCCAGCTTCTCGACGCCCGAGTGCACCGCTCGGTAAGTGTGCAGCGCGGACATTTCAGCCGGCGAGCACGGCCTTCGCCGCCATCCGCGCCGAAGCGCCGACGATGCCCGGCCCCGGATGCGTGCCCGCGCCGCAGAGATAGAGCCCCGCGATCGGCGTGGCGTAACGCGACGCCGCCGGTACCGGCCGCATGAAGAGAATCTGGTCGAGCATCAGCTCGCCCTGCGACTGCGCGCCGCCGTGCAAGCCGAAGCGGCTCTCGAGATCGGGCGGCGTGAGCACCGCGCGCTCGCGAATGCGTGCGGAGAATCCGGGCAGGTAACGCTCGACGGTCGCGATGGCGCGCTCGGCGACCGCATCGCGCGCGCGACTCCACTCGACTTCGCGCAACGCGTACGGCGTGAACTGCACGTGCAGCACAGCGACGTGCCGTCCCGCCGGTGCGAGATCGGGTTGCGCCACGCTCGGGAAGCGCAGCTCAATGATGGGTTCTTCCGAGGTGCGACCGTACTTGGTCGCATCGTATGCACGCTCCACGTGGCGGATCGAAGGCGCGATGACGAGAGCTCCTGCCGGCGGCGTCGCGACGCCAGGTATCGGAGGGAGAGAGTCGATACCCAGCAACACCTTGGTCGCGACGCCGCGAAAACGGATGTTGCGCACCGCGCGCACGAACTCGGGGTCGAGATAACCGGGGTCGACGAGTCCGAGGAGACTGCGGTATGGATCGAGCGACGACACCGCCGCGCGGCAGGTGATGTCTTCGCCGGACGCGAGCACCGCCCCGGCGATGCGATCGTCGCGCACCACGAGCTGGCGTACAGCGGCGCCCGTTTCGATGCTCACACCGGCAGCTCGTGCGCGTGTCACCAGTTCCTTCACGAAGCCGCCCGGTCCGCCCTTCACGCGCACGCGCTCGCCGATCACTCCCGGCGCAGCGCCCACGTGGCGATGCAGGAACGTGAGAGCCGTGCCGCCCGACATCGCGCCCAGGCAGATGTCCTCGACCGCGAGCGCGGCCAGCGCGCCCTTCAACTGTTCTGATTCGAATTCGTCATCGAGCCAGTCGGCGGCGGAGACCGGCAGCGCACGCAGCAGTTCCACCATGCCTTCCTGGCCGAGGCGCCGATACTTGCGGCCAAGGCCCGCGAGCGTCAGCAACTCGCCCGCCCCCTCCGCTTCGATGCGCGGCGGCGGCACCCGATAGAGATCCGCGAGAAAGCCTGCGAGCGCGCTCACGCGCTGCGTGAATGCGGGCCAGCGCGCGGCGTCGCGATCCGACACGCGCTTCAGTTCGGCCGCGGTGTCGCTCACCGAGGGCCGGAGCTGTAACGGACCGTTCTCGCCCAACGCCACGACCGTGGGATCAGAGGCGGGCTCGGCCGACGGCGTGACGCCGATGGCACGAAATGCCTCGGCGTCGAGATAGCCAAGATCCGCAGCCAGCGGCGCCGCGCGAAAGCCCGGCGCGAACGCGATCTCGCGCAACACACCGCCGAGTTCCGGAGCCTCCTCGACGAGCAGCACCTTGGACCCCGACTTCGCGAGCGTGATAGCGGCGACGAGACCGTCGGGCTCGCTGCCGATCACCAGCACGTCGAACGCGCGGCTCATGCGCCGGCCTCGATCTCGTCCGCGCGTGCTTGAATCGCGTTCGCGGCCCTGCCACTCGCACTTGCAGCGACGCGCGCCATGCTCAGCCTCGGTCCGCGAGCACGCGCATCGCGGCGAGCCGGCCCGCCGCGCCCATCACGCCGCCACCCGGGTGCGTGCTCGAGCCGCAATGGTAGTAGCCACGGATCGGGGTCTGGTAACTCGACCAGCGTGCCGCGGGTCGCAGGAAAAACAGCTGCTGGAGCGCGAGCTCGCCCTGGAAGATGTTGCCCTCCGAGAGTCCAACCGTGCGCTCGATGTCCGCGGGCGTCAGCACCTGGCGATGCAGGATCGCGGACTTAAGGTTCGGCGCATATTCGCTCAGCGTGTTGATCACGGCATCGCCGAAGGCCTCGCGCTTGGCATCGGTCCAGCCGCCGTCGATGTGATACGGCGCGTACTGCACGAAGATGCTCGCCACGTGCTTGCCCGGCGGCGCCATGTTGGGATCGATGACCGACGGGAAGATGATGTCCATGTAGGGCTTGCGCGAGAAGTTGCCGTACTTCGCGTCGTCGTATGCGCGTTCGAGGTAATCGACGCTCGGGCTGATCGAGACGGCACCACGATGCAGCGCGCCGATGCCCGGCAGACACGTGAAGTTCGGCAGCTCCGAGAGCGCGAGATTCACCTTGCCGGACGAGCCGCGGAAGCGGAAGCGGCGCACCTGCGAAAGCAGTTCCGGCGGCAATTCCTTGGCCTCGATGAGATCGAGATAGGTGCGACGCGCATCGAGCCCCGACAAGACGATCGGCGCGTGGTACTCATCGCCGTTCTGCAGAACGACGCCGGTCGCGCGCCCGCTCTGCACCAGCACCTGCTTCACGGGAGATTCGGTGCGGATCGTGGCGCCGTGACTGATGGCGGCACTCGCGATCGCCGCGCTCACCGTGCCGTTGCCGCCCTTGCAGAAGCCCCAGGCGCGGAAGGCGCCGTCGATCTCGCCCATGTAGTGATGCAGCAGCACGTACGCCGAGCCCGGCGAGCGCGGACCCAGGAACGTGCCGATGATGCCGCTCGCGGACTTGGTCGCCTTGAGCGGCTCGAACTCGAACCATTCATCGAGATAGTCCGCCGAGCTCATCGTCATGAGCTTGTAGAGCGCGTGGAACTGCTCGGTGCCGAGGGAGCGCAGGTGCCCGCCGAACTTGAACAGGCCCTTGAGATCGCGCGGGCTCAACGACGTCGGATCGGGCGGCATCATGCCGAGGATCGGCTTCACCGCCTTCGCCATCTGCACCATCAGGCGCCCGAACTCGCTCATCGCTTCGGCGTCGTGCGGCGAGTGCCGATAGAGCTCGCGCCGCGAGAGATCCGGATCCGCCCAGCTGCCAAGGTAGTCGCCGTTCGGCAGCGGCACGACAGTGCTTTCGAGCGGCAGGATGTGCAGGCCGTGGCGCGGCAGATCGAGATCGCGAATGATCTCGGGCCTGAGCAGGCTTACCACGTACGAGAACACGGAGAACGTGAACCCCGGGAAGATCTGCTCGCTCACCGCCGCGCCGCCGATCACGCCGCGGCGCTCGAGCACCAGCACCTTGCGGCCCGCCCGAGAGAGATACGCCGCGGCCACCAGTCCGTTGTGACCGCCACCGACGACGATGACGTCGTACTTGCCGTTCGGCTTCGTGTTGGCTGGATGCATATCAGGCCTTCTTCCGTGGCGGATCGAAGAACGGGAGCTTGCGCACGCGCGCGTCGGCACGCTGGCGTTGATGCTCGACCGTCACTTCGATCTCGACCGGTGTGTCGGGTGCGAAGTGCGGCGCGCGCAGGTGCGCGAGCGCGAGATACTTCTTGAGGAGCGGCGACCAGCAGCCGCTCGAGGCGTAACCGACCTGCTCGCCGCCGCGATAGATCGGCACACTCGTGCGCCAGGCCACCGTCGGCAGCGCCGGCGCGAGGTGCGCGCGCGTGAAAAGCGCCTCGAAGGAATCCCAGTCCACTTCGATGCCGACGAAACGCCACGCGGGTCCGCGCGCGAGCTCCGCCTTGAGCGCCGCCTTGCCGTTGAACAGGTCCTTGTCGAGATTGACGGTCCAGTCGAGCGACAGCTCGTACGGCGATGACTTCTGGCCGTCGATCATCGCGTGGTGCGAGGAGTGATAGTCGACGTCGAGCATCACGAGGCCCGCTTCGATGCGCGCGACGTCGAGTGCCCAGACGCCCGCCGGCGTGATGCCGTAATTGGAGCCCTCCGCCATCAGCGCGTCCCACACCGCAATCGCGCCCGCCGTGGGAATCCAGATTTCGTAGCCGAGATCGCCGGTGTAGCCGGTGCGTGAGATCTGGATGTTGACGCCGGCGACGCGGTTGTCCATCAGCCGGAAATACTTGAGGTCATCGACCGAGTGTTCCGCCACCGCGTTGAGCACGGCTCGCGACAGCGGTCCCTGCAACGCGAGCGCGCCGAGTGCCTCGGAAACATCCTCGATCTTCACATCGAGTCCAAACGCGTTCTGGTGCAACCAGCGGTAGTTCGGCTCGGCCGCGGTGAGACGGTAGAGGTTTTCACCCAGCCGACTGACGGTGCCGTCATCGATGGTCTTGCCGTGCGCATCGCACCACGGCGTGTAGAGCACCTGCCCGACCTTGGTCTTGGCGACGTTGCGCGTCACCATCCGGTCGAGGAGCTTGCCCGCGTCGCGGCCCGTGACCGCGTACTTATAGAGAGGCGAGACGTCGAGCAGCGCCGCGGAATTGCGGATCGCCGCGTACTCGCGGTCGTGCACCCAGTCGTAACTGCTTGCGGCCTGGTACCCGGCCCAGCGTCGCCAGGTCTGACCCAGGACCAGTGGCGCCGTGCGGGCGTGGAAGGGCGTCGTCTTCAGCATGCGGAAGTATAGGCAGAATGCGCCTCGAGGCCGATACCTTGACTTGGCGCGCAGCTTCATGCCCCGCCGCACTGGGACGACACCCGCGAGGCGGCGGCGATTGAATCCGCAGCTAATTGTTCGCGACGCGCGAGAAGTGGACCTTCCAGACCTCGACCCATTTCCCCGGCGCTTGTTGCTCGGTGCGCGCGATGTAGCCATCCGTACCATCGCGATCCCAGCTCGTCCGAAAGGTCTGTACCTGGCCGTCGCCGAGCTTGTATTCCTCGCTGGGGAATTGCAGCCGCTCGCCCTGCGCATCGACAGTGCCCGTGCTCACGCCGCCGATCGAGTTGAAGTACATGTACTTGATGCGCTTCGTGGCCGCGTCGAACCAGTAGATCGTCTCGCCCGAGTAGTCCGGCTTTTCGCTGCGCACAACATGCCGATCACGCACGAAGTGCCCGTCGAGCATCGGCTCGAAGCAATGCCGGTCGGTCGCCTTGCCGTCCGCGAATTTGCCTTCCCAGCAATGGCCGACCCAGAAGTCGAGCGGCTGCAGCGGCTTTTCGGGAACCGGAGCGTCGGTGGCCGAGGCGATCGTTGCTACTGCCAACGTGCACACGATCGCGCGCGCGGCGGGATTGAGGAGTGACTTGCGCATGGCTGACCCTTTAGTGCCAGAGCCCGAGCACGAGCCCGAACAGGGTGAACTGCAGCGTGTGATAGCCGCCGTTGATGAGGAAGAGCTTGCCGTTGCGGCGCTCGAACAGGTAGCTGATGCCGAAACTCGTCGCAACCCAGCACAGGCCCGCCGAGAAGCCGGCACCGAGCGCGAAACCCAAAGCAGGCTTCGGCCCGAGGAACATCGCGAACACATACGCCGCGATCAGCGACAGAATGAAGCCGCCGCCGAAGATCTTGGCGGGATTGCCGCCTGCGAGTTGCTGATCGCTCAAGCCCGCCGCGCGTTGCCACGCCTTGCCAAAGACCGGCGGCGCATACCAGAGACCGCCGATGATGAAGGCTGAAACTGCCGCAGTGATTACCGCCAGATGGTTGATGTCGGTCATGCTGATTTCCTCTTTGCTGTTGTTCCGCGCGTCCGTTTCCCCGCTTTGATCCTTCGTGGTCCTGACGCGCTCGCCGATGCGGCGAGCAGATCGAAGTAGGCCCGTAGCTGGCTCACCGAGCGATCGAAGTAGCTGACGTCGCGAAAAGTGCGCGACTGCATCACGGCGCCTTCCATCGTCGTCAGCACGAATTCCGCCAGCTCGCGGGAGTTGATGCCTCTCGGCAGTCGCTCGCCCGCTTCGACGATGCAGCGCTGCACCGCCTCGGTCCACGCCAGGAAATTCGCCGAGAGCAGCTCGCGTACCGCGGGATCGGGCTCGTGCAACTCGAGCGCGAGCGAGCCGATCGGGCACCCGTAGAAGCACTCGGTCTGCACCACCAGCGCGCGGTAGCGCGCGAGCAGCGCGAAGATGCGCTCGATTGGATCCTGGATGTGACCCCATGCCGGCTTGAGCAGCATCTCGTCGATCCCGGAGCGGTACGCCTGCAGCACCGCGAGCAGGAGGTCCTGCTTGCCCGGAAAGAAGTGGTAGAGGCTCCCGCTGTTGGCGCTCGAGCGCTTGAGCACATCCGCGATCGAGGTCGAGGCGTAGCCCTTCTCCCAGAAGAGTTCCATGGCGGCAAACACGATGCGGCTGCGGGTGTCGTCGGTCACGATTTGTGGCTTAGTTGAATGCTCAATCAAGTTAGCCAAGAGCCGGCGGGCTGTCAAGGGCGAGCTGTGATTTAATGGCCGCCTGCGTCGCAATCGCGAGCGCACGCAACAGCGAGACCGCCTTGAGCTCGACGCCGCACAGCACTGAACCGCCGGCCGCAGCAACCGTGGTCGCCGGCCGTCCGATGCCTGCATTTCAGCGAATCGGCGTCGAACCGCTCACCGGCGCCTGCGGCTGCGAGATTTCCGGCGTCGACCTCACGCGCCCGCTCGATCCCGCGACGCGCGCCGAGATCATGCTCGCCTTCGAGCACTTCCTCGTCATCATGTTTCGGGGCCAGGCGCTGACGCCGGAACAGCACAAGACGTTCTCGCGCCAGTTCGGCGAGCTCACCGAGCTGCCGCAGGCGCCGACCTACGCGGGTCACAACGACATGCAGGAAGTACGGCGCGAGGCGGAAGAGCCCGCAAGCGTCGTGCCCTCCTTCGAGCACTTCCACACGGACAGCCCGTTCCTCGAACGCCCGCCGCTCTGCATCGTGATGCGCGCACTCGACGTCCCGAAGTACGGCGGCGACACGGCGTTCTCGAACATGTTCCTCGTGTACGAGGATCTTTCACCGGGAATGCAGGAGTTGATCTCGGGGCTGCGGGTCGTCTACTCCGGCAAGGACATCTGGTCGAAGAACGCGAAGCTCGACCCCGACAAGCGCCTGCGTATGCGCGAGAGCCACAGCTTCACGGCAGAGCAGCTCGAGAACATTCATCCTGCGGCGCGCCGGCATCCGCGCACCGGCCGCAAGGGACTCTACGTCACCAAGGCATACTTCAAGCGCTTCGACGGCTGGAGCGAGGAAGAGAGCCGCTCGCTTCTCGGGTACTTTGAAACGCTACCGCATCGACTGCAGTACCAGTGCCGCATCCGCTGGAAGCCCGACACGCTCATCGTCTGGGACAATCGCTTCCTGCAACACCGCGGCATTCACGACTTCCAGCACGAACGCCGCCACCTGATCCGCACCACTGTCATCGGCGAGCGGCCGATCTAGCGCGTCAGGTGGGGTTCTCCAGGTTGAACACTGCGCTCTCATCATCGTAAGCGAACGCCTCCGCGTATCGAGCCAGGCTGACGACGGCGCGCAACGTTTGTTCCGCCCCCTCCTCGTCCATGTAGTCCTCGAGCTCGTCGAGGAAACGGCTCTTGCGCGCGGTGTGCGAAGGCCTCTCGTCGAGGACGCGCCGGATGTGCGCAGCGAGCGGCACGAAATTGAGCAGCTGGCGGGCAAAGATCTTCTTGCGTTGCTCGAGCGGCGCGTTCGCAAACGCGATGCCGGTCTCCGTCAGCTTGATGTCGCCGCCGGCGACTTCCGCGAAGCGCATCATCTGCAGCGATTCGGCAACCGGGAACAGGTCGTCGATCTCCATCTGCAGATCCGAGGCGATCTTCGGCAGGTCGGCGGTGCCGTTGAACGGCGGTGCGGCGACCGTCTCCATGAGGCCCGACAGCAGGTTCGACGACACGCGCGGCAGCTTCGTGCCGATGCCGGTTCCCGGGAACACTTCGTTGCGCGGACCCGCGGCGCCGCCGACGGCGCGCGCGGTCATCTCCACGTAGATGCGCTCCACCAGCGCGCGGAACGCCGGATCCTGGCGATTGCGCGGTTGCGGCAGCGTTACGTCGAGCTGCGTCAGGATGCGTCCCGGGTTGCTGCCGAAAACCAGGATGCGATCGCACATCAGCACCGCCTCTTCGATGTTGTGCGTCACCAGGATCACGCCCTTGATCGGCATGCGCCCTTCGCACCACAAGTCGAGGAAATCGGTGCGCAACGTCTCCGCGGTGAGGATATCGAGCGCCGAGAAGGGTTCGTCCATGAGCAGCAGGCTCGGATGCACGACCAGTGCGCGCGCAAAGCCGACCCGTTGCCGCATGCCGCCGGAGAGCTCGCGTGGGTACGCGGACTCGAAGCCGTCGAGACCGATGAGGTCGATGGCCGCAAGAGAACGGCGGCGGATCTCGGCCGCGGGTATGCGCTGCGCTTCGAGGCCGAGCGCCACGTTCTCGAACACCGTCAGCCACGGAAAGATCGCGAAGCTCTGAAACACCATCGCGATGCCGCGTGCCGGGCCTTCGATCGGTTGGCCGCAGTAGCACAGTGTGCCGGCGCTCGGCTCCGACAGGCCCGCGATCAGACGCAGCAGTGTCGACTTGCCGGATCCCGATCGACCCAGGAGGCCCACGATCTCGCCTTCGCGCACCTGGAAGTCGACGCCCTCAAGGACCAGCAGCGCGCCGCCGTCCGGCCGCTCAAACGCTTTGCGGACGTCGTGGACTTCGAGCAGTGGAGCCGCAATTGCATTCATGGATCTCTCCCGTCACCCGAGCCGGAACCGCCGCTCGGCATAGAAATAGAGGGGCCGCCAGAAGTAGCGATTGATGAGCACGACGCAGAGGCTCATGGTCGCGATGCCGAGCGCGATGCGATGGAAGTTTCCCGCCGCGGTCGCTTCCGCGATGTACGCGCCGAGCCCGTGCGCCTTGACGCGCGTGGCGCCCCAGCTGGCGAGCTCGGCCACGATGGCGGCATTCCAGGATCCGCCGGACGCGGTGATCGCACCCGTCACGTAAAAGGGGAACACCGCGGGCAGCGCGACTCTGCGCCACCACAGCCAGCCATCGACGTTGAAGTTGGCGGCCGCGTTGCGCAGCTCGCCAGGCATGGTGGAAGCGCCCGCGATCACGTTGAAGAGGATGTACCACTGGGTGCCGAGGATCATCAGCGGACTCAGCCAGACGTCCGGGTTCAGCTTCCACGTCACGATGGCGTACACGGCGAGCGGAAACAGCAGATTGGCCGGGAAGGCCGCAAGAAACTGCGCGATCGGTTGCACGATCTCGAGCACCCGCGGACGCAGGCCCACCCACACCCCGACCGGCACCCAGACGAGACTCGCGAGCGCGATGAGAACCAAGACGCGCAGCATCGTGATCAACGCGAGCCCGAGCACTTCGCTCAGTTCGTGCAGTGAAGTCTCGACGCTCAGCGTCTTCGCGATCGGAATGAGGGCCAGGGCCACCAGCGCCACGACCCCCAGGGCCCAGGGAACGCTCGCACGCTCCGCACGTGCCGGAGTCACAGCGCGCTCGTGGTGACCGATCGGCAGCGCCCAACTCGTCCAGCGCACTGCTGCGTAAAAGGCGTCCGTGGCCGCCGCAACGAGATGCGAACGGCGCATGACGGTGAGCGCCCAGGAGCGCGGACGGTAGCCGCTGGGGTCTTGCTCGAAGCGCAGGCCGTCCACCCAGGCGACCAGCGGCCGAAACAGCAGTTGGTCGTACAGGAGAATGACCGTCAGCATCGTGAGGATCGCCCAGCCGATGGCGACCAGATCACGATGGGCGATGGCGAGCGCGATGTACGAGCCGATGCCGGGCAGCGCCACGTTCGTCGGCCCGACGCTGATTGCTTCCGACGCGACGACGAAGAACCAGCCTCCGGACATCGACATCATCGTGTTCCAGATGAGCCCCGGCAGTGCGAACGGCACATCGAGCTGCCAGAAGCGCATCCAGGGCGAAAGGCGGAAGCAGCGTGCCGCCTCGTCGAGCTCGGCGGGAACGGTGCGCAGGGACTGGTAGAAGCTGAAGGCCATGTTCCACGCCTGGCTGGTGAAGATGGCGAAGATCGCGGCGAACTCGGCCCCGAGCACGCGACCCGGGACGAGTGACATGAAGAACACGACCGTGACGGAGATGAATCCGAGGATCGGCACCGACTGCAGGATGTCGAGGAGCGGCACGAGCACCTTGCCCGCACTCACGCTGCGCGCCGCCCAGGTGGCATAGGTAAAGGTGAAGAGCAGCGAGAGCGCGAGCGCAGCGAACATGCGCAGCGTCGTGCGCGCCGCGTACCACGGAAGGTGGCGGGGATCGAGCGAGAGCGGCGCGGCGGTGAGTTGCGAGAGCGGCTCGAGCAGCCCGCGGCTCGCCTCGGCGAGGAACGCGACGAGGCCGATGACGATGAGGATCGCGGCGATGTCCCACGCTGACACCGACTCTCGCAGGAAAGCGAATGGCGCATTAGGCTTCATGCTGATCCCACCGCAGCTCGGCGTCCGGGCAGCAGCGATCCGCTGGCCGGGCCCGGAAACAGGCGCACAATGCCGCTCGGCTGCTCAAGAGCCGACTGAGAGAAACTGAATTTTTCTTGAGGTGGGGTGCGCGTCGCGATAACGCCCTACGACGTCAGGCCGTCGTAGATCCACTTCGCCACTACGGGGTCGTCGAGATAGCCGATGATCCCGTGACGATTCTTGGTGTCATTGTCCACGTCGCGCTTGTTGGTGATCGGTGGCTTGATCGGCCAGGTGCGCTTGTCGAGGGCACGAAGTGCAACGACATCCCGGTCATCGTAGGCGTTGAACCAGCTTGGAATACTGCTTGGCATCGCGAGCGCGGGCGGCGTGATGTGATCGCGGATCTTCTCGACGCCAAGGGGCGAGCCGACGGTGATGAGACGACGGACGTCGAAGCCAGGTCCCAGGTCGCGCAGCACGCGATACGCGACGATGGTGCCGAGAGAGTGGGCCACGACGACACAGGGCTCCCTGTCGATCTTGTCCGTAACGATCTTGTTGATGGTGCGCGAGACCAGGTCATAGGTGAGATACACGTAGACATCACGCGTGAAGCGGTCGATCGCCTTCTCGCCGAGCGGCGTTGTGTCGAGTGCGCGCAAGACTGCCTGCACCCAACCCCAGTTGAGCGGCCCCTTCTCTTTCGGGTCACCCTTGTAGTGTTGGGCGATCGTGGTCTTGGAGATCGAAGCGTTCTCGGCGAGTTCCTCGAGCAGAGCGCCTCTGAAGTCCGCTTCGTTGGTATCCGGTGCACCTCTGCGCTTGGCCACGTCCTTGACGAGAGGCGCATCGACGACCTTTACCAGCCGATCCAGCTCGTCGCCGTAGAACGGGAAAGCAACTGAATACGTCGGCTTGTCGAGCTCTGCCTCCTCGAAGCCCTCGTCGAGCGCTCGTTCCCACGCCTTTTGCAGAGCGGCCCTGTCCTTGCCCTGCTGATCACGTCCGTGAATCAGGATGAGCTTCATGTCAGACCTCTTGCTCCTGTTTGACCGGCTTCTTGTGCCATCCTTTGAGGAGCACGTCCGTGCCTTTGAGGATCTTCACGGGATAGGTCTTCGTAGGCATGCGGCACATCCTGGGCATTCCTGCCTTCAGGATCGCAACGCCCTCGGGCGAGAACGTCGACCATAACGAGGGCAGGAGGAACTTCCTCGCCCTCTGCACTGAGCGGGGCAGCTTGTCCTCGAACGCACCGAGCAGGGTCCAGCCCTGCGCCAGCATCGGCATCTGCGGCGGGAAGCCCGAAAGATCGATCGCACGAGGCGCGTTCTGTGCGGCCAGCATTACGACGTCGAAAGGGACTGGTACTCGGCCGTACACGTACGCTTCCAGCATGTACTTGGAGACTGACAACACGCCCTCCCAGTCACCGATCTGCGCATAGGCGTAGCTCGCATAGATCCCGAGCGTCGGATCGAGCCGCTTCCAGTCGCGCAGCGATTCCGCATACTCCCGCGCGTCCTCGGGGTTCAGGCGGAAACTGCCATTTCGCGCCGCCACCGCGACCATTGCGCGCCGCTCCTCGACTTCCTGCGCGTGTCGCTCGTATTCCGGATAGTTCTCAGAACCCCGCGCGGGTGTGTAGTTGACAGTCACGACGTGATCGTCTTCGACGACGACCGTGCCGACATAGCCCGGAATCACTGCGAGCATGATGCCGGTCCCATTCTGAAACTGGATCAGCGCTGCGCGGGGCTGGAGCCGGATTCCCCCGACGCGCAAGGCCTCATAGTGCTCGTGCACCCGGACCTGGTATGCGCCCGCTTCCTGGAACACATCGCATCCGGTGCCGGTCACAGTCGCTTCCATCACCGCCGTGCCGTGAACCGTGAACCCGGTTCGCGTCTCGAAGCTGACGCGTCCCTTCGCATCGAGAATCCGCTTCACGGAGTCTCTGAACTTCGGCGAGTCGCGACGGGACCTGGACTCGCGCTTGGGCGCGGACGGCGCGGACGGCCTGGGACCGCGCTCGGCGTGCGAAGGGGGCGGCGCGCCCGCGCTCACCCTGATGCCGCTGATCTCTGCGAGATACTTGGGAAGGTCCGACTCGACGCGGACGTCCGGATCCTGCTGCAGCTTGATCGAGATCCTGGCCGCTGCGTTCGGAACTTCATCCTCGACATGAATCTTGAGCGGACGCGAAGGAACCACGTGCCGCGTCTTGCCGCTTTCTACGAGGTCGCGGATCACCGCCGGCACCTTCCCGCTGAGTGCCTCGATCATGCATTGGGTCAGTAGTCCACGGTAAGACTTGACCGCCTTGGTCGGATTGACCTCGTAGGCGGGGTCGCCCGGCAATGTCGCGTAGAAGATGTCGACTTGCGGAGACGGCCGCTTGGGTTTTCTGAACGAAAACACCGTGCCCGGCGTGAGGCTGCCGATGGAAAGTGTCGGAGGGAGCGAGCGGCACGCGTCGGAAATCACGACGATGTGCTCGATGCCCGAGGAGCGCGCCCGGATGATGGAGCCGTTGACGTTGATCGCTTCGTTGGCGTTGTCCGGTCCGCCGGACAATATCCACGCTTCGCACTCCTGCGTCAGCAGCACACCATGGCCGGAGAAATACAGAACCAGTTGCGAGTAGACACGCGCCTTGACCACCTTGTCGACGGCGTCATACACATCCGCAAACTTGACCTTGGTGCGACCCGAGTCAGTCACCAGTGTGACTTCAAACCCCTGCTTCTTGCCCCAGTCCGCGATTTGTTTCGCGCCTGAAGCGGCCGCACTGAGCGGCGGAAACCCGGTGCCGGCCTTGTCGACGCCGACTGCGACGAGGGCTTTGCGCATGGGATTGTTGCGGACTATAGCCCCATCACTCGGTCACTTCCTAGGGGACCAGGATCGTCGACCCGGTCGTCCGCCGCGATTCGAGCGCGCGATGTGCATCGGCCACGTCCTCGAGCGCGAATTCCGCTCCGACCTCGACCCTGATCACGCCCTTGCGCAACGCTTCGAACGCCACGTCCGCCATTTCCTGGCGCTCGCGCGGGTCCTCGATGTAGTGAAACAGGATCGGCCGCGAGAGCGTATTGGATTTCTGGACGAGCCGGCTGACGAGGAACGGCTCGACGGCACCCGAGGACTGGCCGAAGTTGATCAGGTGGCCGCGCATCGCGAGTGAGGCCAGCGATCCGAAGAACGTGTCTTTGCCCACGCCGTCGTATGCCACATCAACGCCGCGACCCTGTGTAAGCGCGTGCACGCGCTCCGGGAAAGACTCCTGCGTGTAGCGGATCACGTCGTCGCAACCGTTCTTGCGCGCAATCGCGGCCTTCTCCTCGCTCCCAGCGGTGCCGATCACATGCGCGCCGATGTGATGCGCCCACTGGCACAAGAGCGAGCCGACGCCGCCTGCC
>DATFRO010000005.1:0-3895 GCA_035263105.1 Steroidobacteraceae bacterium | reverse complement strand
ATCTGCGCAAGGGCGCGCATCATAGCCCTGGCTGCTTTCTCCGTCCATTCAGGGGTTTAAGCGCGCGAAAGGAATCGCTTATACTTGCGCGCCTCTTTCCGGCCGCCAGATTACAAGGTGCAAAAGTGAGTGCGAGCCACGACGCCAAGTTCATGAACCACTTCAGTCTCGTGCTCGGGACCCTGATCACGATCGCGATCCTGCTGTTCGTGTTCGCGCGCATGGTCGGCGCCGCGACCCAGGTGCAGCACGTCAAGGCCGAACAGATGGAAGTGCACGCGGTCGAGGCGCGCACCAAGCCGTTCGCGCAGGTGGCCATCGCGGGCGCGGACAATTCGGCGCTCGCAGTGAAAGAAGAGCCGGCGGCCGCTCCCGCCGCAGCCGCGGCGCAGCCGAAGACGGGCGAAGAGGTTTACAACGCGGCGTGCGTCGCCTGCCATGGCGCAGGCATCGGCGGTGCGCCGAAGTTCGGCGACAAGGCCGCCTGGGCTCCGCACATCGCCAAGGGCACCGACGTCCTGCACATGCATGCGATCGAGGGCTTCACGGGCTCGAACGGCGTGATGCCGGCGAAGGGTGGACGCGCGGATCTGCCGGACGACGTGATCAAGGCGGGCGTCGACTACATGGTCGGGCACTCACGCTGAAATCTTGCCCGCGCGGCCTGTCAAGGTCGTGCCGGCAGTGGATACGCAACGATCAGGGTGAGCGGCTTCTGGCCGAGCTGACGGATGCCGACGTTGGCACCGTAATACAGATACGCCGCCATGCCCGGTGTCAGGCGCCGGGTGACGCCGTCTGAGGTGACTTCCCCTTCTCCCTCGAGCACGTAGTACACCTCGTCGTGCGTCAGCACATGCAGCCCGATAGCAGAGCGTACGTGCAGCGTTCGCTTGCGAAACTCCATGGTGCGCTTCGGGGCTGCGTCCGAGATCCGGTAGGCCGTGCTCATGCCAATGTTGCCGTGCGGTGCCGGCTCGTCGCGCATCACGTCGCGCTCGTTGACCACGACCATGGGCGACTTCTGCGCCGCGCCTGACATCGAGGCCGCCCCGACGAGCATGAGGAACGGGATGAGTACGTGCCGCATTTGGATGACCTCTCGCCCCCGGGCGGGCGCAGTGTAACGCACGCCCACAGCTCAGGACTGCTCGCCGGCCGGCAGCGCGCGCCGCAGCTGGATCGCCTCGGCGAGGTGCCGTTCCTGGATCGAAGCGCTCGGCTCGAGGTCGGCGATCGTGCGCGCCACCTTGAGGATCCGATGCCGCGCGCGCGCCGACAGGTTGAGCCGGCTCATCGCGTGTTCCAGCAAGCTCTCGGCCTCGCGTCCGACCGTGCAGTACTTCTGCAGCTCGCGCACCGCAAGGCGCGCGTTGATCGACTCGCCCCTCGAACGCTGCGCTTCGCGCGCCCGCACGACGCGCGCGCCGACCACTGCATTGCCCTCGTGAACCGCCGCGTCGCGGAAGTGCGCAGCCTCGGGCCGCGGCATCTCGATGTGCAGATCGATGCGATCGAGGAGCGGTCCTGAAATCCGCGAGCGGTATTGCTGAACCTGGCTCTCGCTGCAACGGCAGCGGCCGTTGCGATCACCAAGGTATCCGCACGGACACGGGTTCATTGCCGCCACCAGCTGAAACTGCGCGGGGAACTCCGCCTGGCGCAGCGCGCGCGAAATCATGATCGTGCCGGTCTCGAGCGGTTCACGCAGCGCCTCGAGCACGTGGCGCGCGAACTCCGGGAACTCGTCGAGGAACAGGACGCCATTGTGGGCGAGTGAAATCTCGCCGGGCCGCGGGTGCGCGCCGCCACCGACCAGCGCGAGCGTGGAAGCGGTGTGGTGCGGCGCCCGAAACGGCCGACGCCCCCAGTCGCCCACCCGAAAGCCCGCCGGGCTGATCGAGGCGACGGTCGCGGTTTCGAGCGCTTCGCGCTCGGTCATCGGCGGCAGAATGCCGGGCAGACGATGCGCGAGCATGCTCTTGCCGGCGCCTGGCGGCCCCGCGAGCAGCATGCTGTGCCCGCCTGCGGCCGCGATTTCGAGCGCGCGCTTGGCGTGCGCTTGCCCGCGGACCTCTGAGAGATCCGGATAGAGGAGCTGCGCTTCATTCCCTCCACGTTCTCCGGCAGCAAACTCCAACGGAGCGCGGCCCGCGATGTGAGCACACACCTCCAACAGGTGCTGTGCGGGCGCCACCCGCGCCTCACGCACCAGCGCGGCCTCATCGAGATTCGCCCGCGGCAGGACGATGCGGCGCGAGTGGCGTGCGGCCTGGCAGATCGCCGGTAACACGCCGCGCACGGGTCGCAACTCTCCGCTCAGCGAAAGCTCGCCGTAGAACTCGCAGTTCGCAAGCGCTTCAGGCGGAATCTGCTCCGAGGCGACGAGCACTCCGAGCGCGATCGGCAGGTCAAACCGTCCGCCTTCCTTGGGCAGGTCCGCCGGTGCCAGGTTGACGGTGATGCGGCCGGCGGGAAATTCGAAGTTGGCGTTGGCGAGCGCCGAGCGCACGCGGTCCTTGCTTTCCTTCACCACGGCTTCCGGCAGGCCGACGATCGAGAGCGCCGGGAGGCCCGCGCCGAGATGGACTTCGACGCACACCTCGGGCGCTTCCATGCCGTACTGCGCACGGCTCAGGACTGTTGCGAGCATCCGCAGCCCTCCGTGGCCACAGGCTTGGGTCGGCGCTGGACGTCCGGCGTCGGCGCGACCTCGTCGTTTACTTCTGTCCTTCCGCCTCGAGCTCCTTGATCCGCGCCTCGAGTGCCTCGAGCTTCTCGCGCGTGCGCCGGAGCACGCCCGCCTGCACGTCGAATTCGTCGCGCGTCACGAGATCGAGACGCGCCAGTCCCGATTGCAGCACCGACTTGAAGTTGGTCTCCAGATCGCGCTTGAGCGCATTGAGGCTCTCGGGCACGGCCCCGGCGAGCCGGCGCGCGAGGTCATCGATGATTTTCGGGTCCATGGCGATTCCTGGTCGCGTTGAGATGCGCAGCATCAAAAGCCGCCCGCCGCGCGTCAAGTCCTGCTCCCGATCAATGCACGCCCCGCTTGCCGACGCGCCAAAACGGTGCGAGCGGCCGCGCAGTTTCCTGGCGAACCCCCCAAACGGCTGATTCCGGGGCGCGAAGACACGCCGAAATTCCGTGGCATAGAAGCTGCATTGTGAGCAGCGCGCAGCGTAATGCTGCCAGGGGGTATCAGCACCGCGCCGATCTGCGCGGACCGCGCAGAAATACATGAAGCTGGTGGCGGCAATCATCAAGCCTTTCAAACTCGACGACGTGCGGCGCGCGATTGCCGACCTGGGACTGCAGGGGCTGACCGTGACCGATGTGCTGGGCCTCGGTCAGCAAGCGCAGCGCGAGTTCTACCGCTCCGCCGAGTACGACGTCCGCTTCGCGCCGCGCACCAAGATCGAGGTCGCGGTCGACGATGCGGTGCTCGAGCCGGTGATCGAAGCGACCGGCAACGTCGCGCGCACCGGGCAGAAGGGCGACGGCAAGATTTTCGTGCTGGATCTCGAGCAGGTGGTGCGCATTCGCACCAGTGAGATCGGCGCGGCGGCGATCTGAACGAAACGGCAAACGAGGAGCACCCGTGCAACACCTGACCGCACACCCTGATTTCCTACCGGCGGCCTTCGGGCTCGCTTTCATCGCTCTTGCACTCGTGTTTGCCAGCGCGCAAAGCCCGCTTCGTGAGCTGCCGCGCCTCACGCGCAATCACGGCGGTCGGTGGCTGACACTACCCGTGCTGGCGACGCTTGGCGTGCTGCTCCTGCCCGCGATCGGCTTCGCACAGGACGCCGCGGCCGCCGCCCCGTCCCCGGTGCCGAACAAGGGCGACACCGCGTGGATGCTGACCTCGACGGCGCTGGTGCTCCTGATGTCG
>DATFRO010000004.1:0-5002 GCA_035263105.1 Steroidobacteraceae bacterium | reverse complement strand
CTGCCCGGAGGCCTGCCGAAACTCCGGCAAGGCATCGTGCAGGAAATCGCCGAGGGTGCGGGCCGGTCGGCCGAGGAGACGGGGAATCGTGTCGGTGACTTCCATCGGCAGCGCACCGGCTGCCGCGTAGTCCCAGTATTCGAGGAGTGCTTCGATCAGGCGCGGCGACAGGCGGCGCGCTTCGAGCGTGCCACGGGCACGCGGGCTGCAGACATCCACGTAGGTGATGTGACGTTGCAGGGCGTCCGAGCACTGCTGCGCGATCGCGAAGTAGTCGAGCGCCTCAGGACCGGTCAGCTCCAGCACGCGATCCTTCGAGCCGTGCTCCATCACATGGAGCGCAACATCGGCGACATCGCGCGCATCCACCAGCGGCCAGCGGCCGCCGCGCGCGGGCGCCTCGATCTGGCCGCGACAGGAAATCTGCACCGCCTGCTTCAACAGCACCTGCATGCAGAGCGCGGGGCGCAGCACGATCGGCTTGATGCCGGCCGCCGCCACGCGCGTCTCCGCCTCTCCATGCCAGCGCAACAGGCGCAGGCGCGACTTCGGGTCCGCGCCGAGCGCGCTCACCTGGAGAACTTTCGAAACGTTCGCGGCGTGCGCTGCCGCTGCGACAGCTGAGTGCCAATCGGGGGTCTCGGGAGCCAGCGGCGCGACGAGCACGACGCCCTCGACGCCGTTCATTGCATTGGCGAGCGAGACCGGGTCGGTGAAGCTCCCGACGACGACATCCTCACGGGAAAATTCGGCTGGAACCTGGGAAGGATCGCGGACCATCAGCCGCAGGCGCTGACCGCGTCCCTTTGCCGCGGCGACCACCGCTCTTCCGATGGTTCCGCTCGCGTGCGTCACCAGCCACATCGATGTTCACTCCTGACCATTCTGGGCGAGAAGCCTAAATGCACCCGCGGCGGCGATAAACAAGTGCGATCGAACTTCACTGATGACACCCACTCATCAATAATCCGCCCAAGGAGGCGAGCAGTTCGTGGACAACCTGGGCGACATCGTGACCTTCGTGCGCGTCGTGGCTTCCGGCAGCTTCGTCGCGGCCGCCAACCAGCTTGGTGTTACGCCCTCAGCCGTCAGCAAGTCCGTGTCGCGCCTGGAAGAGCGCCTCGGCATGCGCCTGCTCAACCGCACGACCCGCTCCTTGAGTCCGACCGATGTGGGGACTGCATTCTACGCACGCTGCCAGGCGCTGGTAACCCAGTTGCAGGATGCCGAAGCTGAAGTGGTCGAGACGCGCCAGCGGCCGCGCGGCCGACTGCGCGTTGACATGCCGCTGACACTCGCCCGGGAATATGTGATCCCGGCGCTGCCGCGCTTCCTCGCCCAGTACCCCGACGTCACCCTGCAGCTGAGCTTTTCCGACCGGCTCTCGGACATGGTGAACGACGCCATCGATATCTGCGTGCGGGTGGGCGAGCTCACCGACTCGCGCCTGGTGGCGCGGCGGCTCTGGAATCCGGACGTCGTGGCCGTCGCATCGCCCGACTACCTCGCGCGGCGTGGGCCGCCGCAGGATCCTGACGATCTCAAGGAGCACGACTGCATCCGCTTCTTCAATCCGAACACCGGGCGCGTGATCGAGTGGGCCTTGTCTCGCAATGGCGTGGTGAAACAGGTCGCGGTCACCGGCCGCATCCTCGTCGATAGCCCCGAGGCGCTCCTCGAGACCGCGATCTCCGGCGCCGGGATTGCACCGGTCATGGGGTTCATGGCGGAACGGCCCGTGGCGGCGGGATTGCTGGTGCGCGTGCTGCCCGAATGGCGTTATGCACTCGAGCGCCCGGTCTCGGCTTTGTTCGTGAAAGATCGCCATCCGACCCCCAAGGTGCAGGCCTTCCTGGACTTCCTGGTGACGCTGTTTCCCGACAGTCAGCGCCGGTAATTCCAGCCGGCCAGCGGACTTAGCTGCACCGCGATTCCTGATTCACGGGCAAGAGTGAAGTTCGAGTCAACGGCTTTTTCAGTCGCGGCTCGATCCCTAATCTGCGCATCCCATAGCGGCCACCGGGACGGCCGCTGCCAAACGGGATACTCAACATGCTTGCAAACACCACGACCATTGCGCGGAACGCGGCCCGTTTCGCCACGTTTTTCCTTCCGGCCGGGCTCATCGTCATCGCGATGCTGATGGCGGGCTGCGCGCCGCAGGCGGCCCCCGCTCCACAGGCGCCGCAGGTAAGCGTCGCCAAGGTGCTCGAGCGCAAGGTGAACGACTGGGACGAGTTCACCGGCCGCATCCACGCGATCGACTCGGTCGAGATCCGGCCACGTGTGTCGGGCTACATCGAGCGCGTCGCGTTCACGGAAGGCGGCCTGGTCAAGAAAGGCGACCTGCTGTTCGTCATCGATCCGCGCCCGTATCGCGCGGAGTTCGCGAAGGCGCAGGCGGACGCCTCGGCCGCGCGCACGCGCGCCAACCTGGCGCGCAACGAAGTCGCGCGCGGTGAGCGGCTGCTCGCAGCGCGCGCCATCTCGCAGGAGGAATACGACGAGCGCGTGAATCGCGCGCATGAGACGAGCGCCGGAGTCGAGGCGGCGGCCGCGGCGGTCGAGGTCGCGCGCCTCAACCTCGAGTTCACCCAGGTCGTCTCCCCGATCAGCGGGCGCGTCAGCAAGGCCGAAGTGACACCCGGCAATCTCGTCGGCAGTGGTGAGCGCGCGACCCTGCTCACCACGGTGGTCTCCGTCGACCCGGTGTACGTCGAGTTCACCGGCGATGAGCAGGTGTATCTGAAGTACATCTCGATGTCGAAGCACGGCGAGCGCGCCAGCTCGCGCGATGAGCCGAACCCGGTGTGGATGGGCCTCGCCAACGAGGAGGGCTTCCCGCACCCGGGCTACATGACCTTCGTCGACAACCAGCTCGACCCGGCGACCGGGACGATCCGTGGCCGCGCGATCTTCCACAACCCCGACGGCTTGTTCACGCCGGGGCTCTTCGCGCGCATCAAGCTGCTCGGCAGTGGGCAGTACGACGCCGTCCTGATCAGCGACCGAGCGGTCGGCACTGACCAGAGCCAGAAGTTCGTGCTCGTGGTCGGCGCGGACAACACCCTCAGCTACCGGCCCGTGAAGATCGGCCGCGTCGTGCAGGGATTGCGCGTGGTGCTCAACGGGCTGCAGCCCGGAGAAACCATCGTCGTGAACGGCGTGCAACACGTGCGACCCGGCATGCCGGTCGCCCCGCAAACCGTGCCGATGGACCAGGACGTCCCCGCCTCCGCTCGCTTGCCGGAAGTCGGCGGCACGACGCAGGTCTCACAGAACACCGAAACGCGTAAACCCCTATGAAATTCGCACAATTCTTCATCGACCGGCCGATCTTCGCGGCGGTCCTCTCGGCGATCGTCTTCATCACCGGCGCCATCGCGGTCTGGAAGCTCCCGGTCAGCCAGTACCCGGAAGTCGTGCCGCCTTCGGTGGTGGTGCGTGCGCAGTACCCGGGCGCGAACCCCAAGGTCATCGCAGAAACGGTCGCCGCGCCGCTCGAGCAGGAGATCAACGGCGTCGAGAACATGCTCTACATGTCCTCGCAGTCGAACACCGACGGCGTGATGACGCTCACGGTCACGTTCAAGGTCGGCACCGACATCGACAACGCGCAGGTCCAGGTGCAGAACCGCGTCTCGCAGGCGCTGCCGCGACTGCCCGAGGACGTACGCCGCTTCGGCGTGACCACGGTGAAGAGCTCGCCCGACCTCCTGATGGTCGTGCACCTCTACTCGCCCGACAACCGCTACGACATGGTGTACCTGCGCAACTACGCAGTGCTCCAGGTCCGCGACCAGCTCGCGCGGCTCGAGGGCATGGGCGAAGTGCGCGTGGTCGGCGCCGGCGACTACTCGATGCGCGTCTGGCTCGATCCGCAGAAGGTGGCTTCGCGCGATCTCACTGCCGGCGATGTCGTGAGGGCGATTCGCGAACAGAACGTGCAGGTCGCCGCTGGCGTGATCGGCGCGCAACCCGCGCCGCCCGGGGTGGAGTACCAACTGAGTGTCAACACCACCGGACGGCTCGTCACCGAAGAGGAATTCGGCAACATCATCATCAAGTCCTCGCCCGATGGCTCGGTCACACGCCTGCGCGATGTGGCACGCCTGGAACTCGGCGCGGGCACCTATTCGTTGCGCAGCCTGCTGAATAACAAGCCGGCCGTGGCGCTGCCGATCGCGCTCAAGCCGGGCGCCAACGCGCTCGATCTCTCCGACAACGTGCGCAAGACGATGGAGGAGATCAAGCCGAATTTCCCGGAAGGGCTCGACTACCAGATCGTCTACGACACGACCGTGTTCGTGCGCCAGTCGATCGTCGCGGTGCTCGAGACGCTGCTCGAGGCGATCGCGCTGGTCGTCATCGTGGTGGTGCTGTTCCTGCAGACCTGGCGCGCCTCGATCATCCCGCTGCTCGCGGTGCCGATCTCGATCGTCGGCACCTTCGGGTTGATGCTGCTGTTCGGGTTCTCGATCAACAATCTGTCGCTCTTCGGCCTGGTGCTCGCCATCGGCATCGTGGTCGACGATGCGATCGTCGTGGTGGAAAACGTCGAGCGCAACATCGAACGCGGCCTGCGTCCGCGCGATGCCGCCTATCGCGCGATGGAAGAAGTGAGCGGACCGATCATCGCGATTGCGCTGGTGCTCTGCGCCGTGTTCGTGCCCATCGCGTTCATTTCGGGCCTCACCGGGCAGTTCTACAAGCAGTTCGCGCTCACCATCGCGATCTCGACGGTGATCTCGGCGTTCAACTCGCTCACGTTGAGCCCGGCTCTGTGCGCAGTGCTGCTCAAGCCGCAAGGTGCGGCGCCGGACGTCGCCACACGCGTCATCGACCGGCTCTTCGGCTGGGTGTTCCGCCCGTTCAACCGGTTCTTTCACCGCGAGTCGAGCCGCTACGCGACCGGCGTGAAAGGCGTCATCGGTCGCAAAGGCGCGGCAGCCGTGGTCTACGCGGTGCTGATCGGACTCACGTTCCTCATGTTCCGCCTGGT
>DATFRO010000003.1:0-16220 GCA_035263105.1 Steroidobacteraceae bacterium | reverse complement strand
CGATGAGGCCGCGACGCGCGGCGGTCTGCGGTCCGAGGGGATTCAGGGATAGCCGACGACGGCAGCGTGCAAGCGTCTCGGCGCTTCCGCGGACAGCACGCGAGGCTGCACTTCCTTGTTGGTGGCTTCGAGAGAGTTGAGCCAGTGATCGAAGCGCGGCGTGCCGCGCAGGGTCGCGAGCGCCGGATCGGATCGCGGCCACCAGACGCGATGCCAGCCGAGCCGCGTCGCCGCCTGGAGTTCGTTCATGGCCTCATCCGGCTTGCCCTGCATCGCGAGCACATCGGCACGCAGGTAACGCAGTCCGTGCCAGAGCTGACCGTTGCGCTCCAACCGATCGAGGTACGCGGACAGGTCAGCGAGGTAGCGCTTCGCTTCCGCTTCGTTGCCCGCGGCGCGAGCGCACTCGGCGAGGGTCAGGACATCCGACGTGCCCCAACGCGTGTTCCAGACGTCGAACAGGCGCTGGTAGTCGAAGTCGCTCGCGTGCGTCGCACGCTCGCAGTAATGACGCGCATCGGAGGCAGCACCACTCACGATCTCGAGGACTGCAATGTCGAGCAGCATGTCCGCTTCCGCAGGGCCCGCGAGGGAATCGAGGCTCAGTTGCTTGCGCAACCCGGCGTTATCGCCGGCGGCGACGAAGGAGCGTGCACTACTCAGGTAGGCGTAGTTGGGCCCCGGCCCGCTCACCGCCAGCGCGCGCCCGAAAGTGCTTTCCGCCTGCCGCGGCAAGCCGATATCGAGATACAGCCATCCGAGCTGACCGAGCAGATCGACGCGCTGCGGCGCGCGCTCGAGCGCTTCGCGATAGCCCTGGATGGCCGCCTCGTAGCGGCCCGCGGACAAAGCGATCAATCCGCGCGCCCAGTACGCGTTCGGCGCGCCCGGGTCGAGCTCGATGGCGCGATTGCACGCACTGGTCGCCTCGTCGTAGCGCCCAAGATTCTGCAGCGCCAGGCACCTGCGCGTGTGCAGGATGAAGTGCAAGGGATCGAGTTCCGCTGCCCGCGCAAAGGATGCGAGCGCCTCGCGCGGCCGTCCGTCGTACTCGTACGTGGCGCCGAGCCGCACGTACGCCTCGGCATAGTTCGGATTCAGTTCGATGGCGCGCTTCAGGTCCTGCTCGGCGTGGGCGAGGTCGAACTCCTGCGTGTGCAGCAGCGCACGTGCCGCGTACAGCTCGGGCAGGTTGGAATTCAGTTCCAGCCCCTTCTCGAGCAGCGGCTCGATTGATTTGCGCACCTCGTTGAACGGCTGGTTGCTGTAGTAGTAGGTGCCCATACGCGCGTCGGCGAGCCCGGCATAGGCCAGGGCGAAGCCCGGGTCGGAGGCGATCGCCTGCTGCTGGTAGTCGACCGCCTTGGCAATTGCATCCGGGCTGCGCTGCAGCTGGTAGTGCCGGCCGAGGAGGTATAGCTCGTAAGCATCGACGTTGACCGTGCGCCGCGCGGCGATCCGCGCGAGCGACTCGCTGCTCAATGTGACCTGCAGGGAGGCGGCGACCGAGCGGGCGATGTCTTCCTGGACCTGCAGAACATCGCCCATCGGGCGATCGTAAGTCTTCGACCACACGTGATAGCCGTTGCTCGTGTCGACCAGCTGCGCTGTGACACGCACACGCTCGGCGCTGCGCCGCACGCTCCCCTCGAGCACGTAGCGCGTACCGAGGGCCCGGCCGATCGCGCGCACATCCTCATTGCGGTTCTTGAAGACGAACACCGAGGTGCGCGCGGTGACACGCAGTTGCGGAATCTGCGCGAGAGTGTTGAGCATCTCTTCGGTGAGCCCGTCGGCGAAGTGGCCCTGGTTACCCTCCTCGGAGAAATCTGCCACCGGTAGCACCGCGATCGAACGCGGGTCAGTCGTGGGGCCGACGGGGCCGGTCTCGAAACGGCGTGCAACCACGATGCCGAGCACCGCCACACCGGCGACCAGCGCCACGATGCCGGCGATCGCGCGTGCGGTCAGCCAGCGCGGGGCCGTACGCCCCGCTGCAGCCGTTGCCGGCGCCACAACGGGTGCCCGGCTCTCATCGGCGGGCTGCTCGATGCGGCGCGCGGGCTCGGCAACTTCACGCTCGCCCCAGACGACCGGCGCGATCAGGCGGTAGCCCTTGCGAGGAACAGTCGCGATGTAGGTGGGCCGATGCTTGTCGTCACCGAGCGCACGACGCAGGTCGGCGATGGCCTGGTACACGGAGCTCGGGGTCACGACGACCTGCCGCCACACCGTGTGCTCGATTTCCTCCTGCGACACGACTTCGCCGGCGCGCTGCGCGAGGTGGCACAGCACGTCCATTGTCTTGGGAACGAGTTTGACCGACGAGTCTCCCTGGGAGATCAGATCGAGTGCCGGGTCTGCACGCCAGGGCCCGACGCGAAATGGCGGCCGTGATTCCATGGACGGCGGAGCGAGATTTGTCGTCTTGAGTTAGTTGCCCGCCCGAGTCGAGTGTAGCCCGCACCCGGGCAATTACAAAGCTGCATTTGCCCTATTGCATCTCTGTTACCAGCGGGCGATTTCTCTCTCAAAAACCTCTTGAGACAAGCTTCAGAGATCCTTCCGCGCTCTCTGAGGACTTCGCGCACGCGAGGGTGGTGAATTGCGCAGCACATGGATGGGAGGTGCCTGTTGCTGCTGGCAGTAGGCGCGCTGCAAGTCGGCGCGCAGCCGGCGCGCGCGACGGTCCTGCCGCCCGACCCCGAGCCCGCGTTTGCTTCGGCCGCAACCGGCGAAACCGACCTAACCCGCGAAAGCACTGAGGAATTTGCGATCTACTTCGACGTAGACGCGGACCCCGCTTTCGCCGATCCCGCAGTGCAACTCGTGGCGCTGCGCTCCCCTGCGGTCGAGTTACCCGATCCGCAGTTCGCCGAACTGACGCCCCTGGTGTCGGGCGACGTCCACGCACCGGCGCGCGTCGTGACCGTTCCAGAACCTTCAATGCTCTCCCTGCTGATGTCGGGCGCGGCTTCGATCGCCGCGTCCTGCCTGCTGCTCCGGCGCCACCCGGAGTCCACCAAGAAGAACCAGGTGTCCCATGACTAAGCCGCTTCGTCCCATGCACCGTTTTGGACTCCTCGCCAGCCTGCTGATCGCGAGCGCGTCCCTGGTGGCACCCTCCGTCGCGCCAGCCGCGACCCAGGTCTCCGTGGACACCGGCAGCTATGTGCTGATCTCCAGCGTGCGCTTCAGTCGCTTCGAGTTCGATTACACCTACACCGCGCAGGCAGTGAACTCCGGCACCACTGCCGCGAGCAGCTGCACGGCGACCTTGAGCAGCAGCTCGCCGCACCAGACCGTTCTCGACGGCTCCTTGAGCTTCGGCAGCATCGCGGCCGGTGCTCGCGTCACGAGCACCGACACCTTCACCTTCCGCCAGGATCGGCAGTTCCCCTTCGATCCCAGCGCGCTCAGCTGGCAGGTGCAGTGCGCCGCCGCCAACACGGCGCCGGTCGCCAATGCGGGCGCGGACCAGACGGTGTTCACCGGCATCACCGTGACGCTCAACGGCAGCGGCTCGAGCGACGCCGACGGCGATCCACTCACGTTTGCGTGGACCTTGACCGTCAAGCCGGCCGGCAGCACGGCGACGCTCGACAATCCCACGGCCGTCATGCCGAAGTTCGTCGCGGATCGCGATGGCGAGTACCGCGCGCAACTCGTCGTCAACGACGGCCACGTCAACAGCACCGCCGATGTCGTGATCGTCACGACGATTCCGCAGAACACGCCGCCGGTCGCGAACGCCGGGCCCGATCAACAGGCCTTCGTCGGCGACGTGGTCACCTTGAACGGCACGGGGTCGAGCGATGTCGACGGCGATCCGCTGACGTTCGCGTGGGCGTTCCTCTCAAGACCCGCTGGCAGCACTGCCTCACTCACCGGCGCGGCGACCGCAACCCCGACGTTCACGCCGGATGTGGCCGGCGACTACACGGTGCGGCTGACCGTCAACGACGGTCGCGGCGGCTCCAACTCCGACAGCGTCCTGATCACGACCCAGGTGCGCAACCGCGCGCCGATCGCGAACGCCGGACCGGACCAGGCGGTCAGCGTCGGTCAGACTGTGCATCTCACCGGCGCCGCTTCCTCGGATCCTGACGGCGATCCACTCACGTTCGCCTGGTCGTTCGTGACGCGGCCCACGGGCAGCACCGCGACGCTGCTCAATGCGAATACCGTGACACCCAGCTTCGTCGCCGATCGCGCCGGCAACTTCGTCGTGCAGCTGATCGTGAACGACGGACATCTCTCCAGCACACCGGACACGGTGCTGATCTCGACCAGCAACACGCCGCCGGTAGCCAATGCGGGACCCGACCAGACGGTGGACCCGGGCACGACCGTACAGCTCGACGGGACGGCGTCGAGCGATGCGAACAACGATCCGCTGTCCTTCCTCTGGTCGCTCACCACGCGGCCCGCCGGCAGCACGGCCACGATCACCAACCCGCTCATTCCGAATCCAACCTTCGTCGCCGATCGCGCGGGCCTCTATGTCGCGCAGTTGATCGTCAACGACGGTTTCATAGACAGCGCTCCCGACACCGTCAACATCACGGCGAGAAATCGCCAGCCCGACGCGGTCGACGACTCGGCGACGACGCAGACCGGAGTCCCGATCACGATCAACGTGCTGGCCAACGACACCGATCCGGACGGCGACACGCTCAGCGTCAGCGCCGTCACGCAGCCGGCCAACGGCACCGTCGTCAACAACGGGACCAACCTCACCTTCACGCCCGCCGCGGGCTTCAGCGGCACCACCACGTTCACGTACACCGTGAGCGATGGGCATAACGGTTCCGACACCGCCACGGTCACGGTGACCGTCAACGCGCTGCCCGTCGTCAGTATCGTCGCGACCGACGCGAACGCGGCCGAACAGGGACTCGACACCGGCACCTTCACGGTCTCGCGCACTGGCGCGACCACTTCGTCACTGACCGTCAACTACTCGATTGGCGGCAACGCGACCAACGGCACCGACTACCAGACGATCTCCGGCACCGTCGTCATTGCCTCCGGCCAGGCGTCGGCGACGATCACGATCACGCCGATCGAGGACACCAGCAACGAAGGCACCGAGTCCGTCACCCTCGCGATCCAGAGCAACTCCGCCTACACGATCGGCGCGGCGAATTCCGCGACCGTCAACATCGCCGACAACGACACACCGACTGTCACCATCGTCGCGAGCGACGCCAGTGCCAGCGAGGCCGGCAGCAACACCGCCACCTTCACGATTTCACGCACCGGCGACAGCAGCAGCGCGCTCACGGTACTCATCAATGTCGCGGGCACCGCCTCCCAGGGCGCCGACTACAGCAGCCTGCCCGCCTCCGTCCCGCTCAGCGCGGGCCAGACGAGCGCGACACTCACCGTCACGCCACTAGCGGACAACCTCGTCGAAGGTGATGAGACCGTCATCGTCTCGATCGGCGCCAGCGGCACTTACAGCACCGGGACCCCCGCAACTGCCACCGTCACGATCACCGACAATCCCGCGAGCGTGAGCGTCACGGCGAGCGATGCGAACGCGACCGAGCCGCCGGCGAACGACACCGGAACATTCACCTTCACGCGCACTGGCGGGGATCTCACCGCCGCGCTTTCCGTGAGCTTCGCGGTCAGCGGCAGCGCGACTTCCGGTTCCGACTACACCGCGATCGGTGCGGTCACGATTCCTGCCAACCAGTCGAGCGTCACCGCGACCGTTACCCCGCTGGCGGACAACCTGGTTGAAACGCCGGAAACCGTCGTGGTGACGCTCGCGGCGAGCGCGAACCACCAGGTCGGCGCGCCGAACAGCGCGACCGTGACGATCACCGACACACCGGTCGTCGTCACCATCCAGGCGACCGATCCGAATGCATCCGAGACCGGGCCGGATACCGGCACGTTCACCATCACGCGCGCTGGCGGCAACATCACGCAGGCGCTGACTGTCCAATACACACGCGGCGGCACGGCGACTGAAGGTGCCGACTTCACCGCCCTCCCGGCGACGTTCACGATTCCGGCGAACCAGACTTCCGCAGCGGTAACGGTCACGCCGCTCGCCGATTCGCTGGTCGAACCCGATGAGACCGTCATCATCACGCTCACCGGCACGACGAATTACAACGTCGGTACGCCGGGCTCGGCGACCGTCACGATCGCCGACGCCGTATTGCCCACCGTCACGGTGACGGCGACCGACGCGAACGCCGCTGAAACGGGACTCAATCCCGGCGTGTTCACCTTCACGCGCACCGGCGCGACGACCAACTCCCTCACGGTGAACTTCACCCTCGGCGGCAGCGCCACCAACGGCACCGACTATCAGACGATCACGACCAGCGTGAGCATCGGTGCGGGACAGGCGTCGGCCACCGTCACCGTCACGCCCATCGATGACACGTTGTCCGAAGGCGACGAAACCGTCGTCCTGACCCTCGCGTCGAATGCCAACTACTCCGTCGGGACACCAGGCTCGGCGACCGTCACCATCGCGGACAACGATGTACCGCAAGTCAGCGTGGCGGCGACTGATCCGAACGCATCGGAAACCGGCAACGACACCGGCACCTTCACCTTCACCCGCACCGGCAGCACCGCGCTCGCGCTACCGATCACCTTCACGATCGGCGGCACCGCCATTAACGGCACCGACTACAACACCAACCTGCCGACCAGCGTCGGCAGCGGCACCCTGACCTTCAGTGCCGGCCAGGCCACGGCGACGCTCACGATCACCCCGCTCGCCGATGCGATCGTCGAGGGCAGCGAGACCGCGATCATCACGGTCGTCGATGGCGCCGACTACGACGTCGGGACACCCGGCAATGCGACGGTGACCATCGCCGACGCGAGCGCCAGCATTTCCGTGTCGCCCACCATCGTGAACATGTTCACGAGCGACGTGCAGGGCATGACCGTCACGCTCTCCTCGCCCGCAGGTGCGGGCGGACAGGTCGTGACGCTTCAGAGCAGCAACACCGGCTCCGTCACCGTACCGGCTAACGTGACCGTCCAGGCGAATCAGACGGTCGCCGGCTTCCAAGCGACGGCCACAACCACCTCGGGCACAGCAACGATCACGGCCAGCGCCGCCGGGCTCACGAGTGGCACGGCAACCGTCAACGTCGCCAACCGCGGCGTCAACGTCGTGCTCGCGAGTTCGCTCGTCGGTGTCGGACGCTCGACAACCGGTACCGTGACGATTCAGCAGCCGGCGCCCTCTGCTGGCGTGGACCTGACCATCTCGAGCGGCAACACCGGCATCGCGACGGTAACCCCGACCAGCGCGCACATCGCCTCAGGCAGTACCCAGGCGAACATCACCGTAAACGGTGTCGCCCCCGGCACGACGGCGATCAGCGCCTCCGGCACCGGGTTCACCACCGGCAGCGCGAACGTCACCGTCACCAACAATCTCATCAGCATCAACGCGATTCCGAATGTCGCGCCCGCTCAGACGCTCGCCTTCGCGGTGAGCCTGTCGCAACCCGCGCCGGCGGGCGGCGTCACGATCAACTTCACGAGCGCCAACCCCGGCATCGCCACGGTGACCCCGAGCGTGACCGTGCCTGCGGGTCAGCAGACGCCCACCGCCAATCCCCAGGTGACGGGTGTCGACATCGGCACGACCGCGATCAACGCCACGGCGACCGGCTTTGCACCGGACTCGCGTAACGTCGTCGTGACCCTTGTGATGACGTTCTCGCCCGCAACGCTCTCCGTCAACCAGTCGAATACGCAGAACATCACTCTGAACTTGTCCGCGCCTGCGCCGACATTCGGGCTGGCGATCGCGCTCACGACGGACAACAACGCGACTGCGACCGTGCCCGCCAGTGTGACCGTGCCGCAGGGACAGAACTCGATCCAGATCCCGGTGACCGGTGTGGCGATCGGCAGCACGACGCTGCGCGCCAACTCGCCGGGCATCGCCGAGGCCACCGCCGCCATCAACGTGACGGCCGCACCGGCGATCAACATTGCCGACCAGTCGGTGGGACGTGATCTGGAGATAGGTGTCAGCGGATCGCTCGCCGCAAACGCCCCGCCCGTTGTCGGCGTCGATGTGACGCTCACGAGCTCCGACCCGTCGAGGTTACTGATCAGTACGGATGGCAACGTGGTTGGAGGCACCAGCATCGTCGTCCACGTTGCCGGTGGCTTGGCGTCAATCCCGCAATTCTTCCTGCAGAGTCTCGTCGCAACGGGCTCGGTTACGCTCACCGCCAGCGCGCCGGGCTACGCCACAGACACCAGCATCGTGACGCTCACGCCGTCCGGCTTCATCATCAACAGCCCCTCGCTAATCAATACCAACACGTTCGCGGCGAACTCGACGGTGCAGATCACCGCCGCACGGCTCGCGGCGGGTACGCTGATGTTCAATGCCAACCAGGCAGTGCGCCCAGGCGTGACGGTGCAGGTGCCGGTCACCAGCTCCGATACGAACGTCGGCACGATTACCGTCAGCCCGGTGTCCTTCACTGGAAATGTCGGCACCGTCAACACGGCCTTCGATCCAGCCGGTGCCGGGACTTCGACGATCACCGTGGGCACGCCCGCCGGCTTCGATACGCCGGCGAACTTCCGCACCATCACGGCCACCGTGACGGCGCCTGCGATCACCATCACCGCCAATCCGCACGTCGGTGAGGACCTGCAGGACGGCGTCAACATCAACCTCAGCACCGCGCCACCGAGCGCCGTCGACATTACGGTGACCGTGGCCAGCGGCACGATCGCGCGGGTGAGTGATACCGCGACGGTGTTGGGTGGGACGACGGTCGTCTTCCCCGCTGTCACGACCACCGCGGCCCGCACCGTCATCATCCAGGGCCTGCTGCAGGGCTCGACGACGCTCACGATCTCGGCGCCGGGCTACGCCACCAATACGCAGACCCTGACGGTCGATCCCTCCGGCTTCATCATCAACAGCCCTGGGCTGATCAATACCAACACGTTCGCCGTGAACACGAGCGTACAGATCACGGCCGCGCGCCTCACGCCAGGCACGCTCAACTTTGCCTCAAACCAGCAGGTCCGAGCGGGACTCGCCGCGCCGGTTTCCGTGGCGGTGACCAGTTCCGATACGAATGTCGGGACCATCACCGTCAGCCCGGTCACTTTCGCGGCGGGCGTCGGTTCGGTGAACACCGCCTTCGATCCGGTCGGTGCCGGCACGTCGACGCTCGCGGTGACCACGCCAGCCGGTTTCGATACACCGGCGAACTTCCGCACCATCACGGCGACCGTGACCGCGCCCGTGATCAACTTCACCGCCAATCCGCACGTCGGTGAGGACCTGCAGGACGGCGTCAACATCAACCTGAGCACCGCACCACCGAGCGCCGTCGACATCACGGTGACCGTGGCCGACAGCACGATCGCGCGACTGAGTGACACTGCGACGGTGTTGGGTGGGGCGACGGTCGTCTTCCCCAATGTCACGACCACGGCGGCCCGTACGCTCACCGTCCAGGGCCTGCTGCAGGGCTCGACCACGCTCACGATCTCGGCGCCCGGCTACACGACCGTTAACACGACCGTGACGGTCGATCCCTCCGGCTTCATCATCAACAGCCCGGGGGCGATCAATACCAATACGTTCGCCACAAATACCGGCATGACGATCACGCCCGCGCGGCTCACGCCGGGCTCGCTCACCTTTGCCGCCAACCAGGCGGTCCGTGCGGGACTCGCGGCGCCGGTTTCCGTGGCCGTGACCAGTTCCGACCCGAACGTCGGCAGCATCACCGTCAGCCCGGTCACCTTCGCCGCGAACGCGACTACGGCGAGCACGGCCTTCGATCCGGCGACGGCCGGCACGACGACGGTCGCCGTAGCACCGCCGGCAGGCTTCGACACGCCGGCGAACTTCCGCACCCTATTGGCCACCGTGACGGCGCCCTCGATCAACTTCACGGCCAATCCGCGCGTCGGCGAGGACCTCGAGGAGAATTTCAACGTCAACCTGGCCACTGCGCCGCCGAATGCGGTCGACATCACGATAACCATCACGTCGGGCACGATCGCACGCGTCAACGACAGCGCCACGGTCCTCGGCACCACGACCCTCGTCATACCGGGCGTCACCACCACGTCCGGGCACACGATCTTCCTGCAGGGTCTGCTGCAGGGATCGACCACGGTGACGGTCTCGGCACCGGGCTATGCGAGCAATACGCAGACGCTCACGGTCGACCCGTCGGGCTTCATCATCAACACTCCGGGGGCGATCAACACCACGGCGGGCGCGGCCAATGCCACGTTACAAATCACCGCGGCGCGACTCACCCCGGGAACGCTCAACTTTGCCAGCAACGAGCTCGTGCGGCCGGGCCTGGCGGGTGCCGTCCAGGTGCCGGTCGTCAGCTCGAACACGACCGTGGGCACGATCACCATCAGCCCGCTGAGCTTCAACGCGGGAATCGGCAGCGTGAACACGGCCTTCGACCCGGCCACAGCGGGAGTCACAACGCTCACCGTGAACACACCGTCCGGATTCGATACGTCCAACAACTTCCGCCAGATCCTGGCGACGGTGAACCCGTGAGTCGGAAGCGCGGGATTAGGTCAAATGCAATGCAGCAGCCATGCCGCGATTGCAGGCTTTGTTACAGAGGAGTATGAGTAGTGCGCACCGTCGCCCATAACAAGAACTCAGGGCCGATTCCTATGAAGAAGACATCACTGGCATGGACTGCGCTGGCGGTCTGCGCGGTATTTGCCGCGCCGTTCGACGCTGACGCCTCGATCATCACCTTCGACGTCACGCAGCTGACCGGCAACACGTGGCAGTACACGTACGAAGTCACCAACACCGGCAGCAACCCCATCGATGAGTTCACCGTCTTCTTCGATCGCACTCTGTACGCGAACCTGCTGCCGATGGCGGCGCCGATCGGATGGGATGGAGCGGTGGCGCAGCCGGACTTCGGGCTCCCGGATGACGGCTTCTACGACGCGCTGGCGGCTCCCGGCTTCGAGATCCTCGGCAACTCGCTGCTCGGCGGGTTCATCGTCCGCTTCGACTTTCTCGGCGCGGGTGCGCCCGGATCGCAGCCGTTCGACATCAACCCGTTCGGCGAAACGGTCTCGGGTTTCACGCAGCCACGCGTGGTCGGTGTCCCTGAGCCCGGATCACTCGCGCTGCTGGCGCTCAGCCTGCTGGCACTTGCAGGCGGTTGGCGCGCCCGGAGGGATTCGAACCCCCGACCCTCAGGTTCGAAGCCTGATGCTCTATCCAACTGAGCTACGGGCGCGCTGGGAACCGCGGACGACGACAAGCCTACAACAGAACCCGCTCAGAGCTTGAGTGCCTTGCGGACTTTGCGGAAGTCCGTCGGTCGCTCGCGCGGCGGAATGAAATCATCCGGGAACCACACCAGCGAGATGCGCATGAGGCGCGTCGTCGGGTCGCAGATCGGCGGCGTGCAGGGCTCACGGCTCGGCTCCACCTGGCGGATGTAGAGACCGACACGGTTGCCGCTGCGCAGGAGCGTGTTGTCTGAGTACGGCATCGAATAAGCCGACAGGGTGAATTCCACGAACTCGGGAATCGAGGCGGGCTCGCCGGGCTTCGGCTGATGCGCCTCCGCCGACAGGAAGACGCGTACAGTCTGCTGCGTCCACCGCAGATCGCTCAGCGCCACGATGAACCGATCCTTGCAGTCCGGCGACTGGATGCTGAACACGTTCGGCGTCGGTTGCGGCGTCGTCTTGGGCGTGTGGCACTCGAGTGAGACGCTCATGCCGTCGAGCGACGGGTCGGTGCAGGCGAGCGGCTCATCGGCCGGCTCGGAGGCATCGGATCGCAACCAGATCTCCAGGTCCTCACTGCTCGCCTTGCAGTTCTCCAGCTTGTCCTCGGTCGAGGGCTCACCGAGCACTGCGAGCTGGCGCGAGATCACGCGACGCGCCACCGAGCGCAGGCGTCGCCGGTTCTCGATGCTCTGGTTCGGAAGATTGTCCACGTAGAGCAGCAGCGGGCCGAGCTCGAAGTGCTCGTGAAAATTGAGCGCGAGGAGCTGCGCCAGCAGCGCGAGTTGCTCCGGGCGCGCTGCGTCCGATGCGGCACCGCCGCCGGGCACGAGGAGCGGCGCGACCAGCTCCTTGAACATCGAAGAACGCAGGTTCGATTCGGCCTGCTCGCGCTGGTTGATGGTGTCGCGGAGGTTGTTCTCCTCCGAGATGCGCATGGTGAGCCACGTGCCGACGATCGTCGCGAGAATCGTGCCGATCGGGATGGCGAGCTTGTGGATGATCTCCGCCCAATAGGAGACAAGCTCCTGCCAGCGGGCCTTCTGCGGAGAATCGGCCACGGGAATCCTTTCGGCTTACTTGCAGTCGATGTTGACCGTGGTCGGCTGGGCCATGCTGTAGAGGCTGCGCGTCGAAGCCTTCGGCGCCGTGCATTCGGCCGTGAACTTGCCGGCCGCGAGGTTGAGCTGGAACGGCCCACCCTTCAGCGTCGCAACCACGTTTCCCGCGCTGTCCTTGATCTGCACCACCGCGTCCTTGGGCGAGACGACACCCTGCACGAGATCGGCCACGGAGATGACCGGTACCAATGCAAGGACGGTGAGCGCGCTGCGCAGCAGCCACTGATTGCGTGAGGTTTTCATGAGGCGAGGAACGCTACTCCATTAGGGGCGGCTTGTCACGACCGCCGCGCCACGATGCGCGCAATCGAGGCGGCGTTCGCGGCCGCGCGCGAGACGGGGGAAGGGCGCGAGCGAGCTCAACTGGAACCAGTCGGGAAGCTGTTTGCGCAGGGCGGACGGCCCGATGAGCTCGATCCGGCCGGCGCGAATCTCCGCGCGCAGATCGCGGATGCCGCGCCACGCTTCGATGAACAGGCGCAGGTCCGCGCGCACTGCCACGTCGACTTCGTAGCCCGGATCCTTGAGACACATGTCGATCGCGCCGCCATCGCTCACCAGCCAGAAGCGACGGCACTCGCGCGGCGCACCGGAGAATTCGAACTGCAACACCGTGCGTCGCTGCGGCATGCGCGCGACATCCATGCGCACGTGCATGCTCCACAGCAGGAACGCCGGGTCGAGATCGTCATAGCGCATGTCGCGGCTCCAGCGCTGACCCCAGACGGCGATGTTCTCTATGATCGGCGCGAGCTCGCGGCCCGCCTCGGTCACGCGGTACGTGCTGGGCCTGCCTTTTCGCGCGGGACTGCGCTCGATGAGTCCCGCACGCTCGAGCTCACGCAGGCGCTGTGACAGAAGTGACGGCGAAATGCGTGGCACGCCGCGATGAATCTCGTTGAACTGCGCGCAGCCGTCGATGACGCGGCTGATGACGAGCAGCGTCCAGCGCTCGCAGAGCACTTCGGCGGCGAGCGCGAGCGGGCAGTACTGGCCGTATCCACGTCGCATGGCGCGGATTCTTGCAGTCTGCCTCCTCTCGCGCCACTACAAATTCAGTAGTAGTTGCCCGGCGGACGCGGGACTAGATTCGCGACTGACTGCATCCTGCTGGAGCCGTTCATGAAGCGCCCGTTCCTGCTCGTACTCATCACGCTCGCTCTTGGCGCCTGCGCGCAGGAGGAGCACAGCGTGAGCCCGGACGTTGCCGTCGCCTGGAACGAGCGCGTGCTGACGCTCGCCGTCGCCGAAGACAAGTTGCTGACTCTGAAGGGCGTGCGTTCCGCCGCGATGATGCATCTCGCGATGCACGACGCCCTCAATGCGATCGACCGGCGCTATCGCCCGTATGCGTTCGAGAGCGACGCTCACGGCGCAGATCCGGTCGCGGCCGCGGCCCAGGCGGCCTACGAGGTCCTCGTCAATCAGTATCCGGCCGCGCAGAGTGAGCTCGAAGGTGAACTGAAGACCTGGCTCGCGCTGGCGCCGGACGAGCAGTCCCGATCGAGAGCCATCGAGACCGGCAGGGCGGCCGCGACCGCGGTGCTGGCGAAGCGCGCGGACGATGGCTGGAACAATCCCGCCACTTACAAGCTGCAGCCGATGGCGCCGGGCGTTTACGCGGAATTCCCCGAACACAGCGGCACGCCGCAAGGCTTCGTCTTCGGCGCGGGCTGGGCCTTGGCGAAGCCGTTCGCGTTGCGCGCGGCTGATCAGTTCCGCTCCCCGCCTCCACCGGCGATCACCAGCGCGGCATACACGCAAGCGTTCAACGAAGTAAAAGAGCTCGGGCGCTTCGAGAGCCCGAAGCGCACCGCGGACCAGACGCACCTCGCGCTATGGTGGAAAGATTTCGTCGAGAACTCTCACAACCGGCTCGCGCGTGCGCTGATCGCACAGGAAGGCACGGACCTCTGGACCGCGACCCGATTGTTTGCGCTGCTCAACATGAGCGTCATGGACGCTTACATCAGCGTCTTCGACAACAAGTTCTTCTACAACCACTGGCGTCCGTACACCGCCATCCGCTGGGCCGCGAATGACGGCAACCCCGATACGGTCCCGGATCCGGACTGGAACAACACCCATCGGCACACCTACCCGTTTCCCTCCTACCCCTCCGCGCATGGGACCGCCTGTGCGGCGGCGATGACGGTCATGGCGGAAACGTTCGGCGACCGGTTCGCGTTCGCCATGCGCACGGACGAGGTGGATTCGGCCGGGCCGATGTCGCCCAGGCTCAGGATGGAGCCGCCGACGCGCTCGTTCGACAGCTTCTCGGCAGCGGCCAAGGAGTGTGCACTGTCACGCCTCTATCTCGGCATCCACTTCCGCTACGACGCCGAGGCGGGCAACGCGCTCGGCCGCCAGGTCGGCGCGTACGTGGTTGAGAACTCGCTCACGTCCGCGCGCTGAGCTGGCAGCGACACGTATCGCCGTGAGCGCCTCGTTTGCGCGCAACGGCAGCGCAACGACTCGGATAGCCGACGTCTTTCAACGCCCGCTCACTTCTTCTGCGCGGCGGCGATGTATTCGTCGATCTGCTTTTCCAGGATCGGCAGCGGCACGCCACCGTTCTCCATCACCGCGTCGTGGAAGGCGCGGATGTCGAAGCGATCGCCGAGCGTGTCGTGCGCCTTTTTGCGCAACTCCAGGATCTTGAGCTCACCCATCTTGTACGCGAGCGCCTGGCCCGGCCACGCGATGTAGCGGTTGGTCTCGGTGGTTACCTCGTGCAGTGACAGCGCGGTGTTGCTGCCGAGGTATTCGAGCGCCTGGTCGCGCGTCCAGCCCTTCCAGTGCATGCCGGTGTCGACCACGAGGCGACACGCGCGCCACATCTCGTAAGTCAGCCGGCCGAACTCGTCGTACGGCGTCTTGTAGAGGCCCATCTCCTTGCCGAGTTTCTCCGAGTAGAGACCCCAACCCTCGCCGAAAGCGTGCGGATACAGATCGAGCCGGAACGGCGGCACGTTCTCGAGCTCACGCGCCAGCGCGCCTTGCAGATGGTGGCCCGGCACCGCCTCGTGCAATGTGAGCGCCGTCAGCACATAGAGCGGGCGCTTCTCGAGCGCATAGGTATTGACCCAGTACTCACCGCCCTTGGTGCCGCCGAGCGGCGCGGGCGAGTAGCGACCACCCGTGTAATTCGGCGCGAGCTCCGCGGGCACCGGCTGCACACTGTACGGCTGGCGCGGCAGCTTGCCGAAGTAGCCCGGCAGCAGTCCGTCGATCTGCTTCGCGATGTAGGACGCATCCTTGAGCAACTCGTCCGGCGTCTTCGCGTAGAAGCGCGGATCGGTGCGCAGGAACTTGAGGAAGGCGGCGAAATCGCCCTGGAAGTTCGCCTGCTTCATCACCGCGTTCATCTCGCCCGAGATGCGCTCGACCTCGGCCAGGCCGAGCTTGTGGATCTCCTCCGGCGGCAGGTCGAGGGTGGTGAACTGGCGGATCCGGTGCGCGTAGTAAGCCTTGCCGTTGGGCAGCTCGGAGGCGCCGAGGGTCTGGCGGGCGTGCGGCAGGTACTCCTGGCGGAAGAAGTCGAGGAACTGCTTGTAGCCGACGACGGCGCCCTCGACGACGGCCGAGCGGCCCTCCTGGCGCAGCCTCTCGCGCTCCTTTTCGGGCACCGTCGACGGGAACTTCTCGAACGGCGCCCAGAAGACGCTCTTCGCCGGGTCGTCCACGACGTGGGCCGAGATCGTCCCCTCGTAGCCGTCGAGCACCGCCCGCGGCACCGTCATGCCCCGCGCGAGGCCGCGCCGCATCTGCTCGATCTGCTCGCCGACGTAGCGCGGCCAGGCGCGCAGGCGCGCGATGTAGTTGTCGTAG
>DATFRO010000002.1:0-22395 GCA_035263105.1 Steroidobacteraceae bacterium | reverse complement strand
CTGCAGCCAGTTGTTGTGGCGCGGCCCGATGCGCCGGCCGTTGGCATCCAGAATGGAAATGTCGAGCGCAACGTTGGCGGGTACCTTTACGCGCACTGAGCCGTCCGGCTGCACTGGAACGTAGCCGAGGATCTCGCGCATGAAATTGACGGTGCCGAATGCAGTGTTGCGGAAGTCGAGCACGTCGTCATCTGGCATCGAGACGGCCTTCTCGATACGCAGGAAACGAGCCGGGCGCTGAGCGGCGGTCGTGGCGGCGGGATTGCGCAGCGTCGTGATGCCACCGGGCGCGGTGTCCACGCCGTCGATGTCGTAGACGCTGCGGATGTGCAGAATGCCCACACCCTCGCTCACCAGCGTCGAGTCGAGATCGACACCTGAAACCTTGTCCAGGATCACGGGCGGGAGCGTTCGCGGCTGCATCGTCACCACGTCGTTGATGATCACTCCTTCTTCAGGAGGCACGACCGGGATCTGCGTATTGCGATCCTGATCGTAGATCCAGATGCCATAGAGCGGTGGCGCGGGCTGCGTCAGCGGATTCGCCAGGCGATCCGCTGTACACGGCACGATGACGTTGTTTTCGAGGACACGGCACAGGCTCCAGCTCACCAGCATGCGATTGGTGCCATCGGCGAGCGGGTAGACGCTGCTGAAAAGTCCTCCCTCGGAGGGACGCGTCGGGTCGGTGGTAACTTCATTCACGGTGGCCGGTGCCTGTGCGGGGCCCGAGAGCACGCCTACGTTGGGAAGCGTCGGCTGCGTGTTCTCCACATAGTTCGCAGTATCGATCGTGATCAGATCGCCGCCGAACAGCGTCCCGGCGAAAGGCCGGATCAGTGACATGACGCGGCCGTTCATGAGCTGCCGCGCCTGCAGGAACTGGACGTTCACTCCGGTGTTGTCGATGTCATGGCTGTGCTTGCCGTAAAGGAGTTCCAGGCCTGTACCATCGGGATTCACTCTATAGAGGTTCATCGCGTCGTTGTTCGGAGCGTGATCCCAGCGTGTGAACACGACCTGACCATTGGCGAGCACCGCCGGATCCAGGTCGTTGCTCTGATTGAAGGAGATCTGGTGGATGTCGCTGCCGTCCGCGTTCATGACGTGCAGCACGAAGGCGTCCTGGTTGCGATCCTCGTCCTGCGCCGCGAACTGCGGCTTGCCCTCATCGAGCAGGATGGCGCGCGACTGCCGCTGGCGGGTCGAGGAGAAAACGATGCGTCCGTCGGGCAGGTAGTGCGGGGCGACGTCGTGGCCTTCGCCCGCAACGGTGTCCGAAGGGATCACGCGGCGCAGCGTGTCGCTCGGGTGGTCGTATTCCCAGATCGCCCACTTCGGCAGGTCCTCTTCATCCGCATCTGGATCGAAGGGGCCGCGCATCGCGAAGATCAGCTTGGTGCCGTCATAGGAGGCGTCGACATCACGCACGTCCCACTGCTCGGTGTCGCCCGTGATGCGCTGCGTGATGTTGTGCTCGGGCGCGCTCGGGGCCGCCCGGTCGCGTAAGAAGAGGTCTGCGTCCACATTGAAGGTGCGCATGACCTTGGCGTTGTCTTCGAGCTGCATCGCCATGGGGTCGGTCGGGAGCGTGCGCTTCACGTAGGCGAGGGCGAAGTCGACGGTCGCGGGGTCCGGTCCCTGGCCGCTGCCGAGACTCGGGTTGCCGCCACCGCCACTGCAGGCGGCAAGGACCAGGGTCGCGACCGCAAACGTGGCGGCGCTCCCCGCGGCGCGGGCCGCGCGGACTGCATCGTGACGTTTGCCATACCTCTTCATCATGCTCATCCCCGGATCCTTGAGGTCGGATCCGCCTCCGTGTCGGCCCGGCGGGCCGGCTTTCTTTACTCAATCGCGGCTGGCGGGATTTTGCGGCGCGTGATCGTCATCACAATTCGCACAAGTCATCGCAGCCGGTTCATCTCGCGGAGTGCCACAGCGACGCAACGTAATGCTGTCGACACCACCGTGCGCGCTTCACGTTGTGACTCACATCACGCGTTCGCGTGCCGCCGCGCGCACTTTGCGGACACGCTCCAGACACTGGAAAAACAGCCATTTCCTCACTCTTCAGGCGCGCGTGGAAACGGCCTCACCATGTACGGCGCGCGTCGATGCTTATACACGTGCGTGAAGTGCTGCGTAATGTCGCCAAGGGGAGACGTCGGGTTCCTGAGACATTACGGCGGGTCGAAATCGGTGCGTATATTTCCGCCCGACGCGAAGCCACTTCGAGTGGACCTGGGATGTACATGCACACGAGGACGCCCATGAATACGGCGACACAACGCCCAGCGCGGCGCGCAGCCGCGATCAGTGCAGCCCTGAGCGGTTGCCTGCTGACGGTGCTGGCCACTACAGCGCTCGCGGACGCACGCGACCAGGCCAAGCGCATCCACGATCGCCTGGTCGGCACGCCGCCGAGCCCCGCGATGCTCGACCAGATGGCAGCCGACATCAGCGGCGGCAGCGCGCTCAATGCGGCGCTGCGCGCGATCGACCCGATGAACCCGACCTCGAGCGGGTTCTACTCGGTGACGCTGAAGAATTTCGCGACGCCATGGACCAACCGCGACCAGACGGTGTTCGCGCCGCTCAATGACTACACCGCGACCGTGATCGGCATGGTGCGCGACGACGTGCCGTTCAATACGGTGCTGTCGGCCGACCTGGTGTATGTGGGCAGCGGCATCACGCCGGCAGCCTCGCCGGCCAACAACGATCACTTCGAGGCGATGGAAAATCAGAATGCGGATCTGCGCACGGTGCTCGTCGCGCAATCACAGTCGGCGTTGATGGGAATCCCTTCCGCGGCCACCGCGGGCGTGATCACCAGCCGCGCCGCCTCGCAGGCCTTCTTCATCGCCGGCACCAACCGCGCGATGTTCCGCTTCACGCTGATCAACCACCTGTGTCATGACCTCGAACAGATCCATGACACCTCGCGCCCGCCGGATCGCATCCGCCAGGACGTGAGCCGCAGCCCCGGTGGCGACAGCCGCCTGTTCCTCAACAACTGCATCGGCTGCCACAGCGGCATGGACCCGATGGCGCAGGCGTTCGCCTACTACAACTTCGACGACACCGTGGGGCGGCTGGTCTACACCGGCGGCCAGGTGCAGCCGAAGTACCACATCAACTCGGACAACTTTAAGCCGGGCTACGTGACGCCCGACGATCACTGGGACAACCGCTGGCGCCAGGGCCCGAACGCGCTGCTCGGCTGGTCGGGCTCGCTCCCGGGTACCGGCAACGGCGCCAAGTCGCTCGGTGAGGAATTCGCCGGGAGCGATGCCTTCGCCGAGTGCCAGGTCGAGAAAGTGTTTCGCAACGTCTGCTTCCGCGATCCGAGCGACGGCGCCGACCACACTGAGGTCGGACGCATCGTCGGTGTCTTCAAGGCGAACAACTACAGCCTGAAGCGCGTGTTCGCCGAAGCGGCCGTCTACTGCAAGGGCGATTGAGGGAGACGACCATGAGCTCATCGGTCATCAGCACTCGGGACTTTCCGGTGACGCGCATCCTGCGCACCGGTTTCCTGGTCGCGCTTGCGGCATTCGCTCTGGCGGCCTGTAGCGGCAGCGGTCCGGCCACGGAGGCGAACCCGATCACGACGCCGCCCAACCAGCCGACCTATTCGGGTCCGCCGCCGGCGACCGCCGACGTGCAGGCGTTCCGCATCAACTTGTGGGAGAACATCAAGGCCACCAACCGTTGCGGCCAGTGCCACACGGTGGGCGGCCAGACGCCGATGTTCGCGCGCCAGGACGACGTGAACCAGGCGTACGACGCGGCCAACACGGTCGTCAACCTGACCGACCCGTCTTCCTCGCGCATGGTTCAGAAGGTCGGCGGCGGCCACAACTGCTGGCTGTCATCGCCCTCGGCGTGCGCGGACATCCTGACGACCTGGATCACCAACTGGGCCGGCGCGGCCGCGGGCGGTGGTACACAGATCAAGCTCCTGCCGCCGCCGGACAAGAGTGTCGCCTCGAGCCGCAACTTCCCGCCGACGGCGCCGCCCGAGTACGCGGCCGTGCACGATCTGCTGACCGTGTACTGCTCGCGCTGCCACCAGTCGAACGCCACGACGCCGCAGTCGCCGTTCTTCGCGGCCTCGGACATCGAGGAGTCCTACCAGGCGGCGAAGACCAAGATCAACCTCGACGACGCGTCGCTGTCGCGCCTCGTGGTGCGCCTGCGCGACGAGCACCACAACTGCTGGGACGACTGCGCCACGAACGCGGCGACGATGCAGGCCGCGATCCAGGGCATGATCAACGCGATCGCGCCGACGCAGGTCGACCCGAAACTGGTCATCAGCAAGGCACTCTCTTTATATGACGGTACCGTGGCGAGCGGCGGCAACCGCTTCGACGGCAACGCCATCGCCAAGTGGGAGTTCAAGACGGGCAGCGGCAACCAGGCGTTCGACACGAGCGGTGTCGAGCCGGCCCTGAACCTCACGCTCTCGGGTGACGTCACCTGGGTCGGCGGCTGGGGCATCAACGTCAAGACCGGCGGCAAGGCGCAGGGCACCACCGGCGCCAGCAAGAAGCTGCACGACCTGATCAGCGCCACCGGCGAGTACTCGATCGAGGCCTGGGTCGCGCCCGCCAATGTGATGCAGGAGGACGCGAACATCGTCAGCTACTCCGGCGGCAACATGGCGCGCAACTTCACGCTGGCGCAGCAGCAGTACCAGCTCGACTTCGCCAACCGCAGCTCCACGACGGACGCGAATGGCAGCCCGGACCTGGTCACCGACGCGGACGATGAAGACCTGCAGGCGACGCTGCAGCACATCGTCGTCACCTTCGACCCGATCAACGGCCGGCGCATCTACGTCAACGGTGTGGATACCGGCGATCGTGACGCAGCCGGCAACGCGAGCCTGAGCGACTGGGACGACACCTTCGCCTTCGTGCTCGGCAACGAAGTGTCGGGCAACCGGCAGTTCACGGGCGTGTACCGCCTGGTCGTGATCCACAACCGCGTGCTCACGCAGGCGCAGATCCAGCAGAACTTCGCCGCCGGCGTCGGCGAGCGCTACTTCCTGCTGTTCAACGTCACGGACCTGGTGGACGTGCCGCAGAGCTACATCATGTTCGAGGTGAGCCAGTACGACAGCTACGCTTACCTCTTCAACAAGCCGGCGTTCATCAGCCTCGACCCGAACGCCACGCCGGGCGCCAGCATCCCGCTCAAGGCGATGCGCATCGGTGAGAACGGCATCGAGCTCCCGGTGGGCCAGGCCTATCGCACGCTCGACACCGCGATCAGCGATTCGCTGTACACGCCGGCGACCGGTCAGCCGCTCTCGAGCATCGGCACGATCGTCTCGCTCGAGAAGGGCCCGCAGAACGACCTGTTCTTCCTCAGCTTCGACCTGCTCGGCACGCACACGAACGTGCGCACCGAGCCGGCGCCGCTCCAGCCCGGCAATCCGCCGGATGTGCCGCGGCCGTCCGATGTCGGTGTGAAGACCTTCGACGAGATCAACGCCTCGATGGCGGCGATCACCGGGGTGAGCCCGAACGTGGCGAGCGTCAAGGCGACGTACGACACCGTGAAGCAGCAGCTGCCGGCGGTGGAGAACATCCAGGCGTTCCTCGCCTCGCACCAGGTGGCGATCGCGCAGATGGCGATCTCATACTGCAGCGCGCTGGTCGATGACACGACCAAGCGCAGCCAGTTCTGGGGCCTCGACCCGGTCAGCGTCAATCTCAACACGTCGGCCTCGCAGGTGATCAACCCGCTGGTCGACAAGGTGATGGGCCTCAACCTGCCGTCGCAGCCGAGTCCCGCCACCGTGCGCACCGAGCTCGGCAACCTGATCTCGGGCAAGTTGTGTGCGAGCGGCTGCTCGGGTGCGACCCGCAACGCAGTGGTCGTGAAAGCGACCTGCGCGGCGGCACTCGGCAGTGCGGTCACGACAGTGCAGTAAGGCATAGGACTTCGAGGATACGAGCCATGATCAAACGTGGAAAAAAGCGCGCTCTCGGACTCAACGAGCCGCTGCGTCATCCGGAACACAAGAAGCCCGTCACGCGCCGTGACTTCCTGGCACAGGGATTCCTCACGGGATCCGCCACCGTCATGGCGCCGAGCCTGCTCGGGCTGCTCCTGAAGCCGGGCGTCGGTCACGCTGCGCTGTCGAGCGACATCAACAACCTGCTCACCGCGTGCAAGATCACAGCCGGTGCGGGCAAGGTCCCGTTCATCTGCTTCGACCTCGCGGGTGGCGCCAACATCGCCGGCTCGAACGTGCTGGTCGGCCAGCAGGGCGGTCAGCTCGACCTCCTCTCGACCGCGGGTTATTCGAAGCTCGGACTGCCGGGCAACATGACGCCGGCGAGCTCCACGACCAACTTCGTCAACACGCAGTTCGGCCTCGCGTTCCACAGCGACAGTGCGTTCCTGCGCGGCATGCTGACGCGCGTCTCGGCGACCACCATGGCGCGGGTCAACGGCGCGGTGATCCCGGCGCGCTCCGAGAACGACACCAGCAACAATCCTCACAACCCGATGTACGGAATTGCGAAGGCGGGCGCCAAGGGCGAGCTGCTGACGCTCATCGGCTCGCAGAGCTCGGACTCGGGCGGCAACTCGATGGCGCCGGCGATGATGATCGATCCGACCGTGCGGCCGACCAAGGTCGACCGCACCACCGATGCCAGCGGTCTGGTCGACACCGGCGAGCTCGGCACGCTCCTCGGCAGCCAGGCCGACACCGTGTCGGTCATGGAATCGATCGAACGCATCAGCGATCTCAAGCTCCAGGCGGTCAACACCAAGCTCGGCAGCCCCGGAGACGCGGATACCAAGCAGCTCGCGCAGTGCGGGTACGTGAAGACCGCGTACCTCGCGGACAAGTTCGGTAACCCGGCAGCGATCGATCCTTCGAAGGACCCGGACATCAAGGGCGCGACCGGCGCCATCTTCACCGACGCCGAGTACACCGGCGATCGCGAGTTCGAGAAGACCGCTTCGGTCATGAAGCTGGTCGTCGAAGGCTACGCGGGCGCGGGCACGATCTCGATGGGTGGCTTCGACTACCACACCGGCGATCGTTCGACCGGCGAAGGGCGCGACTTCCGCGCCGGCGTCTGCATGGGCGCGTGCCTGGAATTCGCCGCGCGGCGCAACGTGCCGCTGATGCTCTACGTGTTCAGCGACGGCTCGCTCTCGAGCAACGGCATGATCGACAGTTCGACCGGTGGCCGCGGCAAGGGCGTGTGGACCGGTGACAACCAGTCGACCGCATCGTCCTTCATGCTGGTGTTCAACCCGAGCGGACCGCCGGTGATGACGCGTCAGCAGATCGGCTACTTCCGCGCGAGCGGCGACGTTGAAACGGCTTCACATCCGGGCGCCAACGCGGTCAACCTGCTGGTCGAGACCGTGATCCTGAACTACATGGCGTTGCACGGTGAGCAGGGTAATTTCTCCACGCTGTTCCCGAACAACGGCCTCGGCAGCCCGTCGCTGCAAGCCAGCGTAACGGCCTTCACCCAGGTTGTGAACGGCAAGATCGGCGGCTGAGTCGACGGCCGCCAACCTTAAGTCCTACATGCGGCCGCGAGCGATGCGCTCGCGCGCCGCATTGCGCGTTTCTGTCGCCAAGCGGCGACTGCGGGACTGTGCACGCGGTCGCGTATTATGTTCTCCCGGCGTGTAAGCTCCCTCACTCGCGTACCGGAGGCTGAAATCAGCGAGATGGTGCGGATGTCTTTCTTTCGCAGCTCATTCACCGTGCGTGTCACGCGCGCCAGGCAGAGCATCCTCGCCTGGTCGCGCGCACTGGCGACTACCGCAGTCCTCGGCTGTGTGCTCGCTTCGAGCAGCGCGCAGGCCGACCTCGCCGGAACGACGGCGCCCGATTTCGTCCTGAAGAGTCTCAGCGGCACCAACCTGCGCCTCTCCGAGTATCTCGGCGAAGTCGTGATGCTCAACTTCTGGGCGAGCTGGTGCGGCTCGTGCCGCCAGGAGATGCCGCAGCTCGATCGTCTCTATGCGACGTATCGCAGCGCCGGTTTCGTGGTGCTCGGAGTCAACGTGGACGACGATGTGACGCGCGCGCTGGATCTCGCCAAGGCGCTCAACGTGTCCTATCCGCTGGTGCTCGATCCACGCAAGAGCGTGGCGCCGCAGTATCGGCTCGGCGAGCTGCCGATGAGCGTGCTGATCGATCGCTCGGGCGTGGTGCGCTACGTGCACAGCGAGTACCAGGCGGGCAAGGAACAGCCTTACGTGGCGGAGCTGCGTCTCCTGCTCAACGAGTAAAGCACTCGTGCAACATTCACCCTCCATCATCGACGAGGTGCCGGACGTGCGATTGCGCAACCCCAGCGTGCTCGGCGCGCTGCTTCAAGTGTGGCGCGCCAGTGTTGTGTCGCTCGGACTGCTGTGTGGCGCGGCGGCTTTGGCCGCCGATGCGCCCGCGGTCAACGCACCGGCCAATGCACCGGTGGCGACGGCGCCCGCGACTGCGCCCGCAGGCGCGCCGGGCGGTGACTTCAAGAGCCTCGACCAGGAAGTGCAGTCGCTCAAGACCGAGGTGGTCGAGCTCAACAAGGACCTGTTCGTGCTCGAGGAGGAGCTGCTGTTCCCGGCCAACACGCAGATCGCGGTGTTCGTTTCGCTGGACGTGGGCGACTTCTTCGCGGTCGATTCGGTGACGCTCAAGATCGACGACGACGAAGTCGCCAATTACCTCTACACGCAACGCGAAGCCGAAGCGCTGATGCGCGGCGGCGTGCACCGGCTGTACCTCGGCAATCTCAAGGTCGGCAAGCACGAGCTGGTGGCGTTCTTCACCGGCAAGGGCACGCATGAGCGCGACTACAAGCGTGGCGCGACCCTGAGTTTCGACAAGGGTATCGGCGCGAAGTATCTCGAGCTCAAGATCAGCGACCGCGTGCGCAAGCTCCAGCCCGAGTTCATCGTCAAGGAGTGGGAGTAGGGCGTGCGCCTGGGGCGCGCAACGATTGCGGCACTCGCCCTCGCTGTGCTCGCCGGGCGGGCGATCGCTGCTGAAGAAGCCGCGGCGCCGGCGACCTCTGCACCGGCCAAGCCAACGCCGACCGGCACGCTCGCAGCGACGAAGATCAAGGATCTCTACTACGGCGATGTTCTCTTCTATTTCTACCAGGACGACTACTTCGGAGCGCTGACGCGCCTGCGCGCGGCGCAGGAGAAGGACCGCGTCTCGCATCACGCCGACGAAGCCGAGCTCCTGCTCGGTGGCCTCTGGCTCTCCTATGGCGAGCACATCGAGGCCGGCAAGATCTTCGAGCGCCTGCTGGCGCGCAACGTGTCGCCGTCGGTCGCCAATCGCGCCTGGTACTACCTCGGCAAGATCTGGTACCAGCGCGGCTACTGGTCGGAGGCGGAAGGCGCGCTGCGTAAGGTGAAAGGCGAGCTGCCGCCGCGCCTGGAAGGCGAGAAGCGCAACCTGATGGCGCAGGTGCTGATCCAGGAGGGACGCTACGACGACGCGATCGCCGAGCTCAACGGCTGGCGCGGTTCCCCCGACTGGACGGCCTACGCGCAGTTCAACCTGGGCGTCGCGCTCCTGCGCAAGGGCCGCATGAACGATGCCGCGGCGCTGCTCGACGGTGTCGGCCGCATGCCGACCAGCGACCCCGAGCTCCTGGCGCTGCGTGACAAGGCCAACCTTGCGCTTGGTTACGCCTACCTGCAGGGGGATCAGCCGGTGCTCGCCAAGCCGCCGCTGCAACGCGTGCGCCTGCAGGGAGTGCAGTCGAACAAGGCGCTGCTCGCGGTGGGCTGGGCGGACTCGGCCGAGCAGAAGTATCGCGAGGCGCTGGTGCCGTGGATGGAGTTGCACGGGCGCAATCTGCTCGACTCCGCGGTCCAGGAATCGTATCTCGCAGTGCCGTACGCGTACGCGAAGCTCAACGCCAACGCGCAGGCCGCCGATTACTACAACACGGCGATCAATTCCTACACCAGCGAGTCCGCGCGCATCGACGAATCGATCGCCGCGATTCGCTCCGGCAAGCTCCTCGACACGCTGATCGCCAACGATCGCGAAGGCAATCGCGGCTGGTTCTGGCAGCTGGAGAACCTGCCCCAGGCGCCCGAGTCGCGCTACCTCTACCACCTGCTGGCGGGCAATGAATTCCAGGAAGGCCTGAAGAATTATCGCGACCTGAACTTCATGCAGCGCAACCTCGCGGAGTGGTCGCGGAGCCTGGTGGCGTTCGGAGACATGGTCGACACGCGGCAGAAGGCCTACGAGCAGCGTCTCCCCAAGATCGACGCGAGCCTGTCCGGTGTCGATCCGAAGGCGCTGCAGGACAAGCGCGTCGAGCTCGAGTCGCTCCTCAACGAGGCGGAACACGGCGGCGATGTCGTGGCACTCGGCACCGCGCACGAGCAGGAGATGTGGTCGAAGATCACCGCGATGGAAGATGCGCTCGCGGCGCAGCCCGACGATCGCTCGCTCGATGAGACGCGCGAGAAGGTACGCCTGCTGAAGGGCGTGCTGTCGTGGCAGATGAACGAGAGCTACAAGGCACGCATCTGGACCACCCGCCGCAGCCTCAAGGAGCTCGATCTCGCGCTGCGCGAGATGGAAAAGCGCTGGCTGCGCGTGCAGCAGGCACGCGATGCGTTTCCCAATGACACGGCGGGCTTTGCCACGCGCGTGGCGGCGCTCAAGCCGCGGATCGATGCGCTCAACACGCGCCTCGCCGCAGCGGGCCAGGCGCAGGGCGATTACCTCGCGTCGATTGCCGTGCAGGAGCTCGAGGCGCAGAAGCAGCGCCTCGCCAGCTACCAGGTGCAGGCGCGCTTCGCCCTGGCGACGATCTACGACCGCGCGGCGAATGCCGGGAGCAAGCCATGAGGCTGCGCCTCGTCGCACTCGCCGGCATGACGAGCCTGCTCGCGGCGGGCGCGTTGTGGGCCGGCAAGCCGAAGAAGGCCGAGCCGACCATCGGCGACCTGACGGGGCGACAGGTCGACGTGCAGACCAACAAGCCCGTCGACGCGGGTTCGAACCGCGCGATGGAGAACTACCGCGAGTTCCTGAACCTCAAGTCCAACGATCCGGCGCTGCGCGCCGAGGCGATGCGCCGGCTCGGTGATCTCAACCTCGAGGCGAGCGAGATCGAGCGCGGCGAGCGCGAGCAGACCTCGGCCGATGCGATGCAGTCCGGCGAGGCGATCAAGCTCTACACCGCGCTGCTGGAGTCCTACCCGGACTATCGCCAGAGCGACGGCGTGCTGTACCAGCTCGCTCGTGCCTACGAGAGCAACGGGCAGCCCGAGCAAGCGCTCGATGCGCTCGACCGGCTCGTCAGTCGCTTTCCCTCGAGCGCGCTGATCGATGAAGCGCAATTCCGGCGCGGCGAGATCCTCTTCAGCGCGAAGCGCTACCCGGAGGCCGAACGCGCCTATGCCGAAGTCATCCGGCGCGGCCCGCAGTCGACCTTCTACGAGCAGAGCCTCTACAAGGACGGCTGGTCGCTGTTCAAGCTGGCGAAGAGCGACGAGAGCCTTGCGGCCTTCGGCAAGCTCCTCGACCGCAAGCTGGTCGATCCCAAGGATGCGCACAAGGTCGTCGACATGCAGACGCTGTCGCGGCCCGAACGCGAGCTCCTCGATGACACGTTCCGGGTGACGAGCATCACCTTCTCGTATCTCGAGGGCGCGAAGTCGATCGACGAGTTCGTCGCCAAGCGCAACAACCCGCCGTATTCGTACCTGCTGTATTCGGCGCTCGGTGACCTCTACATCAGCAAGGAGCGTTACCAGGACGCCGCGGAAACCTACGAGGCGTTCGTGAAGCGCGATCCGATCGACCCGAACGCGCCGCTCCTGCAGGTGCGCGCCATCGAGGCCTATCGCAAGGGCGGCTTCGCCTCGCTGGTCCTCACGGGCAAGGAGCAGTTCCTCGAGCGCTACGGTTTCGGCACGCCGTTCTGGGCCGGACGCGATCGCGCACAATTTCCCGCGGTGGTCGCCGAGCTCAAGAGCAGCGTGAAGGAGCTCGCCCAGTACCACCACGCCGAGGCGCAGAAGACCAAGAAGCAGTCCGAGTACATCCTGGCGGCGCGCTGGTACCGCAGCTACCTCGACTGGTTCCCGAACGAGCCGGAGTCGGCCGACAGCAACTTCCTGCTCGCCGAGGTGCTGTTCGAGGCGAAGCAGTACAAGGATGCGACCAAGGAATACGAGCGCACCGCGTATGCGTATCCCTTCAATGCACGCTCGGCGGAAGCTGCCTATGCGGCGCTCCTGAGCTACGACGCGTACGAGAAGCAGCTCACCGATCCGTCGCAGGCGGCGGAGAAGCAGGCGTGGCACACGGCTGGCGTCGAGAGCGGTCTGAAGTTCGCGACCACCTATCCGCAGCACAAGGAAGCGGCGAATGTGCTTACGCGCACCGCGCGCGAGCTGTTCGAGATCAAGGACCTCGACCGCGCCGTGGACACTGCGCAGCGTGTGCTTGCGCTGCAACCGCCGGTCGACGCGACCAAGAAGCGCACGGCACTCACCGTGATCGCGCATTCGCGCTTCGACCAGGGCCGTTATCCGGAAGCGGAAGCAGCGTACACGCAATTGCTCGCCGTCATCCCGCCCGGCGACAAGGAACAGAAGGAGATCACCGAGAAGCTCGCGGCCTCGGTGTACAAACAGGCTGAGGCCAAGAAGGCGGCCGGCAACGAGGCGGGCGCGGTCGATGACTTCCTGCGCGTCGCGCAGGTGGCGCCGGATTCGAGCATCCGGCGCAACGCCGAATACGATGCCGCCGCCGCTCTCGTGACCATGAAGAACTGGCCGCGCGCGATCGACGTCCTCGAGGGCTTCCGGCGCAACCATCCGCAGGATCCGCTGGTCGCCGAGGCAACGCGCAGCCTCGCGGTGGCGTACACGGAAACCGGGCAGTCGGCGCGGGCCGCGGCGGAGTTCGAGCGCATCGCCGATACGCCGACCGAAACGGCGGAGTTGCGCCGCGAAGCACTGTCGCGTGCGGCCGATCTCTATCAGAAGTCGAGCGACCGTAGCGGCTCGATCCGCTGCTACACCAAGTTCGTGGACCGGTTCCCGGCGCCGCTCGACCCGGCGATGGAAGCGCGCCAGCGCCTCGCCGACATGGCCGCGCAGACCAACGACATCAAGGAACGCGATCGCTGGCTGCAGAACATCATCGATGCCGACCGTGCCGCCGGCGGCGCGCGCACCGAGCGCAGCAAGTATCTCGCGGCCAAGGCGACGCTCGTGTTCGCCGAGCCCGCCGGTTCCGCGTTCGCGCTCATCAAGCTGAGCGCGCCGCTCAAGAAGAACCTGGCGCTCAAGAAGGACGCGATGGAGCGCGCCCTCAACGCCTACGGCAAGGCCGCTCAGTACGGCGTCGCGGAAGTGACGACCGCGGCCACCTACCAGATGGCGGAGCTCTATCGCACGCTCGGCAAGGACCTGATGGAGTCGGAGCGGCCGAAGAACCTGAAGGACGACGAGCTGGAACAGTACAACGTGCTGCTCGAGGAGCAGGCGTTCCCGTTCGAGGAGAAAAGCATCTCGATTCACGAAGCCAACGTCGCGCGCGCCAGCGAGGGCGTGTACGACGAGTGGGTACGCAAGAGTTTCGATGCGCTGGCGAAGCTCAAGCCCGCGCGCTACGCAAAGGCGGAAATCGGTGCGGAGTACGTCAAGGAATTGCGCTGAAGCGCTGAGCCTCGGGCTCGTGCTCTTCGTCGCCGGCTGCGCCAGCAAGCCGCCGCCGAAACCCGAGCCCGTGGCTGCGCCGGCCGAAGCGAGCGCGAACCCGGCCGAAGCGCCGATCCCCGAGCGTGCCACGCAACAGTTCAACCAGGCGGTCGCCTTGCTCCAGGCGGGCAAGCTCACCGATGCCGAGCTCGAGCTCAAGCAGCTGACACTCGCTTACCCGGATTACCCCGGACCGTGGGTGAACCTCGGGCTCCTCTACGAGAAGGCGGGCAAGCACGAGGAGGCCGAGAAGGCGCTGCGCGAGGCGACGCAACACGGCATGCCGAACGCGCTCATCTACACCGAGCTCGGCCTGGTGTATCGGCAGCTGGGACGCTTCAAGGACGCCGAGGGCGCCTATGGAGAGGCGATCAAGATCGATCCGAACTATGCGCCGGCGCACTTGAACCTGGGGATCCTGTGCGATCTGTATCTGCAACAGCCGCAGCGAGCACTCGAATCCTTCGAGCGCTACATGGCGCTGTCGGGAAACAGCGACAAACGGGTTGCGACCTGGATCGCGGAACTCAAGAAGCGCGTCGGCTCCAATCCAGAGCCGCAGACTGCCGAGGCATCGCCATCGTCATGATCAGCCTACGTAGCGCAATCTTCGCGGGCGCACTGATGTGCGCATGCGTCGTTGACGCTCAGACCGTGCCCCCGGCGGATGAGCGCGACACGGCCATGCCGCAGGCGCAAACCAGCGAGCCGATCCCCGCGACGAAACCTGCGACTGCCGACACGCCGGCACCCGCCGCCGTTTCCGGCGCGACGAGCGCGGCGCCAGAGAGCCCGGCCACCGCAACTGATCGCACGGCGGAGCCGGCGGTTTCGACCACGACACCGCCGCCCGCGGACGCGAAGCCAGCGTCCGGGTCACGCGGCTCGTTCAAGACGATGGATCGCATCGAGCTGGAGAGCTCTGCGGTGACGGGCAACCGTGAGTTGCCGAAGGTTCTCTACATCGTGCCGTGGAAGAAGGCCGACATGGGCGATCTCATCGGCCGCCCGGCGAACAGTCTCATCGACGAAGTGCTGGCGCCCGTCGATCGCGACGTCTTCAAGCGACAGCTCGAATACTACTCGACGCTCAATGGCGAGACCGCGGGCGCGCCTGCGGCGGCTGCGCCAGCGCATTGAGCTTCAGCAAACGGTTTTAGGAGGAGGAGACCCGTATGGACCTGTATGCCCACATTGTCCGCTTCTTCCAGGGAGGCGGCCTGTTCATGCTCCCGATCGCGATCGTCGCCGCCTTAGGGGTTGCGATCGCGCTCGAGCGCTACATCTACCTGTCGATCGTCGGCTTGCGCAACCGGAGCCTCTGGAACGACCTGACGCCGCTCCTGGCGCAGGGCGATTTCAAGCGCGCGGTTTCGATCACGTCGAAGTCCGACGCGGCGATCGGCACCATTCTCAACTATGGCCTGTCGCGCATTCAGTCGGCGCGCCGCCGTGACGACATCGAGAAGGCGATGGAGGAGAGCCTGATGGAGATCGTGCCGCGCCTCGAGAAGCGCACGCACTATCTCGGCACCTTCGCCAACATGGCGACGCTCCTCGGCCTGCTCGGCACCGTCATCGGCCTGATCAGCGCGTTCGCCGCGGTCTCGACGGTGAACCCGGCCGAGAAGGCCAACCTGCTCTCGTCCAGCATCTCGGTGGCCATGAACTGCACCGCGTTCGGCCTGATGGTGGCCGTGCCGCTGGTGCTGATCCACGCCGTGCTGCAGACCAAGACGACGCAGCTGGTGGACAGCCTGGAAATGGCGTCGGTGAAGTTCCTCAACAGCATCACCGAGCGGCGCAGCGACGCGGCGCCAGCCTGAGCCTCTCACCTCAAGCCAAGGGCATCCGGCCATGTATTCGACGCGACAGGCACGCAAGCGGCTGATACGCCGACTGCGCCGTGACAACGGCGAGGCGCTCAACCTCGTCCCGATGATCGACATCTTCACGGTGCTCGTGACCTTCCTGCTGATGACGGCGGTGTTCTACCGGACGGTGGTTCTCGAGCTGAACCTGCCGACCGCGCAGAACAACGACACTCCTCCTCCGCCGACGCTGCAGCTCGAAGTCATGGTGCGCAAGGCGAAGATCCAGGTCGCTGATCGGGGCTCAGGTCTCCTCCAGGAGTTCCCGAACAGCGCCCAGGGATATGACCTCGCTGCCTTGTCCGGCTTCCTGCAGCGTGTGAAGCAGCGTTTCCCCGAAAAGATGGATGCCACGATCCTGCTCGAGCCCGACATTCCCTACGACACGCTGGTGCAGGTGATGGACACCGTGCGCGTCGTGGACCAGAAGCAGGGCGAACGCACCGTGCAGGCGGAGCTCTTCCCCGAGATTTCGATTGGAGATGCGCCGACATGAGATTGTCCAGTCGCACCAAGCGCATGATCGTGCACCAGGAGCGCAACCGCGCCGGCGTGTCGCTCAACCTCATCCCGATGATCGACATCCTCAGCGTGATGGTGTCGTTCCTGCTGGTGTACTCGACCGAGGTCGAGGTGTTGCAGAACACCAAGGGCATCGAGATCCCCGAATCGGTCGCCGAGCAGAAGCCGCGCGAGACCGTGGTGATCATGGTGACGCGCGATGAGCTGCTGGTGCAGGGCCAGCCGATCGCCACCATCGCCGACATCGAGAAGATGAACGGCACCATCATCGCGCCGCTCAAGGCGGCGCTCGAGCGTCCCACTGTCGCGATGCCGCGCAAGGTGCTCGAGCGCGACATCGCCAGCCGCGAGCTGACGATCATGGGCGACAAGGTGGTGCCCTACAACGTGCTCAAGAAGGTCATGGCGACCTGCACGGACGCGAACTTCGGCCGCATCTCGCTCGCGGTGCTGCAGAAGGACAAACCCGTGTCCGTGGCGCAGGTCCAGTAGCGGCGCGGGGTAGCAATGCTCAGACCGTACTTCCGCGAGTTCGAGCTCCCCTGGAACATCAACGAGGAGGAGCGCGAGCGTTTTCGCAAGATCCTGCTCTGGGTGCTGGGCCTGGTGCTGCTGCTCGCGATCCTGATCCCGCTGTTGCCGCTCCCGGAGCGCAAGGAGACGACCGAGGAACAGATTCCGCCGCGGCTCGCGCGCCTGATGCTCGAGAAGAAGGAGCCGCCGCCTCCGCCACCGCCTCCGAAAGAGGAGAAGAAGCCGGAGGTGAAGAAGGAAGCGAAGCCGGAACCGAAGCCCGTCGATCGGCAGCAGGAAGCGCGCAAGAAGGCAGCCGTCGCCGGCCTCCTGCCGTTCAAGGATGAGCTGGCGGACCTGCGCGACAACCGCATGGTGGACATCGCGACCGCCAATCGTCCGCTGACGGATGCGGCGCATGCGGGCGACCTCGCGCAGCGTTCCATGATCACCTCGAAGGTCGGGCAGGGAAGCGGTGGCATCAATACCGCCGCGCTCAGCCGCGGATTTGGCGGCGGCGGCGGAGGGCTGACCGGCCGCGCGACCACGACGGTGTCGAGCGGCATCGGCCAGGGCGACCCGAAGGCGGTGCGCAGCGGCAGCGGGCAGAAGGCCTCGCGCAGCCGCGAGGAGATCGAGCTCGTGTTCGACAAGAACAAGAGTGCGATCTACGCGCTCTACAACCGGGCGCTGCGCGACAAGCCGGACCTGCAGGGCAAGATCGTGCTCGAGCTCACCATCGCGCCGTGGGGCGAGGTGACCAACTGCCGGGTTGTGTCGAGCGACCTGAACGACCCCGAATTGGAGCGCAAGCTGGTCGCGCGCGTGAAACTCTTCCGCTTCGAGGATCGGGACGTCGAAGCGGTCACCACCACCAAGCCGATCGACTTCTTCCCGGCTTAGCCGTTGTTGCCATGCGTGCCACCCGCTTGCCCTTCCTGCTGCTCTGCGCGCTGGGCGCGGCGGTCGCGGGGGCGGCGGACCTGCTGTCGGCGTTTCACCTCGCCGACACGATCATCAGCGGCGAGCGGCGCATCGCGATCGTCGAGACCAGCCACGGCGAGCAGCGTTTCGTGACCGAGGGCGAAAGGCTCGCGGGCTGCCTGGTGAAGCACATCCGCGTCGATGGCATGGACCTCGACTGTCGCGGCCGGGAACGCTCGCTGGCCTTCGCGGGGCGCGCACGCAGTGCCGCGCTCCCTGGCGCGGGTCCCGTGTCGCTGCTGAGGTCGTAGGCCGCTCGTCAGCCGACAAGCGTGGATTGCAGTGAAGCGACACAAATCATAATAATTGCGAGCCTTGCGGGGGACGCCGTGAACATCCAGTCCGAGATCGAGTACTTCAGCGAGCTGACGACCATCGACAAGGGTCGCTTCCTGGCCTTGCTCATGCACGAGCTGGCCGAGGAGGCCAAGGGAACCTACGGCCCGGGCGCCGAACAGGTGAGCGACGGCGCGCACCTGCGGTTCATCAACGAGCTGCAGCATCGCTTGAGCCGCCTCGTCTACCAGCTCCTCGGCGAGGACGCGTCCCGTCCCGGCGATGATGTCGTGGTGCGCATGCTGCTCTCACCGCGCGCCGACAAGACCGCCGAGCGCTTCATTGCCAGTGCCTATCGGCGCGTGTTGCAGGGCTTCGACCGTCACGACACGACGGTGCTGCTGAACCAATAAGAAGGCGTCGGGCCCCGGGCCTGAGGCCTCGGGCGGAAAAGAAGCAGGCGGTCGCCCGGGAGCGGTGAGAGCGTTCCTACGGCGTACTGCGCGGCTCCAGCAGGAAAACCCGGCGCGCCAGCGGCGAATCGAGCGTGGCGCGATCGTAATAGCTGGCGAGCAGTCCCGCGGCGAAGAGCTCCGGGTTGTGCGCCACGAAATCATCCCAGCAGTCCGCCGGATGCAGGGCGCGATGCGCCTGCACCAGCGACATGTAGGCCACGGTGATGGTTTCGTGGTAACGATCCGGCCGCCCGAGGCTCGCCGCGTAGCGCTGCAGCGTCGCGCGCATCCAGTCGAGCGCGGCGCCGAAGGGCATGCGTTGCAGGTAGATCCAGGCCGCGCGCAGGTGATCGCGATGCCGGAAGGCATCGGCGGGCAGCGTGCAGTCTTCCAACGCAGCCAGAAACTCCGCGTCGTTCATGGTGCCGTCCCGCTGCGCTCGCGCAGCCGGTGACTGTCCGCCGCCCGCAGTTCCAGCCCGTAGATGCGGCGCAGGTCGCGCACGTGGGCGAGCGTTGCGGGCGAGAAGGGCGCCTTGCCCTCGAGCGCGTGCAGCGCGATGCCCTCGATCAGGTCGCCGAGGGTGAGGTCCTTGTACTCGGCCAGCGCCTTCAGCACCTTGAGGAGGCGCTTCTCCACCCGGATCCCGGTCTGCACCCGCTCCACCAGTTCCCGCTTCGCGTTCATGTCGTGATGTGCAATATGTATCGATGTACCAAGGTACATATAGTACATCATGGCAGTCGTCGCGGCAAAACAAGGCTCTTCGCTTTGGGCAAGCGCAGGAGCGGATGGACATTGGGTGACTCCTGCTCGACGGCGCCGGCGACAGGATTGTCACCCAATGTCCGTCCGCGACTGCCTCTTGCTCTTTCCCCGCCTTTTTTTGCCCGCGCCTTGGCTCGTGGCATGATGCGCGGCCTCCTATGCACCGCCACGACATCGAGTTCGCTCCCAAGGACGCCGCCCTGCGCGAAGACGTCCATGCCCTCGGCGCGCTGGTCGGCGAGATCATCCGTGAGCAGGGCGGGGAACAGCTCTTCAGCCTGGTGGAGGGCGACCGCGTCGCCGCGATCGCGCGCCGCGAAGGTGAGGCCGGCGGCAGCGTGGAACTCACGATTCGCGCGCAGGACCGCCCGCCCGCCGTGGCGCGCGACCTGGTGCGCGCGTTCGCCACCTGGTTCCAGGTGGTGAATATCGCCGAAAAGGTGCATCGCATCCGGCGGCGGCGCCAGTACTTCATCAGCCAGAACGCACCGCAACCGCAGGGCGTGGGCGACTGCCTGCTGCGCCTCAGGCAACAGGGGCTCACGCTCGAGCAGGTGGTGGAGCTGATCCGCAGGATGCGCATCGAGCCGGTGTTCACCGCGCACCCGATCGAGTCCACGCGGCGCACGATGCTGCGCAAGCAGCAACGCGTCGCGCAGCTCATGATGATGCGCCTCGATCCGACCTCGACGCCGCAGGAGCTCGCGAGCGTGTGGGGCCGGATCCGCACCGAGATCACCACCGCGTGGCAGACCGAAGAGCATCCGGTCCTCAGGCTCACGGTGGCCGACGAGCGCGAGCACGTGCTCTTCTATCTCACCGAGATCATCTACCGCATCGTGCCGGCCTTCTACGAGGAGATCGAAACCTCGCTTCGCAACGTGTTCGGCGCGGCGGCGGACGGCATCGAGGTGCCGACGATCCTCGACTTCGGCTCCTGGGTCGGCGGCGACATGGACGGCAACCCCGAGGTGCACGCCAAGACGATCCGCGAAACGCTGGCGCGTCACCAGCAGCTGATCATCAACAACTACTTCAACGAAGTGCAGGGACTGGCGGCGAAGCTCAGCCAGAGCTCGAGCCGCGTGGGTGTTTCGGCGCCGCTTCAGCAGCGCATCGACGAATACGCAGCGCTCCTGCCTGCGGCGCAGGCGACGACGCCCGCGCGGCACGATCGCATGCCGTATCGCGTGTTCATGGCGCAGGTCGCGGAGCGCCTGCGCAACACGTATGAATCGGGCCCCGGTCACTACGACAACGCCGCGCAGTTCCTCGCCGACATCGACCTGGTGGCTGCGAGCCTGCTTGCGAACCGCGGCCGCAACGCGGGCTATCACGCGGTGCGCCGGTTGCAGATGCGCATTCGCACCTTCGGCTTTCACCTGGCGACGCTCGACGTGCGCCAGCACACCGACGTGCATCACGAAGTGCTCTCGCAGGGCCTCGGTGATGAGCAATGGTTCACGCGCAGCCGCGAGGAACGTCTCGCGCGCCTGCGCGATGCGCTCGAGAGAGACCAGGGCCCGGCGGACGCACTCGATGCCGTGGGCCGTCGCACCCTGTGGGTGTTCGAAGCGATCGTCCAGATGCGTCACAAGTACGGCCGCCTTGCGCTCGGTGACTACATCGTCAGCGGCACGACCGGATCGGACGATGCGCTGGCGGTGCTGCTGCTCGCACGCTGGGCGGAAGCCGTCGACAAGCGCAGCGGAGAAGTGCCGCTCGACATCGTGCCGCTGTTCGAGTCGACGCAGGCGCTCGAGGAATGTGCCGCCGTGATGCGCCGGCTGCTCGACGAGCCGGTGTACCGGCGTCACCTCGAGGCCCGCGGCAATCAGCAGGTGGTGCTGATCGGCTATTCGGACAGCAACAAGATGGCCGGCATCGCCGCGGCCCGCTGGGCGACGCACCGCGCACAGTCGGAGCTGGTGCGGGTGATGGCGGGGAGCGGCGTGAAGCTCACGGTGTTTCACGGTCGCGGCGGCTCGGTGAGTCGCGGAGGCGGGCGTATCGATGCGCTGGTGCGCAGCGCGCCGCCGGGCGCGGTCACGGGGCGGCTGGTCGTGACCGAGCAGGGCGACCTCATCAACCAGAACTACGGCTTGCGACCGGTCGCGATGCGCAGCCTCGAACGGGCCTTCAACGCCATGGGCCTGACGATGGCGATGACCGACTCGGGCGAGGATCCGCGTTACGTCGCCGTGATGCAGACGCTGGCCGATGCCAGCCGCGACGCCTACACCCGTCTGGTGAGCGCCGATCCCGCGTTCTTCGAGTACTTCCGCCAGGCGACGCCCGCGGATGCGATCGAGAGGATGCAGATCGGCACTCGTACGGCGGGGCGCGGCGAGCGCAGCGATTTCGAGTCACTGCGGGCCGTGCCGTGGGTATTCGCCTGGACGCAGTCAAGGCACCTGCTGCCCGGCTGGTTCGGCGTCGGCAGCGGCCTGCAGGCGACGCTCGAACGGCACGGGCGGGAAGTGCTCGAAAAGATGCATCGCGACTGGCTGTTCTTCGCGAGCTTCATCGACGACGTGGAAGCGATGCTGGCGCGCACCGACCTCGGCATCGCGGCCTTCTACAACCAGCTCGCCGAACCTCGCCTGCACGGCTATTTCGAGCAGATTCGCCGCGAGTTCGACCTGTCCTGCCGCTTGATCCTGCAGCTCAAGGGCGAGAGCCAGCTGCTGGATGGCGACCGGACGCTGCAGCGCTCGATCCTGCTGCGCAATCCGTACGTCGACCCGATGCATCTCATGCAGGTCGACCTGCTCAAGCGCTGGCGCAGCTCCGGGCGGCGCGACGCCGAGCTGTTCCAGGCGCTGCTCGCCTCGATCAGCGGCATTTCCCAGGGACTGCACAGCAGCGGCTGACGCGCGGCGGCCTGTGCGGCTGCTCACACTCGTCGCGCGCAAATGCGCGAGGTGTATTCCACTCCTCGAGCGACTGTGGTGCGAGACACACAGCGCCGCTTATGTCACCTGTGATGGCCTCGTGAGTTCCGCCAGTTCGTCAAGTGCGCGACCCGCGCTTCATTCAAGATGCATTCAGTTGACGGCGGCTACTCTCGAGCCACGTATGAGCAAGAACGGATCGCGGGTTCGTCCACAAGGCACCGACTACCCCTTCTACGGGGGCGACCGGCGCAGCGAGCGCTGGCGCGAATGGGCGCAAGGCCACAATCAGAGCAACGAATTCGACGGCAATTCGACTCTGATCCGGCGCTCCTGGTTCGGACGCCTGCTGGGCATCCTGCCGAAGAA
>DATFRO010000001.1:0-2293 GCA_035263105.1 Steroidobacteraceae bacterium | reverse complement strand
TTCCTTCGCCTTCGACAGCCGATCGATGAACTTGGCGAACACCTCGGTGTGATAGCGCTGGATCTGCACCAGCTTGGCCTGCTTCTCCGCCTGGTTGCCATGATGCGAGAGCGGATGGAACGCCTCGGCGATGCTGAGGTTCGTATAGGTCCGCATGCTCGCTTCACGATCCATCGAGAAGGTGATGACGCGCGTGATGTCGGCCTGGAACGCGAGCGCCATCAGATCGAATATGAGCTTGAAGTGTTCGGTGATGTCGTTCGGCGTGCCGACCGGCGCGTCGGGAATCTCGAGCCGCGACATGTCGGCCTGTGCGGCCATCTGCACCCGACGTTCGATCTCACGCACCGAATCGAGGTAGTCGCTGACGACCACGCGATCGCTGACGCCGAGGCTGGCCTGCAGCCGCGCCGCCTGCCCTTGTACGCGATCGAGGATGCTGCCGGTCTCGTGAAGAATCGCGGCGCGCTCCTGCTCGGTATCGCCCTGACCGAACAGCTTCTGGAACACCGCGCGCGGGTTGCCCTCCTGCGGCAGCGACTGCGTCGGCGTGCGCCACGCGATCCGCGCGCCGCCGAGCGCTGTCGTCAGCTCCAGCGACGGCAGGCGCGTGCCCTGACCGATGTGCCGCGCCGCGAACTGATCGGCGCTGACCCCAGCGTCGGCACTGCCGACGCCGTGATCCCACGGCTTCACGCAGGTGAGCCACGTCATCTCGATGTAGCCGTGCGGTTCCGGCGTTTCGCCTGGCTTGTTGCGCAGGCCCGAGACGATCGTCAGGTGCTCGCGCAGCGGCTCGAGCGGCTGCAGGATCGGCGACATCTCGTAGTTCGTACCCGTCTGCGCCGGCGACCACTTGTCCATGATCGCGCCGTGCGGGAAGCCGACGAACGCGAGCCGCTTCGGCGCGGCGGCCGCGGCCGTCTGCGCCCACGCGGTCGCCGCGGGATGCATCGCATCGAGCAGCGGCAGCGCGATGGTCGCGCCCACGCCCTTCAGAACCGTTCGCCGTGAGACCTGCTTCTTGAAAACGAACATCTCGGATCTCCCGTGCTGTAATGCAAAATTCAAAATGCAAAATGCAAAAGGCAGAAGGCCCCGGCTCTAGCGCCCGCCTTTTTGCATTTTGCATTTCGCATTTTGCATTACACCAGCTGAGTTCACGTCACTTCTTGGCCACTCGACCTTCATCCCCCGCCGGCTGCCCTACTCTCCGCAGCCTGAATTGATCGCTCTTCACGACAGCCTGCACCAGCGTCGAGAACCTGTAGTCGCCAGCTGCCGCACCGTGAACGATTCGACGCACGGTGGGCATGTCGTAGTACTCCAGTTTGCGTCCCGTCGCGTATGTCAGCAGGCCTTCGGTGAACGTCTGTGCGAACTGTTCGGGCCGGCGCAGCAGCGCCAGGCGCAGGTCGTCCGGGCCTGTGATCTTCGTGCCATCGGGCAGGAGACCCGAGGAATCGATCGCGGCGCCGGCATAGCGATCGCGATCGCGCCACATGCCGGTGGCATCGAAGTTCTCGAGCGCCAGCCCAAGTGGATCCATGACCGCGTGACACGCGGCGCAGGTCGGGCTCGCACGATGCTTGGCCATCATCTCGCGCACCGTGAGCGCCTTGGTGGTGCCGATGTCCTTCTCGTCGAGCGTCGGCACGTTCGGCGGTGGCGTCGCTGGCGGCACGCCCTGAATGTGTTTGAGGATGAACGCCCCGCGCAGCACCGGTGACGTGCGGTTCGGATACGCCGCGGCCATCAGCACGGCGCCTTTCCCCAGCAGCCCCCATCGCACGGAGTTGGCGAGCTCGACGCGGCGGAAGCGATCGCCCTTCACGTCCGTGATGCCGTACTGCAGCGCAACCCGTTCGTTGAGATAGGTGTGCGTCGCACGGAGCAGATCGACGACGCTTCGGTCCTCACGGAAGATGCTGTCGGAGAAGAGCGTCAGCTCGGTCCGGAAGTCGTCGCGAGGATCCGATCGGCCGGATGCATACGGGAAAACCGCCTGGTCCGGGACGATCTCGTCGAGCCGCTTCATGTCGAGCCACTGCTGGACGAAGTTGCTCGCCAGCGTGATCGAGCGCTGATCGGCCAGCATGCGCGTGACCTGTCGATCGAGCACCGCGGGATCCTTGAGCTTGCCGGCGATGGCCAGCTGCAGCAGTTCCTCGTCCGGAATCGTGTTCCAGAGGAAGAACGACAGATTCGACGCCAGCTCGAGATCGGTGATGGCGTACGTCTGGCCAGGACGCAACCCGGCCGGCACATGCTCGGCGCGATACAGGAAGAAGGG